>NZ_CP064653.1:1371022-2056533 GCF_015711015.1 Methylomonas sp. LL1
TCATTGCGCTAAAAATACTACGCCTAGTCAATTCCGCTCATTTTGGCCTGTCACACAAAGTGGCTTCCATTGAACAAGCGACGGTGATGCTAGGCATAAACCAGCTAAAAACGTTGGTCATTGCATCGGGCATCGTTAGCGCCATTCCGAAGATTGAAAACTTCGATATCAAGAAATTCTGGAACAACTGCTTCAGAACGGCGGCCTACGCAAAATGGCTTGCCGAGCACAACAATCTAGCGGGCGATATTGCCTATACCGCCGGGTTGATCGGCAATTTGGGTAATGTACTGATTCACATGGTTTACCCAAGCGAAGCCAATGAAATCGATCAACATGTAAAAGCCGGCCATGCTACTCGCCCGGAGATTGAGCGCAACCGGATTGGCTTTACCAATCAACAGGTTTGCGCCGAACTGTGCCGCCGCTGGAAATTTGCGGACGAGTTAATCACCGCCGTCGAGCAATCGGCCGAGCCATCGACATTTGAGCAACCCTCCGCGTTAGCATGCACACTGCATCTGGCCCAATATCTCAGCAATTGCGTCGATCAACATAAAAGCGAAGAAGAGATATTGGCCGTTTTCCCGCTATCGGTCGCCGAAGGCATGGGCTTTTCCGAAAACGCTATCAAAATCCATTTGAGCGAAATCCTGGCTATCGAATCCAATCTGGAAGGTTTAACAGACTAGGGAGTATCGGCGGCAAGGATGCCGCTGTCGAGCCTACATGAGCGTTACTGGACTTTAATTGGCTGAGAAGCAGGCAATACCGAAGGTAAAGGAATGTTCATCGTTATTTGCCGGAGCACGGGATTGAACTCATCCACATCGACCGCAAGCATATGTCCGGTATTGGTGCCGATATAGGGTTGCATGGCTGTGACCATATACGGAAAAGTCAGCCGCAAATCGTTACTCCGCCCCTCGCTCTGCACACTGATTTTCCATAGTTGCCGAGGCGTTTGCTGTTGCAAATAAGCCTCCATATCGTAGGCATCCAGCGATAAATAACGCTTATACAGGGTATAGGTTTCGATGCGCTGCGTATAGTAAGTCGACATCATCGGATAATAGCGGTATCGCCTACTATAAAAGGGATAGTAGCCCATATCGTTCCAAACCGGCACCTCGTAGGCATATTGATACATTTGCGGCGCGCCGACTCCATAACTTAAAAACAGCACCATATCGCCATCCCGCAAGGAACTGGCTTTGCTAAAACCCCGATTGATCAAAACTTTTTCCACATAGGTTTTGAACTCGATAAATTGCAAATCCTGTTCGCTGACCTCCTTGCCGCCGGGCAATATCACAAAACGCTGTTTGTTTTGCGCATCGGCCGTCGTCAGCGCATCCACATCGGAGCGGACCGTCATGGGTTGCGGGCCTGTTGCGCAGGCCGCCAGCAACAAGGCCATGATACTGAACGGGACTATTCGTCTACAAAGGCGTTGTATCTGGGTATTCATCGTCATCCCCCTCGCTGTTTTCCGCTTTGGATTGTTCGGCTTGCCGCCAACGCAGTTCCGCGGCTTGCCGACGCTGGATCTCGGCCAGTGTCCGCTTGTCGTCCAAAATAGCCTGATGCGCCAGTTGATCGGTAATCCGCTGCCTCTCGGCCAGTCTCTGTTTGGCTTCAAGCTGTTGCGCCATCCGCAATTCAATTTCCAGGCTGATCTGTTTCAGCTGTTGCTCGTGCTCGACCTGCTCGGCATGTAACCGCCTCTCTACTTCGCGTTGATTGGCAATCTGTTGTTCCCTGTCCAACAGCATTTGAATTTGCGCCTCGGCTTCCTGGAGCTGAATTTGGCGTTGCATTTCCGCCAATTGCTTCAGATGCTCCCGTTCCTGTTGTTTCGCCAACAAAGCCTGTTGTTCAATCAGCCGTTGCTGACGCAGCATTTCCTGATTTTTTTGCTCGCCGAGTTCAAAGGTTTTTTTCAATACATGTAGATATACGCTGTCTCTGCCGAGTTGCACATCCGGAAACTCGACAAATGACACCGACATGCGACAGACAGCTTCGGCTTGGATATGATGCTGGGTCAGCACTTCGCATACCGAAATAGCTATGCGCTTTTCATGATTAACCAAGCCTTTTTGCACCCAGCTACCGTCCGCCAGATTACTGAGTTCCTGATTGATTTTGTCTTCGATCACATCCGCGTATAACGCTTGAATATGCTGATTGATGCTTTCCAGCATTTCACTATTTTTCAGCACATAAGCCAGAGTGGCCTGAAAGCGTATATCCAGCGCAATATCCAGCGTGCAAAACTCATCGAACAATTTCAGCTGCCGCCGATAATCCCAGGTTTCGATGCTAAGCGGATATAGCTGGTGGTAAAAACGTTTGTTGAACTTACCCGGCCGCAGAAACAAGCGCTTGAAGGGGCCAAGCTTGAATACAACCAATTGGCGGTTGGCATCAAAACCCGCGACCCAGTCTTCGGGAACCGGGAGATTTTGTTCAAAAATATCTTGGCCGGCCAGCCAGGCGTCCAGTTCGCTGTTTTGATGATTCATGACTGATCGCCGGACGGATTAACCAAGGCTTTGGCTTTCAGCGCCGCGATTTTATCCGACATTTTCTCGGCAATCAGCGGGTACAGATTGGGCGCAAACTCGACGGTTCTTGCATCGACTTTGCGTAAAAAACCACGGCTCAATAATAGGCCAACCACAAACATCCGGGTCCAGTCGGAATAACGCCTGGCCTTTTCCAACTCGGATTTTTCGATGATCATTTCCAGCTCGTCATTCTCGTTGATCCGAAATTCGCTGAACTGCCTCAAACACTCGAATACCAGTTCTTCTTCCTGCGCGGTCAACGGACCGGGCGCGGTAAACTCAAGCCGATACGACAACAGCACGGTAAAAAAATCCACCATGGCCGCGCAGGCAAAGGCAAACCAGGAAAATCCCTGCCACATCGCAAACGAAGGTTTGACTTCTTCGATGAATTGCTTGTAAGTCATCAACATCGGCGCGTCCGGCAGCAGCAAACCCGCGCTACTGGAAAGTTGATTTACAATCAATTGAATATCTTGATAATTTTTCAGCAACTGCTGATAGGCCGGCTCAGGATTTTCGGCCACGTCCAGATCGCTCAAGCTGGTTTGCAACGAACGAATTTTGCTGTCCAATTCGAGAAAGGCTTGTTCTTGCCCCTGGAATGCCTGCTTTTTTTCCTGATAGACTTGATTGTAGTGACGCCAAAACGGTCCCTCACCGACCTGATTTTTGTAGCCAGGCCCAATTTGATCATGGGTACCGAAATAAGCTTGCGATGCATCGAGTGAAGCTTGATCAAGCTCCTGTTTGTGTTTTTGCAACAGCTGGCCTTTTTGGACCAGGACGGTATCCAGATAGGTTTTGATGTCCTGCCTGATTTGTTGCACCCGATTAATATGCAGGGTTTCCTGCTCGGATATTTCGTAAAATTTGAAATAAGAAAAGGTGACGGATGCGGCCAGGGCGATAAACAACGAGGCCACGACCGAAAAGTAGCGTGTCCGATTGGCGGTCCAATGTATCCCGGCCATTTCCAGCGAGCAAATCACGATAATCGACTGAATGGCAATGGTGATAACCAGCGCTATCCAGGGCGTAATGAAATGCGATAAACCGTAATAGGTGGTAAAACCCGACGAGACGCTCAGCATCAACACGATCGGTATGGTCCAGATTCGCAGCATGCTGACGAACAGCGTTTGGATACGGTTGATGAAATACCCGAGCCCCGCCGAACGTATTTTTAATCTGGAATCATTCATGGTGACGATGTAAGTTGGAAAGAGATCAAGCTTCGATCAAGCCTAACTATGCAAAATCCGATTGAAGCCGCAACTTGCCCCGCGCGAACCATCGTAGAACCCGGTGTGCCTAGTGGAATTTAACTCATGCTCAAGTAACGCTCGCCGGTATCATGAATGACGGTTACCACGGTTTTGCCGGCGCCCAGCTGTTCGGCCACGCGTAAAGCGGCGTGGACACTGGCGCCGGACGAAATTCCCACCATCAAGCCCTCTTCCCGAATCAGGCGCACGCGCATGGCAAAGGCCTCCTGGCTACTGACCAATTCGATAGCGTCGAGTAAATCGACATCCAGATTTTTCGGCACGAAGCCGGCTCCGATGCCTTGAATCTTATGTGGACTATGCGTTCCGCCGGAGATAACCGGCGACTCAAGCGGTTCTACCGCAATCGCTAAAAACTTCGGATTACGGGCCTTGATCACATCCGCCACGCCAGTGATGGTGCCGCCGGTACCGACCCCACAGACAAAGGCGTCTATTTGCCCACCGGTAGCAGACCAGATCTCCTGGGCCGTGGTTTGCCGATGAATTTCCGGATTGGCCGGATTTTCGAACTGCTGCGGCATAAAGGCGCCACTTTGTTCCACGATTTCCCTGGCTTTGCCGATCGCACCCTTCATGCCTTCGCCGCCGGGCGTCAATACGATTTCGGCGCCATACAGGGCAAGCAATTGTCGCCTCTCGACCGACATGGTTTCCGGCATCACCAAGACACATCGATAACCACGCGCGGCGGCTATCATGGCCAAGGCAATGCCGGTATTACCCGATGTCGGTTCTACAATCGTCCCCCCGGCTTTCAAAATCCCGGATTTTTCGGCCGCCAGTATCATGGCCAGCCCGATCCGGTCCTTGATCGAGCCTCCCGGATTTCTGGACTCCAGTTTAACCAGTACGGCCGCCGACTGTTCGGGAACGATATGCTGCAATTTGACTAACGGTGTATTGCCAATTAACTGGGAAATATTACTGACGTTAGCCATGGCCCTTACTCCGGTTATTTATCAATTTTAAAGGCTAAAAACACCGGACTGCCATTACGTTGAATCAGCATCGCAATCGATTTTCCGACCGGCAGCTTGGCGACGATTTTATTGAAATCGGCCGCATCCCGAATCGGCGTGTTTTGAACCCGCAGAATCACATCGCCCGGTTGGATGCCCGCATCCAAGGCAATACCTTTGCCGACTTTTTGTACCAAGACGCCGTTTTTTTCCACCTGTAATTGCTGGCGTTGCTCATCGTTCAAATCCGCCACCGCCAATCCTAAACGATCGACGGCGGTTTCCGGCAAGGCGTCGGTATTGATTTGAGCGGCAGCCTGAGCCGGCAACAGACCTACCTTGACGGTCAACTCTTCCTTGTCACCTTGTCGAATAATTTTTATGTTGGCTTTTTCATCGACCGGCGTCATGCCCACGATGGGGGGTAACTCGCCCGAAGTTTCGATGATATGGCCATCGAAGTCGACGATGATGTCGCCGATTTGAATACCGGCTTTTTCCGCCGGGCCACCGGGAATAACCTTGGCAACCAAGGCGCCGTGTGGCCTATCCATACCGAACGACTCCGCCAATTGCCGGGTCACATCCTGGATTTGAACCCCCAACCAGCCGCGCGAGACCTTACCCTTGGTTTTGATTTGTTCGGCCACATTCATCGCCACATCAATCGGTATCGCGAACGACAACCCCATATATCCGCCGGAACGGCTGTATATTTGCGAGTTGATACCGACAACCTTGCCTTGCATGTTGAATAACGGGCCGCCGGAATTACCTGGATTGATGGCTACGTCGGTCTGAATGAACGGTACATAGTTACCGTCCGGCAAGCTACGGCCCTTGGCGCTGACAATCCCCGCAGTCACCGACTGTTCGAAGCCAAACGGCGTGCCTATCGCCAAAACCCATTCACCGACCTGAAGTTGTTCGGGCGCGCCAATTTGCACTACCGGCAATTCCTTGGCCTCGACTTTTAATAGCGCGACATCCGTGCTTTCATCCGAGCCGATCAGTTTCGCAACCAACTCCCGTCTATCTTTAAGTTTGACCACTATTTCAGAGGCGTTATTCACCACATGATGGTTAGTCAATATGTAGCCGTCTTTCGAGAGCACAAAACCGGAGCCCAGCGAGTTGGTCTCTCTAGGCACATAACCGCGACCGGGTCCTTGAAAAAAATGCCGGAAAAAATCTTCCAACTCGGGCGGCACGTCTTGCGGCATCGGTTGCTGATCCGAATCGGCGGACTGCATGTCCGGAGCTTTTTGAGTCGTACTGATATTCACCACGGCATCGCCGTTGTTTTTCACCATTTCGGTGAAATCGGGTAATTGCGCATGGGCAGCGGTAGTCAAGACTACCAATAACCATATACTATTTACGAACTTGTTAAACATGTATTCTCCATTGAACCTTAACATTCTGAATCTTTAAATCGTCTCGTCGTTTAACGTAAAGCCACGCCGGTAGCGACAAACTCAACGGTTTTCACCGGCACTTCGCCTAGCACGGTAATTTGCAAATCACCGATCACTCGACTATAGGAATTGACCGGCCCCAACGTTCTCAAGCCTTCAACGGCATGGGGACCCTTGGCCTCGAAATAGACCGAGATACTGGAAAAGCCGTCGCTGATCAGCAAATGATCGACAGTCTTTTTCGATTGTTGCATGGTATTGCGAATAAAAAACACTTTTTCAAACCCCGCGGGCCAATTTTTCAACTTGATTAGCGAGTTTTCGAAGCTGTCGGTTTGAGCCAGATGTTGATGATGAGCGTGCTCATCATCGGAAGATGAACTATCGGAAGGGGGATTGGCCTGGTCGACACTAAGTTCGGTGAACAACACCTGCTCCAATGTGCCGCCATCCAACCCATAGACTTCAACCTTCAATGGCAGCAAGGAGTCGGTATCGACCCATATTTTACGGGCATAACGCATTTCATCTTTCGGCAAAACGGCGATGATTTGCGCCGGCCGCATTGCAATCATTTCCCGTCCGGCCACCGCCAGGAGATATTGGCCTTCCACCCGTTTTGGTTCCAGCGGTAAATTGACGATGAAGGAGCGATCGATCGGATGATGTGTTTCAATAGTTTGACTGGTTTCCTTATACAAACAGCTAATTTCACTGGATTTTCGAATAACCTCGCGCAACGGCGAATTCAACGAAGTCAGCCGTTCCTGTTCGATGCCATTTTCAACGGTGTGCTGATATTTCATGGTATCAACCTGACCGTTTTTCATGAAAACCACGGTGCCGTGGTAATTGCGGTGCTTCATCGCATCGCTGATTTTTTCCAGCCACTGTTGGCCGTTCAACGACTGACTATCGTCAGCAAAAGCAGCGGAAATACAGAGCAAAAAGACGAGTAAAAATCGCATTAACAAGATTATTTTTGTTGATAACTGGCCAAGCGCGCATAGGAAGAATTGCCAACGTTGTCATTGACATACCAGACATTGTCATGTGCCTGTAAATATTCCTTGAAACGTGCGTTCATTTGTTCCGCTTGCACCGAACGCTGTGCGATGGCATTGACATCGGCATAGGGTTGAACTGGATGTTGCAACTGATTGGCCGAAAACCACACTACCGCCAGCACCACCGAAGCGGCAACCGCCAAGGCGGATTTTTTAAAATTGTCGTGGGTTTTCTTGCGGGGAAGAAAGTAAATCGGTTCTTGTTTCAATTTTTGATGAATCTTATCGGCAAAATCAGGACTTGCCAGCGAACACTGCTCGCTTTTCAACGCCTGGCTGATCAGCGCATAACGGCGTAATTTGGCTTGTAATTCGGTTTCATGTTGCAGAGCTTTCAATAAAGCATAAGCCTGGGTGTTGTCGAGTTCATCATCAACCAGTAATGACAATTTTTCGTTAAGTTGTTCTTGCATGGTAATACCTTTAACCGAGCAATGGGTTTAATTTTTCATCGATAGCTTCGCGAGCCCTGAAAATCCTGGAACGTACGGTGCCAATGGGACAATCCATGGCTTCGGCGATCTCTTCGTAACTCATGCCTTCAAATTCGCGTAAAGTGATCGCAATCCGCATTTCCTCGGGCAGCTTTTCAATAGCCGATTTAATGACCGTGATTATCTGGTCATTCATCAACTGGTGCTCCGGAGTTTCGATGTCTTTAAGTTGCGGCGCGTTCTCGGTCTGTTCGGCATCCTGCATATCCACTTCGTAGTCGGAATGCCGCCTGGAGCGCGACAACAAATAGTTTTTAGCCGTATTAATGGCTATTCGATATAGCCAAGTATAAAAAGCACTGTCTCCACGGAAATCGCCCAACGCTTTATAGGCCTTGATGAAGGTATCCTGAGCCACATCCTGCGCTTCGCTGGGATCTTTGACGTAACGATTCACCAAATGCACAATTTTGTGCTGGTACTTGATGACCAGAAGATCAAAGGCGGATTTATCACCTTGCTGGACTCTGCGCACCAAGTTTTGATCTAAATCTTCGGAGAGCCTTATTGGTTCGTTCACTGAGCTATTTCGATGATGGGATTGACAGAATTAAACCGCATTAGTTCTGGCAATACAAAAAAAATTACCACACGCTTAAAACACGATATGATTTTCAAAAAACTGTAACAAACTTTATCTCGCAAGCAGACTACATTGACATCGAACTCAACTCATCATTATGACGTCCTGATCGCCGGCAGCGGTGGCGCTGGCCTGAGTCTAGCCCTGCATCTGGCCGACAACTATCGGGTTGCGGTACTAGCCAAATTCGCCCTGACCGAATGCAGCACCTATTATGCACAAGGCGGCATTTCCGCCGTGTTTGACGATCAGCACGACTCGATTGAATCGCATATCGAAGACACCCTGATCGCCGGCGCCGGCTTGTGTGATCCGGAAATCGTCCATCTTACCGTATCCCAGGGCCGAGCAAGCATTGAATGGCTGCGACATCAAGGCGTCAACTTTACCGAGGAAAGTGGAGTTGATGGCACCAAACAACTGCATCTGAATCGAGAAGGCGGCCACTCCCACCGCAGGATAGTCCACACCGACGATGCCACCGGCAAAGCCGTATCGCTGTCGCTGATTCAACGCGCCCAAGATCATCCTAACATTAGCCTGCTGGAATATCACAATGTCGTGGAATTGATTACGGCGGAAAAACTGGGACAAACGCCGCAACGCATTTTGGGGGCTTATGTTCTGGACAGCAAGGCCGGTAAGATTAAGACTATTGCCGCCAAAATCGTGGTTTTGGCCACCGGCGGCGCTAACAAAGTTTATTTATATTCCACCAATCCGCATATCTCCAGCGGGGACGGGATTGCCCTAGCCTGGCGCGCCGGCTGCCGGATCGGCAACATGGAATTCATGCAGTTCCATCCTACTTGTTTATATCATCCCTCCGCCCGTTCCTTCTTGATCAGCGAAGCCGTGCGCGGCGAAGGCGGACACTTGATTTTACCGGATGGCGAACGTTTCATGCGCCGCTATGACGAGCGGATGGAACTGGCGCCGCGCGACATCGTGGCCCGCGCCATCGACAGCGAAATCAAGAAACGCGGTATCGACTGCGTGTTTCTGGACATCAGCCACAAATCGCGCGAGTTCATCCAGAAACATTTCCCGACTATTTATATGCAATGTCTGGAATTGGATATCGACATCAGCCAGCAACCCATCCCGGTGGTGCCGGCCGCGCATTACACCTGTGGCGGCGTAATGACCGACAGTAACGCCAGGACTGACATTCGCGGCTTGTATGCGATTGGCGAAGTCGCCTGTACCGGCCTGCATGGCGCCAACCGGATGGCCAGCAATTCGCTGCTGGAATGCCTGGTGTTTGCCGAACAGGCCAATCAGGACATTCGACGCCAGTTCGACAGCATACCCGAACCACCGCCATTACCGGTTTGGGATGAATCTCAGGTCAGCGATTCGGACGAAGAAGTTGTGATCGCGCATAACTGGGACGAGTTGCGCCGTTTCATGTGGGACTATGTCGGCATCGTCCGCACCAACAAACGCCTGGAACGGGCCATGAACCGCCTGATTCTGTTGAAGGATGAAATCAGCGAATACTACGGCCAGTTTCGGGTCACCAGCGATTTATTGGAATTGCGGAATCTGGTGATCGTGGCCGAACTGATTATCCGCAGCGCCCAACAACGCAAGGAAAGCCGTGGCTTACACTTTACCAAGGATTATCCCGACCTGGATAATAGCCGGCCGCCGCAAAATACCATCCTGACGCCGACCAAACCAACGAAGAAATAATAGCTGCTTGCGTAGGAACAGCTCCAGGCGATCTTCCGCGAAAACTGTTGTCCGGCTCCCAGCATTTATGAAAATTGTTTTATCTGATTTTCAATACGGTGCATAAATTATGCAGTTCCTGATTCTGGTTAGAAATCTCAAGATTAACGGTAAACTCTTTAGGAAACTCACCATTAATGAAGTTTGGAACGGTACAGTTCCGGCCAATACCCGACCGTCGGGGTCACTATCCAATTTCAATAGTTAAGGCAACCTGTGACCCAGTTGACTGACCGGTATTCGGCCAGGGCAATCGCGCTATGTAGCACTTGCCCGATCCTATCGTTTAGTATAGTGATTTGCCCCAAAACGCAGATGTTACCTGATCCAATGCCCTATTTGGCTAATCTTGAAGACCCGCGGCGCGAAACCAAAAACAAGCTGCACAACCTCGGCGATATTGTCATGATTGTATTGTGCGCGGTGTTGAGTGGCATTGAAGACTGGGTAGGCATGGAAGAGTTTGCCGAAGAAAAAGAAGATTGGCTTAGGACATTTCTGGCACTACCGAACGGCATTCCCTCGCACGATACCTTGAGCGATGTATTTGGGCGATTGAATCCCAAAGCCTTTGCGGATGCCTTTCAGTGTTGGGTGCGGGCGGCCTTGCCCAGCCTTTCGGGTCAGCAAGTTTGTTTGGATGGTAAAACCCTGCGCGGCAGTCGTGAAGGGGATAAAGCCGTGCATTTGATGAGTGCTTTTGCCGCTGAAGCGCGCTGGGTATTAGCGCAGCAAGCGGTCGGCGAAAAAACTAACGAAATCACGGCCATTCCGGATTTGTTGTCGATGTTGGATATTCAAGGCGCCTTGATCTCGATTGATGCCATGGGCTGCCAAAAAGCCATTGCCCAAACCATCGTCGCGGCGCAAGCCGATTATGTGTTGGCTCTCAAGGATAATCACGCCTTGCTTTGCGAAGACGTTCGACTCTGGCTGGATACGGAAAATGCCCAAAGTCGATTACCCATCCATGAAACGATCGACAAAAGTCACGGGCGCATCGAAATACGCCGCTATAGCTTGAGTACCCAGATTGATTGGTTGACGCAAAAGCCAGACTGGGCCGGACTACAAGCCGTTGGAAGGGTTGAATCAACGCGCATCATCGGCGATAAAACCTCGGTCGAGCATCGTTACTATTTGTGCTCATTTACCGATTTGTCGCGCTTTGCCAAAGGTGTCCGACAACATTGGGCGATTGAAAACTCACAGCACTGGGTGTTGGATGTGCAATTTGGCGAAGACGCCAATCGAGCCAGAACTGATCATTCCGCCGAAAATCTGGCATTGATGCGACGGATGGCCTTGAATCTGCTCAGGAACAACGGTCCAACTAAAGATAGCTTGAAGCGCCGTAAACTGCGGGCCTGTCTAAACGACAACTATCGCTTCAAGTTACTTTTTGGGACAGAAGCTACATAGCGCGATTGCCCTGGGTATTCGGCGAGCAAATTGACAATATCACTGCTTCACTACGGCCACTTTGCGACATTCATATTAATCTAAAATCATGCCTTTGAAAGTCCGCTGTTTGGCAGTAATCTGACTTTAACTAGACTCAGTTTTTGATTGCATTAGCTTTGTAAATATAAGCCACGCCTGATTAAGGAAATTTTAAGCCGCTCTCAGCAGAATGCGCCACAACTGAATCATTATCCAAAAAGGAGTTCATATGTTCAGAATGGCACAGATTATAATTGTGGGGTTGTTGCTTTCATCAAATGCATTCGCAGATGATGACTGGGGTGAGTATCGTGAACATCATCACGGCCACCATCACAGGCAAAATTATTATCCCTCTTATCGAGAAGAGGTTGTGTATATGCCGCAAAGGGTTGTTGAAGAAGAAATTGTCTATGTTCCCGAGCAAGTGGTGGAATATGTTCCGGTACAGCCTCGTTACTATGCACCACCTCCTCCACCGGTTAATTATTACGGTTACGATCAACGCTCAACACAAGGTTTAGTGAGTGGCATGATCGGCAGCGTGATGGGTTATGAAATAGGCAGAGGTGATCCTTTGGCGGCAGGCATCGGTGCTGCTGCAGGCGCCTGGATCGGGAACGGTATGTATTAAAAATTGCAGGGTAAATAATGCTTGGGTGAGTCAGCATGATCATGCCAACAAAAATGGTACTGCGACATCGCCGAATTGTACCTATTGCCATGGCACAACCAGTGCCGGTTCACCGTTAAGCGCCATCAAGGTTACCAAAACAATCAATGCAGGTGTATTTGGTACTAAACACAGGCCAGCGGGCTATCAAGTCAGCTGTTACAGTTGCCATAACGTCCCGAACCCCTAGTTTTCAAAAGTTCGTACCCATAGATATCCCCCAAGTAGAGGCGATAAGCTGCACTCAGCTGCCATGAGCATTAATACGGCTAACGTGGCAGGAGTAAATCTTCCAGAAAAAAAGCGGATAGTTCTGTGCGTCCAGTCACGCCCGCTTTCCGGTAAATCGCACGCGCTTGGTCGCGAATGGTGCGCTCACTGACATTGCGAAGCTGGCCAATTTCGCTATGACTCAAACCCTTTAACATCAGCATACCGACTTCGGCTTCTGCTGGGGTGAGTTGCCAATTGTCAAACTGCTTCTGTATTTGAACAGCCAGGCCCGCAATAAGCTCACGATTTGCCTCACGCCATTCTTGAGATTGTTGCGTGGCTAAAGCCAAATCTTGCGTCAGCAAATTTATTTTGGTTTGTGTAAATTGATAATAAAGCCGACCGAAATAGACCAGCCCTAGCAGAGAAAGCATCAGAATGATGGCTTCGACAAACAAGTGCGGCCACGGCACGCCATCTCGATAGTCCCCCAGAAAATCCAATGTTATCAGCACTAAAACCAACAAACATATGCTAATAGCCCATTGGCTGAAGCGTTTGTTATCGTTGATAAATGCCATAAATAGTGTCCTATACGTCGGATGACGGATGCCAAAGAAGCCAGTTTAACGCAACATGTAGCTCAACTTGATTTGAACGAGAACTGATTGGGAGTAACGACATGACAAATGAGAAACAAACTTTAAGGGTCTGGGAGCCAGTGATTCGTATTGGACATTGGATTTTAGCGCTTGCATTTTTTACGGCCTATTTCACCGAAGATGATTTCATGACCTTACATGTGTGGGCAGGTTATGTCGTGGGTGCTTATTTGCTCACTCGAATAGTGTGGGGCTTTGTGGGTGGGAAGTACGCGCGCTTCAGTAGTTTTATCTATTCCCCAAGCCGAATTATGGGTTACCTAAAAAACCTGATAGCAGCCAAACCTCAGCATTATATCGGCCATAATCCTGCGGGCGGTGTCATGGTGATCGCCTTATTACTCAGTTTGTCAGCAACCACCTTCACGGGTTTGAAGCTCTACGCTGTGGAAGACAATAAAGGCCCTTTCGCCCTGTCAGCAACTCAAGTCCAGACACAAATTCAGTCCGTCAGCCTGATTTCTGTGGCTAACGCAGAAGATAACGAAGAAGAAGATGATGAAAAATCTGAACTGATTGACAGCGAATACAAGATCGATAAGCAAGCGGAAGAGTTTTGGGAAGAATTGCACGAGTTCTTCACTAACCTGACCCTGTTGTTAGTGTTTCTACACATTATAGGTGTTGCCGTATCCAGCTACATCGATAAAGAGAAATTGGTTAAAGCGATGTTTACAGGAAACAAAGACATTGATGACACTTACCAGTAGTATCCACATCCATAATGCCAAAATTCTAAAAAGGAGCTTGTTTGAGACATTCTGAATTTCATCGCGCCCATCGTATCGGCTGGTTACGCGCCGCCGAATTAGGCGCTAACGACGGCATCGTTTCAACCGCCAGTCTTGTGATCGGCGTTGCTGCTGCCCATGCGAATCTCCAGGCCATTATTGGTTAGCGGCACAGCTGGATTGGTAGCCGGTGCCTGTTTTTGGCCGTCTGCAGACGGATATGAATAGCCCAAATTTCCTTCAATTTTAGTGGCGATTTCTGACCAATCAATCTACCTGTATTCCAAGGTGTGTGTTGATTGCTTGAATTTTCTTGGTTCATGACAATCTCCTAACTGTTGTTTAAGGAGATTTATTGTCATGCTATGCTCTGGATCGGGCGCTGACCGGCCACTAATTGACATTCGAAGCTTTGTACCAAATGTCGGCAAGGATTCAGCGAGCTGTCATTCAACGCTAAGCTCACTCGCGGTGTACTCTTAGGACAAAATGCCATAAAATTCTAGCGTGCGAGCCTGGCAGTTTGGCCTCGACGCACACCGTCTGGTGGAACTTTTTGTTATGCTTTTTAACCTCCAAAACATTGTAACTCAAGTTCAATGGACTAATGAAATTTAATGGCTGCAACTGCGATCAGGAAAACACTTAAGGCGTGGTACGCTGGGTGGCTTGACAGACGTCGCTCTCGTGAGGCATTCATAAACTTACCAGACTTGACGCGCGCTAGATTTATCCTACCGTTGAAAAACCACACAGAAAAGGTGAACGAACTCATTACTCAAATTGAACGTTCTCGTGGTTGCTGTTATTCGATCTCGTCAATCTCATTTCAGCAGAGGACGCCACCTCTCTTCAAGCTTGGCCGTACACCAGATTCAGTTATAACTCCAAACGCAAGCACGAGCCCTTTTCCGATCCTTGTAGCCGAACAAAAATCCGGCGCCAATACGGTTTATTGATTCTTGGCCATCGCCTTATTGGGTGCTGGTTTCCACATCCACTTCGACCGGAATTTGATAAATCGACGACAGCTTGCGTCTGAATTCGTCGGTAATCGATTGGGCATCCTGACGGCTATTGACGACGCGCGGCGTGATCAACACCACCAACTCGCTTTTATCCTTGTTGCGCGTGGTGCCACCAAATAACGGACCTATCAACGGGATTTCGTGCAACAAGGGCACGCCGGATCGATTATGGGTATTGTCTTCCTTGATCAAGCCACCCAACACGATCGTTTCGCCACTTTGTATGGCAACGCTACTTTCGATTTCTCGCTTCTGAATTTGGGGGGAATCAATCGTGCTAACCGTGTTTGCGATGGCGTTATTGACGGTTTGCAGTATGTCCATCAATACCAGACCGCCAGCGTTGACACGCGGTCTGATGGATAGATTAATACCGGTGTCTATCATTTGAATTCCGCTGGTCTGCACCACGCTGTCACTGCCGATGGTATTGGTATTGGTCGATTCCGATGTGCGTATAGGCACCGAATCACCGACCTTGATCGAGGCTTCCTGGTTATTCAACACCATCAACGATGGCGATGAAATGACATTGATATTATTGTTGGTGGCGTTGGCTTGCAGCAAGGCTTTGATATCGCCGGAATTACTGGCAAAAGCATAGGAAAAGCCGCCCGTCGCAATACCCGTACCTATATCCTTCAGACTCAGGCCTTTTCCGCCTGAAATCTCATTAACCCCGCCATTGTTGTGGCTAAAAAACCATTGTATGCCATATTCCAAGTCATCTTTTAGCGTGACTTCCACGATCGTCGCATCAATCAACACCTGCAACGGCAACACGTCCAACTGTTTGATTACCCGGTGAATCTTGGCGTACTCCTCGGAATTAGCCACGATCACCAGGGCATTATTGCCTTCGTCGGGTATGATTTTGACATTGGGCATTTCCGCGTTACTGCTTCCGACGCCGCCACTCGTACCGCTGCTACTGCCGCCGCCTCCGGACAACGAACCGCGCGCACTCGATCTGTCCTGCGTTTTATTATCGCTCAGCGTTTTATCCATCCCCGAGTCTTTCGAGCCGCTACTCTGCTTATTCGTCGCCGACAAGGCTTTGCGCCCGGAAGCGATCGACGCCGACTTCGACCGCGATTGGCTGGCGTTACCGAAGATTTGGCCCAGGGTTTCAGCCAAATCCAGCGCGTTGACGTGCTGGGCGCGATAGACATTGACGCCGCCGCCGGCTTCGCTATTGGTCCTATCCAAACGGTAGACCCAACTTTCGATATCCTGTAGGTATTTGGCATTATGCGTAATGGCCAGCACGGCGTTGAGTCGCTCGATTTCGATAAATCTAAAAAAACTGTTTTCATCGGCTTTGTCGCCCGCCGATACCCGGCTAAAAATCTGTTCCAGTTCCTCGATGATTTTGGCGGCGTCCACATGCGCCGGGGTAAACAATGCAAACGAACGCCCTTTCAATACATCGACATCAAAGGTGTTGATCACATCCTGCACCCGGTTTAATTCAGTGCCGGAACCGGCAACCAGCAAGATATTACGGTTCGGATCGACATGCAGCAGCGCATTTTCCGGTAATAGCGGCTTCAGAATCTCGGCAATTTCGGAGGCGGCGACATTGCGAACCGGAATCACCCGAGTCTGATAGCCGGACGGCATGCGGGTGCTGCCCAACGATTTGAATGAACTGCTGTACATCGCCTCATTGGAAGGCTTGATCAAATACATCCCGCCCTCGACCACCAGCGCGGCGTTATTCAGGCTTAACAGCATTTCCAGGGTAGGAATCAAATCGTCCTTGTTCAGCAGGTCGGTCGTTTGCAGAGTCACCTTTCCGCTGACTTGCGGGCTGATCGTGTAATTTTTCCCCAGAATGTCACTCAAAATCACCTTGGCCACTTCGCCGACATCGGCATCGTCGAAGTTCAAGCTATATTCGCCCTTGCCGGCGCTTTTAACCGGTGTGGCGGTTTTAGCGCTTCGTATATTCGATTCATCATTGGCAAAAATCTCCACCTTGGTGGTTTTGCTGGCGCGTTCCTTGTCGCTGTCCGACGGTAAAGCCTGATCTTCTTGAACCGGCGCCGCGCTGGGAAGAGGTAGTTTTTGATGGAGTTGCGGACCAATGTATTCGCAGCCCGCCATTGTCAAGGCCAGCGCCAATACACGCGGTGCTTTGCTGGTTTTAACCGTCATCGTTGTTATTCTCGGAGGGATTGTTGTTATTCGGCACAATAGGTTTTGCCGGCTTAATGGGAGTTGCTGGCTTTTTAGGCGGCGCGGGCGACTTCGCTTGCTCTCGGGGTTTTCTAAGCATAACGGGTTTTTGTTGCGCGCCCTGCTGCAAAACCACCCTGTCGGACAATATTTCCTTCAATTGCCAACCGGAAATCAGCTGATCCTGGTTTAATTTCAAAAACTTCCTAGCTTCGTTTTGTTTCCGAAACAAGGCGGTTGGACGTTTATTTTTAGTATAGGTGCCGATCAATAACCAGTCGTCCAGTTGGCCGGTATCGCTGGTTTCGGCGGTCTCGACCGGCGTTTCGACCAAGGGTCTTCGCCCCTCGATAAACAGAGGCCGCTCGATGATGGCGTTAACGCTATCCGTATTCTGCTTGGGAATGTTCAGCGTGGGTAAGGGCTCGGAGTGATAATCGGTGGGGACGGTCTGATCCATGATCGCTTGCAGGCGGCCGCGGCTAAACTCGGCATAACTCCATTCCGCCAATAGAATCAAGCTCAATACGCCACCCGCCATGATCTGCCCCGTCAGCAACTTACGGTTCATGGCGTCTGCCCCCGCATGAAACTCACTACCTCAAAGCTGACGTTCAATTGCCCGCTGGGTTCGACCTTGTTAGTCGAACGATTACGCGCGCCCCGCACCGGATTAATATCCAGTTGTTCCACGATCAGTACCGGCACGGCTGTCTCTATTGCGTGTAAAACGCCGAGCAAGGCCTCCATGTTGGCCGTCATGCGTACTTTTACCGAGATCCGCAAAAATCCGTCATTCATTTTACCCGGCAAACCCTGGGTACTAGTCAACTGGCCACCGGCATCCGAAACAGCGGTTTTGACGATATTTTGCAACTCGGCCGATGCCAAGGCTTCGGTACTGCTGGTACTAAAATAGCCTTGTTGGGAAAATTGCTGTTTGATAGCTTCCAGGTCCTCGGCTACCCGGCTTTCGCGGCCGGCAATGCTTTGTTGGCGTTGCAGGCGGAACAGTAAATCGTTTTTTTCTTCGTGATAGGCCAATCCGGTTGTAATCAGCGGCAACAGCAGGGCAAAGATGACGGTAAAAACCACCAACAGTAATAAAGCAACCGCCAACCAGCGTTGAAAACGAACATCAGTCACCCTTCACCTCCGCCGCGGCTTCCGGAATCGCTTCCGGCGGCGACTGCTCCGAGTTCGATTGATCGTTACTGTTAGCGTCGTCCCCCGTATTTGCCGACTCAGCGGCGATTGTAACCGGCATGCTGACATCGGAACTAATCTGAAACCGTTCACGGCCGGTGGTTTTATCTTGGGTCAGCGGCGACACAAAACTGACTTTACTAAAAAATGCCGAACCTTCCAGCAGGCTGATCAGGGCCGAAGCCGCCGGCGACTGTCCCTGAATCTGCAGATGTTTATTGGAATATTGCAAATGCGTCAGCCAGGTATCATCCTTGAGCAAGCTGCTTAGTTCAGCCAACACGCCCAACAATGCCGGCGACTGATCCTTGATGTCGATCAATTTTTGCGTTTCGCCGCGCAAGGCATCGATTTCCCGTTGTTGAGCCTCGACCAACCGGGTTTGCTTTTCCAGTTGTTTGATCCGGCTCTTAAGGCTGTCAACCGCCCGCCCCTCCAACCAGACCGGCCCGACCAAAGCCGCAATGGTCAATAACAACAAGATGCCGCTCAATAGCCAATGTATGGATTGGTTTAATCTGGAACCGCGCTGACGATAACGCTCCGGCAATAAATTATAGGCATCGCGGATTTGCGGAAACTCGGAAACCGTGGCCTGATAGTCGACCCGGTGAGGAGGTACCGCCAAAGCCTCCATCGCCGCCAACTGTTGGTCGAGAAAGTTTTTGGGTACTACAATCAATAACACCCGGATTTGGCCTTGCTCGGTTTTCCCCAGCACCACGGCGCTGAAATAAACCTGTTCCGGCTTGAAAGGCGTGTAGCGGTCCAGCTCAAAACCGACAACCTGTTGCAGGTTTTCCTGGGCGGCGGCCGGCAAAAAAATCACTCTCTGCAAGGCATGCTCGCTCGCCAGACGCAGCACAACCTCCGTTTTTTCAATAGCGGGATATTGGTTTTTTAATTGTTGATAGCCGGCGGTATCGGCCGAGGCTATGGACTTTTGCGCGATGAGCTTATCATCGTCAAAAAATTCCAGTAGATACCCTTGCCGCGATGGCGAAATAATCAGATAACCCTGGCGGTCACGCAGGCGGCGGCGCAATCCGCTAGGCACCAGAAAGGCGAGTTCCCCGCCCCACCAGTGAAAAAACTTTTTCAGATCAAATTCTATCGTCGTATCTAAATTCATCTTGAATTGTGATTATCGAGTTTTCCATTTCTTCATCAAATAGCGACAGACCCGTTAAATTTTGTTTCCAATCCAGTGTTTCAAAGGGTAATGGGTTTTCAATACCTTGGCTTTTTACAACCGCCTCCAGGCCGGAGGCGGCCTCATCATGCAACCTGGCTTCGGCAATAATGGTAAACGCTTGATTTTCGCCGATAGCCGACTGCTCCGAATCCATTATATCGCTATCCGGATTATTCACGGCATCCAGATGCTGTTGCAGGGATGCATCCTGAATATTGCGTTGTTTTAGGTCTTCAGCCAGGATAGCCAATAACTCGGGCGAGGCCTGGTCTTGGTTGACTTGCGCTTGGCCTGAGTAGACGGTAATCCAGGGCTGGATCGCGTTAAAAATCCGTTCGGTCATCCCCAAAACCAGCTGCAATTCTTCCAGGCTTTGAAAACCACTGTTTGCCGGCCCATAACTCAAACCGGCCTGCTGATATTGCCTTCTTTCAGCGCCCTGGGTTCGGGTGTCGTCGTCGGCATCGCGCCAATCCAGTATTGCGTTCAACAATTGCCGTTGTTGCCAGTCATCGTCGACCGCCGATTTTAACACGGCCGCCAATAGCGCTTCGTCGGCCGCGTTGATATCGACTTTGCCTGATTCCGAGAAAATGCGGATCCGGATTTCGCTTTCCTCCCGCTCCAACCGATAGACCGAGCCATTGGCAAGCCAACGCTGACGCGGATCGGGTTGAGTCAACATGAATTCGGCCAGCATAATACCGCTTTCCGCCAAGGCCTGCGCCTCGGCATTGTTTTTGATCGCCGAACTGACACTGGTCTCGCGGCGCATACTCATCGCAAAACTGCCGGCCATTAAACTCAGCAAGGTCAAAATCCAGATCACGATTACCAGCGCCATGCCGCCTTGGTTGCGGGATTTGGACCGTTGCGGCTTATGGATTTTCGGCGACATCGGCTTGTTCCGTAACACTTTCCGCAGTGTGCGCCTGAGTGATTTTTACCGGAAACACCATCTCCGGCCAATAACTACCATCCTCCAGACTAATCGACACCTTGATCAGACCCGGCAGCCTGTCGGCGATGGTCCATTCATCGCGCCATTGCTGCTCGGCGATGTCCTCGGTTTTTCCGAAATAGGAAAACTTCAATTGGGCGATGTTTTCCAATAACACCACCGGTTCCTCGGCCTTGGGATCATCGTCGCTTAGCCGGTAGGGGCTTAATCTAACTCTCAAGCTTGAGGACTTGGCGGGATCGAGTTCGAGCTCGAATACCTGAATCCCCTTGCGCGCCGAGCTGGCCGGCAAAGCTCCGGCAAATCTGAGGCTTTGATTGAAACCTTGAAAAACTTGTTGCGAACCGGTCTCGAAATTTTGCTCGGTATCCAGCGAAGGCAGCGGCCGGATCGCAGTCAAATGGCGCTTGAAAAATTGGTACACCACCGCCTTTTTATTGACTTCGGCAATTTTGTTTTCACCGGCATTCCAACTTTCGGCGGCGACTTTCAAGCTGCTGAATAGTAACACCACCATGACACCCAACAGCGTCATGGCAATCAGCACCTCAATCAAGGTGAAACCGTTACGGCGGGCAATCCTCACAATTCCGGCTCCCGAAACAATTTCAAGCTATTGAGTTCCAGCGAGCGTTGCCGGGTATCTTGTTCGCCCCAACTGACCCGCACCGTAACGGCCAGCAATTGCAGATCGGGTTGGGATTGTTGCTGTTGGGATTGAAAGCGTTCGGCCGTGGCCTGTTGCCGCGTTACCGGGCGGATACTGACCAACCAATCGAATTTTTCGGCCTCGGTGCCGGAGGTTTCGCCGATTTGCAACGGCGTTTCCACGCCGGTTCTGGCCATCAGGGATTCCGCGATTTGCACCGCTATCGTATAGTCCTCCGACAGCACCGCGGCATTGACCCCGGAGCCGAAAATCCGCAACACGATAGTCAATGCCACCGCCATGATGGCAAAGGCCACCAGGATTTCCAGCAATGAAAAGCCCTTATGCCGCCGCATCGGAAATGGCTACTTCGCCGGTGATCCAGTTGACATCGATACGGCGTAACTGCGAACCCCATTCCAACGTAATCCGTCCGCCGGTCGAGGAACCATCGCCGAAGAAACGTATGCTGCCTTCCTCGTCGTCGGCAAACTCCTCTTCCGCCACCACCAGCGAAATATCGATTTCGTGGTTCAGATGGTAGATTTTGTCGCGATTGCTGATGCTATAACTGTTATAGCCCAGATTGACCGCCACGCTGACCGGTTTGCGGGTCATCAAGGCTTGGCCATGCGCATAACGCAAGGCCGAAGCAATATCCCGCGCCGCCGCCTGCAAACGGGTGGTTTGATTGCCGGAGGAAATATTGGTGCCGACTGCTGCAAATCCCAGTACGCTAATCAGCAATACGATGATCAACTCCAGCAGGGTAAAGCCTTGGGCGGTTTTAGCGGCAAACCTCACAACGGCTCACTCCCAGCTATTGATATCCTGCTCCTCGCCCTCGCCGCCTTCTTTTTCATCGGCGCCATAACTGAATAAATCGAAACTGCCGTGCTGGCCCGGATAAACATAATGATAATCCTGCAGCCAAGGATCCTGCGGGACTTTTTCCTTGCGCAAATACGGGCCGTTCCAGCGCTTGGCATCGTTCGGCTTTTGGATCAGCGCATCCAGCCCTTGCTGCTGGGTCGGGTAACGTCCCTCGTCCAGTTTATACATATCCAGCGCCGCCGCCAGATCCTCGATCTGAACCTTGGCGGCCTTGGTTTTGGATGCCCCCATGTGCTTCATCACCTGCGGACCGACGATGCCGGCCAGCAAGGCAATAATTCCCAAAACCACCAACAGTTCCAACAAGGTAAAACCGTCGGAACGGCGTAAAGAATGTTTCATGTGTTTCCTCCGTTAAATGGCAAGATCGTTGACGCTCAATATCGCTAACAAAATCGAGACGATGATACCGGCAATCATCAGCCCCAACGAAATAATCAAAGCCGGTTCCAGCAAAGCCAGCATGCGCTGAATCGTGGTTTTCAGTTGTTTATCGTAAATAAGCGCGACCCGCAGCAACATTTCCTCCAGCCGCCCGGTTTCCTCGCCCATTTTAATCATTTGCACCGCCAGTTTGGGAAACAGGTTTTGTTGGCCCAAGGCTTCGGACATGGTGCGCCCTTGTTTCAATTGTTCTTCGGCATGCGCCAGCAAATCGGACAGCACGCTATTGGTCACTGTCTCGCGCACGATACCCAGTGATTTCAAAATCGACACGCCATTGCCCAGCAAGGTACCGAAGGTGCGGCTGAAATTGGCGGTTTCCAGGTTAATCACGATCTCGCCGAACAAAGGCAAAGTCAAAAAACGTTGATCCCAGGCTTTTTTACTGACCGGATTCGACAGTTGCGATTTCATGAACTGCACGGCGCCCAGCACCGACAACAGTATCAACCACCAATAACCTTGTAAAAAGTCCGCCAGCCCTACCACGATTTGGGTCGGTACCGGCAGCGACTGGCCGGCGCTATCGAACATCTCCTTGAATTGCGGTACCACGAATGTCAGCATCACGAACAACGACGCCAGCGACATCACCAGCAAAATGACCGGATAGATCAAGGCGGTGCTGACCGTGTCCTTCAGCTCCTGGGTGCGCTCCATGTAATCGGCCAAGCGCTGCAACACCCCGCCTAGATTGCCGCCCATTTCCCCGGCCCGGATCATGTTCAAATAAAACTTGGAAAACACCCCGCTTTGGCTTTCCAACGCATCGGCCAGGGCCTTGCCGGCCTTCACCTTCTCCAACACATTCGCCACCAGTTTATTCAGCTTGGGATTTTCCTCGGTCAATTGCAGCAAAATGGTCAACGACCTGTCCAACGGTAAACCCGATTCCAGCAAGGTGGCCAGTTCGCCGGTCAGCATGCCGATTTGCTTATGCGACAAATGCACGGCGGCCGATTTACGCCTGAAACCGAGAAAGGTTTTTTCCTTGGCCGGTTCGATCCGAATCGGAATCAAACCCTGGTTTTGCAGCTCCAACAACAAAGTCCGTTCATCGCTGGCATCGCGCACGCCCTCCTCCGTTAAACCCTGATTATTGACAACTTTATAAGAAAATAATGGCATGGAGTCGTTAGTTGAATGAAGTTGGGCCGTGATACGGGATTGAAATATCGGCCGTCGGCTACGTCGAATTGAAACCAATTATACAGTTTGTCCGCCCGGTCGAACCAGCCATCGAAATCGGTGACACCGGCCACTAACCGCGGGTACAATTACGGCCCGAATTCTTGGCCCGGTATAGCATACGATCCGCTTCGTCCAACAACGCCGACGGCATTTGATCCTGGCCAGGGGTCATCGCGGCGTAACCGACGCTAATCGTGACCCAGCATGAAACGCCGGAGCCGGCATGGCTCATTTGCTCGGACTCGATGCGAAGGCGTAACTGTTCGGCAACCCGCCGCGCGCCATCGATATCGGTTTCGGGCATCAGTATCACAAATTCTTCACCGCCGTATCGCGCCACCAGATCGCAAGGCCTGCTGACCATCGCGCTCAACAGCGCCGCCACCTGCTTCAGACAGGTATCGCCGGCTCCATGTCCATAACAGTCGTTATAGGCCTTGAAATAATCGACATCCACCATGATCATCGCCAGTGGAAAATGACTGCGTTGCGCGCGCTTCCATTCGATTTCCAGCATCTGATCGAATCGCCGGCGGTTGGGCACATCGGTCAAACCGTCTATCCAAGCCATCGCCTCCAGCCTATCGGCCATCTGCTTCAGCCGTATATGATTGCGTATCCTGGCCTTGACCACGGGCAGGTAAAACGGCTTGGTGATGTAATCCAGGGCACCCAGATTGAGACCACGCTCTTCGTCGCCGCCGCCATTCAGCGCGGTGACGAATATCACCGGGATAGCACTGGTTTGCGGGTCGTTTTTCAGGCGGCGGCAGAGTTCGTAACCGTCCATATCCGGCATCATCACATCCAACAAAATCAAGTCCGGCAAGCCCTGCCGGGCGATTGCCTCCAACGCGGCCTCGCCGCTGGCCGCCACTTTAACCCGATAATCCTGAATCAAATTTTCCGCCAATACCTGAATGTTGGTGGGCGTATCATCGACGATCAAGATCAGTGGTTTGGTGGTTTCGATAGTCATGCCGATCCGCTCTCTAAATGCCGCGCGATGGTGGTTTCCAACTCGTCCAAGGTCCCGCGCGCGTTCCGGTAGTCGATATTGCCGACCTGTTTTTCTATTTTATGCAGCAACCGCAAGCCGTTCCCGCCGGGCAAGGCCTTTTTCAAACGTTCCATCAGCTCGCCAGGCACGAAATCACTGCCGTCCAATAATGCGCGCAATTGGCCGACGAGATGGCCGGCCACGAGCCAATCATGGGTGTCGCCGTTGGCGTCCTCGGCCGAATCCTGGCGGCACAGCCTAGCAGAGTTTCGCAGCATGTCGTCCAAACTGCGTTCGAAGGCCTCGCGTTCTTGGTCTTGCGCCCCCAGGTGAAGACTGTCCTCCAGTCTTGCGGCGGCCCGACTCAGCTCGACGGCGCCGATCACGCCGGCCGCGCCTTTCAAATCATGTAGCCACGCCCCCGCCTGCTCGACTTTTCCTTCCGCGAAGAGTCGATTCAATTGTGCCGCCGAGTCGAAAAACTTCTCGTGGAAGCGTTTGAGCAGACTTTTAAGTTTGCCGCAATCCTCGCCTAGCGTAAGCCGGATGTAATCAAGGTCAAAACCGGGTAGTTCGGCGGGTAATGGAGAGATGATCTCGCCGCCAAGCGGCGCGGACCCGGCCGTAATCGCTTGCCCACGCGGCTTGATGCAGCGAACCAAGGTAGTGATCAAGGTTCGCGGCAAAACGGGCTTGCCGACATGATCGTTCATGCCCGCCGCATAGCAATCGTCACGCTCCCTGTCTTGTACGGCGGCGGTCATCGCGATAATCGGCAAGTCGGCAAAACGGGCATCCAACCGAATGGCGCGGGCGGCTTCGATACCGCCCATCTCGGGCATTTGCAGATCCATTAGCACCGCATCGAACGTGGACTTGCGCACCGCTTCCACGCCCTCTCGACCGTTATTGGCCACGGTGACGCTCAGTCCGGCACCCTCCAGATATTCGCGGGCCACAATCTGATTGATTTCATTATCCTCCACCAACAATATGCGCGCCCCGCGTATCGGCGCCGCCATCACAGCCAGCCCTGGCCGGGCTTGCTCGTCGGTTCGAAAGATCGCGCCGCCCTGCAGACGCGTCAATGCATCCAACAGCATGGAAGGCATCACTGGTTTTACCAGAATATCGTCCGGTGTTGCATCGCCCGCGGCACTCAGTAATCTTTCACGACTGAACGCCGTCACCATGATGACCACCGGCGCGTGGCGAATTTCCGCCCTGCGCACCATGCTCCTGATCTCGCGGGTGACCTGAACCCCGTCCAAGCCCGGCATCTTCCAGTCCAGCAGCACCAATTCGAAATCCCGACCGGAATCATTGGCCGATTTCAGGCACGCCAGCGCATCCTCGCCGGTAGCCGCCTCCTCAACTTGAAATCCCCAGGTCCGCATAATGTCCCGCAACATTTGCCGTGAAATGTCAAGATCGTCGACGATCAATACTCGCATGGTTTGCAAATGCGCGAAGACCGGCCCGCATTTGCGCTGCTCCGGGAAAGGCAGCATCAAGCTGAATTCGAATAGGCTGCCTTCGCCGGCTTGGCTTTGCACGCTCAATTCCCCGCCCATCATTTCCACTAGCCGCTTACTGATGGCCAGGCCGAGGCCGGTGCCGCCGAAACGGCGAGTAATCGAGCCGTCGGCTTGAGTGAAAGCTTGAAACAGATGGTTAACCTGCTCCGGCGTCATGCCGATACCACTGTCACGCACCGAAAAATTCAGGGTCGCACAATCGTCGGTGGCTGCCAGCCGCGAAACCTTGATATGGATTTGCCCGGACTCGGTAAACTTGACCGCATTACCGACCAGATTATTCAGTATCTGCCCCAGGCGCAGCGCATCGCCGATCAAGCGCGGCGGAGCGGCGGGATCTAACTCCAGCACTACCTCCAGACCTTTTTCCTCCGCACGGACAATAAACAGGTTCAGCACGTTTTCCAGCATTTCCTCCAGGCCGAACACTTCGTTGGCTAATTCCATCCGCCCGGCTTCGACTTTGGAATAATCCAGAATATCGTTAGTGATCGCCAACAGCGCCAGCGACGAAGTGTGTATTTTATGCAGATAATCGCTCAGCTTGGCCGGCGGCTGACTGTTTAACGCCAGGTCGGATAGTCCGATGATTGCGTTCATCGGCGTGCGGATTTCATGGCTCATATTAGCCAAAAACATACCCTTGGATAGCGCGGCGGCCTCCGCCTGCTCCTTGGCCAACTGCAGTTCGGTGGTCCGTTGCGCCACCTCGAGTTCCAGACAGTCGCGGTGGACGGTCAAATTCTGCTCCCTTGTTTGAATCTCGCCCAACATGGCATTAAAGGCCCGCACTAGGTCGCTGATTTCGTCCTTGCCGCGCGGAACCACCCGGAGCGCGTAATTTTTATCTTCCGCGACTCTGCGGGCGGCTTCGGCCAAATCCTCTATCGGCCGGGAGATGATGCGCTGCAGACGTATAGCCAGCAGATAAACCATAATCAGCGCCAAACCGGCGGCCCCCAACCCCTTGCCCAGGTCGGCCAGCTGATCGTTCCAATGCGCGGTGAAATCGGCTTGCAGCAACACATAACCGATCAACTCGGTATTCTTGATGACCGGAGTAAACAGCTCCGCGCTCCGACCCCAGAAATCGGTGCGCAGCTCGCGATAGGGCTGTCGGTGATAAGTGGGCATGGCAGCATCCCGCCCCGCCCGACTCCAGGAAGATAACGCCGAGCCATCGGCGGATACCATCCAGGCCGAAACGATTTCCGGATGTTCCTTCAGCGCTTCCAGCAACCGCCGCGCCTCGGCCTGATCGGAAAACACCAGCGCGGCCTGGCCGTTTTCCGCTAACACATCGGCCATGCTGGCCAATTCGCTCAACGCATCCTGATTGCGGCTGTAGGCGGAACTGACCACCATCACCGATAAACTGACCGATAAACAGGCCGCGCAGCTCAACATGATGATAGACACCAGTTTCCGGCGTAACGACCAATTTGAAAAACCGGATATGGCGTGCAATGAACTATCTCCCGTATACATAAAATGCGATATTCAACAATTGACCCGGCACATGCAGTCCGGCGTTACGGATAGCCTCCAGATTGACTTCGAACACCACCTTGTTTTCGCGAAACAACAAGCCGATGCCGCCGCCCTTTTCGGCAAAATCGCCGATATCCGACAAGGTCAGGACCGGGGCGTTGCCCAAGGCCTTCAGGGTCATCACGAACCGCTGTTGCTCCGAACTACCGAGAAACAGCAGGTGGCAACCGCTCGGATCGAACGTGTCGTGGCTGTGTTGCACAACCCGTAATTCACGCTCGCCCGCCTTACGGCCATCCAGTGCCCGCAGCGCGCCGTCCAGCTCGTCGTTACCGACCTTGCACAACACGATTTCGGCGCCGGCCGGCAGGCTCTCGGCCGGCCACTCGACGAATTTGGCGAAATTGTAAAGATAAGCGGCCTTGATCTGGCCTTCAGATAAACCATCCGCCGATAAGGCTCGGCAAAACAGCAACAAACCCGGCAAAATCAAGCTAAGCGGTCGGCCGTGGCTCAACAGCGCCATAGCAGCTCTTATCCCGCGCGAGCGAGCTTCGCCGCTAATGCCAAGCGCGCGCGCCACTATCGGATAACCTTGGCATTTTCGGTAAGGCTTCATTTAATGGGTATAAAACTGGACAGACTAGTCATTGCTCGAGAGCTAAAAATGAACATGCGACGATTATGGCAACGGTTGCTGTCGAAACAGGCAGGGACAAGCGAGGGGATTTTTTGAATAAGTCAAACGCTCATGATTTAGCGCGGCGCAGCCATGCCATATGAACGCCCATCCGCTGTCAAGCCGAACCATAAACTGAAGTTTCGCCGAAACCGCGCTGGACCAATTCGAGGACGGGGCTAACCGACGATCCGCGGACAAGGGCAATAGCCGTTGAGCTCCACATAGGCTTTGCCGGATACACTACCGCCAACACCGCATGCACCTTCCCAATAAACCGGTCCGACCCAGATATGGTGTTTGGCGCGTAATTCCTGGTCCTTCAGCAAAGGTTGTACCGTGAATTTTTCGCCGCGAACCTCCACTTCCCAGCCTGATGGGTAGGTGCAACCGGTATGCGGACTGGTCCATTCCTCAAGCACCGTCACCTGAAAATCTTGGGCGTTCAACTGGACGGTAATGCCGGCTGCATCGGTGATCGAACCCGATTTTTCCACCGAAGAATCGCTACCTTTAAAATCGAATAGCATGATCTGCCGGTTGTCGTCCAGTTCGACGGCGAACCACTGCCAACCTTGCAAGATGGCCTGATACAGCTCGCCGTATTGACGATCGAACCAACTGCTGCCGCTGACCTTCAATGTTTCGCCGCCAACCGTCAGCGTACCGCTGGTTTCCATCTTGGGCCGCGAATAATAATAGCTATAGCCGCCGAAACGATAGGGATGGGCATCGCCACCGTAATGCAAGACCGGCGGTTTGGTGGCCTTTAGCTCAATATCCAGTAGGTAATCGCCGACTTGGGCATGCAAGCGGTCATGGCCGTTACCGCCAACGGCGGTGACTTTGTCGCCGTAACCGGATTTTAGATCGAAACCGTTCCTGCCGCGATTAGGCAGCTTGAATTCGACGTACTCGTCGAAGGAAAAACGTTGGCCGTCGACATCGGTTATGGCGGCTTGCACCAGTTGGTCGCGCATGAACAAAAAACTGTCGAAGGCGAAGAACACCACTTCGAAACCGAAACGGCGGCCGTCCTCGGCCTGTAAGTGTCCGGTCCAATACCACCACTGCACCTGCTCCGTCGGTAAAAAAGCATCCATTTCCGGTAAGTTAACCGGCCCGATCAAGCCTCGCCTAGGCATGAACTGATAATAAATCACCACGGCGATCAGCAACGCCCAGGGTAGAAATGGCGGAATCAATAAGCTGATGACAATCAAAACCCCGGCAATGATCCAGGGCAGTTTTTTCCAGAGTTTACTCATTGTCGAGACTCACAAGGGTTGAAAAATCAAAAACGCCAATCGATCTTGCCGTAGATCGAACGCGGGACTTCCGCGCTAAAGTCATATAGCGATATCGCGGTCACTTCCCGATATTCCAAATGTTGCGGCGAGAACAGATTTTGGGCGACGACGGACAATTCGATGCCGGAATAAGGTTGATAAGCAAGCCGGGCGTCGAAAGTCGTGTAAGCCGGAACCGACTGGCCGACCGCGTTCAAGCGGCCGACATGTCGCAAGGTAAGATCGAGCTTAGTCTGCCGGTTCATATCCAACTGCCAACGTAGGGAGCAGTGATGCCTAGGACTTAGCCCGGCCGTGTCCGGATTAGCCGGATCGTAGGGCTTTTCGATCTTCAAATGGCTGTAGTTGCCGGTAAACCGCATCCAATCAAAAACCTGCCAGTCTGAGGAAAGCTCTATGCCGCGGGTAGTGACTTCGCTGGTGTTGTTGTACCAAAGCATGGGTTGCGTCAGTGTCGCGAAATCAAACTGGCCTTGGCGAAACATGATCAGGTCGGTGTAGTGATTGCTGAACGCGGTAATATCGGTGGAGAATTGGCTAGTCCATTGGGTCCGGTAGCCGATTTCGGCGGCAAATACTTTTTCCGCCTTCAAATCGGGATTGGGTAACGCCCGAACTTGAACCCGGTCGAAGGGCGCCGGGAAGCCGGTCGGTGCCGTGCCGAGAGCGATGTTTGATTGTGCCTCGCCTCGCGACGGGGTACGGGCAGCCCTGGAAACCGATGCCCAGATCGAATGCTGGTCGTTAGGCGTCCACAGTAACCTGGCATTGGGCTGAACCTGGGTGTTGCCGAAATGGCTTTCCTCGAGTTTGGTGCCCAACGTCAGCCGCAAGGTGTCGTCTATCAGTGTGATGTCGTCCTGCACGAACACACTGCCGTTGTGATAACCGAGGCTTTCGGGTGTATAGGCAATCGCGGAAGTGTTGCCGGCGGCATTGTGAATGAAGCGGTAACTGGCGCCCCATAGCAGGTCGTGGTTGGAGCTGGGATGCAGGCGGTGTTGGAAGTCGATATCGAACATATCCTGGTCGTCCGACAAGGCCGGCGCGCTAAAGCTGACCCGGTCATAATAGCCCTGCAGTTTAAATTCGGAACCATCGCCGAGATTGCCTTCCCAGCGCGCCAGCAAATTGGCGCCGTCGGCATGTTCATCGACGTTGTACCAGGTATTGAAAGGTGGAGCGACGGTTACCGGTCCAACGGTATTGCCGACGGTTTTCCGATAGACATCGCCTTGCACGGTAAAACGATGATCGCTGGATATACGCTCATCGATTCGAAATCCGCCCTGTACAGAGCGCCAGTCGTCATGCAACCTTTCTCCCGAGGAACCAACATAGGCCTTCCGTTCGAAAGTCTTGGCATAAACCCGGTAACTGCCATCGTCGCTTATTTGGCCGCCGTGCCGATAGCCGGCAAAACCTTGTTCCTGATTGCCGCCGCCGGCCACCAACAGATTGCCCTGAGTATCCTTGGCTTTCTTGGTAATGATGTTGATGACGCCGTTGACCGCATTGGCGCCCCACATCACCGCCCCGGGTCCGCGTATCACCTCGATACGCTCGATGTCTTCCATCATCGTATCCTGTAAATTCCAGAACACACCGGAAAACAACGGTGTATAAATCGTGCGGCCGTCCATCAGCACCAGCAATTTGTTGGCATATTTACCGTTGAAGCCACGGGCGGTGATGGCCCAAGCACTCGAGTTGATTTTCGCCACTTCTATACCGGGGGCTAAGCGCAATGCTTCCGGTATGGAAGTGGCGCCGGAACGGCGAATGTCGTCTTGGCTGATCACAAAAGCCGCGGCGGCGGTATCCGATAAGGTCTGAGATTTTCTGGAAGCGGACGAAACTTCCATTTGCATCAGGTCGTTGATCGATAAATCTTCAATGTCCGGCGTTGGCTCGCCGGCTGCCACGCCGCCAACAAAACCGATATTAAACGTAACCGATAAAACCAAGAAAGCCAGTGGGGTTGGCGCTTGCCCGTGAAACCGGCAATTTAACCGCATCGTTGATTCCATTTTTTTTAATTATTATTTGAAAAGAAGAAGGGCAATTACTTGGCTAAACCGGCGATATTCTCACAATAAACCTTGTTCAAGCTAGTCCCTCGGACCGAGAAATGCATGGCCGGCGAACACTACAAAACTCATGAAATTAATAAAAAATGGCCACTATTTGCCAGTAAAAACCCTATGAATTCACGGGCGTTTTGTCATTAACCAGAAAATCCGGCATTTCTCCAGGCTTATTCATGGATATATTTGCTGTTGTGAGCAGCCTCCAGGGTTAAAGGCTTTTCCAGGCCAAACAGTATAGCCCAGCAATTCCATAAATAAAGTATGGTAAACCTGTTTGAATATTCCCCTTAAATGTCGGCGCCAACCTCCGAACGGACGGAATAAATAGGATAACAACAGGCTTTGGCTTATAACGAAAATCACTTTGTTCTTTTATAGTTCTTAATGTAGCTTTACAATAACCCAGCAAGAACAAAACAAAAACTTAAACCAGAGACAAACTCCATGCCACCCTTGACCCGCAAGCAACACGAAATCATCGACTTTTTATTGCATAACCAACATAACTTTGCCCATCCGCCTTCGCTGGACCAATTATGCGTTGCATTGGGTTTGAAATCACGTGGTTCGCTGCACCGGATTATCCAGGATTTGATTGAAGCCGGCTTGATTGAGGCAATGGATAGGAAACACCGCGGCGTACGCCTGACCGAAAAAGCCCAACAGACTAGACAAGCGCCAATGTCGACGGCAAACAGCTTGCGTTATGTCGGCGTAATCGCGGCCGGCAAACCGATTGAGGCAATCGAAGACTTGGCCTACATGTCGGTTCCCGATGAGATCAAAACCGAAAAGTCCTGTTATGTACTTAAAGTCAAAGGTGATTCGATGATAGAGGAAGGCATTTTTGATGGCGACTGGGTGGTGATCGAGCAACGCTGCCATGCCCGTAACGGTGAAATTGTAGTGGCCTTGGTCGACAAGAGCGAAGCAACTTTAAAATTCATCGAGCAATACCCGCATGAAACCTTGCTGATCCCGGCCAACTCGGCCATGCCGGCCATGCGCTATCAACCGTCGCGGGTTGAAATTCAGGGCGTGCTGGTCGGACAAATGCGAAGTTATCGGCGCCCTTCCTAGGCTATTCTTGAGAAAGCTTGTACCCAGTGCCGATGCCAAAACTATCGTTTGCCTAGCGGAGTCGTTCGTTGAGCGGAACCGAAGCGAGAAGTCGACTTCGACTCCGCTCGGCCAACGGCAATTTGATCGGTACCCGACGACTCTAATTGGTTAACAGATTCTCCAGATAACCATTTTTCCGCGCCAGATAATCATCCACAAAAGCCTGCATCGGATCGGCCTCGAATTCACGCAGCCCGCTGACGGTCAGTTTTTTGAAACCGGAACCTACTACCTCGTCACCTGATTTGATTTGAAAATACAAATAAGCCGTGGCCCGTTTACCGTTGACTTCCATTTTAGGTTCCAGCGTTTCCAAACGCGGATTATCAATATCGAGTCGCTGCATTTTTAGCGTCATACTCTCATAAATCACCAATGGCCTGTCGATGTTGAACATCACATTTTCTTTCTCCAGCATCGGCACCAATACATAGGGGAAGTTTTGTCCCGAAAACGCCACGTAATCGCGTATCAAGGCTTCGATCATGGCCGGATCGTGATTAACTTGGCCCGAACGTTGGATCTGCAAATAGGTTTTACCTTGATTGTCGGTGACATCGATCAGTTCGGCCTCGGTGTCGGGAAAATGTAATAAAACCCCATCGCCGACCATCCCGGAAAAGATGAAATGCATGTTTTCACTGAGGCCGTATTTTTCCAGTACCAACGAAAACAGCAAATCTCCCGGCACGCAGAAGCGTTTGGCATCTTCATCATGCAAGGGATTGAAGTCATGGGCAATTTCTTTGGCAAAAGTGCTGGCTTGTTGAGCAGCGATACGGATGCTGTTGTCGTGAGTTTCGTAAAATTCTTTTAGGAACATGTAGTTATTATTTTAATAGCGTGGAACAGAGGGATCGCAAGTTACCGACCAGGCGTCTATACCGCCTTTAAGATTATAAAGCCGATCAAAACCGTATTGCTCTAAAAACAGACAGGCTTGCTGGCTGCGCATGCCATGGTGGCAAATCACCACGATATCTTGAGCACTATCCAGTTCCTGACTGCGTTCCGGCAGTTGCCGTAACGGGATGTGTAAGCTGCCTTGAATATGAGCAAAGGCAAATTCGTTGGGTTCTCTAACATCCAGCAGCAATACGCTGTCGCCATTTTCCAGGCGTTGTTGCAATTGTAGAGCGGTGCATTGTGTTATTGGCATAGGAATCGTTCCAAACGTTTTAAAGCGGCGGCCATTCTATCGATAGATGCGGTATATGCAAAACGGATATGTTTATCCGCCTGATAAATACCGAAATCCCGCCCCGGCGTCACCGCCACGCCTTCCTTCTCCAATAAATCCTTAGCGAATTGAAAACTGTCGTTGGTAAACGCGCCGCAATCGGCATAAATGTAAAACGCGCCTTCGGGCTTGCAGGCAATTTTAAAACCCAACTTCAGCAGATTTTCGTACAAGAAATCACGCCGAACTTTGAATTCCAGCCTGCGTCTTTCCAGTTCAGCTTGGTTTTCCGGCGTAAACGAGGCCAACGCCGCATATTGCGAATGGGTCGGGGTCGAAATAAAAATATTTTGCGCCAGCTTTTCCGCGGCTTCGACAAACTCGTCCGGCACTACCAGCCAACCGACCCGCCAACCGGTCATGCCGAAGAATTTGGAAAAACTGTTGATGACAAAAGCGTCATTGCTAAAAGCCAATGCACTGACAGCCGGTTGATCGTAAATCAGGCCATGATAAATTTCATCGGAGTAAAAGCAACCACCCAGGTTGTGAACCCGGTCGATGGCGGCTTTAAAATCCTCTCGCCCCAGCAAGGTACCGGTAGGATTAGACGGCGACGCAATCAGTACCCCTTTGCTAGCCGCATGCCAGTTTTGTGCAATCAATTCAGCGGTCAGCTGGTAGCCGGTAGTAGCATCGACATTCACAAACTGGGTTTGACCATTGAACAAGCGCACGAAGTTATCGTTGCACGGATAGCATGGGTCAGACATCATCACTTGTTCGCCCGGATTCAGACTGATGCCGAATGCCAGCAAAAAAGCACCCGAAGCCCCCGGCGTAATAAATACCCGTTTGGGGTCCAGTTTTACACCATACTGCTGTTGATAGTGTTCGGCTATGCAGGCGCGTAATTCTGGCAAGCCTGCCGCGGCGGTATATTTGACCTCACCGGTTTTTAATAAAGCCCGGCCGGCCTCGATCACGCCTTGCGGAGTCGGAAAATCCGGTTCGCCGATTTCCATGTGAATAATATCGCGCCCTTCCCGCTCCAATTGTTTGGCGCGCTGCAATAACTCCATGACATAAAAAGCGGATATACCTTGCATTCTGTCTGCGACTTGCTGTTTCATACTCTGTTTGTGGTGAACTAATGCGCGGGCATGATAACAAACTTCTTGCTTGCGCTTGATCATTCTGATAAAAAGCCCCGATTTTTTTAAAAGACCGTCAGGAGTCAATGGATGAATAGTTCCACGTCAGAATTTACCTTCAAACCCTATGAAGAAAAGGAAGGTGAAGAATACATGAACGAGGCCCAGTTAGAGCACTTCACCAATATCCTGAATAAGTGGAAATCAGAGTTGATGGAGGAAGTGGATCGTACTGTGCACCATATGCAAGATGATGCCGCCAACTTTCCCGATCCGAATGACAGAGCCACTCAGGAGTCGGAGTTCAGTCTGGAGTTGCGCACGCGCGACCGTGAACGCAAATTAATCAAGAAAATCGAGGAGTCGATCAAAAATATCGAAGCCGGCGATTATGGTTATTGCGAAACCTGCGGCGTCGAAATCGGCATTCGCCGCTTGGAAGCCCGCCCCACCGCCACCTTATGCATCGATTGCAAAACCCTGGATGAAATCCGGGAAAGACAAATGGGTTAACTCCTGTCGGAAACTAACCCGCTCTATATCGGCCGGTTTGCGCCCTCGCCCACCGGCCCGCTTCATCTTGGCTCCCTATACACCGCGCTGGCCAGTTATCTGGACGCCCGTCGGCATAACGGCCTGTGGCTGCTACGCATTGATGACCTGGACACCCCTCGCAATGCGGACGGCGCCAGTGATGCCATACTGCGCTGTCTTGAGCGTTTTGGGCTGCATTGGGATGGCAATGTGTATTTCCAAATCCAGCATCTGGAACACTATCAACAGATTTTGGCTACATTACAGCATCAACAATGGCTTTATGCCTGTCGTTGCAGCCGTAAAACCTTGGCAAACACCCCTATTTACCCCGGCTATTGCCGCGAAGCCGGCTTTGTGGATGACGAATCAAGCGCGTTGAGGCTAAAAACTCAAGATCGGCAAATCGAATTTGACGATGCCCTACAGGGATTTATCAGCCAAAACCTTATCCGCGAACATGGCGATTTTATTGTGCGTCGCAAGGACCGGATCATCGCCTATCAGTTTGCCGTGGTCATCGACGACTACAATCAACGGATCAACCACGTGGTGCGCGGCGCCGACTTGCTCGACTCAACAGCCAAACAATTGTATTTACAACAATTATTGGGCTATCCCATGCCACGGTACACACACTTGCCGCTGATCGTGGATCAACAAGGCAACAAACTCAGCAAGCAGACCCTGGCCGCGCCGGCGGACGACAGCCACCCCGAATCGACCATGTTTTTATTGCTGCGGCTATTACGGCAAAATCCCCCAGCTGAGTTAGCCAATGCTCCCGCCGAACTACAATTGCAATGGGCCATTGCACACTGGAAACCGCTAGCCTTGAAAAAAATTCGTGCAATTCAGCCACCAATTCACTAATTTACCGCCCCATAAGCTGGACACAGACCTAAGGACTTACCATGTCGGAACATCACATCTATCCTGTCAAACCCGAAATCGCCCATCGGGCGCACATTAGTGCCGACACTTATCAAACCCTATATCAACAATCTGAAAGCGACCCGGAAGGCTTCTGGGCGGATCAAGCCGAGCGATTTCTGAAGTGGGAGCAACCTTGGCATAAGGTGATGCAATGCGATTTTCCCAAGGGGGACATCCATTGGTTCATGGGCGGCAAGCTGAATGTCAGTGTCAACTGCCTGGATCGGCATTTGGACGCGCGCGGCGATCAAGTGGCAATCATCTGGGAAGGAGACGATCCGTCGCGTGACAGTAGATTGACCTATCGCCAATTGCACGAGCAAGTCTGTAAATTCGCCAATGTATTGAAAACACAAGGTGTGCAAAAAGGCGACCGAGTTTGTATTTACCTGCCGATGATCAGCGAAGCGGCGGTGGTGATTCTGGCCTGCACCCGGATTGGCGCGGTGCATTCGATCGTGTTCGGCGGGTTTTCCGCCGATGCCTTGCGCGACCGGATTTTGGACGCCGATTGCCGCTACCTGATCTGCGCCGATGAAAGTTATCGCGGCGGCAAAATCGTCCCGGCCAAAATCAATGCCGATAAAGCGGCGGCCCAGTGCCCCAACCTGAAAACCGTCATCGTGATCAAACATACCGGCCATGATGTACCCTGGCACGAAGGGCGCGACGTCTGTTACCACACCTCCATGCAACAGGCCGAGACTGATTGTCCGCCGGTCATGATGGATGCCGAAGACCCGTTATTCATCCTTTACACGTCGGGATCGACCGGCAAACCCAAGGGTTTACTGCATACCACGGGAGGTTATCTGCTATATGCGGCGATGACGCATAAATATGTGTTCGATTATCAGGATGGCGATATTTACTGGTGCACCGCCGACATCGGTTGGATTACCGGCCATTCCTATGTGTTATACGGGCCGTTATGCAACGGCGCCACTACCTTGATGTTCGAAGGCGTGCCGACTTATCCGGCGGCCGACCGCTTTTGGCGGGTAGTCGACAAACATAAGGTCAACATCTTCTACACCGCGCCTACCGCAATCAGGGCGTTGATGGCGCAAGGCGACGACTTTGTTACCCGCACCGATCGCGGCAGTCTGCGCATCCTGGGCAGCGTCGGCGAGCCGATCAACCCAGAAGCCTGGGAATGGTATTACCAAGTGGTCGGCGACTCGCGCTGCCCGGTTGTCGATACCTGGTGGCAAACCGAAACCGGCGGCATCATGATTACCCCCTTGCCGGGCGCCACCGCACTGAAACCGGGCTCGGCCACATTGCCGTTCTTCGGCGTAAAACCGGCGATTGTCGATAACGACGGCCATTTGCTGGAAGGCGAGACTGAAGGCAACTTGGTGCTAACCCATTCCTGGCCTGGTCAAGCCCGCACGGTGTATGGCGATCATGAGCGCTTCATCGAAACTTATTTTAAAAAATTTCCGGGTTATTATTTTGCCGGCGACGGCGCCCACCGAGACAATGATGGATACTACTGGATCACCGGACGCGTCGATGACGTGATCAATGTTTCGGGTCATCGGCTGGGTACCGCCGAAATCGAAAGCGCGCTAGTATTACATCACGATGTGGCGGAAGCCGCGGTTGTGGGTTATCCGCATCCAATCAAGGGCCAAGGCATTTACGCTTATGTAACGTTGAACGCAGGCGTTTCACCCAGTGACATTCTAAAAGCACAGCTGAAGGAACTAGTGAAGGAAGAGATCAGCGCAATTGCCCTGCCGGATTTTATCCAATGGGCCCCGGGCCTGCCGAAAACCCGCTCCGGCAAAATCATGCGCCGTATCCTTCGTAAAATCGCCGCCAACGACATCGGCAATCTCGGCGACACCTCGACACTGGCCGATCCTACGGTTGTGGATGATTTACTGACGCAACGCATTCAGCAATAACCCGTGCGTATCTTTTTAGCCTATCTGGGGGTGGTGGTAATCTGGTCCACCACCCCGTTGGCGATTAAATGGAGCGCGGCGGACGTTAGCTATGTATTCGGGGTCACCGCCCGCATGAGCATAGGCGCTGTCTGTTTGCTGCTTTTGATGCTGATAGCCAGACAACCCTTGCGTTTGCATGGCGCCGCGCTCCGCACATATTTGGCGGTGGCATTGCAGTTGTATCTGAGCATGCTGATTACCTATTGGGGCGCGCAATTTATCCCTTCCGGCTGGGTGTCGGTAATTTTTGGCTTGACCCCGTTCATGACGGCGTTTCTGGCGGCGGCGTTTTTGAATGAGCGCAGTTTGAGCATAGGGAAACTGTTTTCGTACACCCTGGGAATAGGCGGCCTGCTGGTAATGTTCGACTCGGCCTTGGAAATCAATCAACAAGCCCTGCTAGGCATGATTGCACTGTTGATTGCCACCTTTCTATACGCCGTCAGCTCGGTCTGGGTAAAGCAAATCAACGCCCAATTACCAGCCCTGACTCAAATCAGCGGCGGCATGCTTTTGGCGTTGCCGGCATATTTCGCCACCTGGTTCTGGCTCGATCACGGCGTCTTGCCAAAGGTTATTTCCGAACAAACCCAACTGGCTATCCTTTACCTGGGCTTGATCGCCACTCCAATCGGTTTTACGCTGTACTATTATGTACTCGCTTACCTACCGGCCACCACGGTAGCCATGATTACACTGATCACGCCGGTGTTCTCGCTGATTCTGGGCTACAGTGTCAATCAAGAGCCGCTGACTCTGAAAATTGCGATAGGGACCGGGCTGATCGTGTTGGCCTTGGCACTTCATGCCTTTCTTGAACGCCGGAGGAACTGAAAACATTAAGGGAATAAATTTAACGCGAACAAACCGCCATTGACTGAGCGGGGCCGAAGTATTGTTATCCTAAGCTCCGTCCATTGGACGACTCATGTAACAACATCAAATATGTCGAATGCATCCCGGATTTTTTCCATTGGCGGCGTAACCTATAAAGCGTCGAAGGATCAAGCAGAATCACCTTTATTAACCTAACTTTAGGGGTGGCCGAAATGTTAAGTAAATTCCACAAAATCAAACCTATTAACCACCCAATTGCGGCGTTGAAGTTATCTCAAAGCTATCTGTATGAAATAGACTTGATAATCCAAACCTCAAATTGGCTAAGTCAAAAATCCCGAAACAAGCTCACAATGACTCAAAAACAAAACTTAGTATGTTGAGTGCTGACATCGAGATCTTTGCTATGAGGGGAATTGGTGTCGCTGCATAAATGACTAGGGTTCGAATTCGAGCATCAAGTCGGGCTAAAGATAACCATTTCAGTACCACAACATAGAATCCCAGAGGGTGTAAGAATTTTTGTGTAAACGGCCATTAGGCAGGAAACTGCCGATCCTTAAAGGAGCAAAAATGACCGTATTAAAATCCATCCCAACCGAATTGCTCGATACCTTGCTATCGGGTTATCAAAAACCCGAAGACCTGATTGGTGAAAACGGTCTGTTGAAGCAATTATCCAAGGCGCTGGTGGAACGTGCGTTGGAAGCCGAACTGACCGAACATCTGGGCCACGCCAAGCATGACCCCATCACCAATCCGAGTGGCAATGCCCGTAATGGCAAAAGCCGAAAAAACCTGAAAGGCGACTTCGGCGAATTACCGATTGAGATTCCGCGTGACCGTCATGGCAGCTTCGAGCCGCAAATCGTCGCCAAACATCAAACGCGCTGGACTGGCTTCGACGACAAGATCATTTCGCTGTATGCGCGTGGAATGACGGTCCGAGAAATTCAGAGTCATCTGGAAGAGCTGTATGGCACCGAGGTTTCGCCTTCGTTGATTTCCTCGGTCACCGATGCGGTAGCCGATGAAGTTAAAACCTGGCAATCGCGCCCGCTGGAACCGGTTTATCCCATTGTCTATCTCGACTGCATACACGTCAAAGTGCGCGATACCGGCGCTGTGCGGGTCAAAGCCGTCTATCTGGCGATTGGTATCAATCTGAATGGCGAGAAGAAAGTTCTGGGGTTATGGATCGCCCAAACCGAAGGGGCTAAGTTCTGGTTACAGGTGGTCACCGAACTGAAAAATCGCGGCGTGCAGGACATTTTTATCGCCTGTGTCGATGGGCTGAAAGGGTTTCCCGAAGCCATCGAAACCGTTTATCCGCAAACCGCCGTTCAGCTTTGCATCGTCCATCTGGTGCGTAACAGCCTGAACTATGTCAATTGGAAAATGCGCAAACGGATTGCCGATGACCTCAAGCGGATTTATCAATCGGCTACCGTTGCAGAAGCCGAGCAGCAATTGGCTGAGTTCGAGGCACAATGGAATGGCGATTATCCTTCGATTGCCCAGATATGGCGGCGTAACTGGAGTCGGGTCATCCCGTTTTTCGACTATCCGCCGGAAATACGCCGAATCATCTACACCACCAATGCCATTGAGTCGGTCAATATGAGCCTGAGGAAAATCACCAAAAATCGTGGCTCTTTCCCCAATGACGAGGCATTATCGAAACTGTTTTATCTGGCGCTGATGAATATCAGTAAAAAATGGACCATGCCATTGCATAACTGGAAAGCGGCTTTAAATCGGTTTAGCATTCAGTTCGACGACCGGATGCCAAACCGTTAATTAAACCCGTTTACACAAAATTCAGGACACCTTCGAATCCTCGCCAAGATAGGCCTCCCTCAATTGCGTTGCTTCAAAGGAGGAAAGCCCAATAGCAAGCTCAAGATCAATCAACCACCTTGCTTGGCTTTTTCCAATGTCTGCTTGGCAGTATCCAAGCCATCAAAATTAGCCTTCGAATCCACTGCTTTTTGCAGATGCTCGGCTGCCTTTGCCATATCGTTCTGTTTGAAATACAGCATACCGATATGATAATTGTTGATAGGCGAAGCAGCATCCGCCTCCAGCGCCTTTGCCAGTATTTCCTTGGCGTAATCTAATTTACCTTGCTTATAGGCAATCCAGCCCGCCGTATCCAGAAAACTGGGGTTTTTCGATTTAACCAAAGGTTCCGCCAGTTTGGCCGCGCGTTCCAGATTTTCCGGAGTTTCCGCGTAATCGGACAAATAACTGGCCAAATTATTGACCGCCACGGCCGAATTCGGATAGCGTTTATAAGAATCTTCATACAAGGCCAACACCTTGTCATGCTCACCGGCGCTGTGATGCAGCCGGGCCAGATCCTCGACCAATTCCATCGCGCCCTTGGTTTTTTCAATACCCTGGGTATATATCTTGACGGCTTCAGCCTTGTTTTTTTGCACCAGCTCGGCCAATGCCAGATTACGGTAAGGACTGAACCAATCCGGCTTAATTTCCAACGATTTATTAAAGGCTTTTTGGGCCTCGGCAAAATTCTTCTGGCTTAGATGTATGCCACCCAACAAGTTATAGGCAATAAAGTGATCGGGATGGCGTTTGATCACCTGTTGCAGTTCTGCGATGGCTTTGGCCTCCTGCTTTTGCGCCATATAGGTCTTGACCAATTCGGTCAAAGGCTCTATGGCATCCGGTTTTTTCAGCAGGGCCTGTTTAAATGCATCGATCGCGGCATCCAGCTTGCCTTCGGCCTGATAACCCAGGGCCGACATGTAAAATCCGGCCGCATCATCCGGAAAAGCCTGCTGCACTTGTTTGGCTACATCCTGCGCCTTGTCCCATTGTTTTTTCGCCACTTCCAGCCTGAATAAAGTTTCGAGGCCTTTTTGGCTCTTCGGATTGGCTTTTAACAGCTCGGCAATCTGCTGTCTGGCTTGGTCTTCATGACCAGCCTTGAGTTGCAAGCCGGCCAAATCCAGGCGTGCGGTTTCATCCGCGGGAGCTGCGGCGATGACTTTCTCCATGTTTTCGCGGGCCAACTCCGGCTCGTTATTGCGAAGATGAGTCGCGGCCAACAGTTTCAGGACGTTGACATTATTGGGCTGATCGACCAGTACCGAACGAAAGTCGCCAATCGCCTCCGGAATTTTGTTTTCCGCCAAGGCAAATTGACCGCGCAGGGTCAGAGCCTCGGCATCGCGCGGATTGGCCTCCAAAACGTCCTTGATCAAGGCCCTGGCTTCGTCGCCGCGTCTATTGGCGGCATAGAAAGCAGACAACTTGTTGCGGGCGGAAATTCCGTTGGGGCCTAATTTATCTTGTTCGACGATTTGTTTCAGCGTCCCTTCGGCTTTATCGGCTTGTTTATTGGCCAATTGCAAGGAAGCCAATTTAAACTTCAATGCGTAAGCCTCCGGCTTTTGCTCAACGATGGGCAGCAATTCGGCAATCGCTACTTCCAGACTGCGTTTTTCCACTAAAAAGTCAATTAAATTGGACTCGGCCGCTTCATTATCGGGTAGTTTCCGGATGGCATCGCGCAATGTGGCTTCAGCCTTGTCGAGCTGATTGGTGCCGACTTGATACAGCGCCAGGTTTTTATAATGCTGAACTTCCTCGGGTTGTAGTTGAATAATGGATGCCAGCAACTCCTCGGCTTCGGCATTTTGTTTGTTTCTGGCGTAAATACCCACCAACATGGTGCGTAACGGAATACTGTCTGACTTTTTCTCAATCGATTGTTTTAAAAGCGAAATCGCTTTTTCGACCTTGTTGTTTTTGACATTGATGGACGCCATCATCAAGGTCGCCGATACATCATCGGGACTTTTTTGCAAGGCTTTTTCAACACTCGCGATCGCCGCGTCGCTATTGTTTTTTGCCATATGTACGCCGGCCATCAGCACCAGTGCTTCGACGTTGTCGGCTTCCTTGGCCAAGGCTTCAGTGGCCATTTTTTCGGCGTCATCCACCGCACGATTCAATAATAATAACTGCCCTACTCTAACCCTTGCCATCACATGATGTTCATCATTGGCGACGATAGTATTGTATTCCTTGAAAGCATTCTCGATTTTGCCCTGCTTGCTCAAAGTTTCGGCCATTTGAAACCGGCCTTCCCAGTTTTTAGGGTCAATTTGCAGCACATTCTTGAAAGCCAGTTGGGCTTTTTCATAATCGCCTGCCTGAAAAAGCTGCTTCCCTTCCTCCATGTATTTTGCTTTACGCTCATCGGCACCGTTGCAAGCCACCAATCCTGCGCTCAAAACAGCAATGCCTAGATTTTTAAGAATAGTTTTTTTTCTTTTCATGTACATCTTGATTCCATTTGCTTTGGGTTATTTGGATGCTATCCGGGATAACGTTGCTCCAACGACGATTTTATCTTATTTGCCTCAAACGAAACGCCGTATTTACTAGGAATGAGAACCCCATGGTGCGACATGTTGCCGCAGGTGTCGGCACAGACTGGCGTGAACTTATCTCCCGTTTGCGGCCAACAAACATTGCTAGCCTTATTGCCAGGATTAATAAAAAGAGCGATTCACCGTTGACCAAGCAGCGCCGAAAACACCTAGCTCTAAGCGTAATCTGGACACGAACTTATACAGACGCTATGCTCTGGGGCTTAATTAGCGCCAGCTGGAGGTATCATGTCTATTACACCTGCAAAATTTCCGGAATTGATTCACGCCATCGCAACCTCGATCAACGAACATGCCGACGCCATTACCGAACTGGATCAAGCCATTGGCGATGGCGACCATGTCTTTAATTTGCAGCGAGGTATCGAGGCTCTACAAAGCCACAGCGCAGAAATTGCCGGCTTGGACTGGACGGCGGCCTGGCAGAAAATAGGCATGACTGTGATGGCGGCAATTGGCGGCGCTTCCGGCTCCCTTTACGCCACCTTATTTATCAGCCTGAACAAAAACAGCAAAGACAAACCCGCCGACCTCGCAACCTTTGCCGAAGCATTTCAATTGGGAATAGAGGCCGTAAAACAGCGCGGCAAAGCGGATGTGGGCGAGAAAACCATGCTGGATGTATTGGTGCCGGTTGCCAACGCGTTGAAACAGGATGTAACCGAAGGCAAGCCACTGACTGACATACTCGATCACATTTGCCAAGTAGCCGAGGCCGGTGTCGAGTCGACTCGAGAGATGCTGGCCACAAAAGGTCGGGCCTCGTTTTTGGGCGAACGCAGCAAGGGCCACATCGATGCTGGTGCCAAGACCGCGCAATTAATGATTGCCGCGATTGCCGAAGTCCTGAAATAGCGCCAAGTTAACCATGGATTTCCATTCCAAGCTTCATTTTATTCTTGACTTCGGCTCGGCTCAGCCGACGCCTACGAAAAGTAAGTTAATGACAGAAGTTGGCTGAGCGGTGCCGAAACCAGCGCCTCCATCGGTCTCGGTTACATCAGCCGCCGATTCAGCAGCCCCAGCGCAATGCGGCGGTATTGACCGGCGCATCCCACAATCGCAACATTTCCTCGTCCAGCAAGGTCAGTGTCAACGAACAGCCCGCCATATCCAGCGAGGTAGTGAAATTACCGACCAGCGAACGCTGTATCGATAATCCACGTCGGCTCCAAAATTGCCAGGCCAGTTCATAAATCAAATGCAACTCCACCAACGGCGTTGCGCCGAAACCATTGACATGCAATAGCACCTGCTGACCAGCCTGGGGATTTAGATCGTCCTCAATATGCCCAGCCAGTTGTTCGACAATCTCGGTCGCGGACACCAGTTTGCCGGTTTCCCGTCCACGTTCGCCATGTATGCCTACGCCCATCTCGATCTCATCCTCGGCAATGGCAAAAGTCGGATGACCCAGCGCCGGCACCGTGCAACTGCTCAAGGCCACACCCATTGAGGCGGTCGCCTTCGCCACTTTCTGGCCCAGCACCTGGCAGGCCGCCAGATCGTAACCCTCTTCGGCCGCCGCACCGACGATTTTTTCGACGATAGCGGTACCGGCCACCCCTCGCCGGCCGATGCTATGCGTTTTCGGCAACGACACATCGTCGTTCACCAATACCGTCGCATTGGGCATATCCAGCATTTCCGCCGCCATTTCGAAGTTCATCACATCGCCGGCATAATTTTTGACGATGAACAACACCCCTGCTCCGCCATCCACCGCCTGGGCGGCGGCCAGCATTTGGTCGGGTGTCGGCGATGTAAAGATTTGTCCGGGACAGGCCGCATCCAACATCCCGACACCGACAAAACCGCTGTGCAAGGGTTCATGGCCTGATCCGCCACCCGAGATCAACGCCACCTTGCCGGATTTTCGAACCGAGCGAAAAATATAATTTGGTTGGGTATTCAGTTGCACGATATCGGCATGGGCCTTGGCAAAGCCTTGCAGACTGGTATCCAACAATGTGGCCGGGCTATCGATAAATTTTTTCATTGCGACTCCTTATGTTGTTTGAGCAAAACTTGAGTGAGTTCACGAATATCCCGCATCACCCAGTTGGGCGCATAATCAAGCTTGGCAATATCACTCTCACAGGAAATACCGGTCAATACCATCAAACTGCGTATCCCGGCGCGCACCGCCCCCAGAATATCGGTATCCAGTCTATCGCCAATCGCGATCACATAAGCGGGATCTACGCCCAAAAGCCTCAGGGCTTGCTGGTAAATGATGGGTTCGGGCTTGCCTATGGTGACAGGGGTGACACCGGTGGCCGCCCGCAGCGCCGCTAGCGTCGCCCCGTTACCGGGCAAAAATCCGCGTTCGGTCGGCAAACTGACGTCACCGTTGGTACCGAAAAAATCCGCGCCCGCTTGTATATTCAACGCCGCGGTACATAGCTTGTCCCAGCTCAATTGTTTGTCCAGGCCGCATACCACCAGATGAGCGCGCCGATCGGGTTCGATGTCGTCCAGCCCGGTCAGCGTAAAGCCTTGATCCAACAAGGGCCTTGACGCACCCGCCCCCCCGATTACGAATACCCGGGTGTCCCTCGCTGGATAGCGCTCGGCCAAAAACAGGGCCGTGGCCATGCCCGAGGTTAAAATTTCCGTTAAATCAATTTCAACGCCCATGTCCGCCAGTTTGAAGACATATTGTTCGGCCGTCAGGCTGGCATTATTCGTGGCTAACACAAAGGGCAAGCGCAAATAGCGCAAAATCTGGAACAACTCAATCAGTCCCGGCTGGGCTCGATCTCCATGCCACAGCACGCCATCCATGTCGATAATGAGACCGCGAACATCAGTAAAAGCTTGCATAAACGAAATATGACATGAAATTGATCGGCCGCGGAAACCCAAAACTCCGGATAAACGCCCTGTATTTACCGCCAGAGAATTGCATAAACACTCTGCACTGTCCAGCCGAAAACCACGCACTGCTTTTTTATGCTTGACTTAAGCCTGATAACCCTGTTTAATGCACGGCTCTTGACGGGCCCAGGTAGCTCAGTCGGTAGAGCAGAGGACTGAAAATCCTCGTGTCGACAGTTCGATTCTGTCCCTGGGCACCATGAATATTAAAGGGCTTGCAGCGATGCAAGCCCTTTTCTTTTTCTAGCCGGCGGCTCTTTGCCGACCGCATGCCGATTCCCCGTTATTCCAAGCGAACAATCGATCGGGAATCCGGTTCCAGTAAATCCCCCTCCAACATCAATATCAACTCGAAATGCGGCTCGAGTATGCGGCCACCCATGGCTTGCTCCTCAACCTACCGGCGAGTGGCGTGATTACGGCGGCGGCAGCTCAAAATCCTCGGCGTTTTCGCTCACCGTTGCCCGGCCCGCTCAATCGATTCGTGAACTTTTTCGGCAAGCCTATTGATACTGCGATAGGTGACTTTTTCATGATTGCCCTTTAACTCGATATCATAGTGCGCGGCAAGCGTTTGGTTTTTTACCCGGATCAAATGCGTCACTAGGTATGAAACCAAGAAACTGGGCTTGCTGTGCTGACTGACAATGATCCAGTCGGCCCCGACTCGTTGGCCTAATTGAGCCGCCAGATCATGAAAGCGAAACAAATACCCAAACCCGGCATTGGCCAATTTTTGAGCGTCGGCATCGATAAACACGATTTCATAATCGCCAGCCCGCCTTAAGGCCTTGTGTAATAAAGGCGCCATCGATGCGGTGCGTTGCAGTTCGGCCGGCGTATTGGGCAGCGAACTCATATCACTGAGTTCGAAACTGACGATGGCGATGCGCTGCGCGGCACGGCCGTTTCCGGACAGTAGGATCAGCGACAACACCAGGGTAATTTTGGTCAGTTTGTTCATGAGGTTTTCCCCATTTGTTTTTTGTACAAGTCGATAAAATCCCGCATGCCGAGTTCGCCGACCACGTTCAAATCGTCGTCCAGAATCTGGTAGAACACGCCGTCGCCACCGCGGATGCTGAAAAACACGACGACATCCACATCGCCACCACCTTCCCGATGCGGCTCGTCGCTGGGCTGGCTGGAGGTATATTTGCCGACCGGCCGGATTTCCTTGAGGCTGCCGTCGGCGTGATATAGCCTATGTTCGCCCTGAATCACGAAGGTCTTGTTCAGGGACTTGTGCCGGTGCAAGACGATTTGTTGTTGGGCGGCAAACTTGAACAGCACGTCGACGATTTGATTGTTTTCATCAATATCCAGGATCGAATATTGTAGGTGATCGAAACCGGCCAGGGTTTGCCATTGAATGTGGGTGTCATCGAAAAAGTGATTGGTCATGGTTGTATCCTCGTCATTGAATGTGTGAATGTGATTTTTATCGGTCGGGCAACGACAGCTTATGCAATGCCGGGTTTGTCGTAAGCCGAATTTTGCCCGGCGAATTCGGGCAATTTGCCCGCCGTGACCGCTTGGCTTGGTGATCGGGTGATCGACTCATAAAATGCTTTGAATCTTTGCTTCATCCACACAGGCGGGCCATGAATTTACAACTGCATTTACTGTCCCGTATCGCGGTGCTTGCCTTGCTGTGCCTGGCGGTGATCGCCGGCTATTCACTGTTTCAAAGCCACAAACAAGCCGAACGAAACACCCGGCAAATGGCCGAGGCCATAGGCAAACAGCTGGAGTCGCAGCTATTGTTGATCGACGCCGGCATGGGCCTAAGCAACCCGTTTCCGAATTTCGAGTTTTGGAAACAATCCGGCGGCCAGCCTGGCGTTTGCGTGGTTTACGCGCCCGCCGATGATGGCAATTCGCGCAGTCTTTGCCAGGGCACCAAACCATCGGACGCCGATTGGCCGGCGAGTTTTGAAAACGTTTATCGGTGGATTTTCAATCCCGGATTGCAAGCGGTGCGGCCCATAGCCTCGAAGGATCGCGTCCATGGCTCGCTGACGGTGACACCCAGCGCCGAGTTGGAGATTACCGATGCATGGAACAAGACGCTTAGCCTAATGGCGTTATCAACCGTCACTGTTTTGGCGATCTGCCTGCTGGTATATCTCAGTATCAGCCGCGCCTTGAGGCCGGCACAAACCATAGTCGCCGGCTTGGAAGACCTGGAATCGGGGCATCTGGATTTTCGCCTGCCGCCGTTTGAATTGGATGAATGGCATCGCATCGCCTCGGCCATTAACCAACTGGCGGCCAGCCAGCAACAATTGCTGAATGAACGCCGAAAATTGGCGGTGAAATTGATCGATCTTCAGGAACAGGAGCGCCGCTATTTGGCCAGGGAGTTGCACGACGAATTCGGCCAATGCCTGGCAGCCATCAACGCCGTCGCCTCTTCCATCAAGCAAACGGCAACCCTTCAATGCCCGGACTTGATGGCCGAAGCCGATCATATCGGCCGCATCACCGCGCACATGCTGGACGGCGTGCGCGACTTGCTCGGCCGTTTGCGTCCGGCGGAATTCGACGAACTGGGCTTGGCGGCCAGCCTCAACAGTTTGGTCGCCGGCTGGAACGGACGTAACGGCGGCAAGACCCGCTACCATTTGAATATAGTCGGCGATTGCGATTCATTGCCGGAAGCGCTGGCCGTGGCCTTGTTTCGGATCGCCCAGGAATGTCTGACCAACATCGCCAAACATGCCAAAGCCTCCAGCGTCGGCATCAGCCTGACGATAGCTGACGAGGCGGCGGTTTTGACCGTAAAAGACGATGGCGTAGCCAGGCAACAACCCTTTGCCGATGTCGCCGGCATAGGCTTGTTGGGCATCCGCGAACGCGTCACCGCCTTGCACGGCCAACTGAGATTGGAGATAGCCGAACCCCACGGCTTGATCGTCGAAGCCCGTCTGCCGATGGCGATCATGACCGAGACGAACGCATGATCAGCATTTTACTGGTCGACGATCACGCCATCGTCCGCGAAGGCTACCGCGCCTTGCTGGCCAAACAGCCCGGCTTGCAGGTAATTGCCGAAGCTGGCGACGGCTCTCAAGCTTATCAGCAGTTTAAGGAACGCCAGCCGGACCTTACGATTACCGATATTTCCTTGCCCGGCAGCAGCGGGCTGGAACTGATAGCCCGCATCAAACAACGCCAGGCCGACGCCAAAATCCTGGTGTTCAGCATGCATCAAAATCCCGGCTTTGCCGGGCAGGCCCTGCGGGCTGGCGCCTTGGGTTACGTGACCAAAAGCAGTCCGCCCGAGGAATTGCTGCGGGCGATACAGGAAGTCCATGCCGGCCGGCACGTGTTGAGCGCAGACATCGCCCAGGCCCTGGCGCTGGAAAAACTCGGCGGCAAGCGCATCGCGCTGGAAACCTTGACGGTGCGAGAATTCGAGATTCTGCGTTTACTGGTCGACGGATGCGGCAACGACGACATCGCCCGTATCCTCAACATCAGCCCGAAAACGGTCGGCAACTGCCATTATCTGATCAAGCGTAAACTCGGCGTCGCCAGCGATATAGAACTGACAAGGCTGGCGATCAAATTGAATGTGCTGGACCTTTTAGAGTTATCCGCCCCAGTCGATTCTTTTCCGCCAGGCTAATGCCGGCTTAAACCTCGGCTCGCGACACCGGCTAGGAACATAGTTTAGCCGCTTGATAAAACCATATCATCTAAGACTTTGGAACCGACTGTTGCAACAGCCATATGTCCATTTCTTTAACACGGCTAATGCTCTTACCATGAACCGAGGCGGCCAATATTTTCGCCTCGGGCTTCAGAAAACCAAGACAACGTATTTGATTGGAAATAGACGATAGAGTTTTAAACTACCATAAAAAACAAGCCTTCACCCCCCTCATTGGCAGCCTGGATAGGTTGGAAACTAAATAACCTTTAAGTTATTCACTTTTTACCAAAACCGGCAATATTCCGTGGATTTAGAATTAGCGTTATAGAGAAACCATCTATAACCACCACAAAATAACATTAACTATTTGATAATAAATGATATTTATCAAATATTTATCACCCTAAAATTCTTTTTCAACCATAGCACCGTTTTTAATCTTAAATTCATTTTTTATGCGCCTAAATAGTTAATAATTGTAGGGTATTTAACTATTTCCAGTATTTGATATTAGATTAGGGCTAGTAGGTAGCGCTATATATAGCAATGGGTAAAGCTGCTAAACCACTCATTTCATCGTCAAATAGTTGATTTAAGTCAAATACGAAAAAACCGCTTTATGATGGAATCCGTTCACCCGCATTATAAGTTAGTACGAATTTTCTGATCTGTTCATTTACTACGAGGGCGCATTATGAGCATAAATTTAATACCCAGATGGCTAGCGGTTATCCTATGGCTGTTTACGGCCGGCAATGTCTACGCCCTCGAGCTGAGCCCGTCTTCGCTCGAGCTCATCGCGGGAAAAACCGCGCAAATCACAGTCTCGAAAACATCCGGCTCGGTCTCGGCCAAATCGAGCAATAAAGAGATTGCAAGCGTCAGTTATTCAGGCGGTATCCTTACCGTAAAGAGCCTAAAATCAGGTTCGGCAGTCATTAGCGTCAAGGATAAAAAAACCTCTAAAACAGCGGAGATTAAGGTTTTAGCCGCATCGGCAATGAGTATTTCGCCGACATCGCTGGCGCTCAAGATCGGGGAGACCGGAAAAATTACCGTGTCGAACCCATCGGGCCGAGTAAGTTCTAAATCTTCGAATACTTCGGTAGCTACCGTCAGTTATGAAAGCGGTACCGTCAAGGTGAAAGGCATCAAAGCGGGTAGCGCGACTATCACGATAAAAGATAGTAGAAGCTCCAAAACGGCTAGCGTGACGGTTTCATCAAGCTCGAGCTCAGGCTTGACGGTGTCACCCTCGGTTGTGTCTCTGAATGTCGGCAATAACACCAACGTATCGGTAACCAACCCGTCCGGCACGGTAAGCGCCCAGTCATCCGATTCAGCCATCGCCACGGCCAGTTACGGCAATGGCACCGCTGTTATAACCGGGGTCAAAGCAGGCTCGACAACCGTCGTGATCCGAGACAGCAGTACCTCGAAAACGGTTTCCGTTACTGTCTTGAATACTACGGCGATTGGTAACTATACCCTGTTAGCCTGGAACGATCTGGGCATGCATTGCATGGATGGCCTGGATTTTTCCGTGTTTGCCATCTTGCCGCCTTACAACACATTGCATGCCCAATTGAAAGATAAGAGCGGAAAATTGGTGACTAGCAACGTATTGCTAACCTACGAAGCCGTCGCGGACAGTTCCGGTTCTATCAACACGAGCAGCGCCGATAAAACCAATTTCTGGACCTGGGTTCAGGATTTGGTTGGTCTCAACCCCGCACCTGATGTGGGTTTGAATCTGGACGGTCTGGCTTCCGGTTCGCCCGCTCCCGGCAATAAAACCCCTACACTGACTCCGGCGCCGATGACTTATAACGCGGCCTATAACTGGTTCGAAGCCGAAGGGATACCGATTACACCGTTTGATGATGCCGGCAAAAAGAATTTTTATCCTACCGTTAAAGTCGTAGCTAAAGACGCGGTCACGGGTAAGGTTCTGGCAAGCACCACCACGGTACTGCCGGTCAGCGATGAAATGACCTGTAAAGGTTGCCATGCCTCGACCGATTCAACCAATCCAGCTCAAACGGCGGCAAAACCATCGCCAAATTGGCTATTCGACAACGATCCGGAGAAGGATTGGAAACGCAATATTCTTTTACTTCACGATCAAAAACAGGCTTCCAACAGTGTATTTACATCAGCGCTTACCAAGGCCGGTTATCCAAACGGATTGTTGGCCTCGGCCGACAACAACAAACCCGTGCTTTGCGTCGCCTGCCATGCCAGCAATGCCTATTTTGACAAGGAAAACAAAACCACGGTCATGGGCGGCATGGCTGGCATCCCGGCGTTTACCCAAGCACTTCATCAAAAACATGCCGATGTGATCGACCCGACCACGAACACCAAGCTCAATGACATTGCCAATCGGTCTTCGTGCTATCAATGTCACCCAGGATCGGTCACTCAGTGCCTACGCGGTGCAATGGGCAAGGCAGTCGACGCTCAAGGAGATTCATCAATGAGCTGTCAAAGTTGCCACGGCGATATGAAAGCCGTGGGCAATCCTGCCCGCCAGGGTTGGTTCAACGAACCGACTTGCGAGTCATGCCATAACAGCGCGGCCCCCGGTAAACGGGCACTATCCGGCGTCAATGCTCAAGGTGTTGAGATTGTGCCAACCGATCACACGTTTGCCACCAATGCCGATACGCCCGTTCCGGGGCTGAATTTATATCGATTCAGTAAAGGCCATGGCGGCTTGCAGTGCGAAGCTTGTCACGGCGCAACTCATGCGGAATATCCATCCAGCCATCAGGATGAAAACCTGCAAAGTATTGCCATACAAGGCCATGCCGGCCCCGTGGCCGAATGTACCGCCTGTCATACGACGGTACCGTCCACGGTAAATGGCGGACCTCACGGCATGCATAGCACGGGAGATAGCTGGGTTAAACAGCATGAAAATGCCAACAAAAACGGCACGGCCACAACTCCAAGTTGCTCTTATTGTCACGGCACGACCAGCGCCGGCACACCGTTAAGCGCAATCAAGGTTGCTAAAACCATTGATGCCGGTGAATTCGGTATTAAAAACTGGCCGGCGGGCTATCAAGTCAGCTGTTTCAGTTGCCACAACGGCCCCAACCCATAATCCGTATCGCTTCCCTGCGTTAATCTTCGCCCCGAAAGGGGCGAAGCCTTTTAACGAGCCTCAACAATCCAATCTGCCACCATTTGATCCGCTATCCTTCAACCAACTCCGGATAGTTTGGTTCCGGACGTTTTCACCCCTCATGCGCCCTGTTCTAGGTCCTCTTTACCCAATCAGAACATGCGGCTCGTTTGTGTAAATTTGCATCGCGTCATTTACCATGCTAAACATCCTTTGCTGGTATTGATCTTCAACCCGGATTATCCTGACGCTAGTCGGCATCGCCCGGTTTGATTCGTCTTGCCCAGCCTGTCGAAAAAACCGCTTGCTCTAAACCATATACCGTCCATGCCGCCGGTTTGACTATCATTGGCCATCGCCGGCTGTTTTATGTCCTATCAAGAGGAGAAGCTCATGTCACAATTATTAGAAAAAAACCAGGAAGCGCCGTTTTTCAGAGCCGTTAATCAAGATAACAAACTACTGTATTTGTCCGATTACAAGGGCGAAAAAAATGTAGTCCTGTACTTTTATCCCAAGGACGACACCCCAGGTTGCACCATTGAAGCCAACGACTTTACCGGCCTTGCCGAGGAATTTGATGCGCTCGATACCGTCATCATCGGCGTTAGCAAGGACGATTGCGAAAGCCATCGGGCATTTATCAGCAAATACGGTCTGAATGTACAACTGTTGGCCGACACTTCCGGGGAACTGTGCGACAGCTACGGAGTTTGGCAAGAAGTGGAAAAAGACGGGGTCAAAAAATGGAAAATTGTCCGTTCCACCTTCATCATCGACAAAGACGGCATGTTGGTCGAAGCCATGTATGGGGTCAATCATGAAGGCCATGCCCAAGCGGTACTGGATACCATCAAAGCTTTGAACGCCTAAAATCCAAACACGGGCTAGGCAATAGGGATGAAAATTGCCTAGCCCCCATCTCAGCCGGAGGTTTTAACCAGTCTCTGCACCACTAGACTACCGACCATATCGCCCTCGACATTGACCATGGTCCGAAACGTATCCAACAAACGATCGATCGGCAGCAGAATGGCTATGGCTTCGGCCGGCAATCCGACCGACTGCAACACCATCACCATCGTCACCATGCCGGCACTAGGGATACCGGGCGCCCCGATCGCGGCCAACATGGTGGTAAAAAACACAATCATCTGCTGAGCCAGATCGAGCTCGATACCCACTAGATTCGCCACGAACATAGCCGCCGCCGCTTCATACAACGCCGTGCCATCCATGTTGGCCACGGAGCCCAATGGAATCACGAAACCGGCAATACTGGGTTTGACATGTAAATGCTGCTCCGCGCACCGTAAGGTTACCGGCAAGGTAGCCGAACTGGAGCTAGTGGCAAAAGCGGTGATCAAGGCCTCGCGCGCGCCACGAAAAAATCTTGAGGGCGACATTCTGGTAACCAGAAATAACAACAATGGTAATATCACAAAACCATGCAGCAACGTGGTACCCAACACCACCGCCACAAATTGGGCCAGACTCGCCAACACCGCCATGTTTTGGGTGGCCAGCAATTGAGCCAGCAGCGCCAAGATACCGAACGGCGCCAGCCGCATAATCCAGCCCACCATGCTCAACATCAGTTCCAAACCTTCCTGCATTAACCGCAAAACATTGCGGTAACGTTCCCCTCCCACCACCAACGCAATCCCTAGCAACAAGGCAAACATCACAATCGCCAACACATTGCCTTGGGCCAGGGCCGCGAACGGATTGACGAACAACCCATGCAAAAAACCGGCAATGAACTCGGCAAAACTCATCTGTTTGGCGGCAATATTCTGATTGGCGCCCTGGAACAAATCCAGGTTCAGGCCTTGACCGGGGTGAAACCAATTACCGGCCAGCAAGGCTAATAAAATCGCCAAGCCCATCGACAATATAAAAAACCCCAGGGTTGATAGCCATACCCGATGCAATTGACTATGTTGGCGCAAATTGGCGACGCCGACCACAATAGAGGTAAACACCAGCGGCACCAAGACCATTTTCAACAAGTCGATGAACAACGTGCCGATTAGACCGCAGAGATACAGGCCTTGCTTCACGCCGCCGGCTTCGATCCCCATCCGCGCGAACAACAGCCCTAGCGCTAAACCCGCTATGCTACCAACAAAGATTTGAATATTTAACGAAAGTCGCACGGTTCCCCCAGATGGGTTATGAAACAGTAAGTGGTGGATTGATTAGCCTGGAACGGCAGTCTTTCGGTAAAATCAGCCTCTATGACTACGACGACTGACGAAATACAGGCTTGCTTGTGCGGTTCCGGCCTTGCCTATCCGGATTGCTGCGGACTATATCACAGCGGTAAACGACTTCCAGATACGGCGGAAGCATTGATGCGCTCGCGTTTTACCGCCTATGCGCGGCGAGACGCCGCTTATCTGCTGGCCAGCTGGAATGCGGGCAAACGTCCGGCTAGCCTAGACTTTTCCGAGGAAACCGCCCTATGGCACTCGTTGCAAATCATCAATTGCAAAAAAGGCGGCGTTACCAACAGCAAAGGGATCGTGGAATTTAAAGCGTTTTACAACCAGGACGGGATTGAATATTTCATGCACGAAATCAGCCGCTTTGTAAAAACCGGCCAACGCTGGTTTTATCTGGATGGTGTCATCAAAGCCGCCGGCAAAACCGAGGCCGGTTCAAATACCGACGGAAATGCCTTATGCACCCATGGCGGCTGCAAGAAATTCAAGTCGGTTTAATCTTTCCGCAAAACATCTAAAACCTCTTCGACGTGGGTTTTGACTTTTACCTTGCGCCATTCGTGAACCAGCACGCCGTTTTCATCGATTAAAAACGTGCTGCGTTCAATGCCACGCACCTGCTTGCCGTACATGTTTTTCATCTTGATCACATCGAACAACTGGCACAATTGTTCGTCTTGATCCGACAACAAATCGAACGGAAACGCCTGCTTGTACTTAAAGCCCTCGTGCATCTTCACGCTATCGCGCGAAACACCCAAAACCGTCGCATTCAAATCGTCAAATTGCGAGATATGATCACGAAAGGCTTGTCCTTCTTGAGTGCAACCCGGTGTGTTGTCCTTGGGATAAAAATACAAAACCAGTTTCCTGCCCTTAAAGTCGGCAAGTGACAGATGTTTATCGCCGGTCGCCGGTAGTTGAAAATCCGGAACGGCTTGGCCAATGGCTACAGTAGTCATATTAACGTTTGATGGGTTCAAGGATGGCGTCAATGTTCAGGCTGTCGCAGAAATCCAAAAATTCCTCGCGTAGCGACAAAATACGTACATCGGGAGGCACCAGCAGTGTGAAACGGGTGGAAAATATCTGATTTTTGAACAGCATCGCCGGATGCAGACTGGCACTGATCTCATCGATGATGATGCCGCGCGCCAATAAAAAAGAGGTCAATTCGAACAGCAAGTCTTTTTTATCCATCGAAATCGTTTCCAGAGTATAAGGCACCCCCTCCTCCACGGTAGGCGGCGGGTCAAACTCCTGTGGACGCAACAAACTGATCTGAACTTGAAACCGGTTGCGGATCGCATCCAGCAAGCCTTCCAGTTTGGCGACATAATTCCAGTTGCCATCGATCAAAATATAAGCCGAGGTAATCTCGGTCAGATTAGAAGTACGAAGTTCCACCACGCTGCACTGGCAGGTGCTGATCGCCGAAAGAATTTCCGCGATAAAACCATCGGCTTTATTTCCCAAAATGCTGATTGCAAGCTGCATAAAATTTGCCCTTAAATTTGATCTGGAAGTTTAGCATCATTCTAATCGATAGTTCCAGGTAAAGCCTTTGCCCAAACACTGAATTGTCCGGACATTATCATGCATTGTCCCATCCCAGCCACCTCGGTTTTATTCTACTGTGCCAACTCCATCTATAGATACGGCCCCATGAAGTTTGAACTAAGGCGTTCATTGATTGTCTTGATGGCATGGATAAAGAAGACGCAAGATATCAAACACTGGCGCAACTGCATGAAAGGCGAAAGCAGGTCGTGCGATTGCATAATAAAGGCATCAAGATCATGGCCATTGTCGGCTTGACGGGCCTGACCTATCCGACGGTCAGGCGAACGTTGGATTTGTATCAGCAAGGTGGTTGGCGAGCGATAAGTCCGACGAGCCGGGGCCGAGAAAAAGGCCAAGGTCGCATGCTAAACGCTGAGCAAGAACAGCAGATTCAGCGAGCCATCATCGACAAACGCCCGGAACAATTGAAAATGGATTTCTGTTTATGGAGCCGGGCCGCCGTGATGCAACTCATTGAACAGGAATATGGGATAAAACTGCCGGTGAGAACCGTGGGCAAATATCTGGCCCGCTGGGGGTTTACGCCGCAAAAACCCATCAAAAAGGCTTACGAACAACGCCCTGAAGCGGTTCAGGCTTGGCTGAATGAACAGTATCCCGCCATTGCGGCCAAGGCAAAAGCCGAAGGCGGCGAAATTCACTGGGGCGATGAAACCGCATTGACCAACACCGATGTGCGAGGCAGAAGCTATGCGCCAGCAGGACAGACTCCGGTGACTTATGCGCCAGGCGGCAAACGCGAAAAACTCTCCATGATTGCCACCGTCACCAATCAAGGAAAAACCCGTTGGATGATCATTGACGAAGCCTTCAACGCCGACAAACTCATCGAATTCCTTCAGGCGCTGATCAAGGATGCCGGCAAAAAAGTCTTTCTGATCGTCGATAACCTGCGCGTCCATCATGCCAAGCCGGTCAAGGCTTGGTTGGCAGAACACAGCCACCAAATCGAAATGTTTTATTTACCCAGCTATAGCCCGGAACTGAATCCAGAAGAACGCTTGAATGCCGATCTGAAGCAGGCGATGGGCAAAAAAGTCCCGGTCAGAACCAAAGCCAAATTGCGCGATGCCGCGAATGAACACATGGTGCGATTAGAACAATCCCCTGATAGGGTTCGGAGTTTCTTTCAGGATCAACCGGTGAAGTATGCCGCTTAAAACTTCATGGGGCCGGATCAATAATTGAACTACTGATCGAAAAGACATCGAAAAAATATTATTTCTCATGGGGGAATAAGCTGTTTCCCATATCGTTATTTACTTGCATGCATAACGATTTAAACTAAGCCTGCCTTTTGCCAGACCTGTCCAGAACATGTCTGTTCACTTAACCCATAACCGGCAATGCGAAAACATCGGTTCATATCAAGACCAACCTGGTCAGGATAGTGAGCTTGTGATCCCGCATATCCGAACCAATAGCAGGTAAATCATGCATACGCGCAGTCTATTTTTGACGATGGCTGTATTGTCGCGGTCGATATTCGCCGATGACGACGTTTTTGAACTCGGTGTCATCGAAATCGATGCCAAAATCGACCGACAACAATTTTCCGATAAAGAAACACTTAGCGCCGAGGATATCGGCCGCAACAACCGTAACGACGTGGCGTCTGCCCTCAACCTGTTACCCGGCGTCTCGGTGCAAAATCTGGGGGCGCGCAACGAACGGCTGATCTATGTTCGCGGCTTCAACTCCCGGCAAGTGCCGCTGTTTATCGACGGCATTCCGGTCTATGTGCCTTACGACGGCAATGTCGATCTGAACCGCTTTACCACTTTCGACATCGGCCAGATCGATGTCAGCAAGGGCAACGCTTCGGTGTTGTATGGCCCCAACACCCTAGGCGGCAGCGTCAATCTGGTCAGCCGGCGTCCAAGCAAGCCGTTCGAAGCCAAGCTGACGACCGGCATGGGCATGGATTCCGAGTTTGATGCCAATTACTATCAGACCGCGCTGAATTTCGGCGCCAATCAGGGCTCGTGGTATCTGCAGGGCGGCGCTTCGTATCTGGACCGGCAGTTCTGGCGCCTGTCCGACGACTTCAAGCCGACGGCCAGCGAGGATGGCGGCATCCGCGAAAACTCCGGTAACACCGATTACAAAGGCAACATCAAACTAGGTTTGACCCCCAACGACAGCGACGAATACACGATCACTTACAGTAACCAGAGCGGCCGCAAGGATACGCCGCCCTATGCCGGCACGGATACCACCGTTACCCCGCGTTACTGGCGCTGGCCGTATTGGGACAAGGAGAGTGTGTACTTCCTGTCCCGAACCGAGTTTGGCGACGTGCATAGCGTCAAATTGCGCGCTTACCACGACAAGTTTCGCAACAGCCTTAAGTCTTACGACAACGCCGGTTACAGCAACATTACTCGGCCCTATGCCTTCGACAGCCATTATGACGATTACACCTTCGGCGGCGGCCTGGAATATGGCAATACCTGGCTGGCCCGCAACGAATTCAAACTGACTTTGAGCTACAAGCAGGACGTGCATCGCGAAGTCAACAACACCAACCTGCCGCAGCAACGGTTCGCCGACGAACTGTTTTCCTATGCGATCGAAAACAGCTATACGCCGAGCGATACGCTGAAGTTTGTGGTCGGCACCAGTTACGAACAACAGCGTCAGTTGCAAGCGCAAAACTTAATCAACAACCAGCTGGTATCCTTCCCGCTCAGCGACACCAAAGATGCCTACAACATCCAGGGCAGCGCCTTTTACCGTATCGTCGACGATCTGCAACTGCACGCCAGCCTGGCCCGCAAGACCCGATTTCCGACCATCAAGGACCGCTATTCTTACCGCCTAGGAACGGCGCTTCCCAACCCGAGTTTGGCACCGGAAAGCGCGTTGAATTACGAGCTGGGCTTCGACGACAAAGCCTTCGGCCGCGTGGATTACGGCGCCAACCTGTTTTTCAGCCAGATCGACGACACCATCGAAAGCGTCACCCTGCCCAACAGCAGTTGCAGCCGTCCGCCATGCTCGCAATTGCAGAATATCGGCCAGCAGGAAAATCTGGGCTTGGAGCTGTTCGCCACCGCGCAAATCAACGATCAATGGCGAGCTCATGCCAACTACACCTGGCTGGACCGCAACAACATCAGCAATCCTGGCATTTATCCGCTGGACACGCCCAAACACAAGATCTTTACCTATCTGGAATATCAGCCTGTTCAATATCTGCGTCTGCTGGCCAGCACCGAATACAACGACAAACGCTACAGCAACACCACCGGCACCCGGGTAGCAAAAAATTTTTTGATCGGCAACCTGAAGGCCACCTTCATCGCCAACAAACAACTGAACGCCGAATTCGGCGTCAACAACGTCGCCGATCAGAACTTCGCCTACGAGGAAGGATTCCCCGAGCCAGGCCGCAACTACTTCGCCAACCTCAACCTTAGTTATTAAGCCGCTGGATACCAACCATGAAAAACTTGCAACTATTGATCGCCCTGATCCTGGGCCTGACTGCTTATCCTGCCCTTGCCAAGGAAAAATTGACGGTATTGACCGCGTTTCACGAAGAGGTGGTATCAAGATTCGAAACTGCCTTCGAGCAGCAAAATCCCGACATCGACCTGCAAATCCTGTGGCGCATGCCGCACGATGCGCAACCTTACCTTAGCCAGCCCCAACAAGGCGGCGTCGATGTCTATTGGTCGGCCGCGCAACAGAACTTCAATGTGTTAAAACAGCAGGGCGCCTGGCAAAAACTTGGCATAGACCGTAGCGGATTGGCCGACCGTCTCGGCGCGATGCCTCTGTCCGATCCGGAAGGCACTTTTTGCGTCAGCGAGATGGCCGGCTACGGCTTCGCGGTGAATCCGGCTTATCTGCAAAAACACGGCCTGCCGCTGCCCAAGACCTGGCTGGACTTGGCCGATGCCCGCTACCAAGGACATTTGGCCCTGCCGGTGCCGTCCAAGGTCGGCTTCGCGCCGATGATGATAGACAGCGTCTTGCGGCAATATGGTTGGGAGCAAGGCTGGGCGGTGTTGGCCGGCATCGCCGCAAACGCCCGCCTGGTGGAATCCGGCGCGACGTTCATCACCGACATCATCGGCTCCGGCGAGCGCGGTATCGGCCCGGCGATCGACTTTTTCACGGCTTCGGCCATCGCCAACGGCGCGCCGCTGCAATTCGTCTATCCCGAGCCGACCGCTTATTCGCCGGCGCATGTCGCCATTACCGCCGCCAGCCAGCATACCGAAGCGGCCAGACGTTTCGTCAGCTTCGTGTTGTCGGATTCCGGCCAGAAAATACTGTTTCATCCGGATATCCGCAAATTGCCGGCGCGCCCCGGCGTTTATAAAGATAAGCCCGACGGCTATTTCGACCCCTTCGCCGCCTCGGCCGAGCATCCGGTGGTTTACGACCCCAACGGCGCAATACAGCGCTTGGCCTTGAACAATGCTTTGTTCGACCGGCTGTTCAGCGATCATCTGCAACGCCTGCAGAATCTCTGGCTCGGTTTGCGAAAGCAGGAACAACATGCCGATGCTGCTAAGGCGGCCCGGCTCTTGAAGCTTCGCCAATTGTTGACGGCGCCGCCCATCGCTGCGGCCAAGGCTCAAGAACCGGAACTGCAAAAGCTGTTCGCCCGCCGCGCCAACGACACCCAAGCCGAAGCAGAAGCCAAGTCTCTCGAACAAGCCTGGGCCAAGGACATCGAGCAGCGTTATGCCGAAGCCGAAAAGCTGCTGCTGGAGCTGGAACGATGAACGCGCGACTGCCTCATCTGTTGTTGAGCTTGAGCTGTTGCCTGGCCGGCCCGCCGCTGGCTCAAGCCGAAACCGGTTTCGAAATCGCCGATGCCAGCCGGGAAGCCTACTCGCGAATTCATCCGGACCTACCCAAGGCAAAATCGGATGAAGTTTTTCGCGGACGCAGCCTGTTCCGGCAAAGCTGGGTGATTCCACCGGCCAAGGACATCGAGATCGCAGGGCTTGGCCCGCTGTATAACCAGATTTCCTGTCTGTCCTGTCATCCCAAAAACGGCCGAGGCCAGCCGCCGGAATCACCGCAACAAGCCATGCGTTCCATGCTGATACGTTTGAGCCTGCCCGGAGAGGATGAGCATGGCGGACCTTTGCCACATCCGGTGTATGGCGGCCAATTGAACGAACAAGGCATACCCGGAGTGCCGGGCGAAGGGCGCGTCAGCGTCGATTATCGCGAGGAAACAATCAAGCTGGCGGACGGCGAATCGGTAAAGTTAAGGAAGCCTGTCTACGCCTTTGTCGATCCGCAATACGGCAAACTTCCCGCCGACATTCTTTATTCCCCGCGCGTCGGGCCTTCGGTTTTCGGTCTCGGTTTATTGGAAGCCATCGATGAACAAACCATCCGCCGATTGGCCGAAGACGGCAAACGCCAAGGTTTGCAAGGCCATCCCAATCTGGTCTGGGATGCCGAGCGGCAGCGCAGCATCATAGGCCGCTTCGGCCTGAAAGCCAACGTCGCCAGCCTCAAACAACAGATCGCCGGGGCATTCATCGGCGACATGGGCATCACCTCATCGCTGCACCGCCAAGAAAATTGCGGCGCCGCGCAAACCGCCTGCAAACAGGCGCCGTCGGCCCGGCAGCCGGAATTGAGCGATGCGCAGCTCGACGCGGTATTGCTGTATCTGCGTCTACTGCAAGTCCCGGCGCGGCGTAACAGTGATGAGTCCAACGTCAGCCAGGGTGAAAAGCTGTTTACAGAAATCGGCTGCGGGACCTGCCACACGCCGACACTGATCACCGGAGACTTTCCGGAACTACCGATACTGTCCAAACAAACCATACACCCCTACACCGATTTGTTGGTGCACGACATGGGCGAAGGCTTGGCCGATGGCCGGCCGGACTTTCAGGCCGGTGGCAAGGAATGGCGCACGCCGCCCTTGTGGGGCATAGGTCTGGTCGAGCGCATCAACGAACACAGCTATTTTCTGCACGACGGCCGCGCCCGCAATCTTGCCGAAGCGGTGCTGTGGCACGGCGGCGAAGCCTTGCCGAGTAAACAACGATTTGCGGATTTACCCGCCGGCAAACGGCAATCGCTGATTCGCTTCTTGGAATCGTTATGACGCACAGTCGCTATACCTACATAACATAACGAAATGTCCGAAACACAACATTGTTTATGGCTTGGCATAACAACAATAAACAAAACAATTCAATAACATAACAGCACATCCGACAACTGGCGCGTCTATTGCTTAATAGCAATTACCATTGTCGCGTTATATACTTAAATGCGTAGCGAATTAAACCGGAGTTATCTTTTTAATCTATCCGAATCAGTTCAGTACGCGTCGACGCGCCAATGCCGGTGACAACTCCATACTTGCGATTATAGGTAATCGATGATGCACAAAACAGCTCTTACCAGCGTTGCCAACCCTATCTTCGGCCTGCTTGTCGCCAGCGGTTTCTACATCGCCGGCAGCGAACCTATTCAGGCCGCGGAAAAGAAAAGCTACACCAAGCCGGCATTTGCGGCTTTCGAAAGCCAAATGTCTGATGCCTTGTTGGGCAGCGACAAGTACGAAAAACCGGTCTGGAATCTGCACGATGCGCTGAACTTGCCGAAATGGTTGGCTATGTCGTTGGAGCAGCGTACCCGCTACGAAACCCAGGACGGCCAATTCAAGGCCAACGGCAGGGGCGGCGACCAGCAAGTCGCGCTGCAAACCGACTTCTGGCTGCAAGCCAGTTTGGGTAAGTTCCGCGCCGGCGCCGAATTTCTGGATGCACGCGCACTGGGCGCCGACAGCGGTTCCGGCGTCAACAACACCCACGCCGACACGGCCGATTTCATCCAAGGTTATCTAGCCTGGGCCGATCAGAATATTTTTTACAGCGGCTACGGTGCCGAAGTCATCGCCGGCCGCCAAACCCTCAATTTCGGTAGCCGCCGGCTGGTCGCCAGAAATGCGATGCGCAACACCATCAACAGCTTTACCGGCGTCAGGCTCAGACTGGTCGATTACAATCACTGGCAATTCAACGGCTTCGTGACGATGCCGGTCAATCGCTATCCGACCGCAGCCGCCGATATTCTCGACGAAACCCACGAGTTCGACGAGGAAGATACCCACACCTGGTTTTCCGGCGGTATTCTGGAAGTCAGCGACCTGTTCTGGGGCATCAACAGCGATGTTTATCTGTATCATCTGGACGAAGGCGACAGCCAACGCAACCAGACCCGCAACCGCCGCTATTTCACGCCCGGCATGCGTTTTTACCTGAAACCCAATAAGGGGCAATTCGACTTCCAAACCGAAACCATAGGCCAGTTCGGCACCGTGCGCTCCAGCACCGCCGCCAGCAATGGCAGGAATCAGGATCATGCCGCCTGGTATCAGCATTTGGATGTCGGTTATACCTTCGATATTCCGTGGTCGCCACGCCTGGCCGCCGAATACGATTATGCCAGTGGCGATCACGATCCCAACGACACCAAAGACCAGCGCTTCGATACCTTGTACGGGGCGCGACGTTTCGAGTTTGGCGCGACCGGCATTTACGGCGCTTTCGCCCGTAGCAATATCAACACGCCGGGTTACCGCATCACCGCCGCGCCCCGTTCCGACGTGCAACTCGGGCTCAGCCACCGCTTCTTCTGGCTGGCGGAAGACAAGGACAGTTGGACCACGGCCAATCTGCGCGATACTAGCGGCAAAACCGATAATTTTATCGGCCAGCAGCTCGAAATGACTGCGCGCTGGGATTTCAACAGCAGCCTGAATTTCGAAACCGGTTGGGCGCATTTGTTCAAGGGAACCTTCGCCAAGGACACCGCCAATGCGCCGACCAAGGAAGACGTCGATTATTTCTACGTGCAAAGCCAACTGCGGTTTTGATGGCTTGGTATCGGGATGAAAACCAATAAGCCGGCTGTTTTCGGCAGCGGCGCACTCATAGGGATATTGGGCGGGCTGATAGGCTTGGGTGGGGCCGAGTTTCGGCTGCCGCTGTTGATCGGTCTGTTCGGATTCGCTTCACTAGAGGCGGTGATTCTGAACAAAACCATGAGCCTGATCGTCGTGGCCTCGGCCTTGCCGTTCAGGGCCGGCGCCGTCCCGTTCGCCGTTCTGATGGAACATTGGCCGGTGATCCTGAATCTGTTGGCCGGCAGCCTGTTGGGGGCTTGGTTCGGCGCCAGTTGGGCGCTTCGATTGAAAAGCGAAACCCTATATCGGGTGATTGCGGTGTTGCTGGTGTTGATCGCGATACTGCTGCTATTCGCCCATAACCCGGCAAACAGTCATCAGCCGGCGTTATCCGGCAGTGCGTTGGTGCTGGCCGGAGTCGCGGCGGGTTTAGTCATCGGCCTGGTTGCCTCGCTGATGGGCGTAGCTGGCGGCGAATTGTTGATCCCGACCCTGGTTTTGTTGTTCGGCATTGACATCAAGCTGGCCGGCAGCCTGTCGCTGGCGATCAGCCTGCCGACGATGCTGACTGGCATCGCCCGTTACAGTGCGGATCAAAGCTTTGCGGTGGTCGGCCGCAGCCGGGACTTTGTGTTGGTGATGGCCATCGGATCGTTGTTCGGTGCGTTTATCGGCGGGCAATTGGTCGGCATGATACCCGCCGAAACCTTATTGCCGATTTTGGCGGCGATACTGTCAATCTCGGCGATCAAGGTTTGGCGGCATGCATAAAAACGTAGGGTATGCATTTATGCCCTTTGGGTATCGCATACCATTTTCAAATGTTTAACCGTCACAAGGTACGCAATGCGTGCCCTACACATTTTTTGTAACCTTTTGGAGAACCCTATGCTAAATCATCGTTTTTTCCGCCTGGCTGTCGCCGCCTGGCTGCTGTCGGTCGCCCCATCGATTTTTGCCGAAACGGTGTTGGTCGCCGTGGCCGCCAACTTCACCAAGCCGATGACCGAGATCGCCGAGGCCTTTGAAAAATCCACCGGCCACGGCGCCAAGCTGTCGTTCGGTTCCTCCGGCAAATTCGTCGCCCAAATCGAGAATGGCGCGCCGTTCGAAGTGTTCATGGCCGCCGATCAGGAAAACGCGGTCAAATTGCAAAGCGCCGGACTGGCAGTGGCCGACACCCGCTTTACTTACGCCCTAGGCAAGCTGGTGTTGTGGTCGGCGACTCCGGGTTTGGTCGACGATCGAGGCGAAGTGCTTGCCAAAGGCGGTTTCAAACATCTGGCGCTGGCCGATCCCAAACTGGCGCCCTACGGCGCGGCAGCTGTTGAAGTCTTGAAAAACTTGGGGCTATTGGAAAAACTGCAGCCTTTGCTAGTCCAGGGCGAAAACATCTCGCAAACCCATCAATTCATCAGCACCGGCAACGCCGAGCTAGGTTTCGTTGCCTTGTCCCAAGTCATCGAAAACGGCAAGATAGCCGGCGGCTCGGGCTGGATTGTACCGGATGCGCATTACGCTCCGATTCGGCAGGATGCGATTTTGCTGACTAAAGGCGCCGAAAATTCCGCCGCGCCGGCGCTGCTGCAATTTTTAAAATCGCCGGAGGCTCGGGCGATTATTCGTAAATACGGTTACAACCTGCCTAGTCAACCCTGAACATGCTAAGTTCCGCCGATATTGTCACGCTGTGGCTGACCTTCAAGGTCGCCAGCTTGGCTACCTTGATCATGCTGATGTTGGGCACGCCGCTGGCCTGGTGGCTAGCCCGTACCAGCTCGCGCTTCAAAGGCATCTGCAATGCGCTGGTGGCCTTGCCGCTGGTGCTGCCGCCGACGGTGCTGGGATTCTATCTGCTGGTGATGCTTGGACCGAAAGGCCCCATCGGCCAGCTGACCAGCGAATTGGGCTGGGGCACCTTGCCGTTTACCTTTCCGGGTTTAGTGGTGGCCTCGGTGTTTTATTCCCTGCCGTTCGTGGTGCAGCCCTTGCAGACCTCGTTCGCGGCAATCGGCAGACAACCGCTGGAAGCCGCCGCAACACTGCGAGCCGGGCCGCTGGATACTTTTTTCAGTGTGGTAATGCCCCTGGCGAAACCCGGCTTCATGACCGCCGCGATCCTGGGCTTTGCCCATACGGTCGGCGAATTCGGCGTGGTGTTGATGGTGGGCGGCAATATTCCCGACAAGACCCGCGTGGTGTCGGTGCAAATCTATAACCACGTCGAAGCGTTGGAATACCAACAAGCCCACTGGCTGGCCGGCGGCCTGCTGCTGTTTTCCTTTACGGTGTTGCTGGTGCTGTACAGCGCGCTGAAGACTCACCCCGTTGCCCATCAACTCAAATGACGACGCCAATCAACGCAAAATTCGATCTCGACTACGGCGAATTTCGGCTCAAAGTAGACCTGGTTTTGCCTGGCAGCGGCGTTACGGTGCTGTTCGGCCATTCCGGTTCCGGCAAGACCACGCTGCTGCGCTGCATAGCCGGTTTGCAGCAGGCACCGAATGGTTTTTTACAAATCAACGGCGAGGTCTGGCAGGACAGCGAACGTAACTTGTTTCTGCCTACCCATAAGCGTTCGTTGGGCTATGTGTTTCAGGAAGCCAATCTGTTTCCGCATCTGTCGGTCAAGGGCAATCTGCAATTCGGCTTGAAGCGCACCGGCTTGGCCGGTGCCGATTTGACACATATCCTGGAACTCTTGGGCATCGCTCATCTATTGGAACGCATGCCGGACGGGCTGTCCGGCGGCGAACGCCAGCGGGTGGCCATCGCCAGGGCGCTGGCGCTGAATCCGCAAATTCTGTTAATGGACGAGCCGCTGGCGGCCCTGGATTTCAAGCGCAAGCAGGAAATCCTGCCCTATCTGGGTCGCTTGCATCGGGAATTGAACATACCTGTGCTGTATGTCACCCATTCCCAGCAGGAAGTCGCGCAACTGGCGGATCATCTGGTGATCATGGACGAAGGCAAAGCGCTGGCTTCCGGCCCGCTGTCGGAAACCTTGAGCCGGCTGGATGTGCCGCTGGCCCACGATAGGGAAGCGGCGACGGTTTGGCAAGTGACGGTTGCCGGCCATGAAGCGCTATACCATTTAATACATATCGAATTTGATGGTGGTAAACTCTACCTGCCAAGCTTTGCTGCCGAAATCGGCGCGCCGCTCAGGATACAGATTCACGCCCGCGACGTCAGCATCACGCTGCAAGAACCCACCGCCACCAGCATTCTCAATGTTTTGCCGGCCGTGGTTACCGACATTGCCGATGATGACAGCGGCCAGAGCGTGGTGCGTTTACTCGTCGGCAGTCTACCGTTGTTGGCCCATATCACCCGCAAGTCCGCCGTATTGTTGGACTTACGGGCCGGTATGCGGGTATTCGTGCAAATCAAGGGCACATCGATACTAAATTAATTCACCCATAAGGAGATTCATCATGAAAGCAAGTGCACGTAATCAATTCACCGGTACAGTTCGCGACGTGATCGTCGGCGCGGTCAATGCCGAAGTTCATGTCGGTCTGAAAGGTGGCGAGATCATCGCCGCCACGGTAACCAAGGAATCGGTCGACGAACTCGGCATCAAATCCGGCATGGATGTCATTGCGATGGTCAAGGCACCGCAAGTCATTATCGTTACCGATTTCGGCGGTTATAAACTGTCGGCTCGTAACCAATTGCCGGGTACGGTGACTGCCGTCAAGCACGGCGCGGTTAATTCCGAGATCGATATCGAACTCAAGGGCGGCGATAAACTTGCCGCTACCATCACCAATGATAGCGTCGAAACATTGGGCTTGGCTAAGGGACAAGCGGCTACGGCGGTATTCAAGGCCGGCGCGGTGATTTTGGCGGTCGCCGGTTAAGCCGCTAGCGGTTTGAAAATAACTTCCCGTTGACCCGGACAGTTCTCACCGGTGCGGGAGGGGCTTAGGCCGCGACCATAATATTGCGTCGCGGCCGAGCCATCTTTACGATGGAGGCAGCATGTTGCTGGAAATGAATGTAAAACTACGCCGGGGCCATTTTGACCTTAGCACGCAATTATCGGTCGGCGATACCAACATCGGCCTATTCGGTCAATCCGGTGCCGGCAAAAGTACGTTGCTGAGCTTGATCGCCGGCACCCTGCAGCCTCAAAGCGGACAAATCGTGCTGGACGGAAAAATTTTATTCGATAGCCGCAAGGGCATCGTGATGCCGCGCGAGCAACGTCCCGTGGGCGCGGTATTACAAGACGACTGCGCCGATTCGACCGAAACCGTGCGCGATAACTTGACCGCCGCCTATCAACGCACGCTGAAACAACGGCGTTTGTTCAAACTGGATTATTTGGTCGGGCTGTTGGAACTAGGCCCCCTGCTCGATCATGCGATCGAATTGCTGTCCGCCGGCGAACGCCAACGCGTGGCCTTGGCACGCTCGCTACTGAAATCGCCAAAACTGTTGTTATTGGACGATACCTTCGCTGCCATCGGCAACGCTTACCGCCAGCAATTACTGCCGATATTGAAACGGCTGCAAGATGAATTCGGCCTACCGGTGCTGTATGCCAGCCAATCGCTGGGCGAAATTCTGGATTTGACCGACAGTCTGATCGTGCTGGAACATGGTCAAATACTGCGTAGCGGCCCCTTACGCGAAGTCGCCAAGCAACAAGGCATCTTGCGTTATCTGGGCATCCGCCAAATCGACAATATCCTGCCCGTCGGCATCCGCGATCACGACTATCAAGCCGGTTGCAGCCTGGCCGACAGTTTCGGCCTACCGCTGGCCCTGCCGTTACGTCCGCATTTAATGCTAGGCAGCCAAACCCAGGTATCGATACGCGCCAACGACATCGCCTTATCGCGCGGCTTTATCGAGGGCATATCAATCCAGAATCAGATCAAGGGACGAATCTGCGCGTTGATTCCCAGCGGCGACAGCCTGATCGTGCAGGTCGATTGCGGCGGCACGCTACTGGCCGAAATCACGCCGGGCGCCTGCCGGGACATGGACCTGCGGGAAGGCGACTGGGTCTACTGCCTAATTAAAACCCATGCCATCGTCTATTTGGCTGAATTGGACACCCTACCCTATCAACGCGTGGTCAATCATCGGGATGGTTACTATTATTTGAGTGCCGGCTAACTGGGTTGAGGCGTTACCGGATTCAAAAATCCGACAACACCATCGATCCGCCCGGAATTGGACAAACCCGCTTTATTCCATCTTAAGGCCATCGGCACGGTGAGGTTAATACAGTCCGGGCCACGCTTGGCGCCCACTCACAGAGGAAACCATGATAAATTAGCACTATACGTTTCCATCCACTCTTCCAACATGAATATTCAACATAAAGCTCATCCTTGGCACGGCATTCAACCCGGCGAAAACGCCCCCGATATCGTCACCGCTTTCATTGAAATTGTCCCTTCCGACACCGTCAAATACGAAGTTGATAAAGCCACCGGCTATTTAAAAATCGATAGACCACAAAAATTCTCCAGCATGATTCCAACCTTGTACGGCTTTATTCCGCAAACCTACTGCGCGGAAAAAACAGCGGAGTATGCGGAAATCATGTCCGGCAAAACCGTCAGTAAGGGCGACGGCGACCCTTTGGATATTTGCGTATTGAGCGAACGTAGCGTGACCCACGGTGACATACTCGTGCAGGCGATTCCGATTGGCGGCTTTCGCTTACTGGATGGCGGCGAGGCCGACGATAAGATCATTGCCGTGATGAAAGGCGACGAGTTTTACCGGCAATGGCGCAATGTTTCGGATTGCCCGGAATCTTATATCAATCGTTTGAAACATTATTTTCTGACTTATAAACACCTTCCTCATGAGAAAAGCATTTGCGAAATCACCCACGTCTACGGCCGGGAAGAGGCGCATGAAGTAATTAAGCGCTCAATGGCCGATTACGAGTATCATTTCGGCAATCGGGATGATGAGTAGATTGGCTTGCTGTGCTATTGAACTGGAAGTCTGACGACCATAAGAGGCTCTACACAAGCTTCTCCAAACAAGAAGACTGGGATGAGGAAGATGTATTTTCATTCTCCCTCCCCCAACCCCCTCCAACAGGAGGATTCAAACGATCATCCCCCGGGCACTGATTTAAAACGGAATTCTGGCGCCTAATTCAACGGTATGATCGGTAATTTGGGATTGCCCCAAGCGGTATTCATAGCGCAGAAATCCTGCCCGGCCTTCGGGCAAGTTCAACGCTACCGAGCTGCCGATGTTGAAATAATCGCGGTCCGGATTATCGGTCAGAACGGTGAATGTTCCCGCGCCAGCGGCGGCTTCACTGAAACGAGCCCGAATCAATCGGCTATCATCCAGATATTGATGCACCCACTCAAAACGCACGCTGGGCGATAAAATTCCCCATGACATACTGATGGCTTTGGAAGCCTGTCCGCCGAGTGTCGATGCCGCCGATTCGATCTCCTGACTATCGAATTCCAAGGCTAAACCGGCGCCACCGGTTTCTTTATAGCTATCGACCTGGGTGTTGATGTATTCCATGCGCATATAAGGATTGATAATAATATCCTGTATCGCTATATCCTTTCCAAACCCGAGGCTTATGCCATATTGATCGCCATTGGGCGAACTTTCGGCCGTCGTATCAAAACTGCTTAATTGAATGCGTCTTTTGGTGTCAAATGAATGCAAGGCATAACTCATGACCCAATCGACATAAAAATCGCTGGGAAGAAAATAACTGCCATAGGTAGAAAACTCGAACGCATCGGTTTCCATGCGGCCGTTGTTATTGAAGTAATTATTTTCGGTACCTCCATAACCAAATGCAGCACCCAGCACCAAATCATCGGTAAAGCTGTAATCAAGGCCGAAGGTGACGGCCTTGCGGTCCACATCAAAGCCCTGCTCGTTCTGGGTTCTTTTTTTATCCCCCACATTGAATTGACCTTTTAGGAAAAAGCCCAGCGGACTATCCCGAAACGGTTCCTCGGTCGGATCGTCACCAGCCGCCCCGCCCCGCGCGGGTCCCAGGGCCGTCATTAGGGCCTTACCGACCGGTATGGTTTCGCCATTAACATTGATGGTGGAGTATCCCAACATCATGGAATTCTGTTGCTGGCTGTTACGTAAACTGACGATACGGCCGTGTATGATGGAAAACTGCTTAAAGCCGAAATCGACCGCCGAACTACCCTGGGCGGCCACCTCGTCCGGGATGATGTTATCGAGATCGGCATTGCTGACTTGATTGCATCGTTCCAGTAATTCACCCGTGGCATTAGCGCAGGCGCTGACCAGACCGTCGTAAATCGAACGTTGATTAGGGGTGAAATCAGGATTGTTGGTCAAGTTGGGGGTTGTGGGGGGTGTATCGTTATCGTTGATAGAGACATTTGCGGTACCGGCACTACCAATTGACGCAGGATCAAAACAACCAGTAATAACCGGATTTTGCAAGGCCAAACTGATGTTTTCGGCCCCCTCAACCAGCGTATCCTCCGAAATGGAGATACTGACAGTAGTAGTATTGGTATACTGCCCACCTGAGTATCCTAGCCCACCCGAGGACGGTGCAATAAAGGAAACCGCTCCAGCGGAAATATTATAGTCACTACCTGAAGTGGCCGAACCACCCGTGGCAACAACAGTGCCACTCACTGTACAACCACCGTAATCCGCCTGTGAAGAGGCAATTCTAACGTTAACAGAAACTGCGCCATCCGCCTCATTAGCAGAATAGGATGTCGGAGAAAAATCAAGAGTCCAAGCTTCAGCCGCAAACGGGGTCATCGACAGTACACTTACCGCTGCCAACATCAACCGCCTAGAGCCGTGTAGACGTGGCTCGATAAGATCAGTTCCACGACCCACTTTACAAAATGGGGACATGGCAGGCAGGTCGACCAAAACAGAATGCCTGATCGGATTTGTTATTAGCATAGGATTTCGCTGAGCAAGTAATAAACGATTTATCGGCAGCGAATCAATATGACCACTGGATTACCGACAACTGAAGTATAGTGAGAACCAGCTAACAGTTCAAACTCAAAGGCCTATAATCTCAAACATTTTGCAAACATGAGTTTTTCAAACTCACTCTTTAGCCGGACGAACACTACAGAAATGAGCAAAATACTATATGCCTGGGAATTGGGCGCGGGTTACGGCCACATAGCCCGTTTTCTTACTATTGCACAACAATTGAAACAGCGTGGTCACCAAATAATATTCGCACTCAAAAATCTTGAGCATGCCGATATACTGCTGGGTAAAAACCAGTTTCATTATTTACAGTCTCCCATACGTTGGCCCACGTCCAACACAATGCCGGCAGCATACAGTTACCCCGGAATCTTAAAAAATGCCGGATTTGACAATCTTAGCGGCTTGATTGGCCGGGTACATGCCTGGCAATCCTTATATCGATACACTAAGCCCGATTTGATTTTGTTCGATCACGCCCCAACCGCATTACTGGCGGCACGCCCTCTGGACATACCTAAAGCCCTGTTCGGCGCAGGTTTTTTTGCACCGCCTGTTGTTACTCCCATGCCCTGTATAAGACCTTTGTTAAAAATTAGCGAAAAAGAACTATTAAGAATGGAATTGGAAGTCTTGGACTCGACTAATTCGGCTTTGCAAATGCTCGATTACGATCCTCTTACCCGTTTGGCCGATTTGTTCAACGTGAACGAAAATTTTCTCTGCACATTTGAGGAACTAGACCATTATCAAAATCGCAAAAAAGACTCCTATTGGGGACCCTCGCTTTATCAATCAGGTGGAATCAAGCCGCAATGGCCATCTATCGGCGGCAATAAAATCTTTGCCTATCTAAACCTAAGCCACCCTGGACTGGAAACCCTATTACAACAACTAAAAAATTCAGCCTATTCGGTCTTGGTCCATATAGCCGGCATCACGCCTGCCTTCATTCAAAAACATAGCGGCGCCAACCTACATATTTCGCCTCACCCGTACCAGCTATCGGAGGTTTGCGAACAATGCGACATGGCAATTTGTCACGGCGGCATCGCGACAATTTCAAGCTTTCTATTATCAGGCAAACCACTACTTATTTTGCCTTTTCATCTGGAACAATGGTTGTGCGCGCTTAACCTTGAATCTTTAGGCGCCGGGAAACACATAACCACCGAAACCAAAAAGCCCAATTACCGCAACACTATCTCTGAAATACTGACAAACCCAAAATATAAGCTAGCCGCTGCCGCATTTGCCAACAAATACGCCAACTTTTCCACGGAGCAACAAGCGAGCAAAATCAGCTTACGTTGCGAGGAATTGATAAATTTATCTAAAAAAACCGCAAATAGTGATTCATAGCGAATCAATAGCATTAATCGATAACTTTTTCGGCCACTGTAACCAAGCTCAACCCTCGCCTACGCCGGTCGGCAATCCGGCGATTTGACTGAGTGGTCGGCATGGCGGGGATATTCGATGCATTATGCCGTCTATCGTTACTCCAAAGCCTGATGACGTATTCATCAACGGAAAAATGCAACCCTGAAATCGAACGCTTTTTAAGCGCCTTGATGACACGCTCCTTAATATCGTCGGGATCGACTCGAAGCAGCCCATACCTTTCAACCGGCTTGCGCTTCCGATTGATTATTTCAATGATTTTTACGGCTTTTAGCTGGCCGTCAATTTGCCAAAATCGTCCCTTCAAAGCCGAAAGCACATATTGTTCCAGCTGATCCACGGCAATTGTGGGCGATATATTTTTGACAATAATCAACACGGATAACCCCCAATCTCTTGGCCTGCGCTATTAAAGCAGCAAAGTTAGTCGCGTACTCTATCAAAAAAGCGATGGAAGCCGAGGCAAACCTTCAAAAAAGATAACGAGTCTAGCGCCCAAAGCTTGCGAGAGATTGTTTAATCCGAGAACCCATGGATAGGTAATTGCCGAGCGAGCAGCGACAAGGGATGCGCGACCGGTGCCGCATCCGTTGCCAAAAAGACCGCGCAACCGAAATTACTGCTGACCACACTATCCGCTTCGGCCTCTTTAATAGCTCGATATTTCAGACCGCGCAATTGTACGGCATTCTCCGGGTGAGTCAGCATGTAGCTGCCGCCGGCGCCGCAGCAAACCTGATTATCCGCCAACGGAACCACATTTAATCCCGGAATTTTCTCCAGCAAGGCATAAACGGTTTGCGGGTTTTTCAACACATTGCGCTGGCTGCAAGGCTCGTGTACGGCGATTTTTAAATCAAGCGGCAAAAGCTGTAAGTCATCTGGCCAATGTTTCAACAAAAAGTCATTAATGTCGGCCAAGCGTTGGCGAAAATCGCCGGCGGCGGCTATATCATGACTTTGATATTCACCCAGCATCGCCCCGCAACCGCTGGCGCAATGCAATACCGCATCGACATCCAGCGTATTGAAAACCGCGATATTTTGATCGATCATACCGGCGGCGGACTGGCCATTGTGCTGCTGAATCGCGCCGCAGCAACCTTGATCCGGCGGCACCAAGACTTCATAACCGATGGCATTCAGAAGTTTAATCGCCGACGACAAGGTATCGCGGTCGAAGGCTTCGGCGATACAACCGGTGAATAACGCGACGCATCCGCGCCGGGCCACCCGAGTTGGATAACGGCTTGCCATGGCTTGCAAAGCGGGTTGTTTCAAAACCGCCTCGGCATCCGCCAGCCCCAGCCATTTCAGAAAACCGGTTTTAGCTAATGGCTTTCGCATGCCCGACTTCAGATACAACGCCAGCAACGGCATGATGCGTTTGCGCCAGCGTTTGTTTTCAATCAAGCGCAATGCCGGCTTTGCCAAGCCCTTGGGTTTAATCCCTAATTGGGCTTGAGCTTGGTCGAATAGCTGCCCGTAAGCCATCTTGCTGGGACAAACCGTTTCACAAGCCCGGCATTGCAAGCAGTTATCCAGATGCAAGCGTTCGTCGGCGCTAATGGCCAGATTTTCGACCAGAATCTTGCTTATGGTGCGTATCCGGCGGCGCGGGGTTTCTTCCTCGATAGCGAACAAACGAAAAGTCGGACAGCCGGCGACGCACATGCCGCAACGCATGCAATCGCCGACCGCCGGAATATAGGGACCCGACGTAGTCACCTCATCTGACGAATTGAAATCCATGTCCATAAAATCAAACATCCTAGCCCTCCATCAGTTTGACATAGGCACGCCGCAATAACTCCATCTCCGCCGGCGGCCTGCCGCGCAGTTCCGGTAGAGTGCGCATCCTGCAGTCCAGGTTTTGCATCAGCTTATGCGGCGGATCCAGCAATATAAAGCGGGCCATATGTACCGTGATAATACCGCCCGGCGCATCGATTTGTTCATGAAAGCCCGGTTCCGCCCGCAATAAATCGCTATCCAATTGCATTAATTGGTTGATCCGATTAACCAACATGGATGGGTGCGCGCTGACCTTGGTTTCAGCGAACTCATCCGGCTCCAAGGCGCTGGATAATGCCGGCAAGGATTCCGGAAAACAGACGCTACCGTTGGCCTGCTGAGCAAATAGCACAAGCGCGCTAATGTCGCCCTTATAGTAGAGCAATAGCCGATCCCGGCTGAATATCCGATTTTGAGGCATGGCTTAATTGATGCGATCGGGCTGCTCGCCGTAACAGTCCCACAACACTTTGTAACTGCTATCCATGCGCGACAAACGGTTAGTGACCCGCTCCAAATGTTGATATTCCGGAAATCGGCTGCTGTTGCCGGCCGCATACCAACTTTCCATCCGCTGATTAAGCTGGTTTTTTTCACCGGCGCAATCGGCGATTTGTTGTTTCAACCAATTCAGGTTAGTGGATGGCGTCAATTCGGCAATACGATAGCGCAAGCCGTGATTAAAAACTTTCACACCCCCACCTTGAGCTGCGGTGTGATACAAGGCATCGGTATCGGTGACTTCGACGCCGGCCAAATAATCGATGCCGAACTCATGCAATTGCGGCAACCAAGGCACGGTCGGCCCCATCAACACGGTCTTGGCATTGCCGGCCAACTCGGCCAAACGCGGAAAGGTTTTGTTGGGAATGGAGCTGGCGGTCAAAAATACCCAATCGGCATTCGGCAATAAAAATTCGCAGGCCGAGTCGGGTAAATCGTCGGCGGAAGGTTGTTTTTCCAGCACAGTCAGCTGCATCCGCTCCCGATAGCGTTCGATGCCAGGATAATGGCCGATCACCACGACTTTCTGATTTAACAGCCGAGGCAGGAAGTAATCGAATACCGCCAGATTGGCATGTTCGCCGTTGTGTTCCAGCACCACTGAATCGGGTAATGGCCGGCTATTGATGCAACTGTTGATCGCGGCCATCGCCACCGTGGCCTGATAGGGGTTCCAGTCCAAAATCCAGGCGGCCAGATCGGTAATCGGCTTACCGGTCAGATTGCCCGACCAGCTCAGCGTCCGTGTCGCAAACCCTGGGCTCATCGCCAAACCGACACCGGACTTTTCATTAGTCTGGCACAGGGTCCAGACCAAACCTATCATCAGATGATCGACCACCGCATCGCTAGTACAGTGATCCAGCAACAATTCGTACAAGTGCTTGGGATTGGCCATCACGCTACCTATTGAGGAATGTCGAGCAATTTGGCTTCCGTTTTGATGTTGTCTTGCTGGCCCCAAGCATTAATCGCTTCGACGAAAAACTGTTTCTTGCTGGGGTGAGGTTGAACCACATCGTATTCGGCGTAAAAACTACCGTCGCCGTGAAACTTGATCTGTCCAATGCGCTGCTTGCCGGTGTTATACCAATAACCGACCAGATCCTGGCTTTGGCTATAAGGATCGGTCACCAGACTAAACTCGGCCGCTTCGAAATCCGGTAAGGTAATTCCGGTTTGCACGGAAAATCCCAACTTGGCGATGTTTTCGCTGATGCGCTGACAAACCGTCTTACCGAAAGCCCGCTTGGCTTCGACAGCCTGCTCGATAGCATTGGTCATGCCGCATCCTCCAGCAAGGCATCGGCCAGACTCATGATCACCGAGGCACCGCAACGGTCTTCGGGATCCAACTCCTGCATCAGCGATAGAATCACGCGGGCTTCAACCTCTTGTTCCCGCCGCAGCTTAATAAACGCCAGCGCTTTCAAGCTGTACAAGTAAAACAAGGGGATGTCGCCGGCATACATGTCCCATTGATCCAGTTCTCGTACCAGTCGCCGGTAATCGCTCGGGAATCCACCTTGATGCGCGGATTGCTCCAGAGCGGCAATCACCTCGCGTTCGGCTTCCAGCAAACGGCCCTGATAAAAATAGAATTTATATAAGGCAAAATAGGTCTGCAAACAGGCGCGATCGGATTCCTGCGCCTGCTTGAACAGTTTTTCCGCCAGTGGCTTGTCGGCATGACTGGCGGCAACCGCGGCTTGCAGCAGCTTATTGACCGCTTCCGGCAGGTTGGGGCTAAACAGCACCCTTTCTTCAAAAATTGCCGCCCGTGCCATACCCTACCAGACCTCGGCCGGCACTTTCAGCGCTTCAACCGGTTGGCCGCCCAACAGATGTTGGTCGATGATGGTTTTAACATCCTCTTTGCCAACCTTGCCGTACATCACTCCTTCCGGATATACCAGTACGCTCGGCCCCATCATGCAGGGTCCCATGCAACCGGTATTGGTCAGGGCAATTTTCTCGAACAGGTTACGGGCTTGAATTTCGTTCATGAACTCGTTCATCACCTCGGCGCAACCGCTGGCGGCGCAGGAACCGCGCGGATGGCCCTCGGGACGGTTTTGGGTACAGACGAAGACGTGTTTATCGGGACGGGGCATGGTTTCGACTCCTTGGTTCAATAACATTCAATGGTGGGCTAAGCCCACCCTACATATTTTTTATGCCGGTTTAGGTTTAAACCCGATCCGCATAGTTTCTAAACGGAGATAGGGTTGTTTCCCGTTTGCCGCGCCGAGCACCGCAGCTTTTGACGAGAATAGCCCGCAGGGGTGCGGCATGGATGCCGTACGCCGACGGAGGGGCAGGAGCCCCTTCCGTCGGTCCTCGACAAAAGCGAGGAGCGCAGGGTCAAAGCGGCATCCGGGTCGCCTTTTCTTTGGTGACTTTCTTTTGGCGAAACAAAAGAAAGTCACTCGCCGGCCGGTGCGAGAACCGGCTTCAATCATCGTCGCGATAGCGACACAACATAAAAAGCTATGCCGCTGCCTTATGCTGATGCGTAAAACAATCCTTGGGACAAACCTTGGAACACGCCTCGCAGCCGATGCAGTCCGCCGCATTTTTAAGACTCATCACCATGCTGTTGTCGTCATCGTCCTCGAAGTCGCCGTAGTCGTCGCCGAAATCCTCGGCCGACAGCACCTCGTCCTTCTCGACCAAGTCGAACACATCGCGCGGACAAACCTTGAAGCAGCGGCCACAGCCTATGCAATTGCGCTGATTAATATCGGACACATAGGACGGTGTCCAAACTGTTCCGCCAAAAGTGGTTCCGGTTACAAATTCGCTCATCTTCTTTCCTCAGGCAGTTGCTTCGCTTGCGGCCAAAAATTTCTTATTGGCTTCGTCCCAGGCTTTGCAAGCGTCATAGGTATTCTGGGCGACAGCCATCAGTTCGCCATAGGCATCGGGCAGCCTATCCTCGATCAAGTCGTGTAACTCCATCGCCGCTTCACCGGCCAGGCGTTTGGTTTTCTTGACCTCTTTTTCCAGTTTTTTCAGTTCTTCGTCGCTCATATCGCACCTCAATATTCGGCAACTTCTCGGAATTTTTCGATCAACTCAAGCGCGTTACCGATGGCCGACTCTGATTTCTCGCTCAGGTCTTCCAGGCTGGGGAAACCGAAACGATGCACATCGCGCAAGGTTTTATCGACCACGATCAACTTGCCGACCAGAATAAATGCCCGGCCAAAACCTTCGTGCGTGATATTGATAACGGGCACGGCCATCAAGCCGCCTTTTTTCTCGATCAATGATGCCAAGCTGTTGTAATACGCTTTAACACGCGCCAAGGTGATTTCGTCGGGGTCGCCGATAATCGGAATTTCACGTTTGCGTTCCTTGGTCAACACTAATGGGTCGATGATTTTTTCATCGGACCAACCTTCATAGGTATCGTAAGTATCCAATGCGCGAAGTTGCTTGATCATTTCGACGACGATTTCCGAAGTCATGTAAGGGTCGTTGGTTTCAACGGCTAATGCGGGTTGGGACATGGTGGTTCTCCTGTGTGTTAAATTCGTTATCGTTCCCATGCTCTGCGTGGAAACGCATTTTGAACCGCTCTGCGGTTCGGGGCGCTGGAGCGTCCCTACCTGGGTTCCCACGCAAAACGTGGGAACCATTGATTTTCGATCACTCTTCCCAGCCCTCATCCTCCATTGCATCAAACCTCTCGGCATTCGGGCCTTTATGCTGATTAATGGCCTTGGCCAACCAGCTTGATGGGCCGGATTTCATTTCGGCCTGCAAATCGGCCAGTAAATCCTTGATGGTGCTGCCTTCGTGAACCTTGATCGGCTGTATGCCCTGGGCGATGATCTGTTTGATCGCCGACGCGCCGACCGCCTGGCAATAAACGGCGGCGCAACCATCCAGCAATTGCAGCTTGACCGACAACTTGTCTTCGTTGCCGTCCTGGGCCAGATCGCCGAATTGGGCGGCCTCCAATATTTCAACTTGTTCCGGATCGACCGCATAGACGGCAAACGACCGGGCCGAACCGAAATGTTGGTTGACGTGAACCATGTCGGTGGTGGCAAAAGCGACTTTAATGGCGGTTTCCATGGGCATCCTCTGTTCGTTGGTATGCACTACGTGCATGCGGCGAGTTAATGACATGACGGCGAGCAAGCTTGTCGTTCGGATTCGGGTTTTTGCGCATAAGGAGAGTGATAGACCTCAATTTCTTCGTGGGCGAAATTTATCACCAGATTGGCCAGGTCGAACAAGGCTTGCCTTGTACCGCGATAGCCGATCCAGGTTTTTTGATAGCCGCCAATGATGTCGTACAACGGAAAACCCGCACGCAGGATCGGAATTCCCAAACGCTCAGCACTGCCGACCGCGTGCGAATTACCGATCAGCAATTGCGCCCTATTTTCCTTGGCCATCAGCTCCAAATCTTCCAGGTCACCGATCTTGATACTGTCGACCGGCGCTTTCGCCAATAACGGCGTATTGCCGGCGCTGATCGCCGCCACCACTTGCGCGCCCATGCCTTTCACCAAATGAATGAAGGCATTGAGCTGATCCGGGTCGGCGGCGATGGCGACTCGTAACTGGCCGAGCATGAAATGGGTGTCGAGCATGGCGTCCTGCAATTGTGAACGCTGGCGTTCTATCTTTTGCGGCACCGGTTGTTCGCTGATTTCGGCCAAGGCCATGATCAGGGCGTCGTTGGCTTCCAGACCATACAGATGATCGAAATAATGGCTGGGCACGCCGGTTTTTTGCTGCAACAGCTCGCCGGCTTTTTGCAGCGAGGCGCCGATTACCAAGGTCGCCCTGGCTTCGCCCAGGGTCGCCATTTCCGACACCAAGGTGCCGCCGATGGTGACCGGCGAAAACTCGTCTTCGGTCAAGCTGCCGTCCAGCGATTCGGATACGTCGGGTATCAGCACCGGCCGCAAATTGAATTGCTCGATCAAATCCCGCAAGGATTCCAGGTCGCCCGGCGTCAACATCGGACTGACCAGCACGTTGACTTGGCGTTGGCGATTGCCCGGCTTGGTGCCGGAGCTGGCCGCATCCGGTACCAGGACCTTGACGATTTCGTAGATGGTGGCGGCGAAACCAGTTTCCACGCAGCCGGTAAAATCCGGGGTGTTAACCGCCACCACAGCCACATGCGCGTATTCCGGATACTTTTCCCGAAACTCGCGGACGTTGCGGTGCACATCGCAGCCCTGGGTTTCGGCCAGGCCGGTGGTCAACACCGTGATCAGGGCCGGGTTGGACTTTTCGGCAATAGCCTTGATGCCTTCGATGACGTTTTCATCGGCGCCCAGCACCGAGCTGGCCTGATCCATTGCCGTGGTTTGCAACGGGATAGGCTCGCGGAAATGGCGGACGAAAAATACCTTGGCGAACGCGGTGCAACCTTGCGAACCGTGCAGCATCGGAATCGCCCGGTCGAAACCCAGACAGGCCAGCGATCCGCCCATCGGTTGGCTGGCTTTCAGCGGGTTGACCGACAGGGCTTTGTTGCGTTTGATGATTTCAGCCATGACTACGCACCAACCGCTTGAGCAGAGTGAATGGCATCGTTCGCGGCCGATGCGCCTCCTTCGTCGGCACATCCTATCGTGGTGTTCAACGATTTTGCCGTCTTCCACGGCGCCGTCGCCCTGACCGACGACCAAACCGGACTTTCCAGCGTCAACGCCAGTTGCCGCACCAACTCCAGCATGCCTTGATAGCCTTCATAACCGAATTCCCGCTCCTGATTGATGTCCAGGAACGGAATCTTCGCCTTCAAGGCGGTGTACATATTCCGGCCACCGGCGATCAGAATGTCGGCTTTGTAATCGTGGACGATCTGGATCAGTTGTTTCGGACTACCATCTTCTATCATCAAAGTGTCTTCGCCCATCAATTCGCGTATCCGCGCCTTGTCTTCCTCGGTGGATTTCTTGGTACCGGTGGCGACCACCACCATCCCTAAATCCTGCAAGGCCGAAATCACCGACCAGCTTTTCACGCCGCCGGTAAACAGCAGCACCCGCTTGCCTTTCAAGCGTTCTTTCCACGGCGCCAGTAACTCGCGGATACGCGCTTCTTCGCGGGCGATAATGGCTTCGGTACGTTCGATTAAGTCGGGATCGTTAATCACCCGAGCAAAGTCGCGCAAGGCCTGGCTGGTATCGGTAATGCCGTAGAAGCTGCCTTCGAACCAGGGTGTGCCGTAGCTTTGTTGCAGCTTGCGGGCCACATTGACCATGGCCTTGGAGCACACCATCATGTTGACTTCGGCCTTGTGCATGGTCTGCACTTCGCGGAAGCGGGCGTCGCCGGATAGGGTGCAAAGAACCCGCAGGCCCATCTCATCCAGCAACGGCAACACATGCCAGAATTCGCCGGCGATGTTGTATTCGCCGACCAGATTGACGTCGTGAACCTTGATGCCGGGCCGTTCGGTGCCGGGTGGCAGAGGATCGGGATCGCGGGTGCCGATCACATGCTTGACCATGGCGTCGCCGGCAATGCGGTTGCCCAGATTCTTGGTGCCGTAAAAACCGGCACAATCGATAGGAATTACCGGCACGCCCCAACGTTCGGCGGCGGATTTGCAGGTGGCGTTGATGTCGTCGCCGACCAGGGCCGGCACGCAGGTGTTATAAATGAAGACCGCCGGCGGATTGTAGCTGTCGATGGCTTGCTTGATGGAATGGAACAGCCGTTTCTCGCTACGGCCCATCACCACGTCCTGTTCGGTCAAATCAGTGGTCATGCCGATCCGGTACAACTCGGAGCCGGAAGAGCGGGTGCCGCGGTTATCCCAGGAACTGCCGGCGCAGGCTATCGGCCCATGGACGATATGGGCGACATCGGCGATCGGCAACAGCGCAATCTGCGCGCCGTCGAAGGCGCAACCGCCCGCCGCCGAACCGGGTTTCGGTTTGGCGCAGCCGGACTTTTCCTTCTTGTTATGCTCGCAGGCTGGCTCGTCTAACAGTTCCGCAATGTCTTTGCTCGATTTCATGGCTACACCTCAGGTTTTGTAAGGGATAATGCAACCGCTGTGCCATTTGTTAAGACATTGACTTTATTGGAGTTGATGGATTTAGTGTTTGTAGCAAAGACGACAAAAGCAGTGGATTACGAAACGATGATTACAATTGGAGCGCATCCATCGCTTACTTTATCTTCAGTAATTCGATACATCCCGCCGGCGGTTAAATCCCCGGTTTTCAGAACAGCGCAAAAACAGCTTGGTAATTTGATAAGCTCGGTTAACATGCCAGGCAAAATTATCATCCGGAGGCCCCATGACTGACACTAACTTTATACTCTCGGCTAATGGCGTGCGGGTGCCCGGCATTATTTACGGCACGGCCTGGAAGAAAGAACACACCGCTCGCTTAGTGGAACAGGCATTGGAAGCCGGCTTTCGCGGTATCGATACGGCCTGCCAACCCAAGCATTACCATGAAGCCGGCGTCGGTGACGCGCTATCGGCCTGCGTCCGGCGTGGATTGAGCCGCGATCGGATTTATCTACAAACCAAATTCACGCCGTTGAACGGCCACGATCCCCTGCAAATCCCGTACGACCCCGATGCGGTATTGGCCGAGCAAGTGTCGCAATCTTTTCAAGCCTCGCTGCGCAATCTGCAAACCGATTATCTGGATTGTCTGGTACTGCATTCGCCGCTGGCCGATCGTCAACAATTGCTGGAAGTCTGGCGGGCCATGGAAGGTATTTTTCAGGCGGGCGGGGCCAAGCAATTGGGCATCAGTAATTGCTACGAGCCCGAAGTGTTCAAGTTTTTATATCAGGCCGCCACGGTCAAACCGGCCGTGATCCAAAACCGGTTTTACGCCGACACTGATCACGACCGCGACATTCGCCAATTTTGCCGCCAGCAAGGGGTTATTTATCAAAGTTTCTGGACTTTGACCGCCAATCCCAAAATCCTGGCCGACACTGTAATCCAAGACCTGGCCACCACATACCAACGCAGCTCGGCGCAAATCTTTTTCCGTTATTTGACTCAAATCGGCATCGTGCCGTTGACCGGCACCAGCTCGGTGGATCACATGCGGGCGGATTTAGCGATTTTCGAATTTAAGCTGACCGAGGATGAATGCGCCGAGATTCAGCGTTTGCTTTAACTATGGCGCGGAGCAAACATGGCTAGGACAGTGTGACCGCCGCCTTATTCACCTGAAATATTGCAACCGGGTTTGCCGGAATTTTCATTCTGAACGTCACACCCTTGCCATTCAGCCCATCAAGCACCTCGATACAACCCTGATGCATCGCAATCGTTTGATAGGCGTTAAACAGGCCAAAGCCGCTGGACTGGAAGCCGCGCGGCAGGTTGGAGGCCGAGACATATTTGCAGAAAATACTGGCACGCTCATTCATGGGTATGCCTGGACCATCATCCATTACCGAGATCTGGACATTATTGTTTCCGTCTTGTTCGATCAGGACCTTGACGATGCCGCCCTTGTCACCGATGAACTTCAGCGCATTGGAAATTAAGTTGTTGATGGCAAACAGGCGAATTTTCAGCATGTCCCAATAGACGTAATCCGGCAGTTCGCCGACCGAAACCGAAAAATCCACCTTTTTACATCGCGCTTCGTTGCGAAAGGTATTCTCGATGATTCGGGCTTTCTCGGTCAATTGGGCTCGGCTGATCAGTTTAGGCGCGATTTGCTCCTGACCGGCTTGCATTCTGGAAGTGGTGAGCATGTTTTGCACCAGCTCCAACATGTCGGCGCCGGCCTGTTGGGCGTTGGATAAATCGCTCAATAATTGCTCTATATCCACTCTACCCGATTTGACATCCTGCTGGATCAATTCCAGCGTGCCCAAAATGACGTTCAGTGGCGATTTCAAATCGTGCGTGACGGTAGCAATAAAATCGATTTCTTTGATGCGGGTATCCATTAAAAATGGCCTGTAAGGTGAAGGGAATTATCATCTATAGGAGCAATAAATATACCAACTCATTATGTCGGTTTTATTACAAATAAGGCGGCATGCCTGCACTGTTATAGTGCTTATTTCCCGCTATCGGCACATGAGGCGCACCAAGATAAACCCATTCCAGCCAGTCTACTTGGGTGGCGAATGATGGGCTTGCTGCTCGGCCCATCCCTCTCCCGGTTGGATGCGTTTGTTACGCAATGGCTTACTCGTGCGCCGCAAAGCGTTTTCTTTCCTCGGGACCGCGGCCCAAGGCTTTCGCCATCCACGGTGGTGGCGCATCGAAAACTTGTTGAAATTCACGCAGTTTTTCAACCGCGCCGATCACATCCGGCACCTTGATCGGGTAAATATCGGCGCGGATGACTTTGGCCGCCGCCGGACCACCGATCGATTGCACGAACAGCACATGGCAGTCCTGGATCATGCTGGCGCGGAACAAGTTGCGGTCATCGGCGCTGTCGGCTTCCACGGTTGAGCGAATATCGATCAAGCGGTAATCGTCGCGGGATAATTGATACACCAGAAAACGGATGCAGGAACCGAAATGGCCGTTCAACAACGATCCGCTGTTGGAAGCCACGGCCACGCGAATCGATTCCGGCATATCGCCCTCTTTATAAGGCATGGCTTGCGGCAAATCCTCATCGCCCTCCTCCTCGCCCCACAAATAACGAACCGCCAGCTTGATGTTTTCCAGACCGATACCGATGTCTTCACCATCTTCTTCGCCATCCAGACTGCCGATGCCGGTCTTCAAATTGGTGACGGTAATCGCCTTCAATTTTTCATCATCCAGCGGCGATCCAACCTTCTCGTGCAGCACACTGATCAATTTGGGTACATCGACGCCGGGCAGGACGCGCGAAGCCAACGCGACGCGTAAAGCCAGTTCTCGTGATAATTGACTCATAATTTCACCTTTATGGAATGTGGTGTTATTGACCCGGATGGGCTTCGCGCCAGCCGGCATAACCGCCCGCCAGACTGTAGACTTGCTTGAAGCCGAAATCGCAAAACATCTCCGCCAAATGCTCGCTGGCATGGCCAAAGTAGCAATAAATCAGCATATCGCGCGCTTTATCGCCCTTCTTCAGCAGACTATCGCGCAATTGCTCATGCACATGCATGGCGTTATCAATGTGGCCGGCGCGGTAATCCTTTAAATCCCGACAATCCAGGATTAAGGGATTGGCGTCGGCTATCAATTTTTCCGCTTCAACGGCGGAGACTGTTTTGAACGGCTTCATTATGATTGACCTTTATGTGACGACGGATTGTTTAAACCGGACCGACAGCCGCATCCTTTTTGACCACGATGGTTTTGCTCAGGCCCTCGTCAAAACTGATAGGATCGGTTTTGATTTTGAAACTTTTTGCGGCTTCGTAGACTGTCACGACCTTGTCTTCGGCGGATTGGCCTTTCAGATCGGCTTTTTCGATATACAGCAGTTCCAAGGTTTCATTCCAGACCATGCCTTCTTTATACGGCACAAACTTGAATGTGATTCCTTCCAGCACCATTTGCATCGGCGTAGCGATGTTTTCGACGTAAAACAGGGTCAGCGTGTCCGGGTTCAAGAAGCTTTTGTATTTTTCAATAAAAACCGGCACGTGTTGTAATTCATCGAACAAACCATTCACAAAAATCAATTTTTCGCTATCAGCCAAAATAGCAGTCTGGTGCAGCAGCAATTCCGGCGGTTTGCGATCGGTGGTCGAGCCTTCGCGGAACGAGCCCTCGACCAACACCAAATCGCCGCGATAAGCGGAAATGCCTTTTTCGCTGGTAGCACCCAACACGTTGGTGATAAAAGTCAGACCTTGTTTGTCAAAGCTTTCGAGTAGCATGGAATTTCTCCTGATTAAAAATTCTGGTGTTCCCGTTCGCCGCTTTTCGAAAAAAAGCGCCAGCCGGGCAATAATCTGTTAGTCAACTTCAACTCGGCGCCGTTGCACTTGCTGCGGATCGGCGGTGATCTTGCGGTAAATTTCCACCCGGTCGCCTTCCTTGACCGGGGCATCCAACTTGGAAAGCTTGCCGAAAATACCGACTTTTTGCGTAGTCAGATCGATATGCGGATATTGGCTTAATACCCCGGACAACTCGATAGCCTGTTGCACGGTGCTGCCTTCCGGCACTTCCAGGCGCAACCACAATTGTCTCTCGGATTCCGCGTAACACACCCCTACGTTCATGGTTTTACTCCTTAACTGTCTTGTTCGGCCAATTGCAGACTTTCGATTTCCAGGCTGGGTGATTGTTTTGCGACAGCCCTTTTATCCAGCAGGCGCTTGGCCGCCACCATAAACCCCAGCATAATGAAGCCACCCGGTGGCAAGGCCATCAGCAGGAAGCCCTTGTACTCGGGAATCACGGTCAGTTCCATGAAGCGAAAGCTATCCCCCAGCAATACCGAGGCATTGGCGAACAAGGTGCCGGCACCGCTGATTTCCCGCGCCGCGCCCAAAACCACCATCGCCAGGGTAAATCCGACCCCCATCATCAAACCGTCCCAGATCGACGGCATCACCGGCTGTTTGGAAGCGAAGGCTTCCGCCCGGCCCAGAATCACGCAATTGGTCACGATCAACGGAATAAAAAGGCCCAGCACTTTATGTAATTCGTGCATCCAGGCATTCAAAAAAATATCCACCAGCGTCACCAGCGCGGCGATCAGCAATACAAAGATCGGAATCCGAATTTCCGATGGAATCAATTGCCGGCTGACCGAAACCAATCCGTTGGAAGCCAGCATCACCACCATGGTTGCCAAGCCCATCCCCAGACCGTTGGTAGCGGTGCCGGTTACCGCCAGCAACGGACACAGGGCCAGATTTTGAGTCAGTACCACGTTGTTATCCCACAAACCGTCTTTGGCGATTTTTCGGTAGGGTTGGGAAAAGAATAGGGCTAGTTTCATGTGAGTTCTCCTAGTTGGAGCCTGCTGTTAACCGGTTGCCACTTGCGCGGCCTGCCTTCATTCCGCTTCGGTATTTGCGGAGCCCACCAATTGGGTTTGGTGGGTTCGATACAATTCCAAGCCACGCTTGATTGCCTGTACCACCTTGCGCGGGGTAATGGTCGCGCCGGCAAACTGATCGAACACCCCACCGTCCTTTTTCACGGCCCATTGCGCCACGCTCAGGTTGTCCAGCGATTTGCCGTTAAAGTCCAAAACCCATTTGGATTTGCTGATTTCAATTTTGTCTCCCAGCCCAGGGGTTTCAACATGGGCGATAACCCGTACCCCCAGAATTTCGCCGTTTTTATCCACCCCCATTACCAGGCTGATAGGGCCGGCATAACCGTCCGGAGCGATCAATTTAAAGCACACCGCATTGACCTTACCCTCCTTCTTGGCCAAATAAAACACCGTTTCGGCCGCCCCCAGATTGGCCTCGGCCGACGGCAGCGCAAGGGTATCGGCCAGCAAGTTGTTGTCGTACAAGTCCGCCGGCACTACCGCTTCCAAACTGGCTTTTAAATCTTCCGCCAGCCGCTGTTGAATCACGTCCCTGGTGGCCAAGTCGGCAAAACCCAACAGGATACTGGCTGCCAGGGCGAATACCGCCAACACACCGGTTTGATAAGACAAGGTGGGGCGTAATTGCTCCAAATTGGACGGTTCCAGGAATGCCGCCAGTTTTTGCTTGATACGTTGCAAGGCGTCGACCGTATTTGGTTCGACGGCGGGTTTATCGTGTGCGGGATCGGAATTCATGGCTGTTCTCAAGATTCGCTGATGTCGATGGGCTTGCCGTTACGGTAACGCCCGTAGATGCGTGGACGAATGTAATGATCAATCAACGGCGTGACGGCATTCATCAACAAGATCGCAAAACCGGTGCCTTCCGGATAACCGCCCCAGCTGCGGATAATAAAAATCAGCGCGCCGCAGCCGGCTCCAAAAATCATCTGTCCCAGCGGCGTATTGGGCGAGGTGACGTAATCGGTGGCGATAAAAAACGCAACCAGCATCACCGCGCCGGAATTCAAATGCACCCATGGCCCCAGATAATGCTGCGCATCAATCATATGAAACAGGGTCGACAGCACGCCAATCGTCAATAGCAAGGACAACGGAATCTGCCATTGAATGACGCCTTCCCGCATCAGCCATAGCCCGCCCAACAGAATCAGCAAGGTGGAGGTTTCGCCCAGACTGCCGCGTTCCCAGCCGATAAAGGCCAGGATACCGGAATAGTCGTACAGCAAGCCAGGCAGGGTTTGATTCAGGGAAAATCCGGTCTTGACCGCGCCCAAGGTGGTGGCGCCGGTGACGCCATCCGGATTGGCCAGGCCGGAAAAGGTAATACTCAGACTATCCAAAACCCCGGGCCCGAACAGCAAGGGTTTTACCTCGACCCAGGTCGTCATCTCGATCGGAAACGAAATCAGCAAGGCCACCCGCGCCAGCATGGCCGGATTGAACGGATTTTGTCCCAAGCCGCCGTAAACCTGCTTACCCAGGATGATCGCTATCGCGGAACCGACCACGCCTATCCACCAAGGCGCCCACGGCGGCAGAGTCATCGCCACCAACAGACCGGTCAGAATGGCGGAACCATCCCGCAGGTAAGGCGCGGCGGTCACCCCTTTTAATTTCAGGCAAAAGGCTTCGAACAGCAGCGCGGAAAAAACCGTAACCGCGCACAAATACAAGGCTGGCCATCCAAACATCAACACACCCCAGGCCGTCGCCGGCAATAGGGCAAGAATCACTTTGCGCATGATGTCGTCGACTCGGCGGACGGCGGCGACATGCGGGCCGCTGATAGGTTTGATAATCATGCTTGTTCCCCGGCGGTGGCTTTAGCACCGGCCTGATCGAGTGCTTGTTGAGCTTGTTGTTTGGCCAACTCCTGTTCACGGGCTCTCGCCGCGCGCGCTTCCATCACCCGTCGCGCTTCTTCTTCCTGTTCCAGGCGTATGCGTTCCATGCGTTGATTACGATCATCGACCAGACGTTTGGTCTGCTCGGACTTATGTTCCATTTGCTGGCGTTTGTATAACTCGCCCGAGGCGAATTTGAAGTAATGCACCAATGGAATATTCGACGGGCAAACATAGGAGCAACTGCCGCAATTGATGCAGTCCTTCAAGCCCAGATCGACGGCGGCATCAAGCTGATTGGCGCGTATCCGGCTGGCCATTTCCAACGGCAGCAATCCGACCGGACAAGCGGTCACGCAAGTAGAGCAACGAATACAGGGTTTGACTTCCGGCGACTCGATGTCCTGCCTAGCCAAGGCCAAGATACCGTTGCAGGCTTTGACCACCGGCACTTCACTGATAGGCAGCGCATCGCCCATCATCGGCCCACCCATGATCAAACGAGAGACTTTGGTTTTATCGGTCGCGCAAAAACTCAATACTTCCGACATCAATGTGCCGATTAACACTTCCACGTTTTGCGGTTTACCGACCGCGCTGCCGGACACCGTCACCACCCGGCTGATCAAGGGTTGCCCCAGGCAAACCGCGCGATATACCGCGTGGGCGGTGGCGACGTTGTGTATCACTACACCGATGTCGGTGGCGCGGCCGTCGGCCGGAATTTCCCGGCCGGTCAAATAGCGCAGCATTTGCCGGTCCCATCCCATCGGGTAGCGCGTCGGCACTTGCACGACATGAATATTGGCAAAATCGGCGCAAGCCTGGCGCATGGCTTCATAAGCTTGGGGTTTATTGTCCTCGATGCCAATAGTCGCTTCCGGCGCATCCATGCCGCGCAGCATCAAGCGGATACCGGCGACGATTTCAGCCGACCGCTCCCGCATCAGACGATCATCACAAGTCAAATAAGGTTCGCATTCGCCGGCGTTAATCAATAAGGTGTGTATCTTGTTTTTACGGCCTAATTCGAGTTTGACCACGGAAGGAAACACCGCGCCGCCCAGACCGACCACGCCGGCCGCCCCTACTCTGGCGCAAATCTCGGCCGGCTCCAGTTGAAACGGATCCGCCACACTATCGGCCTTGATCCATTGATCCAAGCCGTCGGTTTCAATGATGATGGTGCGTATCGGTAATGCGGAAGGATGCGGCGCCGGATAGTCCATGACGTCGACAATGGTGCCGGAACTCGGCGCATGCACCGGTGCCGAAATCGTACCCTGGCTATGGGCCAACAATTGGCCCTTCAGGACTTTTTCACCGACTTTGACCAACGGCTCGGCCGGCTTACCGACATGCTGTTGTACCGGGATATAAAGCTTTTTCGGCAACGGCATATCCAGTGCGATCGGCACGCCGGACGTTTCGTCCTTATGCTCTTCGGCGTGAACACCACCGCGAAGTCTGGGATTTTCGAATAATGCCAACATGCGCGATCTCCGTTCAGGCCGCAGCCAATGGTTTAGGCCAGCGCCATTCCCGCAATGTCACCTCAACCGGGTACATTTGCAGGCATTCGGTAGGACAGACATTGACGCATTTTTCACAGCCGATACAGGCATCGGCCACTACCGCGTGGATCTGTTTGGGGGCGCCGACGATGGCATCGGTTGGGCAGACCTTGAAGCAACGGGTACAACCGGTGCAGGTATCTTCGCTGACACGCGCCACCATGGGCTCGGCATCCTGGGTTTGGCTCAAGTCGACATCCACGCCCAACAGTTTCGCCAGTTGTTCCACCAATGAAGTGCCGCCGGGCGGACACAAAGTCACCGGCGCCGCGCCCGACACCACGGCTTCCGCCGCCGGCCGGCAACCCGGAAAGCCGCATTGACCGCACTGAGAGCCCGGCATCAGGGCCTCGACCCGCTCGATCAAGGGATCGGATTCGACCTTTAGATATTTGGCTGCAATGCCCAGGCTCAGACCCAGAAACAAGCCCAAGGCTGTCAGAATAATGATGGCTGAAAGAATGTACATGGTCTGCCTTTTACAAGAGGTTAACTGATGTCATGCACGCTGCTATTTTGTATAAAGCCCGGCAAATCCCATGAATGCCAGAGACAGAATGCCGGCCGTAATAAAGGCGATGGGCGTGCCGGAAAAAAGTGCCGGTACAGCCATCAACGCCAAGCGTTCACGGAGACCGGCAAAGAGCACCATCACCAGGGTAAAACCCAATGCCGCACCAAAACCGAACATCAGGCTTTGCACGAAGTTATAGTGTTCCTGGATGTTCAACAACGCCACACCCAGAACCGCACAATTAGTAGTAATCAAAGGCAGGAAAATCCCCAGCACCTGATACAACACCGGACTGGTTTTATGAATCACCATTTCGGTGAATTGCACCACGGCGGCAATCACCAAAATGAATCCCAGCACTCGCAAGAAGCCGATATCGAAAGGAATCAACAAGCGGTGTTCCAGCACCCAGCTGGCGGCGGAAGCCAGTGTCAGTACGAAGGTAGTCGCCAGCCCCATGCCCAGCGCGGTATCGAGTTTATTGGATACGCCCATGAACGGACATAAACCCAAAAACTTAACCAACACTACGTTATTGACTAACGCCGTACCCAAAATTAACAGGAAGTATTCACCCATTGCCTTAATACCAAGTCGTTTGACATAAATAGTGCATCATCCATGCCAACACAGTTAATAAGGTTAATTGGGCTGATTTAGTGCATTTGCGACTCTTAACGGTGCATTTTGTCTGTATTAAAAAGGACACAATCGGCGGCACGCCATTTCCAATTGTCGCAAACCCTACAAAAACCCTGCTATCACGCTGGGTTTTCTATCTTCATGTTAGATGCAGCGAGGGGATTTAATATTTTGGCGCTGTATTTGCTTATTACTTTAATAAGCACATAAACAACGAGATTGCCCCCAATGAGCAAAAAAACACCGGAATATCTACCAAGCCAGATAGTCGCCGGAGCGGCCGAGGTGTTGGCGGCCGACACTCCGCCGGCAAACCCGAAATCGAATAGCCGCCATAAAAGCAAAAGCGTACCCCTGTCATTATTTGTGGCCGCGGTGGATCAATCGCCGGTCGCCATTTCGATAACCGATAAAAAAGCCAACATTCTGTATATAAACCAGGCCTTTACCCAGGTGACCGGCTATCAGGCCGCCGAAATACTGGGGGAGAATGAATCGAAGTTATCCGATAAATCGACCCCACGTCAGGTGTATTACGACCTGTGGCATACCATCTCCCGTAAGCAAGTCTGGCATGGCCGCTTGGTCAATCGGCGTAAACAGGGCCAACGTTATCTGGCCGACCTGACAATTTCTCCGATGCTGGATGAACACGGCTCGGTCAGCCACTACATCGGCATGCACCGCGACGTCACCGAGACTCACCACGCCGAACAACAAGTCAACAATCAAAAGCAGTTAATCGAATCGGTGATCAATGCTTCGCCGGTAGCGATGGTAGTGTTGGACAAGGACAATCGCATTGTTCTGGATAACCAGATGTACAAAATGTTGATCAGCGAACTGGGGCATGCCGAACCGGCGCTATTTTTTCTGGATGCCTTGCGCCAGGAACTTGGTGACTTGTGGTCATCGGAAATGGACTTGCATAACGGTTTCAATAATCGCGAAATCCGGGTTGAAGGCATCGGCCGTCGCGGTACCCGCTGGTTTTCCTGCTCGGGCAACTGGTTCAGCGAAAACGACACCCAGGCGGACAGTTTCTTTTCCAAACAATCCAGAGATTATTTGCTGCTGTCGATCAACGACATCAGCCTGCAGCGCCGCCAGCAAGAAAAACTGCAATTGGAAACCCTACGCAGCCTAATGGCCGAGGAAGAGCACATGCGCAGCATCCGGGAAACCTTGCTGGGCGCAATGCACCAAATCCGCCAACCGTTGAACCAAATCCATGCGGCCATCCAAATCATGGCCCAACGCAACGACACCCATAACCAGCCATTGAAGGAATTGCTGAATCAAGTGCAGAGCATGGGAGAGGAAACCTTATCCACATTACAGCGATGCGTGCCGGAAATACCTGAGACGGCAATGATGTCGGTCAATATCAATCAATTACTGCATGAAGTGATGCTGCTCTATAGCTACAAATTTTTAGCCAACGGCGTGGTGATCGACTGGCAGCCCAATCCGGTATTGCCTTCGATTTTGGGGTCGGAGAACAAATTACGCATGCTATTCAAACAACTGATCGATAACGCCGTGAACGCGATGAACCGGGTCGGCAGCAAGGAACGCTCGATTCATATCAGCACGGCCCTGGAAAACGACTGGGTACGGGTGGCACTGGCCGATAGCGGCCCTGGCATTCCGGTCAATCAGCGCAACAAAGTGTTCGAGCCGTTTTTTACCACTCAGCATAACGTGGGGAGCGCGCAATCAGGCATGGGCCTGGTCATGGCACGGGAAATCGTCAATCAACACAGCGGCATCATCGAAATCGATCCGGATTACAGCCCCGGTTGCTGTTTTAACATCAGCTTTCCTTGTCAACATAATGCCTCCAGGGTGAACACCCATGAATGAGCGTTCGATATTGGTCGAATCGGAGCTGGATACACTGTTTTTGGTTAGCCAGCTACTGAACAGCACGCATGACTTGCGTACCAAACTGAAAGGCATACTGGAGATTTTGCATAAGCGTTCCGGCCTGCATTTCGGCATGATTACCCTGCGCGATGTCGACGACGACAGCATGAGCATCTGCGAATTTTACGGCGACGACATCGACCGTTCGATACGTTATCAGCCCGGCGAAGGCTTGGTGGGCGCCATTCTGGACGAAGGCAGCACCATCGTGGTCGAGCGGATTGCCGACGAACCGCGCTTCCTGAGCCGGCTCGGCGTTTACAATCCGGACCTGCCTTTCATCGGTTCGCCGTTGGCGGTCGAACAAGGCGAAGTGGTCGGCATTCTGGCCGCGCAACCCTTCGAGGCTTCATTTCTGGGTGAACGCGCCCGTTTTCTGGAAATGGTCGCCAACCTGATTGCCCAAAGCGTCAACACTCTGCGGGTATTGGAGCGCAAGCAATCCGAACTGGTCAACGAGCGCGATTACCTGAAACAGGCCTTGGTTAAAAACTATCGCTTCGAGAACATCATCGGCCACTCCGAACCGATGCTGAAAGTGTTCGACATCATCCGCCAAGTAGCCAAGTGGCATACCACGGTGTTGATACGCGGCGAGTCCGGTACCGGTAAGGAAGTCGTGGCCAACGCGATCCACTTTAACTCGGCCTGCGCCAGCGGCCCGTTTCTGAAACTGAACTGCGCCGCCCTGCCGGATACCCTGCTGGAATCCGAATTGTTCGGCCATGAAAAAGGTGCATTCAGCGGCGCGATCGGCCAACGCAAGGGCCGTTTCGAACTGGCCGACAACGGCACCCTGTTTTTGGATGAAGTCGGAGAAATCTCCGCATCTTTTCAGGCCAAGTTGTTGCGGGTGTTGCAGGAAGGCGAATTTGAACGGGTCGGCGGCGTCAGGACTATCAAAGTCAATGTGCGCATCATCGCCGCCACCAACCGCAATCTGGAAAAAGACGTGGCCGACGGCACCTTTCGCGAGGACTTGTATTACCGCCTGAACGTGATGCCGATTAACATGCCGCCATTGCGCGACCGGATCGAAGACGTGCCGGAACTGGCCGCATTCTTGATCAAGCGCATCTCCAAGCAACAGGGCGGCAGGCCGCTGGAAATCAAGGAAAGCGCGCTACGCATCCTGATGAAACATAACTGGTCCGGCAACGTGCGGGAACTGGAAAACCGTCTGGAACGCGCGGCGATCATGAGCGCGGACGGTATTATCGATAGGGACGTGATTATCAGCACCGGCCTGGAAGACGAAATCGGCATCAGCCGCCCGCAAATATCGACCAATACGCGCACGCTGGATCTGCACGACGAAGACCTTGACGAACGCGAACGCGTCATCGCCGCGCTGGAACAATGCGGCTGGGTACAAGCCAAGGCCGCCAGATTGCTGGATATGACCCCAAGACAAATTGCCTACCGGATCCAGACCTTGAATATCAGCGTCAAGCAGATCTAGTGTTAGGAATAGGTGAGAAACAAGTTCGGCAACGATAAATGATCATTCCGAAGCATTCAGTCCCCCTCTTTGAAAAAGAGGGGTTAGGGGGAGATATTTTTAAATAATAAATCCCCCCTTTTTCCGAAAGGAGGGATATCTAGCGGCTACCGGCTTTAAACCAAATACCGCCGGATTTCAGCCGGTTACGCAGTGTTATTCTTTCTGATCCGCCCGCTTCAGTAAGTTGAATAACTCGCTGTTGGTGGACAACACGATGCTGGCGTCGCCATTGATGACTTTGCGGTAGGTTTCCATGCTCTTGGTGAATTTATAAAACTTGGCCGCTTCCGGTTTCTGGGCATAGGCCTTGGCATAAATCTCGGTGGCCCTGGCATCGGCCTCGCCTTGAATCTCCTGCACCCGCTTATAGGCGGTAGACTGGATTTCGTTGATGTCGCGTTCCTTGTTGCCGTTGATGCGGGCCGCCTCGCCCTCGCCTTCGGAGCGGAAGCGTTGGGCAATCTGCAGGCGTTCGCTGATCATGCGTTGATAAATCCGCTCCAATACCTGATGGTTGTAATTGATACGTTTGAAGCGCACATCCAGCAGTTCAATGCCGAATTCGGCCAGCTTCGGCGCGGCAGCATCGAATACGTTTTTCTCGATAGCCACCCGGCCAAACCGGATCGGCCGCAACACGCCCAAGGTTCCTTCGCCCGCTAAAACGCCTAGACTCTCATCCACAAAGGGTTTACGGTCCTTGTCGGTGCGCACCACTTCGATCAGTTCATGCCGGGCGATCGCGGTGCGCGTTTCGCTCCCCAAAATATCTTCCAATCGGGACTGCGCGCTGCGCTCGTCCCTCAAACGCAGGTAATACTGCATCGGATCGGTAATGCGCCAGCGGGCGAAGGTATCGACCTGCACATAGGTTTTGTCCTTGGTCGACATCTCCACCATCGGCCCGTCCCAGGCCAGATAGCGCTTGTCGAAACTGTTGACCTGCTGCACGAATGGCAATTTAAAATGCAAGCCCGGACTAGTGACCGGTTCCCCGATTGGCCTGCCGAATTGGGTGATAATCACTTGCTCGGCCTGATTGACGGTATAAGCCGACAAAAACAAGCCGATCGCCAACAGCGCAAATAATACTCCCGCTTTTCCGAAAAGACTCATGGCGCTTGCTCCAACATTTTGGACGGAAACGGCAGCATCGGTAATATTTGCTGCACCGTGTCATCGACGATGATTTGCTGTCTGGCCTGCGGCAGGACATCGCCCAGGGTTTCCAGATAGATACGGGCGCGGGTCACTTCCGGCGCTTTGAGATATTGTTCCAGCACCTGATTGAAGGCTGCGGCATCCCCCTCGGCTTCGTTGATGCGTTTAAAGCGGTAACCTTCGGCGGCGCGAATGGTTTGATCGGCTTCGCCACGGGCTCGGGGCACGGCTTTGTTGTATTCGCCATTGGCGATATTGATGGCGTTTTCCCTATCCTGTTGGGCCCGGTTGACTTCGTTGAATGAGGATTGCACCGGTATCGGTGGATTGACGTTTTTCAGCTGCACCTGATTGATGGATACGCCCAGGTTATAGTGCTGGGCCAGTTCCCGCGTCCGGCTCAATACCGTTTCTTCGATCTCTTGCCGGCCGATGGTGATGATTTCATCGACTGTGCGGTCGCCGACGACTTCGCGCATCACTGCTTCCGACATATCCCGAAGAGTTTGTCCCGGATCGCGCACATCGAACAAATATTTCTCCGGATCGGTAATCCGATACTGGACGATCCATTCCACCAAGGCCGAATTCAAATCGCCGGTGACCATGGACTTTTCCAGCTCGGGATCGCTCCCGACTTGATCGGGATTGGAAAAACCGGGGGTGGCGAAACCGAACTCCAGTTTCTGCTGGCGCTGAGTCGGCACCTCGATCACATCGTCGATACCGAACGGTAGTTTGGCATGTAACCCGGAGGGGACTTTATCGATATATTCGCCAAAGCGTAGCACGATACCTTCCGACTCGGCCGGTATGGTATAGAAACACATATTGATGCCGGTCAGCAGCACAATGGCCGCCAATAGGGTCAGCGGCGAAACCGGCAGCGAAATCGAAAACCGCTCGAAGAAAGGGTTGGGATCATTCATGAACAGCCTCCAGTTCTTACAATAGTCGAGGGTAGTGTTTCCCATGCGTCGATACCATGGTGCCGGGATTTCAATCCCTGTATCGCTTTCAGTTCAGAGTAGTCTGGGCTACTCTGAACTGAGCCGTATTAGTGCTGGCAACCGGCGCCGTGAACATGGCCGTGGGCCAATTCATCGGCACTCGCCGGTCTAACGTCCATCACTTCGACATCGAAAATCAAGGTTTCACCGGCCAACGGATGGTTACCGTCCACCGTCACATCATCGCCGTTGATTTCGGTAATCGTGATAATGCCTGAGCCGTGACTGACATCGGCATGAAATTGCATACCGATTTCCAGATCCATGCCGTCGAACATACGTTTGGATACCACTTGCACCATGTCGGGCGATAATTCGCCGTATGCCTGATCCGGAGCGATCGTAACGTTGAATTTGTCGCCCACCGACTTTCCGGTCAATGCATGTTCCAGACCGGGGATAATGTTGCCGGCACCATGCAAATACAATAACGGTTCTTCGCCGCGCGAGCTGTCCAGTTGCTCGCCGCTATCGTTGGTTAAGGTATAATGAATTGAAACAGCTGTTTTATCAGTGATTTGCATAATTGCCTTGTTACTTGGATTAAATTGCCATTATAACCTTTTCCCAGAAAACACATGTCACGTTGGAGACCTCCCCGCCCCAAATCGTCGCCGTATATCACGGCGGAGGGCTATAAAACCCTGGAACTGGAGTTGAAGCAACTCTGGGACAGACGAAAACACGTCACCGTCGCCCTGTCCGCCGCGGCGGCGGAAGGCGATCGCTCGGAAAACGCCGAGTATATTTACCGGAAAAAAGAACTGCGCGAAATCGACCGCCGTATCCATTATCTGCAAAAACGCCTGCCGTCGTTAACCGTGGTATCCGAAAAGCCCGGCAACCGAAAGCAAGTGTTTTTCGGCGCCTGGGTCACTCTGGAAACCATGGACGGCGAAGAAGTGACCTATCGCATCGTCGGCGCCGACGAAATCGACACCAGCGGCGGCCTGATCAGTCTGGATTCACCCTTGGCCGCAGCCTTGCTGAAAAAGAACCTGGATGACGAAGTCGTCTTCCATCAAGGCGAGCAGCAAAACCGCTACACTATCGTGGCGATAAAATACTGATGCGCCAACCTTCTTTATTTTGGCGCCTGAAATGGCTTTTGGTCCTGCTGACCTTGATGGTACTGGATTTCACGCCCATCCCCTTTTCGGCCGGCGTCTGCCTTTATGTGTTTCTGTTTCGCCCGCTCTGGTTCAAAACCTTTATCGAGCGGCTCTATGCATCGAAATAGATGAGCCATGCTCCGGTACCTGTTCGTTTATGGCACCCTGCGTAAAACCCAAGATGGCCGGCTACATCCTTATTTAAAAAAGCGCGCGGTCTTCATCGATCATGCCAGCCTGCCGGGCAAACTGTATCAAATAGGCTGCTATCCCGGCGCGGTGCCGGAACCCGCGGCCAGCGGTTTCCGGGTTCATGGCGAAGTCTACCGTCTGCTTGATCCGGCGCGGCTCTTGCCCATCTTGGATGAATATGAAGAATGCACCGGCCATTTCCCGCAACCTCACGAATACCGGCGCGTCTCGGCAAGCGTAACCTTGGCCGATGGTTGGCCGCTCAAAGCCTGGGTTTACTGGTTCCGTCACTCGACTGCCGGGCTTCGACAAATCAGCTCGGGCGATTATCTCGATTACCGAAACAGGAATGAATCATGATCGTTTTTTTATCGTACAGCCAGTCACGCTAGGTCGTAATATTGCGGATAAACAAATCCTCGAACTGCTCGGCTGCAATCGGTTTGGAAAACAAATAGCCCTGACCGAAATCGCATCCGGCCAGTTGCAACAATTGTTGCTGAGCCTGGTCTTCCACCCCTTCGGCGATTACTTGCAAATTTAGCTTATGGGCCATCACCACGATGCCTTCAACCAACGCGCGATGGGTTTCGCTGGAGGTTATTTCGTTGACGAAGGATTTGTCAATTTTCAGAAAACTAATCGGAAACTTGTTCAGGTAAGACAGCGACGAGTAACCTGTGCCAAAGTCGTCGATCGACACCCGCATCCCGGCCCGGTGTAGGCTCAGCAATTTTTCATTCACCTCCGGGTCATTATTTAACAAAATACCCTCGGTAATTTCCAACACCAACCCCTCCTGGCCCAAACCGGATGCCTCGAAATGCCGCAGCCAGCTGTCAAAATTTTTGCCTCGCATCAGTTGAACCGGCGATAAATTGACTGAATTCACAAAAATCTCGCCGGTTAAATCGCTCCAGCGCCGGCTCCACTTCAAAGCCTCCATAAATACCCAATTGCCCAATTCATGGATAAAACCGTTGCCCTCGGCAATCGGGATGAAACGGTCGGGACCGATAAATCCAAACAATGGGTGTTTCCACCTCAGCAAGGCTTCGGCCTTTTTGACCTGCCCGCCGGCTAAATCGAAGATGGGTTGGAAATACACGCCGAATTCGCCCGCCTCCAAACTAAAGCGCATATCGGCCGCCAAGCGCATATGCAGCATCGCCGCTTCCTGCATCTCGGGTTTGAAATAATGAAAACAACTGCGTCCAGCATGTTTGGCCGCATACATGGCTTGATCGGCTTTTTTCAATAACTCCTCGACACTGTGTCCATCCGCCGGATAAAAAGCAATACCGATACTCGCCGACACATAAGCCTGTTCCTTGTCCAACTGGAAGGGTTGTTTGATTTGCCCGAGAATGCTATTGGATATCCGTTCGATATGCTCCAATTCGGTATTGGGAACAATGATGGCGAATTCATCGCCACCCAAACGGGCCAGCGTGTCGGTTTCGCGGACGCAACGGCGCATGCGCGCGGCCGCTTCCAGCAACAACACATCTCCCATTTGATGACCCAGGGTGTCGTTGACGTCCTTGAAATGATCCAAATCCAGAAACAGTAAAGCCAACTTATAGCTCTGCCGCTGAGCCCGTTTCAGTTCCTGTTCCATATGTTCGGCCAACATGCGCCGATTGGGTAAATTAGTCAGCTCGTCGAAATTGGCTTGATGCCAGATCATTTCCTCGGCCTGTTTCTTTTCGCTAATGTCCGCGCCCTGCGACACATGCCGAAAGATCGAACCATCGGCGCGGCGCACGACACTGATGCTGAGCCGTTGCGGAAATACTTCACCATTCTTGCGTCGCGCCCAGGTTTCGCCCTCCCAAAAACCCTGCTCGCGGATGCTTTGCCAGATCGCCGGGTAAATCCGCTCGTCCTGCCGGTTCGCGCGCAATAAACTGGGATTTTTCCCTATGATTTCTTCGCTTCGATAACCGGTCAGCCGCGTAAACGCAGGATTGACGGCCAATATCTTATTATTTTCATCGCTGATGATGATGGACTCGCGGCTGTGTTCAAACACCAATCCGGATAATTGTTGCATTTCCTTGAGGTGCTTACGTTCGGCCACATCCTCGTAAATCCCCAAAACCCCCAATAATTCGTTATGCGTATTGAGTAACGGCACCTTGGACGCGCGAATCGACAGGAATTCGCCCCCCGGCAACGGCAATCGCTCGTCCACGCCCAATTTAGCGGTTAATGTACTCATCACTTGCTGGTCGTCATTAACCATGTTACCGGCCTGGTTGGCCCAGGCCAGCTGATCATCATTACGGCCCTTGACCTGCTCCGGTTCCGTCAATCCTGCATCCAACGCAAACAAGGTGTTACACCCCAGATAGCGGGATTGCCTGTCCTTCCAAAAAATCCGTAACGGCAGGGTTTCCACCACCTGTTGCAATAGATTACGCGACTCTTCCACCGCCGCCATGGCGTCTTTCTGCTCGCTAATATCAATACCGATACCCATCAGGTAAGTCACGCCGTTAAAAACAATCGGTTTGAACGAAAAGCTATATACGGTCAACTGCTGATCGGGCAGGCATAAGGGCTGCTCGAAGGACGCTTCCCCGATTGACAGTGCTTGCTGCAAGTGATTATCGAATTGCTGTCTAAACAACAAGGGTATCGCGCAATGGATATGCGAATGTCCCGCGCCTCCCTCATGCTGGTCGATGAACTTTTTCATCCGCGAATTCCGTTTCAGAATCCAGCCTTGCTCATCCAGCATCACAAAAGCGCCAGGCAAACTATCGACTATCGCATTCAACAGTTGTCGTTCCTGTCCCAAGGCCGTTTCCGTCAGTATTAATTTGTCGTATTCAGCCAACATCTCATGCTGCCTGATTGTCGCCAGCACAATAACCACCACCGCACTTATCCAGGCTGTTTGAATAACTACTTGAGGCAAGGATTCCAGGACTTGAGCGGCGATAACGGCAAGGGCGGCCACCACGACAGCGATCAAAGGTAACAAGCGCAGGGCGGCCTCGCAGCGGCGTTCCCAAACAGGGTTTTTCCAGGGATGGGTATCCAAATGCCCGACAGCAACCCCCAACAGCAAAATACCGACGGAAAACCAGCTATTAAACCAGGCGCCGTCGAAAGTCAGGCCGTCCAACGCCAGACTGTTCCAGGTCATCCAACACCAACTGGTCGTCATCAAAGCCGCAATAAACGCCAGCATGGGGATGGTGAGGCGCAGACGTAAACTGGGTATGGCGATCAGCAGCATCGCTAATGCGCTCAACAAACTGACGGGATAAGCTATCAGCACCAACATCGGCCAAAAGGGCGTATCTCCCAGCCTGGGAAGATAGAGTACCAACACCAATGCCACAACGGCGGAGATTAATAAGGCGCAATTCAGCAAAAATAAGTGTAGCTGTCTTGCCGGCATCTGCTGAGCGACGAGCCGAAGCAAGCCGATAGCCAGACACGGCCCCAGCCACAAATAGAACATATCCGACAGCGACGGAAAGCGGTCATACCCTAGCAGTTGTTGAATATCCCAAATAATCTGTCCAATGGCATAAGCACTGATACCAATGGCGAACCACCAGCGACTCGATTCATGGGCCCGCGCCTCGCGCTCGAAACCTAACCAAGACAAGATCGCCCCCGCAACCGTGGCGAATGTCCAGTGCAGGTTATCGAAAAACCTCAACCAGATTTCCGAATTGGCCCAACGCGTACCGATGACGCCCAAAATAACGCCGAGGCAGCCAATCCAAAAGACACTGTTGATTTTTTTGGCGTAACTGAACATCCAGTCTTTGATCTCCTTCCCATGCGCCGGCAGCAACATCACCAGCAAAACGACAGCATTTAAGCAAACGACAAAATTCTGGTCCGATTCGGCCGGTTAGGTTTATTGCAAGCGCTGAATAAAGCTCAGCCAGTTTACAAATCGATTGCCACCCCAACAAAAATAGCTTAAAAATCGGTTTAGGTTGGCAAACTAGCCTCAACCAGCTTTACCCAATAGCTTGCGCCCAATGCCAAAATGTCATCGTTAAAGTCGTAACTGCCATTATGTAAAGTAAAGGGGCCCGCTCCGTGCCCGCTATTTCGGTGCTCTTCGGCACCATTACCGATGAAGCAATAACTGCCCGGCAACTTTTGCAGCATAAAGGCAAAATCTTCCGCGCCCATGACCGGCGCTTGTTCCAATACATTAGCCTCGCCTACGATGGCCGCCATCACTTGGCGCGACAAAGCCACCGGTTGATTATGATTGACGGTGGCCGGATAGCCTTGGGTAAATTCGATATCACAGTCCATTCCATGGGCCAAACAGGTATGTTGGGCAATCTGCCGCATGCGTTGTTGAATCAACCGCATCAGATCGGCGGAAAAAGTGCGCAGAGTACCCGTCAATTCGCAGTTATCGGCGATGACGTTCTTGGCCTCGCCCACATGCACCGTCGTGACCGATAACACGCCCGCGTCCAGCGGATCGGCGCTTCGAGTCAGAATGGTTTGAAACGCCAGGATCATTTGCGCCGCCACCGGCACCGGGTCCAAGCCCAAATGAGGTAAAGCCGCATGGCAACCTTTTCCGCGTATCACGATCCGAAACGTATCAAAAGCCGCCATCACCGGCCCCGGACTGACGGCAAATTTACCCACGTCCAAGCCCGGCCAATTATGCATGCCATAGACCGCCTGCATCGGAAATAACTCAAACAACCCGTCCTTGATCATGGCATCGGCCCCGCCACCACCCTCTTCGGCCGGCTGGAAAATCAAATACACCGTACCGTCAAACTGCCGATGCTTGGCCAGATATTCGGCCGCCGCCAACAACATGGCGATGTGTCCGTCATGACCGCAGGCATGCATTTTTCCAGGGTAGGCCGATGCGTGGGAAAAGCGGTTTTGCTCCTGCATCGGTAATGCATCCATGTCCGCGCGCAAACCTATCGCCCGACGAGACTGACCGGCATTGATAATGCCCACCACCCCGGTTTTGCCCAATCCGCGATGCACGGTTATACCCCACTCGGCCAACTGTTGCGCAACTCTTTCGGCGGTCCTGACTTCTTCAAAACATAATTCCGGATGGGCGTGAATATCGCGCCGTAGCGCTCGAATACCCTCTATCCCCGACACGATCTCGGCCAATAAATCAGCTTGTTGTAAATCCTGCGCTGTTGAAACTACGGTTTCTTTGTCGACTTTTTCCACTTTCAAAGCCCTCTATTCAGAAGTCGATAATTTACCATCGATTGCCATCCGTTGTGCGTAAGTCAAAGTATCGGTTGTAGTTTTTGGCGTTTAACCTGCCTGCCCCGAATAGACTCAAAGGCCTTCGGTGCTTAAAATTGCCTAACAAGATTGCAATAAACGACGATTTGGTTGATAATGAACAGATAATTGCTTGCAGGAGAGATGGCCGAGCGGTCGAAGGCGCACGCCTGGAAAGTGTGTATACGGCAACGTATCGAGGGTTCGAATCCCTCTTTCTCCGCCACAAGCATACAAAAAAATTAAAACCCGCAAGTCACTGACTTAGCGGGTTTTTTATGCATTTTTCATGCGCTGATCTGCAATTTGTTGCAATACCGCAAGCCCCGCCTCAATCCGAACCATTCCTGCCGCGCAAGGCCGGTCAAAGCTTTTACATCACCTAGCCGCTGGACACGAAGAAGCTGATGGGAAATCAGGGCCACATCAAACAAAATCTGTTTGCCTATTTTCAAGGTTTTTCGCCGGCGGGATGCACTTAGGTGATTTTTGAGAAAGTTTGTACCCATTGCCAATATCAAATATGTGTCGTTCGCTGAACGGCGATCACCCTGCTGTCGTTGGCCAATAGCGTCGGCTTGTAACTGCCGCGTAAGTCTTTTGAGTTCTTGCGGCCGCAACACAGCCTCGGAGAGAGAGGGGATTTTTAACGATTCGCTTTAATATAAAAAAGCCGGATCATCCTTCGATGCTCCGGCTAGGGTCAGCCAACAAACTGCCATTGGGGCGTATCAAGCCGCCAACGGTTTTTTTCTATTGAACGCCAATAAACCCATCATGCCACTCAAGAACAACCAGGCCGAGGTCGGAACCGGAACCGCGGTTAGCTGCAATTTACCGTCCAACTCGAACAATTGACCATTGACAGCTGAATTACCCATCACGCTATTGTCGCCGCCGATAACCTGGCTGATCACGGGCGTGCTGGTAAATGGGCCTAAAGCGGTGATGGAAAACAACGCGGTACCGCCATCGATAGTGCTCGGACTGTACACATTAGGATCAACCACGGCCAAAGCGCCGGTAAAACCCAACGACACGGCTTCGAAACCGTAGCCGACATTCATGTTGACAAACCCAGAACCGCCGGTGATGCCGCCAGTCAAGATGGCATTGCCATCGCTAAAGCCGGTATCGTTGGCGAAACTGAAGTTAGGATTGGAATCGAACATCATGCTGGCCGTACCGCTATCGATGGTAAAACCCAACAAACCTCCGATCAACGAGGTGTATGTACCGCTAAACTGGGAAATCACGGTCAATTCAAACCCACCGCCAGTACCGGTGGTATTCAACTGCGGCACGCTGATGCCGGTACCGCCCAAAATATGGCTGTTGACCATGGTTTGAATCCAGCCGCTAAAAGTATTTCCTACCGCAACACTGCTATCGGGTACGATCAAACCTATGCCGGCGCCGAAATCGTAGGTATCGAACGGTCCGACCAGTGCTTCGTCATTTTGCGCACCGGGCGCGGCCAGATAATCGGCGCTACCGATCCAGGGTAGACTGGCAAAAGCGCTTGACGCGGAGGAAAACGTAATGGCGGCCGCGATCAATGTCTGTTTATAGAGGCTATTCATGCTTTTCCTTCTCCATTTTGATCTGTTTCCCTGGCTCGGCCCTGTAAATCGTTGCCTACACTATGTGGAAACAGCGGGTTGATCATAGGGGTTGCGGCCGTCCCTGGCCGCGATGATTTCACAATCAGCGATTGCGATTATTTCAGCTGCACACCGGCGCCGGCTGGTGATCCCAGGTTGTAAACGGTCGGAACCCGGCAGTTGTTAACACCTTCAGCTGAGGTAGCGTGGCTGTAGGGGTTGATAGGACCCGCCAGGTTAACCAAGCCATTGGCATCCGGCGTGTAGTTTCTTGGTGAAGCCAAATAACCGGCCGCGCCGAACGGATGCGAGAAGTTGGCATTCAGTGCCGCCAAAACCGCTGGGTTGCCTGCGGCCTTGATGAACTCGTCAACGATGGCTTTTTCGCCGGCCTCGAAGGCATGGTTTTTCGCGTATTGGAAGGTCAGCTCAACCCAGTCCAGATAGGTGCCGTTAGCCGCGTTTTGCAGCGTCGGTGCTACGCCGTTGATTTTGACGAAACGCCAGCTTTCGGTTTGCTTGGCGTTTTTCTCGGTACCGTGAATACCGATCGCCCAGCGGCCGTTGCCGCTAGTAAAGGTATTGTTAAATGCGCTACCGACGCTGTTGACCATGGTATCCAACTCGGTCAAGCACTCGGACACGCCACCTGAAGTGGACATGGCATGAATCTTGGTAGCCGCGACCAGTTCAGGAGTACTAGGGTTGCCAGGAGCAGGCGCGGTTGCGGAAGGCAAGGCGCAAGGGTAGTTCAAGTACTTGACGGTGAACTGAGCCTTGGTACCGGAACCATTGACGCGAGTACAAAAGTGAACGCGTTGATTGCCGGCTTTATAGGCCGCGGGAGCGGTATCGAACAACTTGTTGGCGCCAAAACGCACATCATTCCAGCTATCCAACTCACCCAGACCAATACTGGCGACCAAGTCGCGCGACAGGCTAGGCATACAGGCTTCGGATTCGGCGGTGCCGTTCAAACCGGTGGTATAGCCGGCATTGGCGGGGTTACAAACGCTGCTAGCGGGAAATTGCGCTGCTTGCAAAGCGTTACGCAGTTTCAGCGTGGCGCCGATACCGAACACTTGGCCGGCGGCGGACTCGATTTGCAGCAAACTGGTGTCGCTGGTAGCAACAGGCGAGAAACCCGCAGGGGTATTGACACCGCGGAATTGTTCAGGGTCGACGTCGGAGATACCGAAGTCGGGAACATGCATTTGATGCTGGCCGACCACCGCGCTGTTATAGGTACAGGTAGCGGTGCGCAAAACCGGGCTAGGCGCGGACGGTACGCCACACACGCTAGGATCGACGTTCAAAAACGAAATTGTCGCACTGGCGGCATTGCCCTTGGCATCGTCGATCAGCGGATTGACGCCTTGCGCCGAACCGCCTTCGCTGCGTTTGTAGATCAACAGATTGGTTTTATTGCCGGCCAGGCCGACCAATTGCGGATTGCTGGGGTTCAGCGAGCAATAATAGGCATCTTGTTCCTTACCGGTGATCTGGTCCTTGAACTTATAAATCGGCTTGCTGGAATCGCACATGCGCTCGGCCAGCGGCACGTTGACGTTGGTGGCCAAGCCTTCGATATAATCCAGCGCGGCGGAAGCGCCTGACAAATAGACTTCATAGGTATCGGTCTGCGTAACGACGACCTTGCCTTGGCCATCCACTGTGATGTCGGCGAAAGCCGCACCGCTGATCATCGCCGAGGATACGGCCATGCTTAGAACTAACTTTTTCATGTGATTGTCTCGCTAAGTTTAAAAAGACGCTTCCGGATAAGCACCGGAAGCGAAGCGCGGCTTATGCCGCGGTTTTACGGCGATTGAGGCCCAACAAACCCATCAGACCGGCGCCGAACATCCAGACCGCGCCCGGAACGGGTACCGCAGCGGGAGCGGCAGCGTAGGTCAGGCTGTTGCCGGCCAGAGTCCATTTGCCGGCGAAAGTAGTCGGAATGGTTTGACCAAGGCCAAAGTTAGGACTGTTTTCATCCAGATTCATCATGCCCAACTGGAAGCCGATGGACTGGCCGTAGTCGGCTTGCGGGTCTTGGTTATGACCACCCCAAACGCTGGCTGCGTTGGCGTGTTGACCCAGGCCTGCACCTTCACTATCCAAAGCGATTGTGCTCAGATTTTGCGTATTGTTGACCACAACCTTGGAATTGATTTCGATGGCATGTGCTTGAATGGTGGCACCAGCTTGAAGGGTAAAGAAAGTACCAGCTGGATCGATATCAACAACAGCATTGTTCTGAGTAATCATGGCGCCTAGATCATCTAAACTCCCTACGGCAACAGCCCACTTGATTTTGTCGGTAGCGGCACCGGTGATGAAGTTCAGCCAGTTGCTATCGTTGGAAAAATCAAAAGACAAGCTGTAGGCCGCATTGGCGACGTTGGACAACAATTGGCCGAAACTAACACCGGTATCGAAGGTAAAGGTTTTACCGGTGGTAAAGTCGTAGGCCGACATATAGGCTTCGTTATTGCTGCCTTGGTCGTATGCGATACTCGCGTTAGCCGCACCGGCTCCCGCCATCAAAACCGCGGCCACGGCCACTTTTGCAAAATGTTTCATGGTTTATCCTCATGTTTAAAAAATTTGAATACATAAGGTGACAGCCCGGCCGTCTTTTATCGTTTTCCCTGTCATTGCCGCTCCGGGGGGAGCGGCAAGCTCTTAACTCCAGCTACTCGCAAGCAAGCATGACTAACAATTCAAGACCCGTGACTTTCCGTCCCCGCCTCGCGACGGGTTTGGCTTTTACACACTTTCCTGTCTAACACTCAAAGAGTGGCGCATCCCCGCTACCATCCTTCATTTTCCCCTGACCTACTCCCTACCCTCTTCCCTTACCCACTCCCTATTCGTGCCGTCCCTGTTCCCTAGTCAATCCCGATTCGGCCATGACCGATCCAGCCGGTCATCTGTTGCCGCGCATTATCCCTGTGCAATCACTGCATTACCGTTACAGAACGGTTACATTCTTCGGAAACGTAATACATTCGTATTGCATCGATAGACTGTGGATTAGTGGAATAACCGAGGGAGGGTTTTATCGGCGGCTGGGTCGAGCCGAAGGGATTTGGATTTAGTCGGAAGTATCTTTTTGCGATCGGATGCCGGCTGCGTGGGAGGTGCCTTAACCGCGACCTAAGTATTATCGTCGCGGCTAAAGCCCCTCCCACACAACCTCTGCTTGGAAGTCCCGTAGGAGCGAATTCGCTACGCGCTCTTACGGGTCATTCGCCCAGGACGATTAAAATCGCCCCATTATGGAAATTATTTCCAACCCAATCCTTAATGCCTAAACCTTTAGTTGGCTTTAATGGGGTCGCGGCTATATGGCAAAAATGGCCTAGCCACGGCCGATCATCAGCTTGACGCTGACCAAACCGTTCGCCTCGGACTGATCGGCCATGTCCATCCTCAGCACCCGCAGGCCATGCTTGGTTTCCAAAATAGCCAGCCAGTAGACCAGCTTATCGAAGGAGACTTGCTCCAGCGATACAGCGACTTGATCGTCGCCTTCTTGTTGCAAACTTTTAATGGCGGGTTTAATTTGTAGTTGCTGACTACTGGCGTCTATCAGCGCCAGCGGCGGTTGACTCGCGCTTTCCGCTTCGGTTTGCACCACGCCGCTTTGGCGTAAAACCTCCACTTCGGCGCCGACTTGTTGTAAATGCCGGTATATTTGGCGCTGGGATTGAATTTGCTGTTGCAGCAAACTGCTTTGCTCCAGCAATGGCCGGTAAGCCAACTGGTATAAAGCATACAGGCAAAGCCCTCCAACCCCGGCCATCAGCATTAATCGCTCTCTGCCCGATAAGGCCCGCCAGCGCTTGAGTATTTCAGTGTTCTCGAATTTCAAGCCGTGCCTCCGCTCCGTTTGAACTGCCGTCGACTGTCTTGCTGTTGACCCGGAATCGGCTTTGCAGCCGTTGTTTGAATGATTCCAGCCGGCCGCTATCGGCGGTTTTAAGCCGCAGCAGCACTGCACCGTCAGCAAAACTCAGTTGTTGGTATCGCGCTTCGGGGAATTCTTTCAGAATTTCACCGCTGCCATATAAAACCCGCATGAATGCGCCGGCTCCTTCGCCGCTTTGCTTTTTCAAGGCCATCAATTGCTGATCGGCCTGAGCTTTGACATTGACTATGCGTTTGATGTCCGGAAAAGTCTGTTTGAATAGTTCCAGGGTTTGCGTCTCCAAGCTTTGCAATTCAGCCTGTTGTTGCCGGTTCTGATTCAGCTGGCCACCGAGTTGGATAGCCATCGCCAATAGCAGAATACCCGTCGCCGGCAGCCAGCGGCGCCAGTCGCCTTCATCATTGGCCCTGGGCGCGTAAGGCCCGCTCAGCAAATTCAGCTCGCTTGCGCTTTTATAAGATTGGCCGAACAGTTGCCAGGCCGTGTCCAGCGACTGTTCCAGGGTGTCCGGCGGCAGCAGTTGGCGCAACGCGCCGGCGGGTTGGCTCGACCATAAGCGCCACTGTCGACATTCCGGCCCCGCTTGTTGCAATACGTCTAGCAGCCGAGGAAAAAAACCGGCATCGATACCCATGCCTTGCAGCGGACCGGTCCGTAAGGTGACGCAATCGCTTTCGACCAGCATCGAGCAACTGCCGGGCTGATACGGCAGACACAGGCTTTCGGGATAAATGGCGTCGAGCTCGATGCCGGCCCGCTGAAAATAGGCGATGCTGTCTATCATTTTCCGATGGGACACCACCGCCACCGCCAGTTTGCCCGCTGCCTGCCGAAACCAGACCAGATGATAATTATCGACATCGTCGGCCAACTGCTCCTCCAGGGCGAAAGGCAGGGCTTTTTTGATTTGGGCATTGCTTTTGACCGGCAGCTCAATCTCCAGCAGCAACACAGTAGTAGCCGGCAACAAACCGATGGTTTGCCGGCCATTGGCCGCATCGGCCAACTCCCGCCAACTACCGGTTTGCGGCTGGCTTGGGGTCTCGGTTAGCGCCAGCCATTCCGGATGCCGCCCGGCATCATGACCCAATCTGACCAACAGGGTTTCAGCCATGCGCGGGACTCCGGCGTTGCCTTTTCTGTAGTGTAACTAGCCCTTGCCGGCTACGCTGCAGCTGCGATTCGAACATAAACCGGGTTTGACCCATCTCGATTTGCCCCGTGAGTAAAAAATACTGGCTCGTCACAGCCAATCCATATTTGCCGATTATGGTAGCGCTAACCGCTTCGTCCTTTAGAAAATCAGCGATGTCGGTAAAAGGTTTGCCGCCGGCTCTGAATATCGATTCGGCCTGGTCGGCGCTGATGTCGTCGGCCAAGCAACGCAACACCGTGGCGCCGGCGGTATTGACATTCAATGGTGCATAGCCAAATGTCACGTAAATATAGGGCAGCAATTTACGATACTGCTCCAGGCTCATGCCCTGGACCAGCAGCAATTCGCTGACGTCGGCAAACGAACGGTTGGCTGCCCGGTACGGCGGCTTTCGCCGGGTATAGGCTTCATCCTCGGCCCCATGCGGATAACGGATTTCCATGTCGCCATCGATCCAATCCAGCATGGCGTCCACCAGTTCCGGCTTCAGCTCCAGACTATGCAAAAGCCGCCGCAGACGTTTGACGTCCTCCTGGCTGACCTCGCCATCGACTACTAAATTGTTCAGATTAATACGCCCTTGTAAATCGACGATTTCGGCTTGTAGCGAGCCTTGCGCCACCGCCGTTTTCGGTAACGGCTTGGCCCAGCTCTCGTTCAAGGCATCGCGTTCGTTATCCTTGCCATCAGTCCGCAGGACGTTGGTTGCCCAACTCTCCAAGCCGTAAACATATTCCCAGGCCTGCATCGCGCGCAGCTGATTTTCGGTCCTGCGTATATCCATCTGGCGCGCGGTCGACATGGAGACTACCGCCAGCGTGGCAATACTCAGCACCAACATCACCGTTATCAGCGCAATGCCTCGTTCGGCGGGCAGTTTTGCCATTATGGATACACCAGAAACAGCCGCCTGACTTCGCCCAAACCGGCCTGGCCAAGCTTTACTTCAACTGCTTTCGGTATCACACCGCCCACGGCCGGCCAGTTATTGGACCATTCCTTGCCATAAAACCGCAGCTCGACAGAGTCCGAATCGAGTATTTTGCGGCGGCGAGATTGAGTTTGCTGAGTGCGGTCGAGTATGTTCCATACTTGCCGGTATATAGCGCCGTTTTCATGGCGATAACTAACCCGTTGCAAATGGCTGCGGTTGGGCGAATCCAGCCAGTCGGGCAGACTACGGGTGAACGTCAGCAATTCCTCGCCATTACCGCCCGAAAAAGCCGGTTGCTCGGTTCCTAATTCGTCGCGGACCGGCCGCTGCACGGCCTGGCTTAAATCCTCATTCAGTAGATACAGCAACTGTTGCAGCTGCGAGAGACTGCCTGAGCGGGTTTCGGTTGCTTGCCGGGTATCCAGCACCGCAGTCAAACCGGCATAGGCCATGGCCGCCATGATGGCGAAAACGGCCAGCGCAATCAAAATCTCCAGCAGCGTAAAGCCGCGATTCGCCAGCGGCCCGCTAATCATAAACACCGATAGCTTGAAATAAGCCAATGTCCGCGAAGCGGCCGCGGGCTGAGCGGACTTGTGCTGAGCGAAGCCGAAGTAGCCGAACTTCGACTCCGCTCAGTCAACGGCAAATTGCTTGGATTGGGTACATTTATTGCCATAAATCGCCTTAATTCAAGCGGATGATTCATGAACCCGCCGCAACGAAACTTATCAAGCCGGCATAAGGCGCCTGATCGCCTTCCAGAAACACCTCGATCCGGTAACGGCGCACACCCGAGTCGAGCGTGCCGGCAACATCGCGCCGAGCTTGCCAATACCAGCGCCGTCCGGCCATGCTGTCCCAGCCGTCAGACTTTTCCGGCGCTTCCCGATCGAGCCGCAGTTGAACCGCATGATTGGCCGCCACCTGCGCGGCAATGGTTTTGTTTTCCAGATACCAGAGGTTTTGCGTGTTATCCGCGCTGATCTTGATCAAGCCGGCCATCAGAATCGCCAGCAGCGCCAATGCAATCAAGACTTCCAATAATGTAAAACCAGCGCTTTTGCCGGCCTTGCCCGTGGCTGTCATGGCCTGGACTCAAGGTTTGCGACTCGCCAGCCTTCCTGATCGCTATTGGCAACGAGGTAGCGGGTTTCGCTATTTTTAGCCTGGATACCGATCTGCAAGTCCTCTATCCCACCATCCGGAGCCAGCACAATCTGGGGCCGTGGCTGCTGGGTCATGCCGGCTCGAGGGTTTAAATAGACCGATTCCCGTTCCAGCTGAAAGCTTAGTTGGATTCCGGCATCCAGATTGCGCGGTTTGAACAGCGAATCCAGCGTTTCCGGTTGCCATTGGCCTTGGCGCCAGCTTAAAAACCGGTAGCCCTCCTGAAACAACTCAATCGCCATGCCCTCGCCGCGTATCATCGCTTCCTGTTCCGCCAACAGCAGTAATTTGGATAAACGTTGCGCTTCCAATTGCAATGGTTTGCTTCGATCGGCATTGCCCATGGACAACATTGCCATGCCGGTCATCAAGCCGATCAATACCATTACGATCAACAATTCGATCAGCGTGAATCCCTGTGTTTTCAATGCCAATCCACAGTGCTTATTTTATGTCCCAGTTGACAATGTCGGCGTTGGCTTCGTTGCCGCCTTCCACGCCGTCAGCACCGAAGGAATACAAATCGAACTCGCCATGCAAGCCGGGTTGCAGGTAATAATACGGTTTACCCCAGGCATCGACCGGCAATTTATCCAGATAACCGCCCTGCTTCCAATGAGCGCCTTGCGCCAGATTGGCCGGTTTTTGCACCAACGCCTCCAGACCTTGCTCGGTGGTCGGATAACTGAAGTTATCCAGCCGGTACAGGTCCAATGCGGCGGTGATGGCGCGTATATCCTGCAAGGTACGCGTGGCGCGAGCTTCGTCCGGTCTGCCCATGATTTTGGGCACCACGATGGACGCCAGAATGCCGAGAATAACGACGACGATCATCACTTCGATCAGGGTAAAACCTTGCTGTATTTTGTTGTTCATGCCATTAAAAAAAGGTTGTGCAAACGGATAGCCGGCATTCGGCCGTTGTGGGATCAATCTTAAAAGACCAACGTGACAGGCATGTGACAAAACCTGTCGGCATTCGCATCTCGGCCCCGGCATTCATCGTGCTGTCATAAAGCCCTCTTACCATGCCCTTGTGTGAAGCAGTTCACACGAAAGCGTTGCCGTCGAAGCACGCTTCGGATCGCCAATTCATTGATTAAGTTAACAAGGGGTATTACCGTATGAAACGCAGACGTATCGTTGTTGCCATCGCCGCCGCGCTGGCTTCGACCACCGCTGGAGCGGCCAGCAACTTTGACTGGAACCTGGAATGGACTTTCGACCACTCGGTTACCAACGCCAAGGGTTCCGAAATCGTGGCCTATGATGCCGATAACCTGCATTTATGGGTGATAGGCACCGATGCCAACCAGGCTAATTTGGGTTTTGGTGGTATTGATGTCCTGGATTTGTCCGGCAACCTGTTGCAAAGCATCGATACCCGTTCACTAGGCGGTATCAACAGTGTGGCGGTCAAAAACGGCCAAGCCGCTGTCGCCATTACCGCGCCGGTTAAAACCGATGCCGGTTTGGTGCGTTTCTACGACACCGGTACTTATAACGTGCTGCAAGACGTGACTGTCGGCGCCAATCCGGACGCGGTCACCTTCACCCCGAATGGCGGTAAGTTATTGGTGGCGAACGAGGGCGAACCCGGCAGTTATTTGACCGGCCCGAGCGGCGACCCGCTAGGCTCGGTCAGCATTATCGACAGCACCGGTTATAACCTGCAAACCGCCGGCTTCGAAGCCTTTAATAGCCAGGCCGCCGCGCTGAAAGCCGCAGGCGTGCGTTTGACCGGACCCAATGCCAGCGTGGCGCAAGATCTGGAGCCTGAATACATTGCCGTCAGCCGGGATGGCAGTAGCGCCATGGTCACCTTGCAGGAAGCCAACTCGGTCGCCATCGTCGACATCGCCAGCGCCACCGTGACCGGCATCAAGGCTCTGGGTATGAAAGACCACAGCCTGCCCGGCAACGGTTTGGATGTATCCGATCGCGACGGAGCCGGCAGCAATCCGTTGAACGGCAACATCCAAAACTGGAACATCAAGGGTCTGTATATGCCGGATGGCATCGCCAGCTTCGACAACAACGGCAACCAGTTTTATGTCATCGCCAACGAAGGCGACTCACGCGCCGATTGGCCGGGTGGTAACGATGAAGTCCGCCTCGGCTCGGCCAATATCGATCCGGCCCTGGCCGCCGACTTGGCCGCGGAGTTCGGCCCGGACTGGAAAACCAACAACGACAAACTCAACCGCCTAAACATTTCCAGTACCAGCGGCGATCTGGATGGCGATGGCGACTTGGACGAAATCCAAGTATTCGGTGCCCGTTCGTTCTCGATTCTGGATGTTGCCGGCAATATCGTATTTGACTCTGGCGATCAGCTGGAGCAAATCATCAGCGCGCAATTTCCATCGCTTTGGGATGACGGCCGTAGCGACAATAAAGGCCCTGAACCGGAAAGCGCGGTGGTTGGCAAGGTCAATGGCCGCGACTTACTGTTTTTAGGCCTGGAGCGCGCCAATGCCGTGATGGTATGGGATTTGACCGACCTGGCTAACATTGCGTTTTTGGATATGATCTTCACCACGGGTGACGTCAGTCCGGAAGGCTTGAGTTTCTTCGGCAATGCCCAAGGCAGCTTCCTGGCGGTAGCCAACGAAGTCAGCGGCACCACATCGCTGTTTAAAGTCTCGGCGGTGCCGGTGCCGGGCGCGGTGTGGTTGTTCGGCTCGGCCTTATTGGGCTTGGTTGGCGCGTCTCGCCGTCGCGCCGTTTCGGTTTAACCCAACGCTAGGGCACGCATTGCGTGCCCTAGCGCTTAGCGTTCGATTATGCATTATTTTTACGCATCAGCCCGGGAAGCATAAAAGCCACAAGTCCCATCAACAATTGAAAGGCCGTGCCGGGTATTGGAACGACGGTAGCATTCAACGCAATATTGCCACCTGAAGAAAGAGAAACTCCGTCCATGAGAAGCAATTCCAAGCGTTTTCTATCCGGGACAACGATTTCCCTAGCGGCAACCACGAACAAATTGCCCTCCCGCGCCCGCAACAATTCACCATCGCGGCTAATCTCAAGCGAAATATCGCCGCCAGCGGAAAGGGAAACCCTGTCCATCGGAAGCAATTCCAAGACTTCCCTATCCGGAACAACGATTTCCCTACCGGCAACCACGGACAGATTGCCTCCTCGGGCCGGCAACAATTCGCCATTGCGGCTAATCCCGTTGGTGGCGGAGACGATAATCGATTCCCCCGTCAGCGTGACATCGGAAAAAAATTGCATGGTATTGGCTGACAACTCGATTAAGGGCGCGAACAGACTAAGACCTCTCAGGCTAAGATCGCCTGTTGCCCTTAAAAAGATACCGGTATCCGAGGAGACGACACCGTCAGTCAAGGACAAATCGCCGCTACAGCTTAAGGTTATACCGTTGCTGTCATCGAAAGTTAAGCTGTCGGAACAAGCCACGCTACCGAACTCTATCGAAGCTTGTGCCCCGTAAGGCAACAGACTCGACAAACACAACAAAACGTAACCGAATCGCATATTGTCTCCATATCTAGTAAAAAAGCTCAGCGTAGCATGGCAACATGTCGATTTCGTTACAGCCTTGCCGCGCGCGGTGGCTGAAGCAATTTGTTAGCGAATCAACTGGTTCATCTCGAAAATCGGCAAAAGAATCGCCAGCACGATGGTCAGCACCACCAGGCCCATGAACAAGATCAAGGCCGGCTCGAACAAACCCATGGTCAATTCGGTGAGCGCCTGAATATCGCGTTCCTGATCGTCGGCGGCGCTTTCCAGCATGCGCGGCAACTGGCCGCTGGCCTCGCCGCTGGCGACCAGATGTATGGTTACCGGCGGAAACAGGCCGCTGGCTTCCAGCGCCTTGTTCAGGCTCTGGCCTTCGCGAACCCTGACGGCGGTGTTGGCCACCGCTTGCTGCATGGCATTGTTGGATAACACTTGGGCGGAAATTTTCAAGGCTTCCAGCAATTCCACGCCGCTATTGGTCAGGATCGCCAGGGTGCGGGTAAAACGGGCGGTATTCATGCCCTTGGAAAAGGGCGCGGTTATCGGCATGGTCAACAAGAAACGGTGAAAGACCATCCGCGGTTCCGGTTTGCGCAGCACCAGTTTGGCTGCAACCGACAAGGCGATCGCCATCAGCAGCAGAATCAAACCGTTGTTCTTCAGAAAATCACTGCAAGCGATCAGGGCCTGGGTGATGGCCGGCAACTCATGCCCCATCTTGTCGAACACGCCGGTGATTTCCGGCACCACGTAGGCCAACAGTCCGATCACTACCAGCAAGGATACCGACGACAGCAGCACCGGATAGATCATCGCCATCTGCAATTTGCGGTAGAGCTGGCCCTTATCGCTTAAATAATCGGCCAGTTTTTCCAGCACCTGATCGAGTTTACCGGACGATTCGCCGGCTTCGATGGTGGCGCGGTACAGCGGCGGAAAGGTGCTGGGAAAGGCTTGACAGGCTATCGCCAGACTCTGGCCTTCCAGAATCCGGCTCCTGACCGCCAACAAGATGCGCCGGGCTTTAGCCGACTCCAGCTGCCTGGCGATGATGCCCAGCGCCTCGTCTATCGCCAGCCCCGATTTGAGCAATGCCGCCAGCTGCCTGGTAATGTGGGCCAGATGGCGCATGCTGATGCGCTGGGCCAGCAGCGGCGACCCACCTGCATGTTCTTTTTTATGGACTTCCTGAATCTCCAGCAGGGTTAAATCGTTGCTCTTCAGCTGCTGGCGGGCGCTTTTAATGGTGTCGCTTTCCAGCGTGCCTTTGACCGACTTGCCCTTGCCGTTGATGGCCTGATACTCGAACACCGCCATGGCTATCAATCCTTCAAGGTGATGCGGATGGCTTCGTCGAAACTGGTTTCGCCGCTCAGGACTTTTTCCAGCGCGCTTTGTTGAATGCTGCGCGAGGACAACCGTGCCTGTCTCTCCAATTCGAGGTCGCCGGCACCATCGTGGATCAACTGTTGCATGGTACTGTCTAGCATGATCATCTCGAAAATACCGGCGCGGCCCTTGTAACCGTGGTCATGGCAATGTGGGCAACCTTGTGCTTGATAGACGGTGACAAGCGCCTGATCGTCGCCGGCATAGCCCAGCCTCGTCAGATCCCTCCCGGGCACTTGCTCGGCCTGCTTGCAATGTGGGCACAGTTTTCGCAGCAGCCGCTGGGCGATCACTCCGACCAGACTCGATGCCAATAAAAACGGCTCGATTCCCATGTCACGCAAGCGGGTGATGGCGCCGACGGCGGTGTTGGTATGTAGCGTCGATAGCACCAAATGGCCGGTCAAACTGGCCTGCACGGCGATTTCGGCGGTTTCCCTGTCGCGAATTTCGCCGACCATGACGATGTCCGGGTCCTGCCGCAGAATGGCGCGCAAGCCTTTGGCAAAGGTCATGTCCACCTTGCTGTTGACCTGGGTCTGGCCGACGCCGTCCAGGTAATATTCGATCGGATCCTCGACGGTGAGGATATTGCGGCTGCGTTGATTGAGCTGATTGACCACGGCATAGAGGCTGGTTGTCTTGCCGGAACCCGTCGGCCCCGTCACCAGGATGATGCCGTGCGGGCGGGCAATCATGTTCTGGATGCTGTTCAGCTCGTAGTCCGACATGCCGACCTGTTTCAGACTCAACTGGTTGGCCTGCTTGTCCAGCAACCTCAACACCACCCGTTCGCCGTGGCCGGACGGCAGGGTCGACACCCGGACGTCGACGGTGCGGCCGCCGATATTCAGCGAGATGCGGCCGTCCTGCGGCAAGCGTTTTTCGGCGATGTCCAGCTTGGCCATCACCTTCAGCCGGGAAATCACCATCGGCGCAAATTCGCGCTGCGGCTCGATGATTTCCCGCAAGGTGCCGTCGACCCGGAACCGCACCACCATGCGTTTTTCGTAACTCTCGATATGAATATCCGAGGCATTTTCCTTGATGGCCTCGGTCAACAGCGCATTGATCAGGCGGATGATAGGCGCCTCGTCCTCGCTTTCCAGCAGGTCTTCCGGTTTCGGCAGATGCAGGGCCATGTCGGACAGGTCGATATTGTCCTGCATGTCGTCAACCATGCGTTGGGCATGACCGGTTTTGTGTTCGTAAACCGCCTGCAACAGGCGTTCAAAATCCTCTTCGCTGACTTGTTCGAAGCTCGCCGGCCTATCAACGAAGCGCCGCGCCTCCAGCAAGGCTGTCGCCGAGGCCTTGCCATGGTAGGCGATGCAGGCCGCGCTATCCGTGTATTCCCGCACGATCACGCCGTGGCGCTTGGCAAAACCGTAGGCCGGCAAGCGGAAGTCATCGACGGCGGCAATCGAGTCCTTATCAGCTTCCATCGCCCTCTACTCCGTCCGGATTATCCGGAAATTTGTAACCGCCGTCCGGCAAACCGTTCAACAACGGCTGTGCTTCGCCCGGCATCAAGAACACACCGTCTTGATTAAATTCCTGCTGTTTGTCCCGCATCAAATTGTATTTATCCGTAGTCACACTCGCGGCTTTATGGGTGTCCCTCAAAATTTGCGGACGCAGAAATACCATCAGATTGACTTTTTCGATCGAGGTGGTGTTGCTTTGAAACAGATATCCGAGTAGTGGAATATCCGACAGCAACGGCACTTTATCGACGGTTTCCTTCACATCGTCCTTGATCAGGCCGCCCAATACCAACACCTTGCCGTCATCGACCAGTACCGAAGTTTCGATCTGGCGCTTGTTGGTCTGCAAATCGGCGCCGGATGTCGCCGGATCGACGCTGGATACTTCCTGAGTCACTTTCAGCTTGACGGCATTGCCCTCGCTGATCTGCGGCATGACCTTCAACTTGATGCCGACATCCTCGCGCTGTATGGTCTGAAACGGATTGCTGCCGCCGCTGGTGTTGTTGGTAGTGTATTGGCCTGTGACCATCGGCACGTTCTGACCGACGATGATGCTGGCTTCCTCGTTATCCAAGGTCACGATGGAAGGCGTCGACAGAATATTCACGTCTTTATCTCGAGCAAACGCGGTCAACAAAGCCTTCAATTCGCTGCCGGCCAAATAACCGACGCTTAAGCCCTTGCCGACACTTTTAATAAATTCCGAAAGGTCTAGGGAATTGCCGGCGCTGTTTCGATAGGCTCCGAACACATCGCTGTCTTCCTTGGTTTGCCACTCGACACCGATTTGCTGATCCTTGCCGTAAGTCACTTCGGCAATGATGGCTTCGATGTGGACTTGGGCGCGGCGCACATCCAGTTGCCTGACTACCGATTTGAGCGTCCGCATCAAATCATGCGGGGCGGTAATGATCAAGGCATTGGCCGCTTCATCGGCCCGAACATCGAAAACCTTGTCGGTGCTGGCCGTGGTTTTAGGCTTGTCGGTTTTGTCTTCCTTCAGCGAACCGACTCCGGTCAGGGTTTCCACCAAATCCTTGGCCAATGCATAGCGCATATAAATGACTTCGGTATTACCGTCTCTTTCTATCGGCGTGTCCAGATTGGCGATCAGCGCCCGCATTTGCAAACGCAGCTCCGAATCGCCGCCGATCATAACGGAGTTGGAACGTTCGTCGGCCACCAGCGGCGGAGCGGCGCTGGTTTTACCGGCATTGCTGCTGGTGATCAGGGTATTCAGCGGCTGAATCAAATCGGTGGCATTGGCATGCCGCAAATTGATCACTTCGATCTTTTGTACATCGCTCTTGTCGATTTGGCCGATGATGGCGGCCAGCCGATTCACGTTGGCCGCCGTATCCGACAAAATCACGGTATTACTTTCGGGCATCGCCGCCATGAAGGCATATTGCGGCATCAACGGCATCAAGGTTTGCACCACCATATTGGCATCGACATGCTGAATATGCACGATGCGCGTCACTTGTTCATCGCCATTTTGCCAGCTTGACCGAAGCTCGTTGGCTTCGCCATCCTGCTTGACGTTGACATTCGGCACGATTTTGATGACGTTGCCGTTGGGAATCGCCGCAAACCCCTGTACCTTAAGGATGGATAAAAACACGTCGTAGACCTTTTCCGCCTTCATCGGGGTGGAGGTAACGACCGATATGTTGCCGGTAATTCGCGGATCGACGATAAAGTTTTTGCCGGTGGCATCGGCTACCGTTTCGATCAATGCCCGAATGTCGACGTCTTTAAGATTCAGCGAAAACTCGTCTTTCTCAGCCGCTAGTACAGGACAAAACATGGCCAACATCAAGCCGATCAACAATCTGGTTTTCATCTGAGGTTTACAAAGGAGAGGTTATTCGGTATTGGCCAGTAAAACGGCATTATTTTTTTCGAGGGCCAACGATTCGCGCCGGCTGTTGTACAGTAGCACGACGCGGGTCTGTTCAACGGTTTGCAGCGTTGCGCCGCCCGGTAATTCATCACCGGGTGAATATTTTTTTTGCGCGCCATCCTCGGTTTGGATAATGGCGCTAGCGGTTTCGGGACTTTTGCTGAGCAAGAACACACCCAACAACTTTAATTGCAATTGGGATGCCGAAACGGTTTGATCCGCCTCTTCAACCGCGGCCGGTTGGCCGAACAAATGCCAATCGCTGATTTGCAAATAATCCGGCGCCGGAGCCATTGCCGTGGCTCTCGGCTCCGGCCGCGATGCCCCATCCTCGCCCGCTTTGTCATCTGGTTGTACGGCAAGCGTCAGGCTGAATAGGGTATATGACAAATAAACCGAGGCTAGAAGCCCGGCATGGAACGGCAATCGCTTAGCCAACAGCGCGGGTATTGATAATGACTGGTGATTAAAAAAACGCCGCGGAAAATACTTGAACCTCATCATGGCGGCGATTATGAGGCCGTAATATGACTGTTTTGTGACGATTCGATAGATCGCGGTGGCCTGGCTCATTGACGGAACCGCGACTGTTATAAACCTGTAACATAAATATTTTATTCTTTGTCGTTAACTTGAGTACAAGTTACAAGGAATCGACATTGAGTGAAGATCAAACTGCTATAGACGACAAAAAGCATATCGTTTCAATCCGCTTGAATAATGCCGACCGGATCGGCGTGCGCTCAACGGCGGCCCGGCTTTTCGTGCGCGAATCGGAGCTATATCGCTTTGCGGTATGCCATTTGTTGCATCGCCTGCACCAATTGCACGACGACACCTGTATAGGTTGCGATCTTATCCCGCTGTTTCTGGAGTTTAGGGATGAACTGAATACCCATTTGAATTTGAAAAAGCATCAACTTTTCAAGATTTTCAATGGCAAAAACACCCTGCAAGACAAGTTCGTGGCAATGTCTGACATCGAACTGCTGCTATTGCCGCGCCATGCCGTCAGGCAACGCTTGCAGCTAATTCCCGAAGCCATCGGCGCAAAATGTCCCGACACCGAAAGCTGGCTGAAGCAGTACCTATTCAGCAAATATCGGATATGCGCCGACCTTTCCAGCCTCCCCTACGACGAACTATAGTTATTGGAGCCATCCAAGTTGACAGCAAGTTCAACATCCAGACCTATCCTATTAAAAAATTACAGCTTTTGCCGGCAATAAACTTATAATTGGCCGGCATTTTAAATCCGGCCGATACGGACATCCAACTAGCGATTTTGGACTTGGCCGCCGAGTGCCGGTTGTTGATCCAACATTTACTCGATCAACTCAAGCCGGTGTAGCAACGGAAAAAAACCTTTGGGCTATTCCAATAACCGCGTTGATGACTGAAATAATTCGATTGATCCCGGCGGCCGGATTCAACCCGGCCTTCAACAATAACCAAGTTCAAAACCCGCGACAGATACCGATTAGGGAGTTATCGCACCTATGCCGTTGACTAAACCTCAACAAAACGTACTTTTAAGTTTGGCCTGGCAATCCATCGCCCACGGCTTAAAAACCGGCAAACCCCTGACTTTCGACAGCGCCAGCTACCCGGCCGCCCTTCTTGAGCCACGCTCAACATTTGTCGTATTGGAATACCATCAGCAACCGCGCGGTTGCGTCGGCAATCTGGAGGCCGTGCGCCCGCTGGCCGAAGACGTGTCCGAAAACGCGTTTGCCGCCGCTTTTTGCGACCGGCATTCCCCTTCCGTGATCGACGCGGAACTGGACGAACTCGAAATTCACATCGACCTGCTGTCGCCGTTGGAACCCTTACATTTTAGTTCGGAAATGGATCTGGTCAGCCAATTAAGGCCCCATCTCGACGGACTGGTGTTGCAGGATGGTTCCCATCACGCCTCGTTCTTGCCTTCCAACTGGGAAACCTTACACTCCCCGATGCGGTTTCTGCAGCATCTGAAGCAAAAAGCCGGGCTGCCCCAGGCCTACTGGTCGAAAACCATCAAGGCCAGCCGCTTCACCACTGCCTGCATACGCTGAATAGCCAACCTACTTCGCCGGGACATGCCGGGCCAACGCTAAAAATCACAATAATGCCGCGCCAGCGGTTTTTTATGCCGAATCTCGGCTGAACAGTTAAAATAGTCGGCCAGCCCGTTTGCATGCTCTTGGATCAAAATATGCCTCGGATTGGCTTGCTACTTCGCATAAAGAGATTAATGATGGTTTTTTCCGGTTACAAGACTTTCCCGATCGCCGCAATTGTACTGCTGCAGGCCGCAGCCTGCTCAACCCTACCTGCTTCGGCACGGCAATACGATAACTTTACCGAGTATGCCGAAGCGGTCTTTAGACACCAGAATGATTTGAGCAGCCGCTTGATGATGATCGATCCCGACATGTTACCCGACAACGATAGCTTGGAAATGGCGGAAGAAGCCATGAACGATGCCTGTCATTTATTAAACGAATACGCCGAACGCGAAAGCAGTGGAGAATCGATGGGGCTGTTCTTCAAACGCGAAGTGCAAGCCAGTATCGAAAATTGCGACCTTAAAATTCAAAGCCTGGAAGCGATGCTGACTGGCATCGGCAAGTAATCCGGCAGCAATGGCCCCGTGCGGATCGTCTTTTGCGGCAATCGCCATTCTCCTAACTGATTCATGACCTCCGCCCATTCCGCCCCGCTGGATAAAGGCATTGCCGTGATTCATTCCAACCAACTGGAAGCCTTGCGGGATGTGGTGGAATACTGGCTGCGCCAACACCCATTGGCGCCGCTGGAAAACGAGATGTTTCTGGTGCAAAGCAACGGCATGGGCCAATGGCTGAAACAAAGCCTTGCGCAAAACAGCGCCCTCGGCATCGCCGCCGCCCTGCAAATCCAATTGCCGTCACTGTTCATCTGGAGTGTATACCGGGCGGTGTTGGGCCAACAAATTCCCAAGGAACAACCTCTGGCCAAAGCCCCGCTGACCTGGCGCTTATACCGCTTGCTGCCGGCCTTGATCGGCCAACCGGGATTCGAAAACCTGGCGCATTTTTTACATCAAGACCTCAACACTCGAAAACGCTACCAATTGGCCGAACAACTGGCCGACTTGTTCGACCAATATCAGGTGTATCGTTCCGACTGGATCGGCGACTGGGCCGCCGGCCGCGATCTATTGCGCAACGCCCACGGCGAAGCGAAGCCGCTGCCCGAAATGCAACAGTGGCAAGCGGTTCTATGGCGCGCAGTGCTGAATGATCTGGGCGCCGACTACAATCCGTTCGCCAGCCGGGCCTCGGTGCATGCCCAATTCATGGCCGGCATTGATGATCTGGATCAACGCCCCGCCGGCATCCCGCGCCGCATCATGCTGTTCGGCCTGTCGTCGTTGCCGCAACAATCTCTGGAAGTGCTGGCCAAAATCGGCAAGTTTTGCCAAATCGTGCTGTTCGTGCACAATCCTTGTCAACATTACTGGGCCGACATCATCGAAGACAAGGAACTGTTAAAAGCCCAGCGCCGCCGGCAATCCCACAAGCCCGGCATGGCCGCCAGCCTAAACCCCGAGGAATTGCATCTACACGCCAATCCGCTGCTGGCGGCCTGGGGTAAACAGGGCCGCGACTATATCCGCTTGCTGGATCATTTCGATGAAACTCAGGCCTATGCCGATTGGCATTGGCCGGATCAGAAAATCGATTTGTTCAAGGATTACGGCGAAGCCGGTAACCGAGGCTTATTGCAACAACTGCAACAGACTATTCTGGATCTGGAGCCGGCACCCGATCAGGCGATTGAGCTGGACATACTCGACGACTCGCTGGCCTTTCATATCGCCCACAGCCCGCAGCGGGAAGTGGAAATCCTGCACGATCAACTGCTGGCCCGCTTCAATGCCGCCCAGCAAGCCGGCGACCCGCTCTATCCGCGCGACGTGATCGTGATGGTGCCGGACATCAACCAATACGCCCCGCACATCCGCGCCGTGTTCGGACAGGTGCAAGCCGGCGACCCGCGCTATATTCCATTCAGCCTGGCCGACCAACAGCAACGCGGCGAAAATCCGCTGCTGGTGGCCGTGGAGGCCTTGTTGAATCTGCCGGATTCGCGCTTCAGCGTCAGCGAATTTCTGGGACTGCTGGAAGTGCCGGCCTTGCGGCTGCGTTTCGGCATGGAACCAACCGCTATCCCCAGGCTGCATCAGTGGCTGGAACAAGCCGGCATCCGCTGGGGCCTGAATGCCGAGCAACGCGTTCGCACGGTCGAGATGCCGGCCGATTTTGCCGCCAACACCTGGCAATTCGGCTTACGGCGGATGTTGCTGGGTTACGCCGTCGGTGCCGGCGACGCCTTCTACGGCATCGAACCATATCCGGAAATCGGTGGCCTGGAGGCTCAATGGCTGGGCAATCTGTGTCATTTGCTGGACACCCTGGAACGCTACGCTAACCAACTGAGCCGGGATCAAAGCGCCGAAACCTGGCTACAAAGCCTGACCCAACTGCTGGAAGATTTTTTTATCGCCGACACGGACCGTGACCGTAAAACCTTGGAAACTCTAGCCCGAGCCTTGACCACCTGGCACCAAGCCTGTGTCCAGGGCGGCCTGGGCGCTGACGATCGGTTGCCGTTGAATGTGGTACGCGAAGCCTGGTTGGCGGCGGTCGATGAACCCAATCTGCAACAACGCTTCCTGGGCGGCCGGGTCAATTTCTGTACCCTGATGCCGATGCGGGCCATACCGTTTAAGCTGATTTGCCTGTTGGGCATGAACGACGGCGATTATCCACGCAGCCAATATCCGCACGGTTTCGATTTGATGAATCAGCGTGGCCAGTACCGCCCCGGCGACCGCTCGCGCCGGCAGGACGATCAATATCTGTTTCTGGAAGCCCTGCTGTCGGCCAGGCAGCAACTTTACATCAGCTGGATCGGCCGCAGCATCCGCGACAACAGCGAGCGGCCGCCGTCGGTGCTGATCGCCCAATTGCGCGATTTTATCGAACAAAGCTGGTGTTTGGCCGGCGAGGCAAAACTGCTGGACGCGTTGACGCTGGAACACCCGCTGCAACCCTTCAGCCCGGCATACATCAAGCAAGACCGCGACCCGCGCCTGTTTACCTATGCCGGCGAATGGTTCGAAGCGGCGGCGATCGAACCCGCCACCCAACCCGAAATCGTCGGCACCGAGGAACAAGCCTACAACCTGAATCCTGAAGCGCTGGCCCGTTTTTTACGGGCGCCGGTCAAGACCTATTGCCAGCACAGCTTGAAATTCAGCTTCGACAGCGAGGACGTCACCAGCGAAGACAACGAGCCGTTCGGTTTCGATCGCCTGGAAGCGCATCTCTACAGTCAAGCCCTGCTGGACGGCTTGCGGAACCAGCAACCGGCCGATGTCGAGGATTTTTTTCACCGGCAGATGACAGCCCTGGCCGGCCAAGGCAAACTGCCGCTGGGCGGTTTTGCCCAAACCGCGTTTGCCGGCATCGCCGTTCCGGCCGACCAAGCTTGGCGTCAATACCAAAGCCTGCTTGAAGCATGGCCACAGGAACTACAGCCGCTACATGTCGAATTGATTTTTAATCTGGCCGGCGCTGTCGATGTGCAATTCAGCGCCGGGCTGAACCATTTACGCCGAGCCGAAAACCATGAAAACTTGGCCCTGGTATCGCTGACCGCGCAAAATCTGCTCAAAAAAGATGCGGTTCAATATCAGAATCTATTACTGCCCTGGCTACAGCATCTGGCCGCCTGCGCCGACGGTATGCCGCTACAAAGCTTCATCGCCGGCGCCGACGGCGTGATTGAAATTCAACCGCTGGCGCAAGCCAAGGCTTTGGCATATTTGCAAACCTTGGTCGAAGCTTGGCAGCGGGGTTTGCAAACCCCGCTACCGGTTGCCTGCCGCACGGCGTTTGCCTGGCTGAACGCCAACGAAGAAAAAGCCCTGGAAACCGCGCAATCGCAATATGACGGCGACGACTGGAACAGCGGCGAAGTCGATTACGATGCCTATCTGGCGCGGTTTTATCCCAGCTTTGACAGTTTGTATCAAACCAGCAATGCCGATTTCGAAACCTGGGCCGATAGGCTTTACCGGCCGATTTATCTCAATCTCAAGCGACACTCTGCTTCGCTGGAAAACGCATCATGACCGCCACCGCCATCGATCCGTTGCAATTCCCTCTGTCCGGCACCCGTCTGATCGAGGCCAGCGCCGGCACCGGCAAGACTTATACCATCGCCGCGCTGTATGTGCGTCTGATACTCGGCCACGGCCGGCAAGGCGCCGAATTATTGCCGCCGGACATTCTGGTGGTGACCTTTACCGATGCGGCCACCAAGGAACTGCGCGAACGTATCCGCGCCCGTCTGACTCAGGCGGCGGGATATTTTCGGGAAAAAACCGTCGAGAACGACGATTTCCTGCAAAGGCTGCGCGCCGATTATGCGGCCGAACACTGGCCGGCTTGCGCCTACCGGCTGGAACTGGCCGCCAACTGGATGGACGAGGCAGCGGTTTACACCATACACGGCTGGTGCAACCGGACGCTGCAACAACATGCTTTCGATAGCGGTAGCCTGTTTCGGCAGGAAGTCGACAGCGACGATCAGGAATTGCTGAATCAGGTGGTGCGCGATTATTGGCGGCGGTTTTTTTACCCCTTGTCTTACACGGCCTGCCTGGCGGTCTACAAGTTGGCCGGTTCGCCGGACCAATTGGCCAAAATCCTGAAACCTCTTCTATTCGAAACCGAGGCCTTGGGTCTGGAGTGCCCGGAACAGGACATTGCCAAGGTATTTGGTGACTGGGAAAATTGGGAAATCCAACGCGGTAACCTGGAAAATCAGGCCCGTACACAATGGCTTAACGACCAACCCACGATTGAAACCCTGTTAAAAGATGCCTCGGAAAAAGGCTGGCTCAACGGCAACCAATACCGTAAGGCCAGCTTTAACGAAAAACTCAAGCAAATGGCGGCCTGGGCGGCCGGCGATCAACTCGATCTCGACGCCCTGGCAAAATTCGGCCAACAAAAACTCCAGGCCGGTTTGACCAAAGCTCATCAGGACAAGGCCCATCCGTTCGAACAGGCCGCGTTTCAAGCCATCGATAGCTTGGTCGAGCATAGCGCCGAACAAATCGACATCGCCGGCCTAATCAGCCTTCATGCCATCCATTGGATACGCGCGCGCTACGATAGCGAAAAACAGCGCATCGCTCGGATGACTTTCGACGATATGTTGAACAGGCTGGATCAAGCATTGCAAGGCGACAACGCCGAGCGGTTGGCGACCGCCATCGTCAAGCAATACCCGATGGCGTTGATCGACGAGTTTCAGGATACCGATCCTGTGCAATACCGGATTTTCGCCCGTCTGTATCCGGCCGATGCCGACCGGGATTCGGCTTGTTTCATGATCGGCGACCCCAAGCAGGCGATTTATTCCTTTCGCGGCGGCGATATTTTTACCTACCTGAAAGCCCATCAGGCCACGCTGGGCCGGCATTACACCTTGAGCACCAACTATCGCTCGACCGAGGCTCTGGTATGGGCCGTCAACCGGGTATTTGAGCAGGCCGACACCAGCCAAGCCGAAGGCGCGTTTTGCTTCAAACACGACGATCACGACCCGTTGCCGTTCATTCCGGTTAATGCCCAAGGACGCCACGAAACCTGGGTCATCAAGCAACAATCAGTCCCCGCACTGACGCTTTGGCAACTACCTTCGGAAACGCCGATAGGCATGCCGGATTATCGCCGGCAAATGGCCGATGCCACCGCCAGCGAAATCGTGCGACTGCTGCATGGCGCCGGCCAAGGCCAAACCGGCTTTCAATCCGAACCCGGCGGCATCCGCCCGTTGCAACCGGCCGACATTGCGATCTTGGTGCGCAGCGGCACCGAAGCCAAGGTCATGCGCCAGGCGCTGGCCGAGCGGCAATTGCGTAGCGTTTATCTGTCCGAACGCGAATCGATTTTTGCCAGCCCGGAAGCCGCCGATCTGCTGATCTGGCTGAAAGCCCTGGCCGAACCGCGCGACGAACGCAAGGTGCGCGCGGCATTGAGTAGCGCCACTATCGGCTGGCCGTATCAAACCCTAAGGCAATTGACCTTGGACGAAGCCGCCTGGGAGCAACAACTGGAACGTTTCATCGCTTACCAGCAACGTTGGCAACAAGACGGCATTTTGCCGACCCTGCGCCAGTTGATGAGCGATTACGCCCTGCCCGCCCGTTTGCAAACCGCTGCCGACGGCGAACGCCGTTTGACCAATTTATTGCATCTGGCCGAATTGCTGCAGCAAGCCAGCAGCCACCTGGAAGGCGAACAAGCCTTGATCCGCCATCTGGCCGAAACCATCGCCGCCACCGATCAAACCGGCGAGGAAAGCGTGATACGGTTGGAAAGCGACGCCAACCTGATCAAAATCGTCACGATACATAAATCCAAGGGCTTGGAATATCCGCTGGTGTTTCTGCCGTTCATTTGTAGTTTTCGCGAAGTCGGCGGCCGCAATAACCGCTACTACCGTTATCACGATGCTGAATTCAATCTAAGCATCGATCTGACTAAAAGCGACGAGATCAAGGCTATCAGCGACAAGGAACGCCTGCAGGAAGACTTGCGTTTGCTGTATGTCGCCATCACCCGCGCCCGATTCGCCTGCTGGCTGGGAATGGCGCCGATTAAAATCGGTAATAGCAAAACCAGCCAGCTGGATAAAAGCGCAATGGGTTATCTGTTGGGTTGGCGGGCCGGCAGCGACCTCAGCAGTTGTCTGACTCAACTGAAAGGCGATTGCGAAGCCATCTCCATCAGCGAACTGCCCGAAGCCAGCCCGGACAAATACCAGCCGCCGCAAACCAAACCGGCCCTGGATGCTGCCCGCGTGTCGACCGCTCGAATAATCGACCACTGGTGGATAGCCAGTTACTCGGCCCTGCAAACCGACCAGTCCGCGACCGGCAAAATCACCGACAGTTTGGCCGAGGCGGAAAACCCACGCGAGGACAAACACGGCGACGAAGCCGACCCGACACCGGTGCTGCCCACTCCGGTTCCCGCCGGCATTCATGCCCTGCCGCGCGGCGCCGAACCTGGCGTACTGGTGCATGAATTATTGGAGCAATCCGCCCAATGCGGGTTTAACAGCGTGCAATCCCAGCCCGAACTGGGCCGGCAGCTGATAGCCAATATATTTAAGTCTCCGCTGTGGGATAACAAACGCGATATTCTGGAACAGGGTTTGCGGCAATGGCTGACGCTGCCGTTACTGGAAGACACCGATCTTAGCCTGTCCGGCCTGGATAGTAGCCAATATCAGGCCGAGATGGAGTTTTGGTTGGGGGCTGAGAATGTCGATGTTTCTGTCATCGATAGGCTGGTCTGCCGCCATACTTTCGCCGGCCAGGCCAGGCCGGGGTTACTGGCCAATCAAATCAACGGCCTGTTGAAAGGCTTCATCGACCTGCTGTTTGTGCATAACGGCCAATATTATGTATTGGATTATAAATTCAACGCCCTTGGCAACGACGCCACCGCCTACAACCGCGACAAGCTGGTCAATGCAATGCTGAGCAAACGTTACGATCTGCAATCGGTGCTGTATCTATTGGCGCTGCATCGCTTGTTGAAAACCCGGCTGGGCGATTGCTACGATTACGACAGCCATATCGGCGGCAGCGTCTATTTGTTTTTACGCGGCGTTGAAAGTCCCAATGCCGGCCGGCTGGTGGATAAACCGCCTAGAGTGCTGATCGAGACATTGGACGCCTTATTCGGCGGCGATTCGATGACAGGCATCGCCGCATGAACGGGAACACAGTCATGAGCCGGATAGCACACTGGGTCGCGCTAGGCTGGCTGAGCCAGCTGGATCAGGCATTTGCCGGTTTCTTACAGGATCAGGATGGCGATGCCGGCGAAACGCTGTTATGGGCCGGTGCCCTGGTCAGCCATCAACTAGGACGAGGCGAAGTGTTTCTGGATTTGGAAAAACTCTGCGCCGATCCCGGCTTGACCCTGGCGATACCCAGCGATGAAGCTTGGCAATCGGCGGATGATGAAACCGATCTGGCATTATCGGTATTCAAGGCCCGAACAGTGGCCGACTGGACCAGCGAACTGGCGCAATCGAGTCTGGTGGCAAGCGGTCAAGGCAACACACCCTTGGTTTTGCACGACGGCCGTCTGTATTTACGCCGCTATTGGCGCTATCAACAAATTCTGGACAGTGAAATCAGCCGGCGCCTGCAACCGGTCAGGCAGCAACTGCCGGCATCCTTGCAACACAGCTTGAATCAACTGTTTAGCGACAACCGGGAACAACCCGACTGGCAAAAAATTGCCTGCGTGTTGGCCTTGCGCGCCCGCTTTGCCATCATCACCGGCGGCCCCGGCACCGGCAAAACCACTACCTTGACCAAGCTGTTGAGCCTGTTGATCGAACTGGCCGCCGAGGAAAGCCAACGCAAACTGAGCATTTTATTGGCAGCCCCCACCGGCAAGGCCGCGGCCCGAGTCAGCGAATCGATAGCCATCGCCCTGGAAAAGCTGCCGATGCCGGAAGCGATCAAACAGCAGATTCCGAAGAAAGCCGCCACCTTGCACCGCTTGCTGGGCAGCCGCCCGGATAGCCGGGGTTACCGGCATCATAAACACAATCCGCTGCTGGCGGACATCGTCATCGTCGACGAAGCCTCAATGATAGACCTGGAAATGATGGCCTCGCTGCTGGATGCGCTGCCTGACCATACCCAGCTGATCCTGTTGGGCGACAAGGATCAGCTAGCCTCGGTGGAAGCCGGTTCGGTGATGGGCGATTTATGCCGGGGAGCCGAGCATGCGGCCTATGATCAGACTACTTTGGATTGGCTGGCAGACTATGCGGGCGAAACATTGCCGTTAGCGCCCGATGCGGGCTCGGCCATAAACCAGCAAACCGTGATGCTGCGCCATAGTCATCGTTTCGGCTCTAACAGCGGCATCGGCCAACTGGCGCGAGCCGTCAATACCGGCGCTGCCGGCCGCGCCCAGGACATTTTATCCGATACCCAAACCTATGCCGACCTCAAGCGCATACTGTTGTCCGATGCGTTCGATGCGCGCTTAAAACAATTGGTATTGGCGGCCGACGACAGGCCCGGTTATGGCGAATACTTGCAAGTCATGCAACGGCAGCGCTCGGGCGATACGGACGCGCACCAGCAATGGGCGCAAGCGGTGTTGACGGCTTTCGACCGCTTTCAGGTGTTGTGCGCGCTACGTCGGGGCGACTGGGGCGTGGAAGGCTTGAATCAGCGCATCGAACAATGGCTGTTTCCGGGCAAGAAAACCGGGCTGTGGTACCAAGGCCGGCCGGTGATGATCACCCGCAACGATTACAACCTGGGCTTGATGAACGGCGACATCGGCATCGCCTTGCCGGATGCGGGCGGCAAACTGCGGGTAGCGTTTCCGGGCGATCAAAATAGCGAGCCAGGCGCGCTGCGCTGGGTTTCGCCGATGCGTTTACCGGATGTGGAAACCGCTTTCGCGATGACGGTACACAAGTCGCAAGGCTCGGAATTCCATCATGTGGCCCTGATCCTGCCGGAAGTGCGCAGCCCGGTATTGACCCGAGAACTGGTCTATACCGGCATCACCCGCGCCAAGGAACATTTTACCTTGCTGGAAAGCCGGGCCGGCATTTTCGAGCAGGCAATTCGGTCCAGCTTCCGCTAGCGCCCTGTCGGCTCATAACAAATGAAAATCTAGAACGGCACGCTACGGCCATTTGCGGACGGATGGTTTAGCTGACGAAAATCACCCAGGTCCAAAAAATGATTGATGCCTCTCAGCAGGTGATCTTTAGGAATGTGGTTTTCGAAACTGAAACCGAAAAACAACTGCTCCTGAATCCCGGATTGTTGTCCGATCATGGCGTCACCTTATGATTGAGTGGTTGTTGGCTGTATTTTACTACTCTAGGAACCGAAAATCAGGGGGGCTTTTCAACAGAATCAGTCGGTTTTACCCGGTCAATTCTGACTGAGCAAGTTCGGCCAATTTCCAACCATCGGGGTGGTAACATTTCAAAGCGGATTGCGACAGTTGACTAAGCTCAATTGCTATCAGTCAAACATCGACGTTCCAACAAGGCCTTATTTGTTGCAAACGCAACATATAAGCGCCGCCTTTTTTATCAAAAAATCAATCACTTAAAAGTTGGTGCAAAATGTGAATTAAGTGAGCTATACAAAAAACAACATGGCTATGAACTTACCACAGGTTACCCGATCTGAATTTTAGTGGGATATTCTGGAGAGCGGTCATGCAAGCAAAGATCACGAGTTTTTGGGAGTGGCAACAGCACTTTGCCGATGAAAAAAGTTGTCTTCAAGCCATCATCAACCTCAGGTGGCCTGAAGGGTTTTGCTGTCCACGCTGTGGCCATCAGAAAGGTTGGTTGCTCCAGACACGACATGTCTACGAATGTGCAGTTTGTCATCATCACACATCGGTGACAGCCGGCACCTTGTTTCACAACACCAAATTACCGCTCGTGAAATGGTTTTGGAGTCTTTATTGGGTATCGTCGGACAAGGGTAGTATCTCCGCATTGCGGCTGACCAAACTAATTGGTGTTTCCTGGCTGACGGCGCAACGGCTGTTGAGAAAATTACGCACGGCCATGGGTGATCAGAATAATCTGTACAAACTAAGCGGCATTATCGAATTCGATGATGCCTTTATCGGCGGCAAACGTGCCGGTAAACGCGGGCGAGGCGCCGCCGGTAAAACCACTATTTTAGTGGCTTGCGAACATAATGATGGTAAGCCCGGCTTTGTGGCTATGAAGGTGGTTGAGCAGGTGACGCACGAGAGTGTTAGAGCATTCGCCCAACAAACGCTTGCCCCAGGCCAAACCCTGCATACCGATGCGCTGGCTGCGCTCAATGTGCTGGCCGAGGAACATCACCATATCGCCAAGGTAACCCCTCCTGAAATGGCGAGTGAATGGTTACCTTGGGTTCATGTGGTCATCAGTAACCTTAAAAGCTATTTGCTGGGTACTTACCATGGTGTGTCAGGTAACTATGTACAGGAATATCTCGACGAATTTTGCTATCGGTTGAATCGACGATTTTGGGAAAACCAGATTCCTAACCGATTACTCACGCTATGCGTCACACATGACCCGGTATTTCTTCAACCTGCAACTTGTTCATAGCCATTAAAAACAATGCTGTGTTTGCTTGCTTATCATTTTACGATGCTTATGTCTGAAATCATCCCGTTCCCCGTTCCCAACAAACAACAAAAATCGGATCTTGATGCGGTTATCGATGAAGCGCTAAAGGCCATCCCAAGGCAAGACCGAGAAAAGCTCAGGTTTGAGTTGATCAAAACGATTGACAGCTACGATGCCTTTTTTACTGAATGGTCTTTGAGTCTACCCGAGGATAGTAACGAAACGCTCAGAAAACAAATCTACGATATTGCACATCAGGAACATGATCGAAAAATGCAGATGCTGAAAGACATTATGCGACTAAAGATTAAAGTGCTGGTTGCGGAATACCAACAACGAAAGTAACTCGGTTTGTCATTAGCGATCCGGCGGCGTATCCAATGGATTCAGCAAGGCACGGATTAACAACGCCAAAGACAATCGATTGTAAGACCTGGCCTTAGGCCCAAATATTCATTGAGGAGTGTCATATGAGTCAACTTGCTGATGTAAACAGTGTGGCGGAGCTTGAAGTCGATATCAATAAGCTGATCGTTGCTTTCGCAAGCTCGGATGGGGAAATGGTCAATCAGCATTTCGGTTCGTCTTTGGGGTTTCATGTCTATGGTATTGATGGCAGTACCGCTACGCCATTGGCGGTTAAGTCGTTTGCTAAAGAACAACGCGACGGGAATGACGACAAGTTAAAACCCAAGCTTGCGTGGTTAACGGGCTGCGATATGGTTTATTGCGGTTCTGTCGGTGGCACGGCGACCAATGAGTTGATCAAATTGGGCGCTCATCCTGTCATCGTTAAAGGTGGCCCCGACATTGAAGAAATCATTACCGAGTTACAACAAGACCTTACCGGGGCCATGTCGCCTCTGCTGGAACGCATTTTTAAACAAAAAACCGGTAAAGATAACAGCCGTTTTGAGGAGATGGCTGACGAAGGATGGGATGAATGAGGATGCCCGCCAATGTCGCCTAAATGCAATCTATGGTCATATCGTCATCGTGTCGGCAAAGCCAGTGAGGCTTCGTATGGATGATAGGCCAGCGGATGAGGAAGAATGGATCATCTGGAATGGCGGTCTCGGCCTCGTCACCACGGTGACGATAGGGCTGGTCGAAGTCGGCGCTGGCGGTAGAGACGCGTGGCTGGATGAGCCTTTCGACATGGTAGGCCCCTTCAGCTTTGACGAGCTAAAGACGCATGGGCGAATCGCCTTCGCCGCCTGTATCGTTATGTCACGCCAGAGATGGCAAGACGACCAAGTGGAGCTGCGGCGGGAGTCCCTGAAACTACGCCGTGCTACAGAACAACAGATAAACGAGAAATTTGAGCACCTCTACGGTGGTCACGGCCGGCAACAAGTCAACCACAAGCCCTTCGACGAGCGGCAACATCGTCAGACACTAAAGCTGCCAATCGACGGGATGCTTGAGTCATCCGCGATCAAGGCTGCTTTTCGGCGGCTCGCTCAAAAGGCCCATCCCGATGCCGGGGGCAGCAACGAACAGTTCATTCGCATTACGGAAGCGCGGAACGCGTTGTTAGCGTACATTTCGTGATTGCCACGAACGAACTGGGTTTTAGCTTGCTGGTATATTGTCGAATTCGAAGTTTCGGCCAATACTTGTCAATCAAGATGTTTTGTCGATCGGCTGGTTTAGATCGATGATTGCTCATTCATAACAAAACGTTTAGCGTAACTGGCTGACAAAAGTGGTGTGGCTGAAGCGTAGTGGAAGCCGCGCCGATTTTGGCAGTCCGAGTTGACGCTTTTGTTAGCTCTTTTGCTTTGTATCGATAACTTCAACATTCACCCCAGCCAGAATTCTCTTTAACTCTTCCATGATCAAATCAACCCGTTTTTCTATAAATTGATCCAGCGCATCAGGCGGCATACTTTCTTGCCTCGACCACTCCAAAAGCTCGCTTGGCAAAAAGTGACTATTAATAACGACCTCGAACTCCGGATTTGAATCATATTCCTGAATGTAGTTGAGCGGATTCTTATCACTAATTTCTAAGTTCGTGATTTGTGTAAGATATGCGATATTCATCAGACTATTATTATTAAGTTCATTTGAACCGGGATTTTGTGAAATATAGTTTGTTGGAAATATATGATGCAAGTTTGGTTTGTCTGTAGAAAAGAAAAAATTATCAACAATCACATTTCTGTCGGTGTACTTCCAGTCTTTTGGTTGTTTGCTGGCATATAAGGAAAGTATTGCTCTGGATAATCTACCTTTCGAGCTATACGACGAATTTCTTAATGTTTCTCTGTCAATCAAAAACCTTGGGAACTCACTTTTCCCATTTTTCTTTTGTGCGTTAAGAAACTCTATATGTGAATTGACGTCCCCTGTATTGCTAAGAAGGTCATCATTATGAAAGCTATGAAACCAGAAGTATTTTTTTAGAAAACCATAATCTGGGCTAATGTTATTAAAAAAATAGGCGGCTATTGTTAGATAGAAATATCGGTAAGGGATAAGTTGGGGGCCTTTAATATTTAATGTGTTTTCAAAGAAATCAAAAGTTTTCTTTATTGCTTTCTTTGCAGTCTCCCAAATTTCCTCAATTTGCTCAGTTTTTATATCATTGAGGTAACGTGGAGTGATATTCCATATTCCCGATTTATCAATGTTTTCACGGATCAAAATAGCAATGATTTGCAAATAATCAAAATCGCTGATCTGCATAAAATTGCTATTGTTCAACTTGCGAAAATTATCAATGTATTCCCTCAGGTAGAATCCGGATTTGTTTTCAGATTTCGGCCTAAATGTTTTCGCTACAACAATATCAAATATATCAAGCGGCTTACCCGCTTGGTTTATCCGCTCAAAAATCTGACAAACTTCAGCGACTTGAATTCCCTTTAACTCAATAAATGACAGCCTGTAGTTATCAAGAACTTGCTTGAGCCTTCTTAGTTGTTCCCGTATGGGATGGTCGTAGTCTTTGTAGTCGCCAAACGCACTTTCCACTAAAGAGCGTTCTACGGATCCAAAATTATTTTTAATGTCGATAAGTTTTACGATAATGCTCGAGTTGAATTTCTTTTGCCTTCCGGTGTTTCTTAAGAAAACTCCATTTTTATCATCTATCTCTTCCCAGTATAAAAATCTCTTTTTGTAACTATCATCGTCTGTTTCCGTTTCGCCCTCAATCGACAAATCAATGTATATTGATGGATCAAATCCATCTTTTCCCTCAATCATCCCCCCGTATAAAGATGTCAGCAGCGACGTTGTACGCTGCTGTCCATCTAAAATATATTGGTATTCACTTCGGTTGAATGTCCCTTCTGAAATGATATGGCCACCAATCTTTCTATGGTTTTGAAGTTTTATATCGGTTTTCCACACCAAAATACTTCCAAGTGGGTAAAACTTGTAAATGCTGTCCCATAATTTCTTTACATTTTCCTTTTCCCACACGACATCCCGTTGAAATGTTGGAATCTGATAATCAAGATTTTCCAACTCATCCAAATAAGTTGTGATGCCTTTATCTGTGGGTCGTATCCTATCGGTAAAGTTCATTCTTACTCCATAGTGAATTTTTGAGAGCTAACAAGGAATTAGATAGTTACCATATATCTACCGAAAAATGATCCTCGAAACGATAATTTATTGATCAGCATATGATTTTCCTTTCTGTATATTTTATCGGAGCCAAGTAGATATGGCTGTTAACAGGTTGTTGATTTTCTATATTTGGCACGTTAGGCGATCTATATTTAGTGGAAAATATTGCTTAGCATCACAATATATAGTCAATTTGTTATCCGGCTAACGTCCACACAACTGATTTTCAACAGCCTGTTAAACACCAAATTGCTGAAATTGAATCAGATTAGGCGATAGACGGCAACGGGTCGATTGCGACAATTCGCCGCTCCCAAAAGCCGTCATTTACTACTGGCGTAATAATATCGGAATGGGTGGCGGTTTTGCGACCGGAATCGATGATCAATAACGCATTGCCCGGTTCTCTCTATTCCGGCAGACAAAGCTGCCATGTGGGCCTCAGGCGTGTAAACACTTCTATTCCTTCAAGTTCGCGTCGCAAGATATTCCATCGTGCCAAATCAAACGAATCCCGATACAAACACGCTAGCCAATCCGCCAATAGCACGGCGGCATAGGTCTCGGCATCGTGATTTTCGCAGATAGCAAGACCGGCGCTGTGCAGGTAGCCGGTCACGATGGTTGGCTCATCGTAGCCCCAGCGGTGGAGTGCCAGCGCAGCCGTGCCGGCACGGAATGTCGTTTCCTCGGGCAGACTCAATTCCGCAGCCGAGGCCACTGGGTTGAGTGCTGTCGGCAGTTCGGAGAAATGAATGTCGGCAAACAAGGCTTGAACGTGCGCGGCAAGTTCTGGTGTATTCGCCGCATGCCAGAAATTGAAGACGACTGTTTGTCGCGGCTGGGTAACCTCGGTGACGCCATGGTGTGAATCGACGTGAAGCAGAAAGCCAAAGGCGTTGTTGTACTCAGGATTGACACGGAAAACCGCTTCACTCTCCGGTGAAGAGAATAATTCCAGAACACCGCCATGCTCAGCTTGCCATTGCTTATTCAGTTGCACGACCAGCCGAACAAGCTCATAGCCCACTAGCGGCCGGTCGCTGTGTATTCCAATGACTTGTCCAGGCAGCATGCGTTGAGCCGTGACCACGACACGATTCGTGAGAGGCAATCCTGTAATCTCACGCATGCTACCGAGCACTTCCGTCAGAAACGTCGCTGGAATATTCTCGGTAACGTTCCGAAGAGAACACCGATAAAACGCCCCATCCCGATGCTGCCAGTCAGCGTCTTGCAAGAATAAAGACTCCAGCGCAGCACACTGCTCCTCGGAAAATGCAGAATTGACATAAAAAAAGGGGAACGGGCTATCGTGGTGGATGGGCGGCGAGAGCAAAGGCTAAACTCCTACTTGGAGATATGAGAACGTTGTATAGGTGGAATCAATGGGGCAGACTGGAATGGCGTGGAAAACGGCATCGAAATGTGCGATTACGTAAGCTAATCGTACCTATCGGACTTGGGGCCGAAGGACATGCTGAGCCGGTAGCGAAGCGCATCTGTCGCGAGGCGCACACCAATCAATGCGCTTCGTGCCCCACCACATCCAACTTGTTTGTAGGTTTTACTGTATAGACTTGCCATTTGAAAAATTTGAAATTCGACACTTCCCAGCACGGAACGCTATTTTTTGTCCTTATCACGCCCCAAAAAACCGAATATCAAAATAGACGCTACCACGATACCGCTATACACCATGTTTTGCCGGGTGGCGCCCAACAGGTAGGCCACGCCCGCGCCCAATCCCATGCCCAAGGCGCTGAAAGCCAGGCTACGCATCATTTTACATACCGAACAATCTTTGCTGTAATGTTGCATCTTGCTCCCGATTAAGACTTGGCTTTTTCTTCCCGCAATTGCCGCCACTGCTGGCGCACCACATGCTTGATCAATAGCTCCTGATCTTCCTCCCGAATATGGGTGTACTCGACGCCAATCGAATACCGCTCGGATTCGACGGCTTCACACTTGATCACTTGACCATAGACCTGAATCAAGGCCAAGGTTGTGGGCAGATACATTTCGATCGCCAGATATTGGCCTATTTCCAACGGACCGGCCTGTTGAAACGCCAAACCGGCCGCGCTTAAATTGACTTCGCGGCAAGCTTGCTTGTCGACATCGCTACCAACCAACATGACAGCCTGCGATACCGCGTTGATTTTTGCGTCCAAAATTTTATAAAGCTCCAAAAGTTCGGGGCTTTGTTTTTCCAGCCTCAGCATGATACGGGCCGCTTCCTGCGATAACACATCCAAGGTGGCGGCCAAGGAATATTCGCCGGACAGATGCCCCATCGATTTGAGCCCCTGGTTGGCGCTGGCTTGGTCGATCAACCGGTAAGAAAGGCTGATGGTGTCGTCAATTCTGAAGAAACGCCGTCTATCGGGTGTTGGGTTAAGCGTCATAAAAAAGTCCCTAGCTTAAGGTGTTTTGTCCGGAACCGTGTCAGTTTGGATAGTTTGCGTCAGGTCGGCCTGATCCTTCAGCAGCGCCTCATCCTGGGCGATCACAATTTCCACCCGCCGATTGGCGGCCCGATTTTGCGGCGAGTCGTTCGGCATCAGCGGATGGGTGTCGGCATGGCCTTCGATCAGAAACCGGTTCTGATCGATTTGATTTTTTTCCAGCATATACTGAGCGACCGTTACGGCTCGAGACGAGGATAATTCCCAGTTGGAGCGGTACATGATGGTTTTGATCGGAATGTCGTCGGTATGGCCGGCAACGATGACCTTGCCTTCCGATTCAGCCACCGATTGGGTGATTTTGTCCATCACCGATTCGAATCCGGGTTTCAATACCGCGCTGGCCGAGGCAAAGGAACCGGTTTCGTTGATACGGATGATGATTCTGAAACCGCTGGTGCCGACCGTGACCAATCCTTGATCGATTTCCAGTTTCAAACGTTTCTTGATGCTCTCCGCTTCCGCCTTGATTTCCCGCAGTTTATCCTCGATCACCTGTTGTTTGGCCCGCTCCATCGTATCCTGCGATTCCGACAGTTGTTCACTTTCCTGCTGGGTGGATTGCTTGATTTCATCCAGCGGCGTGGGCGTTGCCTGTCCGGGACTGAATTCTTGTTGAATCACGCTGGTACCCATTGGAATTTCATCCGCGACAATCAAGCGCTGCACGCCAAAGGCATCCTTCATGGACGCGGCTACCGCCTTGAATTTCTGCACATCCATGCTGGCCATCGACAGCAGCATGATGAAAAAACACATGAGCAGCGACATCATGTCGGCGAAAGTCGCCAACCAGGCCGGCGCGCCGGGGGGCGGACATTTGGGACAATCAGCCATGCTTATTCCTCCAGGCGTTTTTTCTCGGGAATATAGGTATTCAACAGATTCCGCAACACTTTAGGATTGGTGCCTTCCTGCAAATTAGCAATAAAATCCATAACCAACTCCTTGTTGGCCTTTTCGTAATTCAATACGCTGGCCAGTTTATCGATGATGGGTAAGGCGAATACATTGGCGATCAATGCTCCATACAAGGTGGTCAATAATGCCACCGCCATCGCCGGTCCCACCGAAGAGGGGTCGGACATATTCGCCAACATCTGCACCAAACCCACCAAGGTACCTATCATGCCCATGGCCGGCGCCAAGTCGGCAACCCCTTTCCACATACTCTGCCCGACTTCGTTTCGACTGACCATCTGATCGATATCCTGCCGCAACAGATTTTTGACGAACTCGGGGTTATAGCCGTCGACACACAGTTGAATGCCTTTTTGCATGAAGGGGTCGGAAACCTCGGCCGACTCCAGCGCCAGTAAACCGTTCTTACGCGCCATGTCGGCCAGGGTTACCGCTTCTTCGATCAGCACGGAAGGATTGGTTCTTTTGTTGAAAAACGCTCGGCCGACCACGGCGAACGAGCGTAAAAAATCGGCCATAGGCAAACGCATCAACGATGTGCCAAAGGTACCGCCAAACACCAACAAAAGCGACGGTACATCGATAAACAGCATGATGCTGCCACCCATTAATATCGCCGAGGCGACAATAGCAACACCAAGTACAAAACCGAGTATGGTTGCAATATCCACTTGATTATCCTCGCATTGGAATACTGTTGTTCAAAACCGCATCAGAATAGCTGAATTAGTGTTTTAGCGCAGCCTTTTGCTTACCCCGTAACCGATCAAGACCTGGATAGAAATTGGCGCGCGCCACCCGTCTAACCGCATGCCAACTCGCCCGCTATACAGCCCCGCAGAAACAGTCGAGTCACCTGAACCACCCAAACATTGATGTCGGCCTCGCCCGGGGTCGGTTCCAAGCCCAGTTGCAGTCTTTGCAGGCGCTCGCCCCGCAATGCGCCGATGAATTGATCGGCCAAAAAGGCCGGATCGATGTCCACCAGGCGGCCGGCTTGCCGATGGCGGGCAAAAAACTGGGCCAGATGGTCGAGCGTGCGCCTGGGGCCTTGTTCATAAAATTGGGTCGCCAGATCGGGAAAGCGCGGCGATTCGCCGATCAATATGGCGCGCATCCGTACCACATCCGGCCGGGTAATCCGATATAAAAATTGCCGGCCAAACTGAATCAGCGCATCTTCCAAGTTAGTATCATCGTCGACCAATCCGCTGATAAATTGGTCGCTGCAACGTCTGATCAGCGCGCCGAACAAACCGGCCTTGCCGCCGAATTGGCTGTAAATAGTGCGTAACGATACCCGCGCATCGCGGGCAATGGTTTCCATACTGAGGTTTCCGTATCCGTGCTCGAGAAAAAGCCGTAACGCGGCATCGAGTAATCGATCCCGGCTTTGTTGCTCATCACCCTTACACGGGCGTCCGCATTTGACCATGCTGTAGTGCTCATGAAATAAATTGACTCAGTGGAAGATGATACCTTAGACTAAACGGTAATATGTATTACCATTTATCATTATCACCGGAGCAGCACGCTCATGACAGCCATAATCCGCCTACCGATTAGCGATTTTTCGACCACTCCGGATAGGATTTACACCGCTAAAACCGGCATCATGCCGCGCCTCGGTTTTTCGCTGCTGGTTATTTTATTTCTGGCCACGCTGGCCGGTTGCGGCGATAAAGCCGCCGATCCGGGGCCTCCCCCCGCCCCCAATGTCAAGATTGCCCAAGCCTTGATTCAGGAAGTCACGGAATGGGACGAATACACTGGCCGAGTCGAAGCCGTCAATTCAGTCGACATCCGCGCCAGGGTCAGCGGTTATCTGGAAAAGGTCAATTTCACGGCCGGCTCGAAAGTCAATAAGGGCGACCTGTTGTTTCTGATCGATCCCAAACCCTTCAAGGCACAACTTGACTACGCCGTAGCCGAACTGGAACGCGCCCAATCCAAACAGCAACTGGCCAAGAACGACCAAGCCCGCGCCGAAAACCTGTTTCAAGCCAAGGCCATTTCCGCCGAGGAATACGATGCCCGCAACAAAGGTTTACGCGAAGCCGCGGCGGCGGTGAATTCGGCCGAAGCCAATGTCTATAGCGCAAAATTGAATCTGGAATACACCGAAATCCGGGCGCCGATTAGCGGCCGTATCGGCCGCGAACTGATCACCGCTGGCAATCTGGTCAATACCGCCGGCGATACCACGCTGCTGACCACTCTCGTTTCCACCGATCCGGTCTACGTCTATGTCGATGCCGACGAGCAATCGGTGCTGAAATACCGGCGCCAAGCCCAACAAAAACACCAGGGGTCCGCCGATCTGAAAGGCACGCCGGCCCAACTAGCCCTGGCCGATGAAGCCGATTTTCCCCATCAAGGCCAGCTGGATTACGTCGCTCCGCGTGAAGATGCCGCGACCGGCACCGTCACCTTGCGCGGGGTATTCGCCAATCCCGACGAACTGTTGAGTCCCGGTTTGTTCGCTCGGATGCGGGTACGCGGCAGCGCGCCCTATTCCGCGGCCCTGTTGCCCGATCGAGCCATCGGTACCGATCAAGCCCAGCGCTTCGTCTGGGTGGTGGATCAAAACCATCAGGTCAGCTATCGCCAAGTGACGCCGGGCAGCCGCATCGGCCAGATGCGGGTAATCCGCGAAGGCTTACAAGCCGGCGACTGGGTGGTGATCGAAGGCGTGCAAAAACTGAAACCGGGCATCAAAGTCAATCCGGAGCGCATTTCGCTGGCCGAGCCTCGTGGAGTGCAATAAGCATGGATAAATTCACCCATTTTTTCATCGATAGGCCTATCTTCGCCTCGGTACTGTCCATCGTCATCGTGCTGATCGGCGGTTTGGCCCTGATCGGCTTGCCGATTGCCCAATACCCGGAAATCGCCCCGCCGACGGTGGTGGTCAGCACCGCCTATCCGGGCGCCAACGCCAAGGTGGTCGCGGAAACGGTAGCCACGCCGATCGAGCAGGAAGTCAACGGAGTCGAGGACATGCTGTACATGTCCTCGCAATCCACCAACAGCGGCAACCTGTCGCTGACCATCACCTTCAAACCGGGCACCAACCTGGACAAGGCACAGGTGTTGGTGCAAAACCGGGTAGCCCTGGCCGAACCGAAATTGCCGGAGGAAGTGCGGCGCCAGGGTATCACCGTCAAAAAACGTAGCCCCGACTTGAGCCTGGTGGTCAATCTGGTATCGCCGGATAAACGTTACGACAGCGTTTATCTGAGTAACTACGCCTTGCTGCAAATCAAGGACACCTTGGCCCGCCTGCCTGGCGTCGGCGATATTTTGGTATTCGGCGCCCGCGATTACAGCATGCGGCTATGGTTGAATCCCGAGAAAATCGCCGCCCGCAACCTGACCGCCACTGAAGTAATAGCCGCGGTGCGCGAGCAAAACGTGCAGGTGGCGGCCGGCGTGGTTGGCCAACAGCCTTCGCCGAATCATGCCGAGTTTCAATACACCGTCAGCACGCTGGGCCGGCTGCAAGAGCCTGAACAATTCGGCGACATCGTCATCAAGCAAGGCCGGGACGGCCAGGTCACCCATCTGAAGGATGTGGCCCGCATCGAACTGGGGGCCAAGGATTACAACTCAGGCTTGTACCTGGACGGCGAGCAAACCGTGGGACTGGCGATATTCCAGCTGCCCGGTTCCAATGCGTTGGATACCAAGAAAGCCGTGGTCGATGCGATGGAAAAGCTGAAACCCCGCTTTCCGGAAGGCTTGGACTATCTGCTGGTCTACGACACCGTGGTGTTTGTGCAGCAGTCGATCGACGCGGTGGTCAAGACTCTGTTCGAAGCCATCCTGCTGGTGGTGATCGTGGTGATCATCTTCCTGCAGAACTGGCGCGCCACCATCATCCCCTTGCTGGCTGTGCCGGTGTCGCTGATCGGCACCTTCGCGGTGATGGCGGCGATGGGTTTATCGCTGAACACGCTGTCGCTGTTTGGTTTGGTGCTGGCGATCGGCATCGTGGTCGATGACGCCATCGTGGTGGTGGAAAACGTCGAACGCCATATCGCCGAAGGCATGAACGCCCGCCAGGCCACCCGTCGGGCGATGAGCGAAGTGGTCGGCCCCATCATCGCCACCGCGCTGGTGCTGGTGGCGGTGTTCGTGCCGACAGCCTTCATCACCGGCGTGTCGGGCGCGTTTTACAAACAGTTCGCCTTGACCATTGCCGTTTCCACCGTCATTTCCGCCTTCAACTCGCTGACCTTGAGTCCGGCCTTGTGCGCGCTGATGCTGGATAGGGCTCACCACGACAAGGACGCCTTCACCCGACTGTTCGACCGTTGCTTCGGCTGGTTTTTCGTCCGCTTTAACCGCTTTTTCGACTGGTTCAGCCAAGGCTATGGCCGGTTGGTCGGCCGTTTGATCCGGATGACGGCACTGGTGCTGGTGCTGTATGTCGGACTCAATAGCCTAAATTTCCTGGCCTTCGAGAAAGTCCCCACCGGTTTCATTCCGCAGCAGGATCAAGGCTATTTGGTGCTATACGCCCAACTGCCGGACGCGGCATCCTTGGGCCGCACTCAACAGATGGTTCAGCAAGCCACCCGCATTATTCTCGACACCGATGGCGTCGCTCATGTCAACGCCTATGCGGGTTGGTCGATTTTGACCGGCGCCAATCAGTCCAATGTCGCCACCATGTTCGCCCGGCTGGATAGTTTCGACGCCCGAGCCGGACGGCCCGATCTGCATGCCGACGCCGTCATCAAGAGTCTGAGTCAGCGGCTGGCCAAAATCGAAGATGCAAGAATTGCGGTATTTGCGCCACCGCCGATTAGGGGCATGAGCTCGGTCGGCGGTTTCAAGGTCCAGATCCAGGATAGGAGCAATGCCGGCATAGCCGAATTGCAGCGGGTAGCTGGCGACATGATAGCCAAGGGCAATCAGCAGCAAGGCCTGGCCGGTTTGTTTACCACCTTCCGGGCCAATGTGCCGCAGCTGTTCGTCGACGTCGACCGCACCCGCGCCAAGGCCATGGACATTCCGTTACGGGATGTGTTTGAAACCCTGCAGATTTATCTGGGCTCATTGTATGTCAACGATCTGAATGCCTTCGGCCGCACTTATCAAGTAGTGGCGCAGGCCGATGCCGAGTTTCGGATGAAGCCGGCCGACATTACCGAACTAAAGGCCAAAAATGATAGCGGCGGCATGGTGCCGCTGGGCGCCATCGCCGAAATCAAGGAAATCGAGGGACCCGACAAGATTACCCGCTACAACATGTATCCGGCGGCCGAAATCAACGGCGGCACCCTGCCCGGCGTCAGCTCCGGTCAAGCCATAGCCACCATGAGCAAATTGCTGAGCGGCGAATTACCGCCCGGTTTCGATTTCGAATGGACCGAACTGAGTTTGCAGCAGGTACTGGCCGGCAATGTCGCGCTACTGGTGTTTCCGTTGAGCGTCATCTTCGTGTTCCTGGCGCTGGCCGCCCAATACGAAAGCTGGTCGTTGCCGTTCGCGGTGATTCTGATCGTGCCGATGTGCATCTTGTCATCGATGACCGGGGTCTGGTTGAGCAATATGGATAACAATATCTTCACCCAGATCGGCTTCATCGTGCTGGTGGGGCTGGCCAGCAAGAACGCTATTCTAATCGTGGAGTTCGCCAAGCAACGCCAGGAAGCAGGCCTGACTGCCGCCGCGGCGGCCGTGGAGGCCTCGCGCATCCGCTTGCGGCCGATTTTGATGACGTCTTTCGCCTTCATCATGGGCGTGTTCCCGCTAGTGATCGCCGAAGGTGCCGGAGCCGAATCGCGCCATCTGCTGGGCACCGCGGTATTCAGCGGCATGATAGGCGTGACCGTGTTCGGTTTGTTGTTGACGCCGGTGTTCTATGTCGTCGCCCAGACCCTGGCCCAACGCCTGTCTTCCGGTGGCAAACCGCATCGCAATAGGCCAACCGATCAACCCGTTTCGGATACCTCTTCATGAGCCAGTACAGCAACCAATCCCGATTTAAGAGCTTGGCTGGCGACCTCCGCCGCGCCGGCTTGATCTCGCTATCCGCCAGCTTGTTAAGCGCCTGCGCGGTCGGCCCCGATTACCAGATGCCGGCAACCAATCCGCCGGACGCATTTGCCAATGCCTCGCCCGGCGGGTTTTCCGGCCATGCCGTGGAAATCAGCTGGTGGAAATCCTTCAACGATGCCCAATTGACGGCGCTGGTCGAGCAAGCGCTGGCCCACAATTACGACCTGCAAGCGGCACAAGCCAATCTGCGCGAAGCGCGGGCGCTGTATCTGGAATCGGGTTTGAATCTGGCACCGACGATCACCTCGCATGCCAACTACACCGAATCGAAACGCAGCGTCGGCTCGATGAATAACCGCGCCTTCGTGCCGCGCGAATTGAAGTTGTACAGCACCGGTTTCGACGCGTTCTGGGAAGTCGATTTCTTCGGCCGGGTGCGCCGCAGCGTCGAGGCCAGCAGCGATGAAGTCGATGCTCAGGAAGCCAGCTTGCGCGATGTCGGCGTCAGTCTGATCGCCGAAGTCGCCAGAAACTATTTCGAGTTGCGCGGCTTGCAACGCCAGTTGGCCGTTGCCGAGCAAAATGCCGCCAATCAGGCCCAAACCCTGGAGATGACCCGCGTTCGCGCGGAAAACGGACGCGGCACGCAACTGGACGTAGCACGCGCCCAGGCGCAACTCGATGGCACCCGCGCCACCGTTCCCAGCTTCTCGGCCGCGATCAATCGGGCAATTCATAGGCTCAGTGTCCTCGGCGGCCTGATGCCGGACGCGCTGACCCGGCAACTGTCGCAAGCCATGCCCTTGCCCAAGGCGCCAGACATCGTCGCTATCGGCAATCCCGCCGACTTGTTGCGCCGCCGCCCCGACATCCGCATGGCCGAACGCGCGCTGGCGGCCGCTACCTCCCGTATCGGCGTCGCCACCGCCGACCTGTTTCCACGGGTGACCTTTGTCGGCAATATATCGCTGGAGGCGATGACCTTATCCGGGCTGGGTGCGGCGGGATCGGAGGCTTATTCGGTCGGCCCCAGGATCAGTTGGGCGGCGCTGGATTTGGGGCGCATTTATGCCCGTATCAAGGCCGCCGACGCCCGCGCCGAGGCCAGTCTGGCCAACTACGAGCAGACGGTCCTGAATGCGCTGGAAGAAACCGAAAACGCGCTGATCAGTTATAGCCAGGAACGCAACCGGCGCGAGTTACTCGCCTCGGCGGCGCAAGCCAGCGAACAAGCCCATCAATTGGCTCATCTGCGTTATCGGGAGGGCGTGGACGATTTTTTGACGGTATTGGATAGCGAACAGCGGCTATTGCAAGACCAAAGGCAATTGACGCAAAGCGAGACCGCCACCGCCACCGCCCTGACGGCGGTTTATAAGGCCTTGGGCGGCGGATGGCAGAGCATGTCCAGCCAGGATAGCGCCGAATAGGTTTTATTGATTTCCGCCCGTTTGCCGTACAATTTCGCCATAAATCGCCTTGGCACCCGATCCCGAAAACACGGATTAATAAAACCATCATGACCTCCATCAACAGTATCTGCGTTTATTGCGGTTCCAGTCCCGGAAGGCAGGAAGCCTATGCGTCGGCCGCCTCCAGGCTGGCCGAATCATTGGTCAGCCGCGATATCCGATTGGTTTACGGCGGAGCCGGTATCGGCCTGATGGGCATGGTCGCGGACCGGGTCTTGGCCCTCGGCGGCCAGGCAGTCGGTGTTATCCCGAAAGCCCTGGCGCATAAGGAAGTCGCCCACCATCATCTGACCGAATTGCATGTCACCCATTCCATGCACGAACGCAAGATGCTGATGGCCGAGCTGGCGGATGGTTTCATCGCGCTGCCCGGCGGCATCGGCACGCTAGAGGAATTGTTCGAGATTTGGACCTGGGCTCAGCTTGGCTTTCACAGCAAGCCTTGCGGCCTGCTGAATGTGGCGGGTTATTACGATGGGTTGATCGGATTTTTAGATCACATGTTGAGCGAGCAATTCGTTAAACAGTCGCAGCATGCGATGCTGATGGTGGAAACCGATCCCGACGCGCTGCTGGACCGCTATGCCGATTACCGCCCTCCCGCAGTGAAACACTGGGTCGGCAAGGACGAAACCTAATCAAGCTGGCGGCTATTAACAGCCCGACCACTGCTTGCGGTAATCGCCGTAGTCATCGGTTTTAATTAAATCAAGCTCTCCTTCCCGGCACAGATAGATGGCCGGCAAGGCATAACCGTTGAAACGGTTGGCCTTGATCAAGCTGTAGGCGCCGACATCGGCAAACACCAATTTGTCGCCGACGACGGGGATGGTGTCGAAGCGGTATTCGCCGAACAAGTCGCCGGCCAGACAAGTCGAGCCGGCCAGAATCACGGCATGGGTGCCTTGAGCGTCTTCCTCCACTAATTTCGGCTTGGTCTGGTATTCGAAAACTTCCGGCTGATGATTGATCGAGGTATCCAATACCAGAACGGCCTTACCGTCACTGTCGAACCGATCCAGCACCGTGGTCAACAAATAGCCGGCATTACCGACCAAGGCCTTGCCCGGCTCCAGATAGATTTCCTCGGCAACCTGGGCCTTCAGATAGCGGATAGCCTCAATGATGGGGGCTTGCTCGGCAATGCTGTGATACAGATAACCGCCGCCCAGATTCAGCCATTTCAATTTGGCATGCTGTTTCAATAAAGGTTGCAGTTTGGCCAGGGTATGGCGTAAAGGCTCGAAATCGGTCCGACCGAACACGGTATGAAAATGCAAGCCCTCAATGTCGGCCGGCAAACCTTGTTCCAGCAAGGCCATGTCCACGCCCAATTTGGAATGATCCCGGCAGGGGTCATACCTTAAATCGTCGGCAAACGACAGTTTGGGATTGACCCGCAGCCCTTTCGAATAACCGGATACCAAACCGCTCAAGCCTTGATACTGGGATAGGGAATTGAAACTGACATGCGTGCAAAGCTTGCCCAACTCGGCAAACTGATCAGGCCGCAACCCCGGCGTGGTCAAATGCAAACTGCCCTGCCCGGCTAACATCCGAGCGGCCAATCGGGCTTCGAAGAGCGAACTGACTGAAATACCGTCGACATCGGGTTTCAGCGCGGACAATAGTGCCGCTAGCGGCAGGGCTTTCATCGAATACAACACCTTACAGCCGCTGGCTTCCCGCAATTGTTGCAAGGGCCGCAGGTTGGCTTGCACTCGATCCATGTCCAGCACGAATGCCGGACTGTGAGCAATCCGTTGCTTAAAACTATCTACTTTCATCACCGCGCCAGCTTGTTACCGAAATAAAACGTCCGTTCGGTAATGACCCTATCCATATATACATCGTGGCTTTGCATGGTGATGGCGGGCAATAATTGCGATTGGTAACAGACTCCGGCCAACAGCGTATCCGGCCGCACTTGCCGCAGCAAACGGTCGTAATACCCCGCCCCGTTGCCCAGCCGCCCGCCCTCGCTATCGAAGGCCACGCCCGGCACTATTACCACGTCCAATTGATTGGGACTGATTTGCTTTGCCGGCTCCCGCCAGCGCTCGGGTGGCGGCTCCAGGATATTCCACATGCCGGGTTGTAATTCGTCGAGCGCTTGTAAATGCCACAATCCCAGACATTTGTCGCCATGTTGATCGACCGTGCAATACGGCACCGCAATGCGTTTATCGCCGGCCAGTTGCGCTATTACAGCCGGCAAGGTGCGCACCTCGGAACGGCAATGCAGGTACCATAGTATGGTGTCGGCTTCGGCATACCACGGCTGCGAAATAACCCGCCGGCATATTTCGGCACTGACAATGTCTTTATCCGGCTGCCCATTGCGCGCGGCATAGGCGAGTTGGCGTTGCTGTTGTTTATCCATGTTGCCGGCAATAGTCCAAAGCGCTTGCCAGTAAATCCGCTGCTTCGCTAATCAGATGCAGGGCGTTTTCTTCCTTGCGCAACCAGGTAAATTGGCGCTTGGCCAGTTGCCGGGTGGCGGCGACAGCCTTGTCCCGCATCGTATCGAAATCGTATTCGCCGTTTAAATACGACCAGGCCTGCCGGTAACCGACGCAACGGATAGCCGGCAGGCTTTCGTCCAGATCGCCGCGCGCCCCCAGAACCCGGACTTCATCCAGGAAACCCAAGGCTAACATCGATTCAAAGCGCTCGGCGATTTTGGCGTGTAAGGTAGAGCGTTGTTCGGGAGCGACGATCAGTTTGCGGTAAGCAAACGGCTGCTCGGATTGCTGATCGGCAGCGAAAAAACTCGACAGTGGCCGGCCGCTGATTTCAAATACTTCCAAGGCCCGCTGGATGCGCTGCGGATCGTTGACATGAATCCGCGCCGCCGCTTGCGGATCGATTCGCGCCAAGCGGGCATGCAAGGCTTCCTTGCCCAGTTCCAATAATTCCCGGTCCAGCCGTTGCCTGATTTCGGCATCGGCCTCCGGCAAGTTGGCCAAACCCTGGGTCAAAGCGCTGAAATACAACATGGTACCGCCGACCAGTAACGGCAGCTTACCGCGACGAGTAATATCGGTCATCAGTTCCAAAGCTTGGCTGCGAAACTGGCCGGTGGAAAACGACTCGCTGGGATCGAGTATGTCGATCAAATGATGCGGAATGCCGCCGCGTTCGGCCAAAGTCGGCTTGGCGGTGCCGATGTCCATGCCTTTATAGACCAGGGCCGAATCGACGCTGATGATTTCCGCATTCAAGGCTTGCGCCAGCGCCACCGACAGCGCGGTTTTGCCGGACGCGGTCGGCCCCATCAACAAGATGGCGGTAGGTTTGCTGGTGGTCATTTATTGTCCGCGCATGAAAAATTTATCCAGATCCTGATGGCTGAGCGCCACCCAGGTCGGTCGGCCGTGATTGCATTGGCCGATGCGTTCGGTCTGTTCCATGTCGCGCAACAAGGCGTTCATTTCCTCGATGCTGAGTTTGCGTTTGGCCCGCACCGAACCGTGGCAGGCCATGGTCGCCAAAATGGCATTGATGGCTTGCTCGGCTTTTTGGCTGATTCCCAGCGTCAGCATGTCGGCCAGGATGTCGCGGATCAATCTATCGACATCGGTTTTGGCCAGCAAGGCCGGTGTTGAGCGCAAGATTACCGTTTCCGGGCCGGAACGGTTCAGTTCAAAGCCCAGGCCATGAAAAAATTCATGCTCCTGCTCGGCCAGATCGGCCTCGGCCGCCGTCAGCTGCAGTTTGATCGGCAACAGCAAAGGTTGGGAAACGATGGCGCGGTTTTGATAATGCTGTTTCAGCCGTTCGTAGGTGACCCGCTCATGCGCGGCATGGGCATCCACTAGGATGATGCCGTTGGCGGTTTCGGCCAGGATGTAGATATTGTGGATATGCGCCAAGGCAAAACCCAGCGGCGGCATGACTTGCTCGGCCGGCTTGGCATCGGCTTGCGGATAGAGTTTGCCGTAGGCCTTGATTTGCTCGGCGACCGCCCCCGCCATGATCGTTTCTTTTGCTGCCCAGGAACCCGTAGCCACTGAAGCCGAAAAAGATTTTTGCGGCTTTGAACCACGCTCGCCGACTTCGTTAGGGCCGAATTCATTCGGCCTGGAAGGTTGCGGAAGCGATGGCTCAACAGCATCGGCCAGACCCAACGGCAAGGCGGTTTGTTGATTCGGTGTCGGACGCAGCTGGGCTATAGGCAGTTGCTCGGCAAGCGGCAGGGTTTGGTGTTCAATCCGGTGCCCCGGCCTTTGCTCGGCCAAACTACGATGCAAGGCCTGAAACAGAAAATCGTGCACCATGCGCCCTTCCCGAAAACGCACCTCCAGTTTGGTCGGATGCGCATTCACATCCACCAGCGCCGGGTCCAGTTGCAGATACAGCACAAACACCGGATGGCGGCCGTGATACAACACATCCTGATAGGCCTGTTTGACCGCGTGCGCCACCAGTCTGTCCTTGATCAGACGGCCGTTGACGTAAAAAAACTGCATATCCTGCTGGCTGCGGGAAAAGGTCGGCAAACCCACCCAGCCATGTAAATGCAGGCCGGAGGCGGCGTAATCGATCTTGACCGCATTGTCGACAAAGGCCGAACCGCAGATGGCGGCGATGCGTTTTTCCTGCTCGGTTTGGGTCGCGGCGGGTTTTAGATTCAGCACCTCGCGTTGATTATGCTGCAGCATGAAACCGACATCGAAGCGGCTCAGCGCCAGCTTTTGAATCAGGCTTTCGATGTGGCCGAACTCAGTCTTTTCCGCCTTTAAAAATTTGCGCCTAGCCGGGGTGTTGTAAAACAAATCACGCACATCAACCGTGGTGCCGGGCGGATGCGGGTCGGGCTGGGGATCGAAGTTTTTTTCGCTGCCGTCTGCACTGACCTGCCAGGCGCATTCGGCAGCAGCGGTGCGGGAAATGAGGGTTAAACGCGCCACCGAACTGATGCTGGGCAAGGCCTCGCCGCGAAAGCCCATGCTGGACACATGTTCCAGATCGTCCAGCGAGGCAATTTTGCTGGTAGCGTGGCGGGAAAGCGCCAGTGCCAAGTCTTCTTTATCGATACCGCAACCGTTGTCGCGGATTTTGATTTGCTTGACGCCGCCTTGCTCGACATCGATATGGATTTGGCTGGCGCCGGCGTCAAAACAATTTTCCACCAACTCCTTCACCACGGAGGCCGGGCGCTCGACCACTTCGCCGGCGGCGATTTGATTGATCAGTTGGGTGGGTAAAGCGTGAATCCGCATCGGCTGCGCTCGTGCAAAAAGCGCGTATTTTAGCGGATCAGGAGCAGTGGGGGAGAATTGATTCACCCCCCACTATTTATGAAGAACTAACTGCTACGGGGAATTTGCAACACCTGGCCGATTTTGACCTCGCCGTCACCCATGCCGTTGACCGTGCGTATCTGTCGCATAGACACACCATATTGCTGGGCGATCTCGGACAGGGTTTCTCCACGACTGATGACATGTTGGGTAGGGTCGGAACTGACCGTGACAACATTGGTATTCCTACTCTTCTCCAGTTTAGCCGTATTGACGACAAGCTCCGGATCGGATTGCGTTTCGCGAGCGGCCAGCTGAGTGGCTTGTTTGCCGGATTTTTGCAATTGGGCAAACAAGGTATCGGCGGGCGCGTATTGCTTGAAGTGCGCCACGATGCCGCTAAATACCGCCGAAGCCATCTTGTCCTGATAGGCGCGCGTGTTCAAACGGTGTTCTTCTTCCGGATTGGAAATGAACGCGGTTTCGACCAGAATCGAAGGTATCGGTGATTTCAACACCACGAACCCGGCTTTCTGGACGTTCGAACGGTGCAAATGGCCGACGGATTTGACGCTTTTCAACACCCTGTTCCCAATATGCTGACTGGCTTCCTTGGAGGCTTTATTGGATAAATCCATCAATACCGAGGCCAACATTTCATCATGGACTTCATGCTCGCCCACTTTTGAATCCGAGGCATTTTCGCTATTGGCCAAATATTGCGCCATCTGGCTGGTTGCGCCATCGTTGGCAAGCGTATAAACCGAAGCGCCGTGGGCGCTGGCATCGTCGAAGGCATCGGCGTGAATCGATACGAATAGATCGGCATTAGCCTTACGGGCGATATTGACCCGTTCGCGCAATTTAACGAAATAATCGCCTTTACGGATCATGACCGCCTTCATGCCCGGCTGGCGATTAATCGCGCTTTCCAAACGTTTGGCGATGGCCAGCACCACATCCTTTTCCTGCGTGCCGTTGCCGCCCTGCGCGCCGACATCCTTGCCGCCATGTCCGGCATCGATGGCAACCACGATACTACGGCCCTTGGCTTTTTCGGCCTTGGGTTTGGCCTTGATTTTAGTCGTTGTCATGACCGCTTTGCCGTCGTCGGCCCGCACTGGCGGATTGTCGGGCGTGGGCGTGGATTTTGTCGAGGCCGCCTGAACGGCAACCGGCGCGGCGGCGATAGCCGCCAAATCGAATTGCAGTTGCACGCCCTGGGCCGTGTTGACTGCGGCTACCTTGACATCGGCGTCGGCATTCAATTCCACCACTACCCGCAAACCGGTATTGTTATGGATCGCGGAACGCACGCCTACCGCCAATGGATGATCGGCGGGCGGTTGGCCGAAGGCCTGTGACAGCGCGGTATTTTCAAAATCCACCACCAAGCGGCTGGGATTCTTCAGGGTGAAATAGCGGTAATGCGGCGTAGCGTTCAAATCAAACGCCAATCGCCCACCTTGTTGACTGGAAAACGTTAGACTTTCCACCCGAGCCGAGGCGGCGTTTGCCACGACAGCCTGCACGGACAAAACCACTACCCAGAAAAATATAAGTATCTGTCGCATAAGTCAGCCAACCGAGAAGAAATGTAATAATGTTTTGAGATTATAGCAGCAGGTCTTTGTTTTTCCAGTCAATTACCAGCGTATTTTTTAACGACTCCGCTAGCGCATTGATTTCTATCGATCTTCCTTCTCCATGATAGCCAAGCCGCAGCTCAAGATCGGCGGCCGGCAAATAGCCTTCTCCCATTTGCGGCCATTCGACGCAACACAGGGCGTCCTGCTGTAAATAATCATTGATACCCATCCATTCCAACTCTTCGGGGTCTTTCAGGCGGTATAAATCAAAATGAAACACCGCCCGATCGGCCAATCGGTATTCTTCCACCAAACTATAGGTAGGACTCTTTACCGAACCCGCATGCCCCGCCGCCCGCAACAGGCCGCGCACCAGCGTGGTTTTGCCGGCGCCCAGGTCGCCGTACAAAAACAACAAGCATTTTTTCGGCAATGCCCGCCACAACGCGGCCCCTAACAATTCGGTTTCGTCGCTACTGCTTAAATCGATTTTCATTAATTCAAAAATTCCCTGATTTTCGGCAATAAGTCGCTAGCCAGCATGCCGCGTTCGCCCTGTTCCGTGGCAACGGCATCGGCGGCCTCGCCGTGCACATATACGGCCAGCTTTGCCGCATCAATGGGCGACAAACCTTGCGCCAGCAAGGCTCCGATGATGCCCGCCAGCACATCGCCCATGCCGCCGCTGGCCATGCCGGGATTACCGTTGGTGGCGACAAAGGCCGCGCGCTGATCCGCGATCAAGCTACCGGCACCTTTCAACACACAGACGCCGCCGTATTCAGTTTGTAACCGGTTCAACGCGGCAAAGCGGTCAGCGGCAATCTCTTGATTACTACATCCCAGCAATCGGGCGGCTTCTCCGGGATGCGGGGTCAATATCCGGTTGTCTTGTTTGACGTGATCCGTCGCCAGCAGGTTCAGCGCATCCGCATCCAGCACGCTCAATTTATCGCTGGCCCGCACCGCCTCGAACATGGCCCGAGCCCATGCGTCCGCCCCCAACCCCGGCCCTATCACCACCACGCCGGCCTTATCCAACAAAGGCTGTAATTGGGCCTGATTTTCCACGCCATGACACATCAATTCCGGCCGGCCTATATTCAAAAAATCGCAATGCGCGGCGCGGCTGGCAATACTGACCAAACCGGCGCCACCGCGCAAGGCCGCCTCGCCGGCCAAGCGAATCGCCCCGCTAAAACCCAGATTACCGCCGATCAGCAATACATGCCCGAAATGCCCCTTATGCGAGGTTCGCGGCCGGCGGCTTAACGGCGTCTTGGTCAGAAAAGCGGCCGTTGCCGGTAGTTTTGAGAGCACCGATTCCGGCACATTCAAACTCGAACAGACGATGTCGCCGCAATAATCGGCGGCCTCGCCGGTAAACAAGCCACATTTCAATGCAATAAACGTGACGGTCAGATCAGCCTTGACCGCGCGGCCCAACACATAGCCGCTATCGGCATGCAAACCCGACGGCACATCGATAGCCAGCACCGGACAACCGGCGCGATTGATCAAGTCGATCGCCGGCGTATATTCCTCGCTCACTTGCCGGTTCAGACCGGTACCCAACAAGGCGTCAACGATGACCCCCGCCGGCTTGAGTTGGCGATCGAAGTCCAACACACTGCCGCCGGCCTGAATGAAATCATGAAACGAAGTCAAGGCTTCGCCTTTTAAGTTTAGGACGTCGCTCACCGAATAAACCTTGACCTCAAAACCGGCCTGCATAGCCAGCTTGGCCAGTACATAGCCGTCGCCGGCATTGTTGCCGGCGCCGCAAAACACCGTCAGCCGGCGCTGGTTGGGCCAGCGTTTCCGTAGCGCGTTGAATGCGGCCAATCCGGCGCTGCGCATTAGCTGCAAGGCCGGCAATTGCAAATCCTGAATGGCGATCCGTTCCGCTTCGCGTATTTGGGCCACGCGATACAGCGCTTGTGAAAATGCTTGCATGATATGTTGTGTAAAATGGCTAGGATTTCAACCATTATAGTGCAGCCGCGCCATGTCCCCAACCGATCCGCCGGATTTTGAACACCTTGCCGCCCGGATCAAGGCCTGGGGCGCGGAGCTGGGTTTTCAACAAATCGGCATCAGCGATACCGATTTGAGCCAGGCCGAGCAGCATTTGCAGCAATGGCTGAACAAAAACAGACACGGCGACATGCACTATATGGCCGCCCACGGCTTGAAGCGGAGCCGCCCCGGCCTGCTGCAACCCGGCACCCGCAGCATTATCAGCGCACGAATGGACTATCTGCCGGAAATCCCGGTCCATAGCCATGCCATGCTTGACGATCCGGCGGCGGCCTTTGTCTCCCGCTATGCGCTGGGCCGCGACTACCACAAGCTAATCCGCAACCGCCTGCAAAAATTGGCCGATCAAATGACCGCCGCCGTCGGTTCATTCGGTTACCGGGCTTTTGTCGACAGCGCGCCGGTACTGGAAAAAGCCATCGCCGAAAAGGCCGGTCTGGGCTGGATAGGCAAACACAGCAACCTGATCAACCGCCGGGCCGGCTCCTGGTTTTTCTTGGGGGAAATCTACACCGACCTGCCCTTACCCGCCGACGCATCCGCCAGCCGGCATTGCGGCCAATGCCGGGCTTGCCTGGATATTTGCCCGACCCAGGCCATCGTCGCCCCGTATCAAGTCGATGCCCGCCGCTGCGTGTCGTATCTGACCATCGAACTGCACGGCAGTATTCCGGAAGACCTACGGCCGCTGCTTGGCAACCGCATCTACGGCTGCGACGACTGCCAGTTGATATGCCCGTGGAACCGCTTTGCCAAACTCAGCGCGGAAGCGGACTTTAAACCCAGGCATAAACTGGACCGCGCCACCTTGCTGGAATTATTCGCCTGGACCGAAAGCGAATTTTTGCAAAAAACCGAAGGCTCGGCGATCCGCCGCATCGGCCATCAACGCTGGCTGCGCAATATCGCCGTGGCCCTAGGCAACGGCGCCGCCAGCACGGCCGCTAAAGCCGCGCTCAGCGAAAAACTACGGCATGAGTCCGAACTGGTACGCGAACACGCAAGCTGGGCGCTACTGCAACTGGATAAAAAATCGCTTCAAATGTCGACAGAATAAGGTGTTTTCCTGCTTTTCCCGTATAATATCCGGCAGTTTTGAGCCTAATCGACCGAGGAAATATGAGTATCACACTGTCTAACCGAGTCAAAGCCGTCAAGCCATCACCGACCCTGGCGATCACTGCCCGCGCCGCCGCCATGCGCGCCGCCGGCAAGGATATTATCGGCCTGGGAGTTGGCGAACCCGACTTCGACACGCCGGACCACATCAAAGCCGCCGCCGTCAAAGCCCTGGACAACGGCTTTACCAAATACACCGCGGTTGACGGCATACCCAGCCTGAAAAAAGCCATCGCCCAAAAATTCAAGAAAGACAACGGTCTGGACTACGAACTAAAACAGATTCTGGTATCTTGCGGCGGCAAGCAAAGTTTTTATAACCTGGCCCAAGCTCTGTTGAATCCAGGCGATGAAGTCATCATCCCGGCACCCTACTGGGTATCTTATCCAGACATGGTGTTACTGGCCGATGGCGTCCCGGTCATCATCGAAGCCGGCCAGGCGCAAAATTTCAAAATCAGCCCTGCCCAACTACGCGCGGCGATTACCGATAAAACCCGTTTATTGGTCATCAACAGCCCATCCAACCCGACCGGCGCCGCTTATAGCCTGGACGAACTTAAAGCACTGGGCGAGGTATTGCAGGATTTCCCCGAGGTTTTGATCGCCACTGACGACATGTACGAACATATCCTGTGGAACAAGGGCGAGTTCGTCAATATTTTGAATGCGCGCCCGGATTTTTACCAGCGCACCATCGTACTGAACGGCGTGTCCAAGGCCTACTCGATGACCGGTTGGCGCATCGGTTATTGCGCGGGACCGGCCAACTTGATCGACGCGATGTGCATCATTCAATCGCAAAGCACCTCCAACCCAACCTCGATTTCGCAAGTCGCCGCCGAAGCCGCCCTGAATGGCGACCAAGGCTGTATCGACATCATGATGGCCGAATTCAAGAAACGCCACGACTATGTAGTCGCCGAACTGAACACCATTGACGGCATCGAATGCCTGCCGACCGACGGCACCTTTTACGTGTTTCCCAACGTCGAAAAACTGATGCGGAAACTGGACGGCATAGAGGATGACCTGCAATTCGCCGAGTTCCTGATCGAAAAAGCCGGCGTGGCCCTGGTGCCCGGTTCCGCTTTCGGCTGCCCCGGCCATATCCGCATATCGATCGCCACTAGCATGACCAATCTGGAAAATGCGATAAGCCGGATCAGGCAGGCGGTTTAATCGGCCGAGGAACGCCACCTAGGTCAAGTGCACAGGTGGCGTCAACCTCTCGCCGGATTTAATCCGAACTAACGCAGCACAATGTCGCTATCTTGTCGAAACGAAAATCCTTGACCAACTCGGCGATCATGTCGGCCTCATCGGGGAAATCGGTGCGCAAGCGTTCGATGATGGCAAGCATGGACGCGTCGTCCAGCATCGTCGCAACATCGCATATTTCCTGGCGCAGCTCTATCGGCAAGTTCCCAAGATCGTCAATCTTCCGCTCGATTTTGGCGGCACCCGCGCCGGCGTATTCGTAACGCAATCCGAGCAGTCGACCGATCATTCGATATAAACATTGCGCCTCGATTGGTTTACTCAGAATCTCGTTGCAACCGGCGGCAATGACTTGAACACGGTTTTCCTGAAAGGCGGAGGCCGCCAAGGCGACGATGGGTACATCACTGGCATCTGGCAAGGAGCGAATCTGGCGGCTCACTTGACTGCCATCCATCTCGGCCATGCCCATATCGATCAAGATCAAATGCGGACGGCGGCTTTGGAATAACTGCACCGCCACCTGCCCCTTGGCGGCGACACACACTTCGCAGCCGATTTGTGTCAGCAGCTGCTCCGCCACATGCTGGTTATCGGGATTATCCTCGACCAACAAAATACGAGGAGATGGCTGCCCTGGCGCCAAACCCATGACCTGGTCGCCGGCCGTGTATTCGGTGCCGACCGTGGAGGATGTCTGATTGGCCTGAGGCAGCGGCAGCGCGAAACAGAAGCTGCTACCCTGCCCCAGCGTGCTGTGCACGGTCAATTCACCTCCCATAAGACGAATGAACTCACGACTGATCGTTAGACCCAAGCCGGTACCCTCGCCCTTGGCGATGCCGATTTCTGTCTGATAAAAGGCTTGAAAGATGCGTTCTTGATCGTCCGGCGCAATACCGGGTCCGGTATCGTTGACCCGAAAGCCGATGATCTGGCCGGGTTGTAAATCGACGACGAGCTGGACTTCGCCATGCTCGGTATATTTGACGGCGTTAACCAGTAAATTGATCAGAACTTGACGCAGATGCGGGTCGTCGCCAAGCACGAAGCGTGGCAACTGGTCGGGAATGTCAACCACCAGCGCCAGCCCCTTGCCGACTGCCTGAGCTCGGATCATCTCCCGAACGGCTTGAAGGGTGGCGGACAAATCGAAGATATCCTTGCTTACCGTCGTCCGCCCCGCTTCGATGCGGGAGATTTCCAATACGTCATTGATAAGCGCCAATAGATGATTGCCCGAGCGATTAATGATCGCAATATTTGCGCGCAGGTTTTCCGGAATGAGCTTGTCGCCTTGCATGATTTGGGCAAAACCGAGTATGGCGTTCAGCGGCGTTCTCAATTCATGGCTCATATTAGCGAGGAAGACAGTCTTGGCCCTGTTGGCGGCCTCGGCGGTATTTTTCGCCTGTTCCAATTCCGCGGTGCGCTGCGAAACCAACTGTTCAAGATTATGCCGATGCGCCTCCAGTTCCTGACTGATTCGTTTGCGTTCACTGATGTCACGAATGATGGCGCTGAAATGGCGGCCGGACGAAGTCACCCATGAACCCATGACCATTTCGAAAGAAAACTCACTACCGTCCTTGCGTAAAGCTTCCATTTCCAACGACTGTCCCAACAGGCGAGGCTGTTCCCCCGACTGGATACGCTCCATGCCCGCCAGATGCCCGGCCAGGTAGCGCCGGGGCATCAATTGGGTCAATGGCAGCCCTAAAATCTCGTCCATGGCGTAACCGAACAGGTGTTGCGCGCCTTTATTCCAGCCCGTGATCAGTCCTTTCGCGTTGGCTAGGATAATCGCGTCGGGGGCCGATTCGATTAGCGTACTCAAGCGTTCCTCGCTCTCGCGCAGTTTGCGCCGACTCAACGCCAGCCAAACCAATAACAGCAAGATGATTGCAACCGCCAGCAAGGCAAAACTGATCATCAACCTATAGCGATGCCAGACATCCCGCCATGAAAATTCGGGAACCTGATCGAAAGGCGATATATGCAAGGCCTGCATGACTTCCTTCACCGGCTGATAATTGGCGGGTATGGTAAATCCCCAGATATTGCTGGCACGAGCCACCTCGCCATCATGGGGCAGCATTAACAAAGCCGCGGCCACTTGGGCGGCCAACTCATCGTCGACCTGCGTCATCGCGGCGAACGGCCAAAGCGGGTACAAGGTGGTGGAAAAGGCCCAGTCGAACCCCGCCAATTTCTGGGCGTTTAGCACCTTGACGCTATTGGGAGCCAGTTTTCCTTCCCGCATCATTTGCTCGGGCAACCCCATGCGAGCAAATGCGGCATCGGCCTTGCCTTCGAGCACGGTGTCGACCGAGCGGTCAATGGGCAATTCCACTTCGATCACCTTGACGTCGTCCGGAATCGATAAGCCGATCTTGAATAGTTCATAGGCCTGCATCTGATAACTGGCAAAACCTTGGATGCTGGAGGTGGCGACGGTCTTGCCTTTCAGGTCGGCCAATTGCGCGATGTCGTTACGATCGGCGCGCACGATAATAGTGCCGGCATAGACCGGCATGGGCCTATCACTCTCGCGCTCGATCACTGTTGCCAAAGGCGAGGACAGTGAAATCATTGCATTTATCTGCACGAAATGCGCCGCATGAGTCAAGACAAAATCCACCTGACGCCGCTCGATCGCGTCTTCCAACTCTTTATAGGTATAGGGCTTCAGTGCGAAACGGTATCTGGGCAAGGTAAGGTCGAGATAATTGGCCAACGGCTGCCACTTCTGGATAGTTTGCGCTTTATCGCGGAAAGCCAAAACACCAATATTCAAGGTTTTTTCGGCGTGCGCGCGGGTAACCCCCACTAACAGGCAAATCAATAAAGCTAGTGAGATCGACCTCATGGGCTATCCTCCAAAGGCAGAAAAGCGGGACTGGTAAGATCAGACCAATCAGTTAGCCGATTCGGCAAGATGCCCGTATGCAACAGAAATTCGCTCAATTCCCTGGCAGTCTCAACCAAAGGGGAATCCTCGGCCCGCAATAGTTTTCGATTTCGATAGATATTGGGTAACTCCAGCCCGGCGTAGGCGGTTAATACTTCCTTGGCGGGAAGACGGAAACGTTCCGCCATGCGGTAGGCCGTGTCGTTGGGATTTTTGCGAAAATTGCGCAGCCCTCGAAAATGCGCGGCAATCAGATGGCTCAGTGCTTCGGGTTTACGCCTCATCGCCTCGGGCGTCACGGCCAGTACGTCGAAAATAATATCCGGAATCTGGCTACTGTCGAACAGGCGTAGAGCCCCCTTCTCCTGCAGATGACTGGAAACCGGTTCGAAGGTGATCAACGCGTCGACCTCCCCTGCCTCCCAAGCCTCATAGTGCCGATCAAACGTCACCGGAATGCTGACCACCTGATCGGGACGCAAGCCCGCAATCGCCAATGCCTTGTGCAACATCAGGGCGCCGACTGCGGAAGGTTCATAGCCGATGCGCTTGTCTTTCAGTTGAACCATGTTTTCGATTCCGGGCCTCGATAGCAGCACATCGGCGCCAAGCGAAATGTCGAAGACCAGTATCACCACCAAGGATAAACCACGCGCCCTTGCGCCCAACACCTCATCCAGGGTCAGCGCCGCACCATCGACTTGGCCGGCCGTCAGCAACTGAATTGATTCGGTAGCCGAGCCGGTCTCGACCAGAACGGCCTCCAGTTGGTTAATCCAACCCTCGCGCTGTGCCAAGAACATGAATTCGTAACCGGGCCAAACGTAACTCGCGATCCGAAGCGGTGTACCGCTGTGGTTGCACGCACCTTGCATGATCGGTAATCCCAATGCACCCAGGGATATAAGAAAGGTTCTTCGGCTCGGCATGATTTACCTACCTATCGGTAGCTGTGTCCACTATTACGATTGTACGATTGTCAAGCCTCCGTCGTCACCCGCAGCACCTCTTCCAAGGTAGTCACGCCTTGCAAGGCCTTGCCGACGCCATCGTCGTACATGGTATGCATGCCGTCCTGTATCGCCTGCTGCTGGATCACGTAAGCTTCCTCGTGTTTCATGATCTGCTTGCGGATAGAGTCGGTCATGGTCAGAAATTCGATTATCGCCAGCCGACCCTTGTAACCAATGCCGTTGCAGGCCGGACAGCCCACCGGTTTATGAAGCAGGATTTCGCCATCGGGTTGCCAGCGTCTGAGTTGCATTTCCTCGACCAGGGTATCCGAGGCCGGATGCGCTTGCTTGCAGGCCGGGCACAGCTTTCTGACCAAGCGCTGCGCCAGGATGCCGTTGATGGTGGAACTGAGCAGATATTCCTCCAGCCCCATGTCCTGCAAGCGGGTGATACCGGCCGCTGCATCGTTGGTGTGCAAGGTAGACAGCACCAAGTGGCCGGTCAAGGCCGATTGCACGGCGATCTTGGCGGTTTCCAGGTCGCGCATCTCGCCTATCATGATCACGTCCGGATCTTGGCGGACGATGGAACGCAGTGCCGAGGCAAAGGTCAGGCCGATTTGCGGTTTGGCCTGAATCTGATTGATGCCTTCCAGCTGATATTCGACCGGGTCTTCCACCGTGATGATTTTGCGCTCGGAGGTATTGAGCTGTTTCAGCGCCGCGTACAGGCTGGTCGATTTACCGCTACCGGTGGGGCCGGTAATCAAGATGATGCCGTGCGGCTGCGCCAACACTTGCATGAAGTTTTCCGCCTGTTTGCCGACAAAACCCAGCGCGGTAAAATCCAGCACCGCATTCTCCTTGTCCAACAAACGAATCACCACGCTTTCGCCATATAAAGTCGGAATGGTCGATACCCGCAAATCCAGTTCCTTGCCTATCATCTGCAGCTTGATCCGGCCATCCTGCGGCAAGCGGCGTTCGGCGATGTTCAACTTGGCCATGATCTTGATCCGCGACAACACGGCGGCGGTCGAAGCTACCGGCGGCGAATCGATGTCCTGCAACACGCCGTCGATGCGCAAGCGCACTTTCAGGCTTTGCTCGAACGGTTCGATATGGACGTCAGAGGCCCGGCTTTCCACGGCTTTTTGCAGGATGAAATTGACCATCCGGATAATCGGCGCTTCGCTGGCCAGGTCTTTCAGATGCTCCAGGTCTTCGCTACCCTCTTCTTCCACCGTCAGGCCATCGACCAATTTATCCATTTGCGACTTGCCTTCGCCGTACTGGATTTCGAGTGCGGCGTCGATGTCGGACAACTGGCCGACATGCAGCCGGATTTGCTTGCCGGTTGCCAAGCGTAAGGCTTGCGGCAGATAGTCGTCTTCCGGGTCCATCACCGCCACATCGATTACGTCATCGTCCGCTTGCAGACCAACGACGTGATGATATTTCATGAAGCGTAGCGAAACGCTGTCCTGCAATGGCGACTGCGGCGGGTAATTTTCCGGGCGCAGCCTGTCAAGGGCATGGGTCTGGGCAAAGGTTTCCGCCACATCGGCATCGGAACATAAACCCAGCTTGATCAACATCTGCGGCAAGGAGTCGTCCTGGGTGGACTTCTGCATGCGGCGGGCCTTGGTCAGATCGTTGTCGGACAGTTTGCCGTTGCGTTTCAAACCACTTAAAAACTCGGCGTATTTTTCGGGGGCGTTGGCGGTTTCCATGCGTATTCTCGGGTAGTAATCCTAAACGGGCTTGCGCGGCATTTTATAAAAAATCAGCTGGCGGCATTGGCAACCATAACTGCGAGGGATTATAAGCCGCCGCCGCCTGATGCGGAGCGAAAAAAGCGGGTCCGGGAACTTGACGCCTATCCAACCAAGCGGACTCACGCAAACCATGGGTTTTAAACCGCAATTGCATAATCAAAATCACCGATACGCCACGCTAGCTTCAATGTAAACTGAAACAGCAAATAATCACGTATTGACCGTGCAGCCTTACGCCACTAACCTTTACAGCTTATCAAACCCTATAGCCGAGCTCCGATCATGCCGAAACACCAAGACAACAATATCCACTGGGTCGAAGGAGAATTACGTCTGGCTGGAATGCTGGACAGCCGGATGATAGGTTTATTGGAAGCCATCGATCAAAGCGGTTCCATCAACCAAGCGGCCAAACAAGTGGGTTTGAGTTACAAAGGTGCCTGGCAAATCTTGGAACGCGCCAATAACGGCTCGCCCAAAAACCTGATCAACACGGCCACCGGCGGCAGCAAAGGCGGCGGCACACGTTTGACCGATGCCGGCCGGGCGCTGTTAAATTTGTTCAATCGGCTGGAACAGCAGCATCAACAATTCTTGGCCGAACTCAATCAGCGTCTGGCCGGCGATCCCGACACCATATTGTTGCTACAGCGTCTGGTGGTTAAAACCAGTGCTCGCAATCAATTGTTCGGCAGTATCGTTGCGATAAAAATCGGGGCCGTCAATGCGGAAGTGTTGGTCAAACTGAAAGGCGGCGAACAGGTAGTCGTGACCACCAGCCTGGCATCCCTTGAACAACTCAATCTAAAGATCGGCGTGGATGCCTTGCTATTGATCAACGGCACCGACATCACGCTGACGATGGATGCCGACTATCGGCGCTTCATGGTCGGCAACCGCTTGTCCTGCCGTGTGATCCGGATACAGCAAGATGAAGTCAATGCCGAAATCATGGTGTTGTTGCCGGGTGGGGAAACCCTGGCCGTGCTGATCACGCCACAAAGCCTAAACGACATGGCGATTGAAACAGGGCAACACTTGTGGGCGATATTTCACGACAATGCCGCCATACTGGGCGTGAGCCAGCAAAGCTAACCCGCTTCGGCGGCGCTCGGCGAACCGGCACCCGCGTTATCCAAGATCGCCCCAGACCCTTGCGCTCCGGAAGTTGTCCGCTATTACGCACAGTTGATATTCATATCCAGCCGTGTCGATCGAATCAGGCCGATAAAATCCAAAAACATTTTGCAAATCACGTCAGCCCTTGCCTACAAAATCAGTCATAATATGGGCAAGGACCGGCTATTCACACCATACGGCGCGCATAGCCCAACCAAGGGCTTGATTGCTCTCCAGCAAACCTTCACGTCAACCTCGATCAGGAGGCACGAAACAGACACTATCGATCGCTTATCCACCGGCTATCTATTGAATACTCTGCTTTCTCAAACCTAAATTTAGTTTGCTACCATGCAAGGTCTCCAAGCCGATTGCGCTATTCGTTTTTGCTTCTTGGATTGACACTTTGCTGCCCATGGGAGACGCTTCGCGCCATGAATCGATATGTGATCAACGAACTCAAAATTTCCTCTCGGCTTGCTTTCGGCTTTGGCATCTTGCTACTCCTGGTAGCGATTCTGGGCGGACTGTCCTTGCAACATATTTTCACGCTTTCCAGCTTGATGAATCGGATTTCCGACCATCCGCTACGCGTCATCGACGAAACCCAGCAGGCTATTACCAACATCATCTCGATCCAACGCGACATCCGCGATTTAATTCGAGGCGATAGACTGATCAATCCGGAGGAACTTTCGAACAATATCCGGAAAATGGACCAGGAGCTGGATCAACATTTACAGGTCATACGCGAACGCTATCTGGGAGCGCCGGAAGATATTGCCGAAGCAGAAAATGCCCTGTCCAATTGGCGCAAACTGCGCGATCAGACCCTGGTATTCGAAAAAAACGGCCAACTCGACGCGCTGGATAAGTTGCTGCCGGAACGGCGGCGCTATGCAATCGAAACCGTCAACGAATTTCAGAACATACTCAGTTTCGCCAGGATCAAGGCCAGAGCTTTGCGCGCCGACGCCGATGCGGAAACGCAACGGGCCGTCATCCGGATGGGACTGATTATCGCGGCATTAATGCTGCTGGGCGGCTTAATAGCCTGGCTGATCACGCGTAGCGTCAGTAAACCGCTCGAAATTCTGCGGCTGAGAATGATGGCACTGGCGGCGGGCGATTTGAGCGTTGAGATTCCTTATCGCGAGGGCAACTCGGAGCTGACCGCGATGGCGCAAGCCGTTCAGGTTTTCAAGGAAGCCTCCGCCAAGCTGGAAAGCCAACGCTGGGTGAAGTCCACCCTATCCCGCCTCAGCACCACCCTGCAATCGGCCACCACCCCGCTCGAACTTGCCCAGCAAGCGATCATCTCGCTGGTTCCGGAACTGGGTGGCGGGGCCGGCGTGTTCTATTGCTGGGACGAAGCCGGCCAAAGCCTGGAATTGCTGGGCAGCTATGGGCTGAAGAAACGCCGCCATCTGCTGACCCAGTTCAAAATGGGCGAAGGCCTGGTCGGCCAAGCCGCATTGGAGCGCTCCACCATCATTCTGACCGAAGTCCCGGACGATTACGCCCGCATCGTCTCCGGCATCGGTGAAGCACCACCCCGCACCATTCTGGTGGCGCCGGTGTTATCCAAGGACAAGGTGCTGGCGGTGGTCGAAATCGGATCGTTTGCATCCTTTAGCCCGGAACAACAAACCTTGATCGATGAAGTATTGCCGATATTGGCCCTTAATCTGGAAATTCTGGAGCGCAATGCCCGCACGCTGACGCTGCTGGAGCAAACCCAGCAACAAGCCGAGGAATTGCGGGCTTCGGAAGAAGAGTTACGGGCGCAAAGCGATCAATTGCACGCGGTCAATGAGCAACTCAGGCTTAAAAGCGATACCCTGCAGCAACAGGCGGAAGAACTGCGCGCCTCCGAGGAGGAATTACGGGCTCAGCGCGAGGAATTACAAGCCACCAACGAAGAATTGGAGGAAAAGAGCCACGGTCTGGAACAACAAGCCAGATTATTGGAACAAGCCCGTGGCGAAGCCGAAAAACGCGCGCTGGAGCGCGACACCGCCAGCCGTTACAAGTCCGAATTTTTAGCCAACATGTCGCATGAACTGCGCACGCCGTTGAACAGTTTGTTGATCCTGGCCCGCTCGTTACGCGACAACGAAGAAGGCAATCTGACCCAGGACCAAGTCGAATCGGCCGGCATCATTCATGAGAGCGGCGCCTCGTTGTTGCGTTTGATCAACGATATTCTGGACTTATCCAAGGTCGAAGCCGGCAAGATGGAAATTGCCGCCAGCGAAATCAAACTCGAACATTTCACCAACTCGCTGTTGCAACGCTTCCGCCTGCTGGCCGAAAGCAAAGGCCTAAAACTGACGGTAACCACCGACACCGAGCTACCCAAATCACTGCATTGCGATTCCGGCAAGCTGGAACAAATCATCAACAACCTGCTCGGCAATGCGATCAAATTTACCGAACAAGGCGGGGTCGCGGTGCATATCAAGCGGCCGCGGGCATCCGCCGCGTTGATCAACGCCGGCCTCTCGCCGGAAACCGCGATCGAAATCGAGATTACCGACACCGGCATCGGCATCCCCGCCCACAAGATCGAGTCGATTTTTCAGGCCTTCGAACAGGTCGACGGCAGCGCCAGCCGCCGTTACGGCGGCACCGGCCTGGGCTTGACCATTTCCCGGCGCTTGGCGCAATTTCTGGGTGGCGACATCAGTGTCACCAGCATCGAAGGCAAGGGCAGCACCTTCAGCTTGGTTCTGCCGCAAGCCGTCGACATCCAGTCGCCTAGCGCGCCTGCAGCGGCTTCCGCGCCCGCGCCGTCATCGCCAGCAGCCACGCCGGCCGACAACCAACCGGCGCCAATCCTGCCCGCCTTAAGCGCCGAGTCCAAGGTCACCGACGATAGGAACAATATCAGTCCGAAGGATGAGAGTATCCTGGTCATCGAGGACGACGAGGCTTTCGCCAAAATCGTGCGTGACTTGTCGCGCAAGCGCGGTTTCAAATGCCTGGTGGCGGGTGACGGCGTGGTCGGCCTGGAACTGGCCAAACGCTACCGGCCGACCGGCATCGTGCTGGACATCGGCCTGCCGCGCATGGATGGCTGGACGGTGATGGAAAAGCTGAAGCAGCAACCGGAAACCCGGCATATCCCGGTACATTTCATGTCGGCGACCGATTCCGGCCAACGCGGACTGGAGATGGGCGCGGTCGGTTATTTCACCAAGCCGGTCAGCAAGGAACAAATCGAAAGCGCCTTCGAACGCATCCGGCATTTCTCCAGCTCCAGCAATCGGCGCATCTTGCTGGTCGACGACGACCCCGGTACCCGCAAGGCGGTCAACACCTTGCTGGCCAACCAGGATGTGGAAATCGTCGAGGAAAACAACGGCGAGTCGGCCCTAGCCCGTCTGCAAAGCGGCGAACAGTTCGACTGCATGATCCTCGACCTGAGCCTGCCGGGCATCAGCGGCGTGAATTTGCTGGAGGAATGTACCCGCCAGCAACTGGTATTACCGCCGGTCATCGTCTATTCCGGCCGCGACCTGTCGGAGGAAGACACCCTGGCGCTACGGGAATATACCGACAGCATCGTGATCAAGGGCGCCCGTTCCCCGGAACGCTTACAGGACGAAGTGACCCTGTTCCTGCATAGCGTGCAAGCCAGCCTGCCGCCGGCCCAGCAACAACAGTTGCGCAAGCCGCAACAACTGAAGGAGGAAGGCATTGCCGGGCATAGCGTTTTGATTGTCGATGACGACATGCGCAACACCTTTGCCCTATCCAAGGTATTGCGCGGCAAGGGCCTGAACGTATTGATGGCCCAGGATGGGCAAAAGGCCCTCGCCCAGCTGGCCGAGAAACCCGAGATCGAGCTGGTGTTGATGGACATCATGATGCCCGGCATGGACGGCTATACGGCGATCCGCGAAATCCGCCGGCAAGCTTGTTTTCAATCGCTGCCGATTATCGCGCTGACGGCCAAGGCCATGATAGGCGACCGGGAAAACTGCCTGGAAGCCGGCGCCAACGACTATTTGTCGAAACCGGTCGACATCGACGACCTGATGGCGATGATGCGCCGCTACCTGCTGAGTTAAGGCGATTTATGCCAATAAATTTATCCACGCCGAGAAATTTGCCGTTGACTGTGCGAATCAGAAATTTGTCATTGACTGAACCAATGACAAATTTACCGTTGACTGAGCGGAGTCGAAGTCACCCATTCGCTTCGGCTTCGCTCAGCGAACAAATTATTCGGCATTGGCGACAACTACAATCGTTCCGATACCTCTCATAGTCCAAAACCATGATGGATCACGCCAAAATTCAGGAGATCGAAATCAGTCTGTTTCTGCAGGCGCTGTTTTTACGCCACGGTTACGACTTTCGTGATTACGCCAAGGCTTCCTTGAAACGGCGGGTGCTGAATATAGCCTCCGCCGCCAAGGTCGATAGCGTTGCCGAATTGATACCGCGTCTGCTGCACGACAGGGATTACCTGGCCGAGGTACTGGCCGAACTATCGGTGCCGGTCACCGAGATGTTCCGCGACCCGACCGTGTTCAAGGCCCTGCGCCACACCGTGCTGCCCAGGCTTGCCACCTACCCGCGCTTCAATATTTGGCAAGCCGGTTGCGCCACCGGCGAGGAAGTTTATTCGCTGGCGATTATGCTGGAGGAAGAAGGCTTGCTGGATCGGGCGCAAATTTATGCCACCGATATTAACGACAATGCCTTGCAAAGCGCCGAGGACGGTATCTTCCCGCTACGCTGTCTGGAAGAGTACCAGCGCAACTACCAGGCCGCCGGCGGCAAGGCCAAATTTTCGGATTATTACCTGGCCAATGCCGGCTTTTTTCGAATTCACGAACGCTTTCGGAAAAAGATCGTGTTTGCCCACCATAACCTGGTGTCCGACGGCGTGTTCTGCGAAGTGCAATTGATTTTATGCCGCAACGTGCTGATCTATTTCAACAATGATCTACAACGGCACGTATTGAAGCTGTTTCACGATAGCCTGGTACGGGGCGGCTTTTTGTGTTTGGGCACCCGCGAAAGCCTGCGCGCGGTGGAAGCCGAAAAGCTGTTCATTCCGGTCAATCGCGACATGATGATTTTTCACAAGAATGGCGAGGCACCGTAAATGCCGTCGCCCGCCGCTTCCCATCACTCATCCGTCAATCGCCAGGCCGGCCAGCCACGTTTCCAGGCGGCGGTCATCGGCTGTTCGGCCGGAGGGCTAGAGGCCTTGAAAATAGTGCTTGGCGCATTGCCGCCCAATCTCGATATCGCCGTGATCGTCGTCGCTCATACCGCGCATGATGGCGACCATTTGTTACCCTCCCTGCTCGGCAATATCTGCAAACTGCCGGTCAGCGAAGCGCGGGAGCGGGATCCGGTAGAGCCAGGACGGATTTATGTGGCACCGCCCAACTACCACCTACTGATCGAACCTAACCGGGGTTTTGCCTTGTCGGTGGATGAACGTGTTTGCTTCGTCAGACCCTCCATCGACGTGTTGTTTTGCTCCGCCGCCGACGCCTACCGCGAGCAGTTGATCGGCCTGATTCTGACCGGCGCCAACCAAGACGGCGCCCTGGGACTGAAAGCCGTCAAGGACGCGGGCGGCTACACACTGGCCCAAGATCCAAGCACGGCTTATGCCGACACCATGCCCAAGGCGGCGATTGAGACCGGAGCCGTCGACCGGGTCTTGCCGCTGGATGCGCTGGCGGCCGACATACTGCGCGCCTGCACCCTATCGGTTGAATCATGATGATTGAAAAACCCAAAATCCTGGTGGTGGACGATATTCCAGCCAATCTGGTCGCAATGCGAAGCCTGCTCAAACGCCTGCCTTGCGACTTAGTGGAAGCCAGCTCGGGCAACCAAGCGCTGGGATTTAGCATAGAACACGATTTCGCCTTGATCCTGCTGGATGTCGACATGCCGGGCATGGATGGCTACGAGGTGGCGCGCTGGTTGAAGGAAGAACCCTCTACCCAGCACATCCCAATTATTTTCGTCACTGCCAGCTATGAAGACCAGCAACACCGATTGCGCGGCTACCAGGCCGGCGCGGTGGACTACATTCAAAAGCCGGTCGACGACGTGATTTTGCTATCCAAGGCCGGCATCTTTCTGGATCTTTACAATAATCGCCAACTCGCCAAGCGCGAATTGGCGCGCAGTGAAGCGATGCGCATCGCCTCGACCGAAAACGAGGCCCGCTTTCGCCAAGCCCTGATCGATGCGCCTATCCCCATCATGCTGCATGCCGAGGATGGCGAGGTTATTCTACTGAGCCGGGTCTGGACCGAACTGACCGGTTACCGGCAAAGCGACATACCGCGTGTCCAGGACTGGTTGCGGAAGGGTTATTGCGAGAGTAATGCCGATAACATTCCATGCGGAATCGATCGGCGGTTCGCCAAGGACGCTTGGGCCGCTTTCGGCGAATATAAGGTGCGCGCCGCCGACGGCAATTGCCTGACCTGGATATTCAGAAGCGGCACATTGGCACCGCTGCCGGATGGCCGCAGTTTGGTGGTTACCATGGCCGCCGACCTAACCGAACGCAAGCGCGCGGAGGACCAATTACGCCTAGCGTCGCTGGTCTTTCAGAACAGCAGCGAAGGCATGACTGTCACCGATGCCGACGGCACTATCGTCAGCGTCAACCCCGCCTTTACCGAATTGACCGGCTATACGGCGGCGGAAGTGATGGGCAAGAATCCGAGGATACTCAAATCCGGCCGCCACGATGCCGATTTTTACCGAGCAATGTGGGATGACTTGAACCATAAAGGCAGCTGGCAAGGCGAAATCTGGAACCGGCGCAAGGACGGCACGATTTATGCTGAATGGCTCAGTATCAACAGCATTTTTAACGACGACGGTTCCGTACAACGGCGAGTGGCGTTGTTTTCCGACATTACCAAACGCAAACTGGACGAAGAACTGATCTGGCAACAAGCCAATTTCGATCCGCTGACCGGCTTATCCAATCGGCGCATGTTTCATGACCGCCTGGCCCAGCAAATCAAGGAAAGCCACCGTAACGACTCCTGCATGGCCTTGATCTACCTCGATCTGGACGAATTCAAGAATGTTAACGACTCGCTGGGCCATGATATGGGTGACATCCTACTCAAGGAAGCGGCCCAGCGTTTATTGCATTGCGTGCGCGAAACCGACACGGTTTCACGGTTGGGTGGCGACGAATTTACCATTATCGTCGGCGACCTGGAAGACTACAGCAAGGTCGAGCGAATTGCGCAGGAAATCATCGAAAAACTCAGCGAGCCCTACGTGTTGGCGGATGAAGTCGCCCATGTTTCGGCTAGCGTCGGCATCACCTTGTATCCCGACGATGCACTGGACTTCGACACTCTGTTGAAGAATGCCGACCAGGCCATGTACGCGGCCAAAAACCAAGGACGAAGACGCTATTGTTATTTCACGCCGGCCATGCAGGAAGCCACTCTGCAGCGGATGCGGATAGTCAACGATTTACGCGAAGCGCTAGCCAACCGGCAATTTTATTTGCATTACCAGCCCATCGTTGAGCTGGCCAGCGGCAAGACCTACAAGGCGGAGGCCTTGGTGCGCTGGCAACACCCGGTTCGCGGCGCCATTGGCCCCGACGAATTTATCCCGATTGCGGAGGAAACCGGCACCATTGTCGAAATCGGCGACTGGGTATTTCGCGAAGCCGCCAGTCAGGTGGTGCGCTGGCGGGCAATGTTCGATCCGGCCTTTCAGGTCAGCGTCAACAAATCTCCGGTTCAATTCCGCAGCAACTCGGCCAATCATATCGCCTGGCTGGAATTACTCCGAAATCTGGGTTTACCCGGCGACAGCATCGCGGTGGAAATTACCGAGGGTTTATTGCTGGATGTGAATATCAAAATCAACAACAAGCTGCTGGCGTTCCGCAATGCCAACATTCAGATGTCGATCGACGATTTCGGTACCGGCTACTCGGCGCTGTCCTATTTGCAAAAGTTTGACATCGACTTCCTGAAAATCGACCGGGCCTTTGTCTGTAATCTGGAGTCCGATCCGAAAAACAAATCGCTCTGCACCGCGATTATCGTGATGGCTCATGAGTTAGGCCTGAAAGTAGTCGCGGAAGGGGTGGAAACGGAAGCGCAGCGCGAATTTCTGCTGGCGGCAAAATGCGATTTTGGACAGGGCTATTTATTTTCCCGACCGCTAGCGGCCGATGAATTTGAAAACTGGATCAACAGTCAATAATCCTGATGGCCAGAAAAGATTCGGTTTGCGGCCAATACACCGCAAACCGTTGATTTAGACTTACTCGGCCATCAATGCCAGGCGATTTTCCAGTTCCACGGCGACCAAGGCATCATAATGCCGACGCAATACCGAGTCGGTTGGGCGTGGGAATAAATCGGCTTCGATCTCGCTTTTTAGATGGGTCAGAAAATTAAAGGCTTCCGATGAGGATTGCTGCTTAGCCTTGACTGGCGCCGCTGGCTGGCCTCCTCCCGCCGGTTGCTGTAATTTGGAGAAAAACAGCATGCTACCGCCCACTGGGAAAAAAGCACATGCCGCAACTAAAAACATGATCACAAATAGTATGATGACTTCAAACATAACAACACCTCTCGACGATTAAAAAAGCCGGTTTGCAATAAGCAATTGACTAGATAAGCCGCAGCCCGGCGCCTCATTACTTGCAAATAGGATGCCACGCCACTTAATGCCATAAGACATTATTTTTTAAGAGGTTTTTACAGGGTGTTTAAATTAGGAATGGCGGTTTTTGTACAATTTGTAAACAATGTAGCAAAAATGCTACACAACCGGCCTTGCCGCTACAATTTGCCGATTATCTGGGGCCTAAAGCAAAAGACCAGCAACAGTAGGTTTTGAAATCGATGTATTAGCCAAAAAGTCAGCAACAGAACCGACAAGGCGATTTCAGGCAGCCAGTTGTCGCTGACCGCCGCCGATAGCATCGTGTTGGCGACACCGACGCCGATCAACATCGTCAATAGCGGCAGCAGATACAACACTAACGAACTCAGCAACACATGCGAATCGTCTATCGCAACCCGCACCTGATCACCGACCCGCAGTTCCAGGTCGCAATCGATGGCAAACTCGCGCTTGGGCAGCCATTTGGCCAATGTCGCCGTAGCGCAACTGGCTTGCTGCATGCAACCGCCGCAGGCACCGCTTTGCAGACTCTTGATCCAGACTTGGCCGTCCGCTATCCGAGTAACGACGGCGGGTTCTTCGATCATGCCCCCTCCTCGCCGGCTAGCGGAAGGTGGCGATGAACCGCCAATACTTGTAGGTGTTTTTCGGTAAACACGACCAGTCCGTCCCGTTCCACGACTTTAATCGCTTTCAAGCTTCGCCCTTGGCAAACCGGGCTAAGGCAGACACCGGTTTCCGGATCGAAAATAAAGCCGTGCATCGAGCAGCGCAACCAACGGCGCTCGGCATCGAAAATGGCATCTTGTTGGCAATTCAAGGCTTTGTGCATATGCATGCAATGGTTGACATAGGCATGCACCTGGCCTCGATAACGAAATAGCAGCAGATTGGCGGAAGTCGCCCTGACCGACGTGCTGTTTAACAACACGTCGACGCTCAGATAATTCTGTTCGGTTAGCGCATGGCCATCAATACGGGGCATGAGGCTCCATTCAATCAGGCCCAGCTGGATTCGATTTGTTTGAGCCAGTCTTGCAAGCGTTGGTCGGACAGCTCTTTCTGGTTATCTTCGTCCAACACCAAGCCGACGAACTGGTCGTCCATCACCGCTTTGGAACTGGTAAAGTCATAGCCCTCGGTGCTGGTAAAACCGACGAATGAGGCTCCGCAATCGGCAAAGGCGTCGTACAGCATGCCTAAGGCATCGACGAAATTACCGGGATAACCGGCCTGATCGCCCAAGCCGTACAAGGCGACGGTTTTACCGGATAAATCGGCGCCGGTCAGGTTGGGCAGAAACTCTTCCCAGCTTTCGGTGGAAGTACCGGCCGTCAGACCGGGCAATTCGCCTTCGCCATAGGTCGGCGTACCGATGATCAACACATCGTAGGCCAACAAATCATCGATGCTGGCTTTGTTGACGTTGAACGGTTTATCCGCCAGGTCGCCCAGTTGTTTATGTATGGTTTTGGCGACTTTGCGCGAGTTGCCGGTATCGGTTCCAAAAAAAATGCCTACTTTAGCCATGGTGGTTACTCCTGATTAGAAAATTAGAGCTGAATCTGCAGCAAGCCGGGCTTTGCCTCGGTCTGCTGTGCTTGCCATTGATCGGGGGTGAAGGTTTTTAAAGTCACCGCATGCAAACGCCCGGTCGCCAGCGGATCGGTCAAGGTTGCCATCACGCCCTGGTGTTGCTTGACCATGGCCAAGCCGGCAAATTGTTCGCTGATCACCCGAATGGTCAGATCGCAGCCCTGCCCTTCGATGGCGATTTCAGCATCAGGGTAGGCGCTGATAATCAATGCCTCGACCTCTGAGTGGGTAATCGTGTTGTTTTCGGCCGCGCCATCGGCCGGTTTAACCGCAGCCTGTAATAGAGGCAGCAGGCTGCCGTCGTTATACATGGATTCGACGATGTCGGCGCCGCCGACCAATTCGCCCTTGACGAACAATTGCGGGAACGTCGGCCATTTCGATACCGACGGTAATCTATCGCGGATAAACGGCGCTTTCAACACATCGACGTAAGCGTACGGTATTTTGGTGGTATTGAGGATTTCGACGGTCTTGCCGGAGAAACCGCATTCGGGCGCGGTCGGAACCCCTTTCATATAGAGGATGACCGGGTTATCGGCGATTTGTTTCAGAATGATGTCTTTCGTGCTCATTTAATTATCCAATTGAAAGTGGCTATTGATTGATCTGGCATGACAAATTATGCTTTCGCCGCCGGGCTTAAGGAATCAGACTCTCGGCCCGCGGCACCGGCCATGCCGATCATGGCCCAGAACCGATTCCTCAAGGCGCGGGCGTTACCCATTTTTAGAGAAATGTGGCATCGGCGCTATGGACGCGCCTTGCGCAACCTTGATTCATTCCCCGCCCGACAAGCGCTGTAAATCCTCGGATTGCCGTTCTATGACTTCAATTTCGGCTTCGCCCTTGATCACGTCGGCGGTGACGATACAGCGTTCGACATTGCCCCTGGACGGCACATCAAACATCGTGCGTCTCAGCACATGCTCCATGATACTGCGCAAGCCGCGGGCGCCGGTATCGCGCGCTATGGCTTTCTCGGCAATTTCCACCAGGGCTTCGCGGGTAAACTCCAATTCAACGTCGTCGTAGGCAAATAAATGCTGATACTGTTTGACCAGCGCATTCTTCGGCTCGGTCAACACTTGTATCAAGGCATCGACATCCAAGGGTTCCAGTGGCGCCAGCACCGGGAAGCGGCCGATGAACTCCGGGATCAAACCAAAACGCTTCAAATCGTCGGGTTGGGTGGCATTCAACAAAGCTTCCAGCGAAGGTTTCTGACTGGAATCCGTCATTTCGGCATGAAAACCTATCGCGGTCTTGGGCGGCTGCAGACGTTTCTCGACATGTTTTTCCAGTCCGGGAAACGCGCCGCCGGAGATGAACAGGATGTTGCTGGTATCGATCATCAACGTATCGCTATTGCTATCCTTGCGCCTGCCCTTGGCGCTGATCTTGACATGCGAGCCTTCCACCAAGCGCAATAAAGCCTGTTGCACCCCTTCGCCGGACACATCGCGGGTGCCGAAGGCTTGTTCCGGACTGCGGGCGATCTTGTCCACCTCGTCGATATAGACGATGCCCCATTCGGCCTTGCTGATATTGCCGTCGGCCACATCCAGCAAACGCACCAGTATGTTTTCCACGTCATCGCCAACATAGCCGGCTTGGGTCAATGTGGTGGCGTCGGCCACGGTAAAGGGCACACCGACGATTTTGGCCAAGGTGCTGGCCAACAGAGTCTTACCGGTACCCGAAGGGCCGATCAGTAAAATATTGGATTTGCCGATTTCCACGTTGGTATCGGCATCGCCCAAACCGCCGGTTTTGTTGCTGACATGCTTCAAGCGCTTGTAATGGTTGTAGATCGCTACCGACAGGATTTCCTTCGCTAAATCCTGGCCGATCACATATTGATCCAGCATGGTCTTGATTTCGGCCGGTTTGGGCAGAGAGCCCTGCATTTCATTCAGCTCTTTTTTCTTGCCCCAACTCGATACCACTTGGCTGGCCAGCATCACGCAAGCCTCGCAGATAAAACCTTCGGTGCCGGCGATCATGGGCACGGAAGCCGAGGCTTCAATACCGCAAAACGAACAGTGTTTGGATTCTTTGGCCATCATTTTCACCATGAGTTGGGATAGTTAGCACAAGGGTCGCAATGCGTACCCTAGGATTTGATTGCCGGCAAACTGGCCAGCCAAGTTCGCTGGCAATTTCGCCGATAGCGTTCCTGCATCAATTGCTTGATCTTCGGCGTGGCTTTTTTCAACGACAAGGTTTCGGCATGCATGATCTTGGTACATTGGATCAAGTGAAAGCCGATTTCGGTTTCCACCGCCGCGCTGATTTCATTTTCCTTCAGTTTGAACAGGGCTTCACTCAATTCGGGATAAAGTTTGCCTTCCACCACGGTGCCCAGCTCGCCGCCGTTGAAGGCGGTCGGACATTCCGAATGCTTCAAGGCCAAATTGGCGAATTTATGCGGCTTGCGCTTCAAGGTTTCGGCGATTTCATCGATACGCTGCTTGGCCATTTCCCGGGTATTCTCCGGATAATCCGGGTTGATACTGATCAGGATATGCCGAGCAACCCGTTGCTCGGGAACGCGGAACTTTTCCGGGTGCGAATGGTAGAAAATTCCTACTTCCACTTCATTGACCTTGGGCGCTCGCGACGCCACTTTTTCCAATACCGAGTTGACCTTGCATTGTCTGGATAGCGCGGATTTCAAACTTTCCTCGCTCAGCTGATTGGCGGCCAACGCCGCATCGAAGGCTTCATCGTCATCAAAGCGATCGCGAACCTCGGCAAATGCGCGCGCCAGTTCCTGATCGGACACCATGACACTGACTGCCTCGGCGGAATTAAGCACCCGTGTTTCGATTTCGTATTCGTTTCTGGCCTGTCTTTGTGCCTGCCGTAATTGCTGGTTTTCCAATTCGGTGGGGGCTTTCTTGAACAGGCTTAATGACGCGCGCAACAAGGTATAAGGCTCAATCACTGCTTCGGAAGTCTGACTCATCATTACTCCTCCGGTTCTCTAAAATTATCCGGGTCGGCCGGCTCCAGCACGCTTTCCGGTACTTGCATGGTCCTGCCGGAAAAGCGGACGTGATACAGCAAGGGCTGATTGTCTCTCAAAATTTTCAGGACTTCGCCCTCGGTGCCGGCGGGTATGGGGTTGTCCTTCAGCGGTAAATCGATAGTGCACACCACTTTATCGCGAAATTCAAACCGACTCGGGTTCCAGGGCGCATCGGCGGATATTAATTCCTCGGCCCGACAACCCACCATACGGCCCTGATCCAGGAAATGCACGGTGTAAATCACCTGGTCCTGCAGGAAAGTCCCCACTTCGATGACATTGCCGACACTACCCCGCCTAACCAGGAAATCTCCAATTTCCTTACCCGGATAGGTGCCGTCGTTGCGCACGTTGCGGGTGAGCCTTACCCGCTCACCAAATTCGAAACGTTCTTCGTCGTAGCGTTCTTCTATCATGTTTGAATATCGCTCAGTGAAACAAACACGGTTTGCGGTTCCGCCATCTTGAACACTTTGAATACTTTCTCGGTTTGGGCATCGGATTCGACGAAATCACCATAGGCGCGCGCCAACAGCTGTTTGTAAACTTGACGTTTACTATCTTCGTCTTCCGGCATCTGTTCAGCACCTTTATCCAGGTAATCGTGGAAGCGCTGCAAGATATGCAAGCGGTTGACGTGAACAATGGTTTGATCGTAGTCCAGCCCGAAATACTGTAAAAAGTCTTCGGCGGATTCCAGTTCTTCAATATCGTCTTCAAAACTCATAGAGTTACCTCGCGGCAATAAGATGATCCAGATTGCCGCTATCGCCGCCTAGAACATACATCACAAACAAAATCACCAGCATCACGGAGGCCTGGGCCAGGAACGGATCGGATTTATGCTTAATCATGGCAATCACCTTTATAAATGGAGGATGGGTTAATCCATCCGTGATGAAGGAACGGCGCGTTCAGCCGCCGCTCTAAAAAGGCCCAACAATGCTGGTATCGCTACTCAGCAAATAAATCACCAACAACGCAAATAGCAACACCGGTAACCACGTTGCATCGAGCTTTTCTTTCAACATTTCACTCACCTGTCTGATTGATAAAATTTATGACTCGAAACTCGATGGAAACCGCTTCGGCCGCGATAAAAAATTTACACCGCGGCTAAAACCGCTTCTCCAGTATTGGCTTCCTGCCGTTGAATCACCAGTTCCAGTAAGGCTTGCGCGCCTATCCGGTCCCTGTCATCCAACGCAACCACTTTCTCGAAAATACGGCGGCTTAACTCCAGGTTTTCCAGCCGCATATTCAAGAATCCAATCGACTTCAGGGTGAACAGATACAAGCGGATTCGAGTCATCCAATCCTTGGGTGCTTCACTGATATGCGTTATATCCAGCTGGCGCCAGTCATCCGGAAATTCTATGCCCCGGCGAATCAAGACCAAGGCCTTTTCCGCAATCATCAAGGCTTCCGTCAAGCGATGCTGGTAGTAATAAAACCGGTTTAGCGCCACCAGCACATTCAACGATTCCGGCGCCCGCAGGTAGGCTTGCAATAAGGGCAATTCCGCCTCGCCGCTACCGTATAAATCGGAGGCAACCTTGATTAACCGTTGAACCTCTGGACTGTCTTCCTGCTGGAAATACAAGTCCTTGGCATCGAATTCCAATAAATCCATCACTGTCCGCCCGCTGCTTGTTTCAAAATGATTTTGTCCTCGCCATGACAGACGCCTTCCGAATCGCAGTTTTCGCAATTATCGGTCTCCAACATGACGAACTTCTCCTGATTGGCTTCCAGTTTATCCAGCCGCTCCACTAGACAATTGATAGCCTTACCGACCGGATCCGGCACCAGATGATGGTCCAGATCGATACCGCGCGGATTTTGAATCTTTACCCCTTTTTGCTGGATGATGCGGCCGGGAATGCCGATCACCGTGCAGCATGGCGGCACGTCCTTCACCACCACCGAGTTAGCCCCTACCCGGACATTGTCGCCCAGCGTGATGGCACCCAAAATCTTGGCGCCCGCGCCTATCAGTACGTTGTTACCCAGCGTCGGATGGCGTTTTTCCTTATTCCAGGTGGTGCCGCCCAAGGTCACGCCGTGGTACATGGTCACATCGTTGCCGATTTCGGCGGTTTCGCCGATCACCACACCGGCGCCGTGATCGATAAAAAAGCGCCGGCCTATGGTGGCGCCCGGATGTATGTCGACATTGGTCATCCAGCGGGCGAAGGCCGCCAGCAAGCGGGCCGACAGTTTCCAGTCAGCATGCCACAAGCGGTGGCTTGCCCGATGCATCAATACCGCATGCACGCCCGGATAAGCCATCAATACTTCCAGCACACCGCGCGCGGCGGGGTCGCGGGCAAACACACAGCCGACGTCTTCTCTCCAGTCTTGCCAGAGACTCGACCCTGTAACCGATCTAGGCGGAGAGAAAAACATCATTTTGCTAAACTCCAGGTGGTTTTGCCGGGCATCGGCACACCGGGTATCCTGAAAAAAGAACCGGGATAACGGTCGTCTTCACTGACCGACGGCAGACTCGATGAGGCGGGGCGATAGCGCAAATTCGTTTCCATCCCCGCGTCCGCAAGCTCAAACGCTACTAGCTTTTGTCCAATACGATTTTGGTCCATGACACACCTCGCTTATAGGCTGTGAAGAAATTGATTCAAGTCAGCGGACTGCGGAGCCCGCTTGTTTACGCTGACAAACTGCCGGATTAACGGCAACAGACGCCCGGCCTGTAAACGGTTGATGCCTATGCCCAGTTGCCGGTAGGCATGCATGACACCCTGGCTACCGGAATGTTTACCCAGCACCAGTTGATGAAATCGTCCGACCAGGGCCGGATCGACACCTTGGTAATTGTTGGGATCTTTCAATAAACCATCGACGTGAATACCCGCTTCGTGGCTGAATACATCACGCCCGATCAGGCTTTTACGGCTGCCGATGGTGTCGCCGGAAGCGGTGGCTACTTGATTCGATAGTTCCGGGAAACTGCGCAAATCCACACCGGTTGCGATGCCGTACAACTGTTTCAAGCCCACCACCACCTCTTCCAGGGCGGCATTGCCGGCGCGTTCGCCTAGGCCGTTGACGGTGGTATTCAGATGCGTTGCCCCGGCCACCGCGGCGGCCAAGGTATTGGCCGTAGCCAAGCCCAGATCGTCGTGTGCGTGCATTTCAATATCCATGTCGGTGACGGAACGAAGTTTGCGTATCGCATCCAACACGCCGAACGGCTCCATGATGCCGACCGTATCGGCAAAACGCATCCGGCAAGCCCCGGCTTGTTGGGCCGCTTCCGCCATTTGCGCCAGGAAATCGCTATCGGCGCGGGACGCATCCTCGGCCCCGACGCAGACCCGCATACCGGCATCGACGGCTTTCTTTACACAACGTTCGATGGTGCTTAATACCCAAGCCCGGCTTTGTTTGAGTTTGTATTGAATATGTTGATCGGATGCGGAAATCGACAAATCCACCATGCCGACCCCCAACCCCAGACAATGTTGCAAATCGTCATCGCGCATCCTGGACCACACCAGCAAATTGCTGGGCAAATTCAAAGCGGCAATGGCCTTGATTTCTTCCCGCTCTTGTTCGCCCATCGCCGGAATACCGATCTCCAGCTCAGGCACGCCCAGCGCGGCAAGTTTGGTGGCAATGCCAAGCTTCTCCTCCAGCGAAAACACCACCCCGGCCGACTGTTCGCCGTCGCGGAGCGTGGTGTCGTCGATGATAATTGCGCGGGTGTTGGTTTTCATGCTTAAACCTTTATTCACAGGGTTGAGTTTCTGCAACCTGGGCATCAATGAAGCCCTTGCTTGTGATAATGCAAAAGGCTTGCCAACTGCTAAAGCATTGAAATTTGCGAGGTAGGGTTGAGGTTTGGTTGTTTTGCCGACAAAACAACAGGAAGTAGCGAAGATGGATTGTCGTAAAACCGACAATCATGGGAAGGTAATATCAGAATTTTATTCTTACCCTTCTGAAACGGCGTGTTACTGCAGTATCCAAACATTACAATAGGAAAGATCTCGTTACGAAATGCCACCTAAACACGAATCCGCAATGACTAACAAGACTCCACCATCGATTTGAGCCAAATGAACGAAGATCAGAACGACATCCTGACGCCAACTTCCAGGATATGATCGGATATGTTGGATTGCCCAAGCCGGGTTTCATAACGGATAAATCCTGCACCGCCACCCGGTAGGGTCGCACTGACTGAACCACCCAGGTTAATGTAATCACGATCCGGGTTACCGGTCTGAATGATGAAATTACCAAGCCCCTGCGCCGCTTGGGATAAACGCATATTAATTGAACGATTGTCGTTGAGGTATTGATGCTCCCATTCCACCCGCACTGCAGGCGTTATGACACCCCATGCAGTACTGAATGGGTAACTGATCTGTGTCCCCAAGTTACTGATAAATGAATGATTGGTTTGTGCCCCGGTAGTCATGTCGAATCCATTGCCGCCCTGTTCCTGATACTCTCCTATATGCATACCAAGATACTCCAAACGTAGGTAAGGACCGATCGTCCACCCCTGCCAGCTTAAATCCTTGCCACTGCTCAACACGAAGCTGTATTGATGACCCGTGGGATTTGCATTGGACTGGCCATTGAATCCGGAATAACCATATTGACGATTAAATGAATACTCATTGCTTCCATAATTAGCCATCCAGTCCACATAGAAATTCTCCGGCAAGAAATAGCTGCCATAAAATGCCCCCATATAAGTATCGCTATTCATATGGCCAGCAGATTCATCGTACTGCGCTGACGAGCTGGTGTAATTGAAAGCCAAGCCTGTCACCAATTGATCGTTGATACGATAATCTGCCCCGACTGTAGCTGTATAGGATTGGGAATTAAAACCCCGATCCCAACTGCTATTATGCAAGTCTCCAAAGTTAAATCGTGTCTGTATAAAAACACCTAAGGGACTATCCCTGAAAAGTTCATTGTCGTCGCCGGCTGCACCACCTGTGGTATTAATCCCCAATGCACGTGATAACTGGTCAGTGGACATATGAATTCCATTGAAGTTAATCGACAAGGGTACACTGCCGCCACCACTACGCAAACTGGCTAGTCTTGAAAAAGGCGCATCCATTCGGGTTGCACTGAATTTAATCGGACCAGCCATCTGTCCGGGTACTTGATCGGGTGTCAACGAAGCAACAGCAAGCCTTTGCTGAGATGGACTCAAACCCTGGAGTTGCAGGCAACGAGTAACCAAATTACCTGTTGGCGCTGTGCAGGCTTCAGCCAAAGCGGCGGCAAAGTTTTGTTGGTTAGTGGTTAAACCTGTATCGCCGGTAATATCGCTGCCAAAAGGCACAAGACTCCAAGGCAACAACTGACCACTGCCCGCACCAAAGCGTCTGATGCTGCCCAACAGATATTGGTTGTCTAGCAACGTCGGATCGAAATAAACGTCGTAATTGCTGTTAATGCTGTTAAGTTGACTAAGCCCATCCGGCAAAATGATCCGACCGGCATAAAGCGCGGCACCCGGCGTAGTGTTTCCATCGACCAACCTGAGGAAATTACCACTACTGAGCGTCATAGAACCCCAGGCGAAATTATCAAGTGGAATAGCGTTGGTAATGCCTAGATCGGCACTGGCTAACCCCATGGTATGCTGGGTTCCGGCCTGGCCACTGAAAATCAAGTCGGCATTGGCGGTATTCCATAATGTGTTCTGTGTGCTGGCGTTATTGAAATCACCGTTAACGATGAACTGGTCTCCCGTCCCGCCCACCAGATAGCCCGTGACACCTACACTCAGGTTGTTGAACTGATTAGTAGACGGATCACTGATATAAGCCCCATTGTTAGTGAAATCACCCGTGTATTGCACTGTGGTATCCGAAACCTTAACAGTACCTTCGTTTTTTACTGCACCTGCAATGACATGAATCCCTGTATTATTGATATTGAGATTACCTTGGTTTAGGATTGAATTTGCTTCCAGATATGCCGCAGAAAAATTTAACGTTCCGTTGTTATACACGTTCAATTGGTTGAGAACTGTCAAGTTGCCGGCGTTCAGATCGAGCGTTGCAGTTCCAGTTCCACCGCCTAATTCCAAGCTTTTAATAACTGTATCTGTGGCAGGGCCATCAACAACGATATTGTTTCCAGTCGGCTGAATGATTGCGGGAAGCAATGCGTTCGGAGTAAATCCAAGCCCAGAATCCCAGTTGGACGGATTGTCCCATGAGCCGTACAAGGACCCCCAGTTCAATGTACCAGTGGGAGTGGCTAGAAAACCGTGAATTTCGTCATTAACAGAAGCTTCACCGACAATTTGACCCAAACTATTGATTCCAAAAGCCTGGTTCAAATTAAACGGGGAGGATTGAAATATTGCATAATCGTTTAAATTCACAGCATCACCCCAACCACCGGCAGTGGTTCGATACCAGATGATTCCGATACTCCCTTCGCTCCCCTGCGTCCCCACCACCTGCCCCGCATTGTTTAAGGCATAAGCTTCCTGATTCTGTGCTACATTCAATCTTACGGAGCTACCATCTGCTAACAAGATGAAGGAATCGCCATCATTAATAAATGCAATTTCTCCCAGATCATTTAGTGCAGTAATCGATTTGCCAGATAATACAGGGATCGAATCAACATCAGGCAGCAAGTAAACTTTACCGTCTTGTTTCACTAATAACTGGCCAGCGTTGTTGATTGCTAAGCCGGTACTACCAAAGCCTAAGGGATTAGAAACCGTCCCGTCCTGTTGCATAATAAAAACTTCAGAGGTGGTTTGATTAGTACCGATCACTTGACCCGCGTTGTTAATCCCAACACCGGTGTTATTGACTGCACCGAGCCCATTCAGAGGCGTGCCTGTCGCGAGAGCATTTTCCCAAAGTATCGCCTGAACTTGATTTGGATTGTCAAGGCGATTACCCAGGATTTGCCCCCGATTATTAATAATGATGTGCGATGTAAAATTGTAGTAGTCCTCGCTTACATTAGCCGAGGCCAACGTGCCGAGGTTAACTGGAGATATTGTCGAGCTACCCTGTTGCCAATTCCAGATGACGGCATTGCGCACATTGGTAGATTGGTTTTGGTTTGCGGGATCAATTGAGTCAGAAAAACCGACTATTTGCCCCAGGTCGTTGATGGATTGGGCATGGGCGGATGGATTTTCGGACCATGGCAGAAGGTCTGTTACCTGATAAATCACTCCAGCGAATGATGGCAATGCCGTAATCGCCAACATAAAGCCAGTGACAACTTCCAACGGAGCGAGCCTGAGGAATAAATTTTTCACATTCATGACGAGATCCCTGGCTGAGGTAAATCAACAACGAATTACCCAAGTCACATGACTTGATGTCAACTAATTTAAATACTGAATTCAGAGGAACTCACAATCAACTAAGAGGAACTTGCAAAACTCGATAAACCGAACGTAATTAGTGGCAAGAATGGCCAAAAAAGAAAAAAATGCGCCGGACCAAAAGCGATAAAGTTGGCCTACTAAAACCCAAAAAATCATCAATAAATTAACAGGTTACACGAGACTTTATCACAAGCGTGGTTGAACATTCAAAGTTCATTATTTCCATGGCTAGCGGAAGAGTTAGGTCCACTGACGGCGAAGCAGCAGGAATTAGCCACGACACTGTAACGGGTGCGCATTGAAGTGTTCATTTATTCCTCGCGCGGTTTTCCAGGTCGCCCGGCGCAAGATCGTACCGCTATCGCGAGGGGTTCGTCGCGAAGATGATCTACAACCAACCGACGACGCGGGCTTTGCTGGATCGACTGTTAACGGATAGCACGTTACGGCGCATTTGTGACTGGGGGAGCAAAGGTGGTGTCCGTGGCCCATCCGCGGAGGTGTTTCATTTCAACTCAGATGGCAAGGTTACGAAAGCCTATGCCCATTACCTCTAACTTCATTGGCTTTATGCCTATTCCTAGTCGCGGCAGATGCGGCACATTCTCGCCATGCCACGTTAGCTTTCAAAATCACAACTATTCATGGCTGAATGCCATCGGTAATCTGTTCGGTTTGCCGCAACATCTGCTGGATACGATCGAAGCGAAAATCTTCCGCCAACTTGGCCATCAGTTCGGCTTCGGCCGGGTATTCGGGACGCAGACGATTGAGAATAAGCATTAAGTTATCCTTGTCCAAGGTCATGGCGGCCTGGCTTAAATCGCTTATTAACTCGGGCGGCAAATCGGCTAGATTGGTAATCGCCGGCACAATTTCCGATTGGGTTTCGGCGGACTCGAAACGCAGCCCTAGCGCCCGTCCGATGGCTTCGAACAAACGTTGGGCCTCGATGGGTTTGCTCAACATCTCATCGCAACCGGCCGCCAACACTTGTTCCTTATCTTCCTCGAAAGCCGAAGCGGTCAGAGCAAGAATCGGGAATTTGTCGCCCCCAAGTAGCGAACGTATCGCTCGGGTGGCCTGGTAGCCATCCATCACCGGCATGCGCATATCCATCAGAATCAGCTGAGGATGCCAGCTTTGGAACAATTCGACCGCTTCCTGGCCATTGGCGGCTATCGCTACCTCGCAGCCGATCTGTCTCAATAATTGCTCCACCACCTGCTGGTTATCGAGTTTATCTTCGGCCACCAGGATACGCGGCGCATGCTGGCCGGCCGCCAAGCCGACGATTCCAGCGGGGCTGGCGGTATTGGATACGGCTTCGGCAATTGGCAACGGAATCCCGAAAGCAAAAGTACTGCCCTTGCCCAGCTCACTGGTCACGGTCAACTCCCCTCCCATCAGGCGAACGAACTCCCGGCTGATAGCCAGCCCCAAACCCGTACCCTCGCCCTTGGCGATGCCGCCGGCGGTTTGGTAGAAGGCTTTGAAAATACGACCCTGATCATCCTCGGCGATGCCGGGGCCGGTGTCGCTGACCTCGAAGCGAATAGTTCGATCCGGCAGCAGGTTGACATTCAGGCAAATCCGGCCTCGATCGGTATATTTCACGGCATTGCCCAGCAAGTTGAGCAGCACCTGATGCAGATGGTGAACGTCCCCCTGGACATAGCACGGCAAGTCGGAAGCTCGTTCGACACTGAAAGCCAGTCCCTTGGTTTCCGCGCGGACACGTATCATCTCTTCTACCGCATTTAGGGCAAGAGGCAAATCGAAGGCCTCATTGGTGACCGTGGTTCGGCCGGCTTCGATGCGGGAGATTTCCAGTACGTCGTTGATCAGCGCCAGGAGATGATTGCCAGAACGATTAATGGTGGCAATGTTGCGGCGCTCATCTTCCGGAATGCGCTGATCGCGCGCCATGATCTGAGCAAAGCCGAGGATGGCGTTCAAAGGCGTCCGCAACTCATGCGACATATTGGCCAGGAAAATACTCTTGGCACGATTGGCCGCCTCGGCTGCGTCGCGGGCTTGCTCAAGCTCCCGCGTGCGCTCGGCCACGAGTTGTTCGAGGTGGCACCGATAGCTGTCCAATTCCGCCTCCGCTTTCTTGCGTTCGGCTATTTCCCGTTCCAGCGAGTCGCGAGAGGTAGTGATAAGCTGCAACTGCCGCGACATGCTGTCTATCGAGTTAGACAGGTCGCCCATCTCGTCATGGCTCATCAGGCCAACCCTATGTTCCAGATGGCCTTTGCCTATGATTCGGGCCCCCTGCCGCAGGCGGCTGATCGGCTCCAATACCCGGCGTCCCAGCAAATAGGTATTGATGCTAATAAAAACCAGCCAGTAGACCACGCTGGCGACGAACAGGCTTATCAATATCGCCTCATCCGCTTCACTACGGCGTCTGGCCTCGCTACGCGAGGTTTCAATGCTGGTGATCAGGCTGCGTACCCGTAACTCGAACTGGGCCGTCGTCACCTCTCGAGTCATGATCAGATCGTCGGTCGCATTGTTGCGTTCGTGATATTTGACCAGGTCTTCGAACACGCCGCGCAAAAATTCGCTGTCATGCCGGATTATAGGTAATAGGCGGTCTTTGTTGCCGGTCGCTATCGCATCCAGATGATTCATCGCTTCGGCGTGCAACGCGAACCATTGTTGTTTCGGGCGCTCCGAGCGTGTCAGCCGATATTCGTTGGCCAGATTATTGATTTGGGTAAAATCCGAGACCAGATGGTCTAGGGTTGCCACGGTCAGCCGGATTCGAGTGGTACGCTCTTGCATTTGCCAAATCAACAGGCTTAGCAAAGCCATGATGGCAAAGGCAGCAGTGAAACTCAGCGTGGCCCATTTCCGTATCCTCATGTTCCCGCTCCATTCAGGTCACATCGTCCGATGCCGTGAAATTTCATTTCAACGAACGATGGTGACCGCTTCGGGTTTGACCGCCTTCAGCGGTTCGGTTGCGAAGAAATCCAGATAATTCGGCATCGCTTGCCGCGGCACGATGCCACGTTGCATAACCCAGTGGGATAAGCTTTCCAGTATCACCAGCATGGCCTGATCGAGGCGCAGGGCGAAACGATAAACATTGGTATCGTAGAGTTCCGCGCTGATCTTGGCCCGCTCGGCCAGCACTCGGCGCATGTCTTCCGGTTGCTCTTGATGATGATGTTCCGCTTCCACTAGGGCATGAAAGAATTTCTGGAGAGTCTCGCCATGGCCGGCCACATAATCCGGGCTGGCGGTGATGTACCAGGTCAGGGTGTAATAGTGGGGGTTCGAATAGCTGTAGGCATGATCACCCAATTGTTTTTGCCAAGCCAACACATAGGGTTGCCAGCCGACACCGGCGTCAACCTCCCCCGAGGCCAAGGCCTCGCCGATCTTGTCGGTGGAAATCGAAACTATCCTGACCTGATCGCGAGTGATGTTATGGTTGGTCAGTGTGGCGTCAAGAAAATATTCGGAAGAGGTGCCAACCTCGACGGCAATCGCCTTGCCTCGCAGATCTTCCGGTTTTGCCATGCCATGGTCCATATTACCGACCAGCATGATGTCGCCAAAACTTTCACCCAGCGAGCCCAAGATAGCGAGCCGTTTGCCGGTCATGATGGTCTTGACGACCGGGGTCTCGGAGGCCAGGGCGATCTGGGCTTTTTGTTCCAGCATGGCGTCCAAACTTTGCTTGCCAGAGGGCTTTAGGTCGACAACGACGTCCAATCCCTGTTGCTCGAATAACCCTTGATCAATCGCCAGAAACACGAGGCCGGTCAGCGCATATGGGGAACTGGCGATCACGATTTTTTCCTTGACAGTCTGTCGTTCCGCCGCTTTATCGCAACCGGAAACACCCGCGCCGAACAGGATAACCAACACCAGCACGGTCATTGTCCTAATTCGCTTCAAGACGGCATGATTCATGGATTCTCCTATAGCGATCGGCGCTACGCTTATCCTGTCTCGCCGGCTCTTAGGCCGGCATCAGAGCATCAGGTAGGCCAACCGGCGCAACGATGTGCAATTCAAGGGCGTTAATGCGGGCGAATATCAAACCGCCGTATTTATATTCTGCCACATAATACGCCGGCTTATCCGGCATACTGGGGCTAGCCTTGCCTCAGCCATCAAACAATACGGCGAAAAGTCAGATTGATACGCGGTAGTTTAGTTTTGCGGGTTTTGGGCAACTCGTGGCGCCAATGATGTTGCAGTTCACCGGCCATTATCAGTAAGTCACCGTGGCCCAATTCAACATCCAGTTTGTATCCGGTTTTTGTGTGGCGAAAACGCAGCAGCCGGCTTTCGCCGAAACTCAACGAGGCGATCAGCGGATTGTTGCCCAGTTCTTTCTCATCGTCGGCATGGCAGCCCATGGAGTCCCGGCCATCGCGATACAGATTGGCCAACACGCTATTGAACGCTTGCCCGCAAACGGCCTCGACATCGGCCCTAAGATTCAGCAATTCCGCGGTCCAGGCTTGCGGGATATGATTAACACCGGAATAGCGGTAATGCGCGCCCGGATCGCCATACCAGGCCATCAATCGCGGCACTTTCAGCCAACGGCCATAGATGTGCAATTGCTCTTGGCGCCAATCCAGCCCTTGATAAAGCCGTTGAAAATAAAGGTCGGCCCGATCCCGCGGATAGAACTTCCGCAGCCAATATAATTGGCCGTCAAACGGGACATGATTCGCTTGCCCCGACATAAACCCGGCGGCTACCAATTGACCAGCACGATGATCAGTTGCGCGGCGATGATCCTGAGTATCATCACCAACGGATAGACGGTGGCATAGGCGATCGATACCGCCGCCGATGGGCTCAGGTTATTGGCGAAGGCCAGCGCCGGCGGATCGGTCATGCTGCCGGCCAACAATCCGCAGAGGGACAGATAATTGAGTTTATTGACCAAACGGGCAATCAGCGCCACGATCAGCAAGGGCAGCACGGTGATCAAGGAGGCGCAAGCCATCCAGTAAAAACCATCACCCTGCAACAGGGTTTTCATAAACTCGTCGCCCGAATGCAAGCCGACGCACGCCAAAAACAGCACGATGCCGATATCCTTCAGGATGATATTGGAGCTTTTCGGCAAATGCCAGGTCATGGTGCCCCAGTTGCTGACCCGGCTGAGCATGATCGCCACCAGCAACGGCCCGCCGGCCATGCCCAGATGCAAAGCGGACGGTAAACCCGGCAAATAAAACGGCCAACTGCCCAACAAAACCCCCAGGGTGATGCCGAGAAAAATCGGCATGATTTGCGGATGATCGAGTTCTTCCAGCGAGTTTCCCAAGGCTTTCTCGATATTGTCCAACGCCTCCTGACTGCCCACCACATGCAACTCGTCGCCAAAATGCACATGCATGGCATAGGTCGGGGTAAATTCGACATCCGGCCGATGAATGCGGGAAATGGTAACGCCATAGCGGACGCACAAATCGCCAATGGCCTGATTGATCGAAGACTTGTTGGTGACTACCAGACGCTTGGTACGCAAATTATTGGCGATTTCATGCAAATTGATCTTGGCATCCGGCCCGATCACGATTTTCAAACGTTGCAATTGCTCGCGCTTGCCGACCACACGAATCGTATCCCCAAGCAATAATCGGGTATCGTGACTAGCAATCACGACCTCGGATTCCCCCTTGTGCAAAATCCGAGTTATCACCACTCCCATGCCCTCGAAAAACGGCACTTGCTCGATGGTCAGCCCGTTCAGATTCGGGTTTTCAACCACTAGGTCTTCCCAAACCGGAATGTCCACCTGTTGCTGTTGATGATCGGCAAAATCCTCGGCTTCGGCGGCAATGTTGACGTTAAACAGCCGTTTAACCAGCAGCATGGACAAAATGATGCCGACGATGCCGAACGGATAAGCCACCGCATAGCCCAGACCCGGCATTTTCATGATTTCGCCATTGATGTCCGGCATACTGCTCAACACATGCTGGGCCGCGGCCAGGGACGGAGTGTTGGTGGTGGCGCCGGAGAACAAGCCCACGGCCACCGGCATCGGTATCTTGCCAATCTCACTGATTGCAACGGTAACCAACGCCCCCAACATGACGACCCCGGCCGCCATCCCATTCAGGCGCAGACCATATTTGAAAAACGAACTGACAAAGCTGGGGCCGACCTGCAGCCCGATCGCATAGACGAACAGAATCAAGCCGAATTCGCGTAAAAAATGCATCACTTCGGGGTGGATAGTCAGATTGAAGTGGCCGAATATCAACCCGGAAAACAACACGCCGGCAATCCCGAGTCTGATACCGGCAAACGCCAACCGCCCCAGCAGCAAGCCGGTCGAAATCACCAAGCTGATAATCAAAATGGCGTGAGGCACGGAATCCTGATTGAAAAGTTGCACAAGCCAGGGCATGAATGTCCTTAGATGAGAAGAAGATAGGCGCGAATTTGTATTGCTAATGACCAGCCCTCTGCATATGATAGCCGGCAGTGCATACGCGTCTTAACGATTGTACAACAAGCCAGCGAGGCCATCGATATGAACCACTCTTTCTATAAAATCGGTTTTAGCATTTTTACATCGTTATTGATGATGCCCGCGCAAGCGGCCGACATCAATGCCGGCAAGACTCAAGCCGGCGCTTGCATGGGTTGCCATGGTAGCGCCGGTGTCAGCAATAACCCGATGTGGCCGAGTCTGGCGGGGCAGACCAGCGCTTACATCGAAACTCAATTGAAAAACTTTAAGTCCGGCGCCCGCGCCAATCCAACCATGAAGGGCATTGCGGCCGGTTTGAAGGATGCCGACATCCAAAATCTGGCAGCCTACTATGCCAGCCTGCCCGGCAAATCCGCCGGCGGCGATGCCAAATCGGCTCAAATCGGCAAGGATAAGGCCGCCATGTGTATGGGTTGCCACGGCAACACGATGCAAGGCAACGGCCAATTCCCGAAACTGGCGGGCCAACATCCGCAATATCTGGTCAAACAGTTGAACGATTTCAAAAGCGGTGAGCGCAAATCCGGGCCGATGAATGGCATGGCAAAAAGCCTGTCCGATGACGACATCAAGGCATTGGCGGAATATCTAAGCTCGTTGTAAACCGGCGCTTGTTTTTGTCTAACCCACTGATTCCACGGCAAGCAGGAAAAATCAGTATTGCTAAGAGCCATCGACAACCTCGAGACCGCCAAGCCAAACTCGTCAATACGACTGTAAAAGCCAACCGCGTAACCCTGTTGCCAAGGATGGCAAAACTTAGGCGATTTATGGCAATAAATGTACCCAATCCAAGCAATTTGCCGTTGACTGAGCGGACTTGTGCTGAGCAAAGCCGAAGTAGTCGAAGTCAACCGTTCGCTTCGGCTCCGCTCAGCGAACGACACATATTTGAGGGTACAAACTTTCTCAAAAATCACCTTAACGCTAATTTGTAGTCCCCTCCCTAGCATTATGCCCGCGAGCTCGCCGCGTACTGCTCGCAAGCCCATGATTTCGGCCTAACCCCCATGGCACAGAACCCCCGAAAATGACCGTCGCGCCGACGGCATTCCGATGTATGCCACGGAAGGTATGCCATATCCAAGCCCCTCCGATCGCATTGATGGAAACCCCCGTGGATTTAGCTTAAGTCAAAGAAAGCCGGTGAGCCTTGTAATAAAATGGGTCAAATCCCGCAATCAACTTGGTATTTTCGAGCAAATGGTTATCATGTTTGACAAAGCATTTCCTTTACCATGAAAGTAGCTAAACCGGAGTTCGTTATGTCTCGCCGATTCCCTTTCCTTGTCTACGCCGCAAGCCTATGCGCCAATGCGCTAGCGCAACCGGTCTCGTTCGAGGAAGAGGAAAAAGCGTTGTCGCGGATCTACGGCGGCGAGGAAATGGTCAGCATCGCCAGCGGTTATAAACAACCGATTTCCAAGGCGCCGTCGATCGCCACCGTGATAACCGCCGCCGACATCAAGCAAATCGGCGCCACCGACATCGACGAAGTGCTGGAAACCGTGCCGGGCCTGCATGTCGAGCGCAACACCATAGGCTATAACCCGATTTACACCTTTCGTGGGATTTTTTCGCAATTCAACCAGCAAGTGCTGATGATGATCAACGGCATCCCGATCACCAACGCCTATACCGGCAGCCGCAGCGAAGTTTGGGGCGGCATGCCTGTTCAAGATATTGCCCGCATCGAAGTAGTGCGCGGGCCGGGCTCGGCGGTATACGGCGCCGACGCCTTCGCCGGCGTCATCAACGTCATCACCAAAACCAAGCAGGACATCGAAGGCACCGAAGTCGGCGGCCGGGTCGGCAGTTTCGATACCTACGACGGCTGGGGGCTGCACGGCGGCGAATGGGCCGGCTTCGACGTGGCGTTGGCGTTGGAATACCATAAGACCGCCGGCCAAAATTCCATCGTCGACGCCGATTTGCAGAGCCAGTTCGACACCCTGCTCGGCACCAACGCCTCGCTGGCGCCGGGGCCTGTCAACCTGTCGCGCGACAATCTCGATGCCCGGCTGGACCTTTCGCGCGGCAACTGGCGCTTTCGCGGCGGCCTGCAACATCGCAGCGACTGGGGTAACGCGACCGGCGTCGCGCAGGCCTTGGACCCGGTCAACCGTTTCGGTAGCGACCGCTGGAACGCCGACCTGACCTACCACTCCGACGAAATCGATAATTGGGATTTGACCACCCAACTCAGCTATTTCGAGACCAGCCAGGAAATCGAACGTAATCTGACCCTGTTTCCGGCCGGCACCACGCTACCCATCGGTGCCAACGGCCAGATCGGCGCCGGCGCGCCGGTGACTTTCCCCTCGGGCTACATCGGCAACCCGGAAGTGTGGGAACGCCATATCCGCATCAGCCAATCCTTTGCTTATACGGGTTTTCAGCAGCACCAGCTGCGTAGCGGCATCGGCTTTAATTACGATAGTTTATTCAAGGCCCGAGTCAGCCAAAACTTCGGTATCGACCCGGCCACCGGCACCCCGATTCCTTCGCAGCCGGGCATCCCGCTAATCGATGTATCCAATACCTCGTCGACCTTTATCCCGACGGTGGACCGTAAAGTGGCCTATCTGTTTCTGCAAGACCAATGGAATTTCGCCAACGACTGGAGTTTGACCGCCGGCGCCCGCTATGACCGCTATTCGGATTTCGGCAATACCTTCAATCCGCGCGCGGCGCTGATCTGGGAGGCTCGCTACGACCTGACCGCCAAATTGATGTACGGCTCGGCGTTCCGGGCACCGTCGTTCCAGGAAATGTACATCATCAATAACCCAGCCCAGCTCGGTAATCCAACCCTAAAGCCGGAAACCATGGAAAATATCGAGCTGGGCTTCGATTACCGTCCGCTGGATAATCTGCATCTGGGTTTGAATTTCTTCAATTTCTGGTGGAACGACATCATCCGCTTTGTGCCGGATGCCAACACCACCACCTCGACCGCGCAAAATACCGGCACCCAACACGGCTACGGTACGGAAATCGAGGCCGAATGGCAGGCGATCGACACCTTAAAAATCACCGGCAATTACGCTTACCAGGAAAGTAGGGACGAGACGCTGAACTTCGATGCCGGTTACGCCCCTCAACATCAGGTTTACTTGCGATTGAACTGGGAGTTTTTGCCTGAATGGAGCTTCAGCCCGCAAGCCAAATGGATCGTTGGCCGTAGCCGCGGCTTCGGCGACGCACGGGCGCCGATAGGCGATTATACTTGGGTGGATTTAACGCTGCGCCGGCAAAATTTGCTCAAGCACGTCGACATCGCCTTTTCGGTGCGCAACCTGTTCGATGTCGACGCACGGGAACCTAGCTTGGCGGGCATTCCGCAAGCGGCCATCCCCAACGATCTACCCCTGGCGTCCCGCGTCTTTTTTGGTGAAGTCAGTTTTAAATTTTAGCCGTCAAGGTTACACGAGTTTCCCGCTTGATGAATTACCCCAGGAGTCATTTTGTTTGGTCGAATTTTTTTTCAACTTTGGTTGGCCTTGTTGCCGGGGCTTTTTTGCGCTGTTGCATGGGCGGAACCGCCTTCGGTCGCCATCATCTATCCGAACGTGCGCGAACCTTATCTGTCCGTTTTCCAGGAAATTGCCCGCGGCATGGAACAAGAATTGGGCAGGCCGGTCGAGCATTATCTGCTCGACGAACGCGATACCCCCACCGCCGACCGTTTAATCAACGAGTTGAAGGACGATGGAATCGATGTGGTCGTCACGCTGGGACGGGCCGGCCTGGCGGTCGCCAAACCGCTGTCCGCCGCGTTTCCGGTGGTGATCGGCGCCACGATGATACGCCCGGATGAAATGCCGCAAGGCTTGACCGGCATCAGCCTGACGCCGGCGCCGGAAGCCATGTTCGATCATTTGAAAAAGCTGGTGCCGGAGATCAATAAAGTCACGGTCATTTACGATCCTAAGCAGACCGCCTGGGAAATTGAGCACGCCGAAAAAGCCGCTCGGGAACGTGGTTTGACGCTGGTCGCCCAGCCCACCGCTACGCTACGCGACTCATCCGATCTGTTCCGGCAAATTCTACTGGAAATAAAAGACAATTCCATCGCCTTATGGCTGCCGCGCGAGAACATGGCAATGGACGAACAATCGCTACTGCCGGAAGTGCTACGGGAAGCCTGGGAGAAAAACTTCGTGGTGTTTTCCAGCAATCTCGATCACGTCCGCAAGGGTGCGCTGTTCTCACTGTATCCGGATAATTTCGGCATGGGCCGCAGCCTGGCCAACCTGGCCTTGCAGCAAACCCAAGCCAACGGAAAATTCGAATCGATTAAATTACTGCGGGATTTACTGGTGGCGGTCAATTTACGCACCGCCGAGCATTTGGGTTTGCGCTTTTCCAGCCAGACCCGGCGCGAATTCGCGATGGTTTTCCCAAGCCCTTAGGTCGAAATGAGACGCCTGTCATGGCCCCGTTTCAAGGGGGCGAGTTTTCAACAGCAGTTGACGGTGACGTTTTCATTCGGCGTACTGGTCATGTCACTGCTGTCCGGGTTCGTGATTTCCTCGCTGTCCTACCAGATCGTCCGCGACAAATGGATCGCGCAAGGCCGGCAATCGACCGAGGCCTTTGCCGCCCAAAGCGCGCTGGCGCTACTCTATGCCAGCCGGGAAAATGCCGAGGAGCCGGCCCGACGGTTTTTGTCGTTTCCGGATGTACTCGGCGTCGCCGTCTATAATCTCGCCCATGAACCGTTACTGGAACGCGGCGAACCAATCTCGGCCACCGACACCGGACCGCAATGGCCGGAATCCTGGCCATTGACCCAAGAAACCCATCAAGCCTGGTATTTTACCGCGCCGGTATTCGCTCGGAGCGGCATCGAACAGGAGACATCGCCGTTCGAAGCCCAAACGCCCAAACCCGAGTTGATTGGCTACGTGCGCCTGGTCATCGGCAAGCAATCGCTGAGCGCCATGAAGAAAAAGATTCTGTGGACTACGTTGATGGTTTCCGGTTGTTCCGCGGCACTGTTTTTACTGTTTTTGCTGGCGATGTCGAGGCGTCTAACGTCGCCCATCAAACAATTGGCGCTACGCATGGGCAAGGCTTCGGCCGGCGAAAAAAACGTGCGGGCCAAACTGAGCGGTCCGCGCGACATCACCGACATGGGCTCCGCGTTCAACACCATGATGGAGGTACTGGAAACCCGAGAAAGACAATTGGAGCGCGCCCGCGATACCGCGTTGGAATCGGCCCGCATGAAAGGCGAATTCGCGGCCACCGTCAGCCATGAACTGCGTACGCCGTTGAACGCGGTGCTGGGCATGTTGGAGCTGTTGCAAGATATGGGACTGACACCCAAGCAACTGGAATATTCGATGATCGCCCGCAATGCCGGCGAAGCGTTGTTGAAACTGATCGAGGACATACTGGATTTTTCCCGCATCGAAGCCGGCATGTTGAAGCGCCAACCGGTCGATTTCGTGTTGTACGAAACGCTGGACGAAGTGGTCGAATTGATGGCCGCCCAAGCCCATCGCAAAAATCTACAACTGAACTATGCCATAGTCGACGACATCCCACTGGTATTGAACGGCGAAGCCTCCAGGGTGCGGCAGGTATTGATTAATCTGGTCGGCAACGCCCTCAAGTTTACCGAGCGCGGTTCCATCGGCATAGAAGTGCATGCCGAGCAAACCGATAACGCCACCACCTTATTGCGCTTTAACGTGACCGATACCGGGATGGGCATACCCGACGCGGCGCAAGCCACCATATTCGACGCCTTCGTCCAGGCCGACGGTTCCAGTACCCGCCATCACGAAGGCGCCGGCCTGGGCTTGGCGATTTGCCGGCGATTGGTACAACTGATGGGCGGACAGATCGGCGTCGATAGCCGGATTGGGCGGGGCAGCCGCTTTTGGTTTACCGTGCCGTTCGGCCCGCCGTGCGGCAGCCGGATATTATCGGAAGCTCGGCAGGCTTATTTTGCCCATTTGCGGATTCTGCTGATCACCGAAAACGATAAAATGCGCCAATTCTTGGCACACAGTCTGGATCATTGGCAAATCCATCACCGTCATTCCGACTACGGTATCCGTGCCGTGGACATGCTACGCTCCGCCAGCGAACAGGACGAAGCTTACCAATTTGCGATTATCGATCTAAAAGACTCCGGCGATACCGGCTGGATCGATATGATAGCCCATGACCCGTCATTAGCCGGCCTCAAGATCATCCTGCTGTCCGATCCCGGCAAGACCGCCCGCCTATCCGGCTTGCCGAACGTGGCCGCGAACCTGACCAAACCGGTTCAGGCTTCCAGACTGTATGATTTTATTTTGACCGTCGGACAAAATTATCAAGAATCGGCGGCCGAATTACCGATGGAACACCCGCAACCGGCGGCATTGGGACGCACCATTTTGATCGTCGAAGACAATAGAGCCAGCCAGATGGTAGCGGTCGGCATGCTGGAACGGCTAGGCTGCGGTTACGAAATCGCCGCTTCCGGCATTGAGGCGCTGGCATGGCTGGAGCGAAAAACCTTCGATTTGATCCTAATGGATTGCCACATGCCGAACATGGACGGTTTCGAGGCAACCCGGCGCATCCGCCTATTGCCGGAACCGGTCTGCGGTCTGCCAATCGTGGCGATGACCGCCAACGCTCGCCAAGGCGACAGCGATTTGTGCCTGACGGCCGGCATGGACGATTACTTGTCCAAGCCGATCAAGTTGAATCCGCTGCGTGAAAAGCTGTTGACTTGGCTCGGCCCCGAGCATCCGGGCCAATCGGTAGCCGATCCGCTACCGCCCTCGCCCATCAATACGCTCGAAACGCTGGACGGTCGGGTGCTGAATCAGTTGCGCGAGGAAATCGGCCAGGGTTTCGCCAAGATGGTCGGTTTTTATCTGGAAGATACCCCACGGGAAATCGAGCAAATCGGCTTGGCCCTGGCGACAAACGATCATTTGCAAGTGCGCGAATTAGCCCACGGTTTGAAAGGCGCAAGCCGCAACCTGGGCGCGGAAAAACTGGCGGCCATCGCCCGGCAACTGGAAGAGCAAGCCAGCCACAACCAAGTCGAAAACGGCGATGAACTGCTGACGCAACTGCGCGACGAATACCGCTTCATCGAACAGTTGCTGAACCGGGAAAGCGGCGCCTCCATCGACCTTGCGCCGCCCGAACCGCTCGGACCCAGAATTCTGGTGGCCGACGACGACAGGGCGATACGTTTTGCGCTGCAAGACGTGCTGGAGAAAGACGGCTATGTTGTCGATGTGGCCAGCACCGGCCATCAGGCGGTGGAGCTATGCCAGCGCCACATGGCCGATTTGATTTTAATGGATGCCATGATGCCGGAAATGACCGGCTTCGAAGCCTGCCAAAAAATTCGCGCTTTGCCGAAAGGGGCCGAAGTACCGATTTTAATGATTACCGCATTGGAAGACGAACATTCGGTCGAGTTGGCGTTTTCAACCGGCGCCAACGACTACATTCCCAAGCCCATCCATTTCGCCGTATTGCGCAAACGCATCGGCCTGTTGTTGGAAACCAGGCTGACGCAACGCACGCTGAATCGTTTAGCCTATCACGATCCGTTGACCAATCTGGCTAATCGCGCCCAGTTCATGGATCGGTTGAACACGTTGATCAAGGCGACTTCCGGTCAGCGCCAACTGCATGCGGTGCTGTTTCTGGATTTAGACCGATTCAAGCTGACCAACGACACCATGGGCCACGAAATCGGCGATCAAATGCTGAAAGCCGCCGCGGAACGGATTCAAGGCTGCGTTCGCAAGGATGACATGGTATCCCGTTTCGGCGGCGACGAATTTACCTTGTTATTGGAACAAATCGCCAGCCCGCAAGTCGCGGCGGCGGTGGCCGAAAAAATCTGTAGCACTATCGCCATGCCGTTCGTACTGATGGACCAGGAGTTTTATATCAGCTCCAGCATCGGTATTTCCATCTATCCGGCCGACGGCACCGATAGCGGTTTGTTGATCAAACACGCCGATACCGCGATGTATCGCGCCAAGGAACAAGGCAACACCTACTGCTTTTACGAAGACAGCATGGAATTTGCCGTGTCCTCCAAACTGCGGCTGGAAAGCGATTTACGCCGCGCGCTGCAGCGCGATGAATTTTTTCTACATTATCAACCGCAAATCGATCTGGATAGCGGCATGATTGTCGGCGCCGAAGCGTTGATCCGCTGGCGGCATCCCGAACTGGGCCTGATTGCGCCGGACATCTTCATTCCGGTTGCCGAGGAAATCGGCTTGATCGAGGCAATAGGCGCTTGGGTATTGGGCGAAGCCTGCCGGCAAAACCACGCTTGGCAACTGGCCGGTTATCCAGCGTTCACGATGGCCGTCAACGTCTCTCCGCGCCAGTTGGAACAGGAAAATTTCGCCGATCAAGTCATAGAGATCGCCGCCGAAACCGGTTTGCCGCCGGAATATCTGGAACTGGAATTAACCGAAAGTTTGTTCATCCGCAACCCGGAAAAAAAACGCGATGTGCTGGCCCGATTGAAAGCGGCCGGCATGCAAATATCGATCGACGATTTTGGCACCGGCTATTCCAGTTTGAATCAACTCAAACAGTTCGATTTCGACAAACTGAAAATCGACAAATCATTCGTCGCCAATATCACCCACGATGCCGACGCCGCCGCCATCGTGCTGGTGATTATTTCCATTGCCAAAATCTTGAAATTCAACGTCATCGCCGAGGGTGTGGAAACCGAGCGACAAGCCGAATATTTACTGCAACACGATTGCGACGAAGCGCAAGGCTATCTGTTCGGCAAACCGATGGCGTCCGAGGACTTTTGCCGACTGCTGGAACGGAACCGGGAAGCCCTCAGCCCATGACCTGAATACCGACCCTTGAAGCCGTTATCAGGCAAGGCCAGTCAATCTGTGGGCTGAACCGGGAATGGCCGGCGATTCATCTGAAGGGTGGCGGCGGTGGCGAACCGGGTGGTGGTGGCGGTATCCGCATGGCCGGCCTAACAAGCGGCGGCGAACTTTCGTTGATGAATTGTCCCGATACCGGCACCCTGTGCCCCTTGGCGTACATGCATTGGATATAGGCATTATCGTAACCTTCCTGGGTCGCATAAGCCGCCCGCCCGCCTTCACCGGCTCCGATGATACTACCCGCCACCAAACCGGTTCCGGCACCAATCGCAGCACCCTCGCCGCCGCCCAAGGCCGCGCCGGCGGCCGCGCCGATCGCGGCGCCGACAATGGCGCTGCCGATTTGGCTATCGGCCGCCGCCTGGTTGGCGCTTGAACCATCAAGCTGTCCGGAAGCATATTGCTGGCACAAATAATCGTCTTGCTGAAATTGCTCGAAAGACATGCTCGAACCCGGCAGAGCCATCACACTGGGTCCGCTTGGCATATTCGCGCATCCGGACAGTAAGCCGACCAAACCCAATCCGACCATCTTCAGTATCCGTTGCATCAGTATTCTCCGTTTACCGGGGTGGAATAGGGTCAACTTGGCGCCAGCCCGACGGGCAATCCTGGACATAGGGGTAATAGCCTTCCGGGTTGCCGCAGTAATACCAATATCCGGCCGGATATTGCTGGGTGACGGGCGGCGGACTACGTTCGATGTAAAGCGGCGGCCTGGAAGGCACCGTCACCACGGCCGGCGGGTGGATAATAGGGGTAGGAATAATAAGGACGCGGAAAAAGCGGCACGCCGAAATAAAAACTAAAGCCCGGATGACCGTGAAAACTGTGGTATCCGCCGCCATAATGCCGGCCATGATGGCGATGGTCCGCGACACTCGCCGAACTACCCGCAGCCATGACCAAAATCGCCAGCACGATTGGAAATAGTTTGGTTTTGAGCATGTTAACCACCTCTGAATCGGAAATATGCCTTCGACCAAGAAGGTTATCCGGCCTGGCTTATTGCCGGCTTAAGACTTGGCTCCCGATTGTAAACTTGTATCTCAGACACTGATACTCTCTTTCACTTTGGATTCTCTAAACCAGTGATCAAATTTATCAGAATCCAATCACCCCTCACATAGGTCAAATGTTGCAGAGTCCCTCGGCATAACCGGGATTTACCATCAATCATTTGCGGGGCTATCTTATTCAGAGGCCTTGTATCAAAATATGGAACGCCGGCATCAGCACCAAGCGCTTCCCTGCGGCCTTTTTTGTTTCGTAATTAGCCAATCTTTTAATGCTCCCAACAAATATTCAAAATTCAGTGCAAAACTTCCGTAAAGCACTGGAATCGCTTGACCGGATTCAGGCCGAAACATTGTTTCAACAAGCTTTAACCGGAGATTCGGTCATCGAAGTGGTGGAACGGTTTGTCGTGCCGGCCTTGGAACAAATCGGCCAGCGCTGGAACGATGGCCATATTGCCCTTTCGCAGGTCTACATGAGCGGCAAATTTTGCGAGGAACTGGTCGACCGCGCCCTACCGCCCTGCGCGCCGGAACGTAAACATCAGCCCCGGCAGGCTATCGTGGTGCTCAACGATTACCACATGCTGGGCAAGCGCATTGTCTATTCGGTGATGCGGGCCAGCGGCTTCGAACTGTTCGATTACGGACGCATGGACGTCGGCGAACTGGTCGAGCGCATCGTTGTCGACAAACTCGAAATCCTATTGGTTTCGGTGCTGATGCTACCCTCGGCGCTCAAGATTCGAGAACTGCGCGACGCACTCGACGCCCGAGGCATTGCGCTGAAAATCCTGGTCGGCGGCGCACCTTTTCAATTCGATCCGCAACTCTGGCAAGAGGTCGGCGCCGACGCGATGGGGTTATCGGCGGCCGATGCCGTGGTTATTGTGCAACGCTGGGCGGGAGACATGGCATGAATTCAATGCAACGGGTTCTGACCACCCTCAGTTTTAAAGAGCCAGACCGGGTGCCGCTATTTTTGTTCACCGGGCTGCAAGGCGCCGGAGAGCTGGGTTTGTCGATCGAGGACTATTTTTCCCGATCCGATTATGTGGTCGAAGGGCAAATGCGTTTGCTAAAGAAATACCGTGGCGACTGTATCACCGGTTTTTTTTACGCCGCGATTGAATTGCAGGCCTGGGGCGGCGAAGCCATTTTTCAGCCGGATTGCCCGCCCAACGCCGGCCCCGCCATCATTCGACGGCCCGAGGACATTGACCGTTTGCGGGCGCCAAGGGTTGCCGATTCCCCGCTTTTATTAAGAGTGCTGGAAACGATTCGACAACTGAAAGCGCGGGTGGGAGATACGGTACCGATAATCGGCATCGTGATCTCGCCGTTTTCATTGCCGGTGATACAAATGGGCTTTGACCGTTACATCGAATTGATTTACGAACAGCCCGAGCGGCTGGCCAAGCTAATGCGCATCAACGAAGATTTTTGCGTCGAATGGGCCAATGCCCAACTGGCGGCGGGCGCCACCGCTGTTGGTTATTTCGACCCGGTATCTTCCGTGACCATCATCCCTCGTGAACTTTATCTGCAAACCGGGCAGCAAGTTGCCATGCGCACGCTGGCGCGCATCAACGGCCCGGCCGCCACGCATCTGGCGTCCGGCCGCTGCCTGCCCATCATCGACGACATCGCCGCCACCGGCAGCGCCGGGCTGGGCGTCAGCGCGCTGGAGGATCTGGCGGCACTGAAAGCCGCCGCCCAGGGTAAGCTGACCTTGATCGGCAATCTCAACGGCATCGAAATGCGGCGCTGGACGGCGGAACAGGCGGAGCGCGAAGTAAAATCCGCCATCGCCAAAGCCGGGCGCGGCGGCGGTTTCATCCTGGCCGACAACCACGGCGAAATTCCCTGGCAAGTGCCGGAACAAACCCTGCTGGCTATCGCCGATGCCGTCGAACGCTGGGGACGTTATCCGCTGGACTGGATCGAGTAACGCCGATGAAGCTCGATAACGGCAAGCACTGCATTCTCTGCTGCGACGGCTTTCGGCGCGAACTGGCCGCCGCCGTGGCCGCCGAAGCCTGGGACGATGTCGACATCGCCGGCTTTTCTACACATTGCGGTAATCCTCCGCTCAATTGGGACGATCTGAGTCCTTTACTCGGCGAAGGCTGTAGCCAAATTACGATCATGGGAATGAGTTGCCTGAGAACGCTAGGCGAGCCTCCACCCGATTGGCCAACGGTGCGCTTCGAGCATCTTGAGCAATGTTTCCACCTGATCGCCGGCTCCGCATTAGTATCCGATGCCATCGAGAGCGGCGCCTATCTGATGACGCCGGCCTGGTTGGAACACTGGCCCGAGCGTTTGGCCGACATGGGTTTTGGGCCGGAAAATGCCGGCGAATTCTTTCGCGATGTCACGCGCGAATTGCTGCTGCTCGATACCGGCCTTGATCCCAACGCCAGCGCAAACCTGGCCGAATTCGCCAAGGCAGTAGGGCTTCCGACCCGGCGTATGGCCGTCGGTATCGATCATACCCGCCTGTATCTGAACAAGATCGTCATGGCATGGCGCTTGGAACAATCGCAGCACGCCGCCCAGGACTTGCATGACCGCCACGCGCGCGAGCACAGCGATCAAATGATGGCGATCGATTGCCTATCGCGCTTGGGCCGCATCATGACCGAGGCCCAAGCGATTGCCGCCATTGAGGAACTGTTCCGGATGCTGTTTGCGCCGCAACAATTGCATTATTTGCGGATCGAAGACGGCGGAATCGATCCCCATCACTCGGTACCCGCCGATCTACTGGCGCAAATGCTTGCATTGAATGCCGATTATGCCTGGACTGAAAGCCGGCAAGGATTTCTACTGCGCATCCGCCGCAATGGCGAGCCGCTGGGGCTGGTTGCCATCGAACAGTTGGCTTTTCCCGAATATCGCGAGCAATACCTCAATCTCGCGCTGGCGATTGCCGGCGTCTGCGCGCTGGCGATCGAGAATGCCCGCGCCTACCAACGCACCAAGGCAATAGAAGCTGAACTGCGGGAAAAAGAAGAGCGATTGTCGCTAGCTACCCTGGTCAATGGCGTCGGCATCTGGGACTGGAATCTGCTTACCGAGGAAATGATCTGGGACGACTCCATGTATGCGCTCTATCAACTCCGCCGAGACGATTTTGCAGGCACCGAGCAAGCCTGGCGAACAGCCTTGCATCCGGACGATCTGGCCCGTGGCGACCGCGAAGTGGCGGCTGCAATTTCCGGCGAAAAACCTCTGGACACCGAATTTCGAGTTTGCTGGCCGAACGGCGAAGTACGTTACATCAAGGCGGTCGCCAAGGTATTTCGCGACGGCGGTGGCAAGCCGCTGCGCATGCTCGGCACCAACATCGATATTACCGAACTAAAACGCGCCGAAGCCGAACTCGATCAATATCGCCAGCATCTGGAACAACTGGTGGAACATCGCACCCTTGAACTCTTGACCGCCAAGGAGGCCGCCGAGGCCGCCAATCGCGCCAAAAGTGTTTTTCTGGCCAATATGAGCCATGAATTACGCACGCCGTTGAACGCGATTCTCGGCTTTTCCAACATGATGCGCAAAAATACGCGCCTGGAACAGAGCGAGCGCGACAACCTCGACATCATCAATCGCAGCGGTGAACACCTATTAAGTGTCATTAATGACGTGCTGGAAATGGCCAAGATCGAAACCGGGCGCATACGATTCGAAGAAGTTCCATTTGATCTTGGCGGCATGGTGAGCGACACCTCCGATATGCTCGCCGCACGCGCCAGAAAAAAAGGGCTGCAATTGCTCATCGACCAGACTTCGCCGTTTCCGCGCTTCATCATCGGCGACCAAGGCCATCTGCGCCAGATACTGATCAACCTGCTCGAAAATGCCATCAAATTCACGTTGCAGGGCAGCGTCACCTTACGTCTGGGGATAAAACAAAACGCCACTGCCCATCTTGCGATTGAAGTCGAAGACACAGGCCCCGGCATTCCACTGGAAGATCAGCCACGTATCTTCGAACCGTTTGTGCAACTGGGCGAACATGGCATCAATCAGGGCACGGGGCTCGGCCTGACTATCACACGTCAATTCGTGCAAATGATGGGTGGCAGTCTCATGCTGGAAAGCGAACCTGGAAAAGGCTCTGTATTCCGGGTTGAATTACCACTGAAAGAAGCACGCGAGGCGGACGTAATTCCTAAGCCGGTACAACAGACTCAGGGCGAGGTGGTCAGTCTGGCGCCCGGACAACCCGACTACCGCATCCTGATTGTTGAAGACCAATTGGAGAATCGACAGCTACTCACCCAACTGATGGAGTCGGTCGGTTTTCAGGTCAAACTGGCGGAGAACGGAGAACAGGGCGTGCAACTTTTCCTGAGCTGGCGGCCGCATCTGATCTGGATGGATAGGCGCATGCCGGTGATGGATGGTCTTGAAGCCACCCGGTCTATTCGCAAACTTCCGGGCGGCAAAGAGGTGAGGATCGTTGCCGTCACCTCCTCCGCCTTTATGGAGCAGCGCGACGAAATGTTGAATGCGGGAATGGATGACTTGGTGCGAAAACCCTATCGCTTCAACGAAATCTACCAATGCCTGACCAGACAACTCGGTGTGCAATTCATCCATGCCCAAGCGCAACCGGAAAAGGCAGTGGAGACAATGCCGCTGACCGCGCAGATGTTGTCGGTGCTACCGCCAAGCATGTGCCAAGAGCTTCAGGATACCCTGAAATCCCTGGATGCCGAACGCATCGCCGAATTGATTGAACAAGTCGCTTCCTATGATGCAAACCTGCGGAAGACGCTAGCCCAATTGGTGGATAACTTCGACTACCTTGCAATCCTGAAGGTATTGCAGACACTCCATCGCTAAACCAAACCTTAGGCTTTCGGCTTTACAATTTCGCCGTTGGGCAATCTGAGATTTTTGCAACCACGGCGCCGTTTGATTTTAATCAGTGCCTGAAAGGAAACTCGCTTTTTTCAAAATCCTGCCGGCTCACTGAGCATGGTCACAGCTGTTTTTTCGGCACGGGCCAAGCAATTTACCCTGCTGAGCGTCCCCAAATGATGCCAATCAGCCATTCCGAGTGAATTTTGGACTCATCTTTCCTTGCGCTTTTGGCTTTTTTCCGCCATTTGCTTATGTCTTGATCTTCGATCAAATGCGCCCAAAATCGGCGTTGCCACTTGTGCCCTTTGGGTAAATATCCAGCTCGCGGCGTTTTTTACGGCTTTTTGAAACTCTTTCGCCTACATCAATTGACCGAGAAAATCTCCCTTTCAACATATTTCACCGTATCGAAAAATTGCCATCGTCTGACCGCACTGTCCAAATGCTCGGCAACTGCTCCATGCTTTGCCCTACCTCCTGCATCCATGCAGTCGAATGCAAATGATCCGGCATAATCACTACCGCATTCATATAAAAAGGTCTTTGATATTTTAAATATCAAAAGGCATCTCGCAATGCATCAATCTTTTCAATCAACAAACGCTTGTTTCTTCGCTCGGCAAGATTGACTGTAAAAAATCACATGACTTTCGGTATATAAAATCGTCGGTATTCGGTCATGATGTTTTTAATTACGCGATCGATGCGCCTCCTAACGTCGGCAGCATCCTATAGGCGCACATTATCGAGTTGGAAATAAACCCCGCACGACCGCGTTACCTGCTGACTGATGTCGGCGTGGGCTATCGTCTGGCGATCAATGACGATCGACTTGAGTTGTAAATCGAGTCGAAGATGCTGTTGGACAAGTGCATTTTTACGATTTTTTTATATGGTGTTCCGTATAGTGCGGCCTCTTGTATTTTCCGCGCCAGTTGTCGCTAGGTCTGCCGTTGAGCCGATCCCTTCGGTTTCTGCCGAACTCAGTGAGTTTGGTCTAATTAAATCCTTTAATTCCATGTCTGCCAATCCGAAAGACTCCCAACTAAGAACGTTAACCTTGAGCGCTATCGGCGTCGTCTTCGGCGACATCGGTACCAGTCCCTTGTATGCAGTCAAGGAAGTATTTCACGCTGGGTTAACGACCGATACTACGCATGTCTTTGGTGCTCTATCACTCATTTTTTGGTCATTGACTATGGTTGTTACCACCAAATACGCCATATTCATTATGCGGGCCGATAACAAGGGCGAAGGCGGCATCATGGCTCTACTAGCTTTGACGCTGCAAACAGCAAAGAATAATCCACAAAAAACCCGATTTATCGTCATCACCGGTTTGATCGGCGCGGTGTTATTTTATGGCGACAGCATTATCACGCCGGCTATTTCAGTACTTAGCGCGGTGGAAGGTCTACAAATCATCGCTCCCCAACTCGAACATTACGTACTGCCCGTAACTTTTGTGGTATTGGGAGGACTATTCCTGATCCAGGCCTGGGGCACCGAAACAGTCGGCAAATTATTTGCGCCTATTATGTGCGTATGGTTTGCGGTATTGGCAATCATGGGCTTGATCAATATTGTCCAGCAACCCGAGGTGCTAAAGGCGATTAATCCCTATTACGCTGTCAGTTTGTTGGGTGAACTGGGCTGGAAAGGCTTTTTAATCATGGGGTCGGTAGTGTTGGTCATTACCGGCGCCGAAGCACTGTATGCCGATATGGGCCATTTCGGCTTGAAACCGATACGCTATGCCTGGTTCGGCTTCGTCTTTCCGGCTCTGTTGCTGAATTACTTTGGACAAGGTGCGCTGTTGATCGGCCATCCCGAAGCAATTGAAAACCCTTTCTATCTGCTGGCGCCGACCTGGGCACTTTATCCCTTATTGATTCTATCGACGTTGGCAACGGTGATCGCCTCGCAAGCGGTTATTTCCGGAGCGTTTTCACTGACCCGGCAGGCCATTCTGATGTGGCTACACTAAACCGGACACACTTTTTAAAATAATCTAAAAAAGCGTGAATCCAAAATGAGCCAAGAAAAACCCAATACCTATACAGCCGAATTCAGAGCCTCAGCCGTCAAGTTGGCGAATGAATCCGATAAACCGATCAGCCAGGTAGCCCAGGATCTTGGCATTAACGTCAATACCTTGCATACCTGGATAGGAAAATACAGTCGCCCCAAAGACAGCAATAAAGCGGTCCGTACCGATGAACATCTGTACGATGAACTCAAGCGCCTTAAGAAGGAAGTGGCCCGATTGACCGAGGAGCGCGATTTACTAAAAAAGGCAGCGGCGTACTTCGCCAAGGAACAAAGATGAAGTACGCCTGGATCAAGCAGCATGCAGAGGACTTTGCGGTAGATACCCTGTGCCGGTTCATGAGGGTATCCCGAAGCGCCTACTACGACTGGCTGAAGCAAGGCCCCTCTGCGGGCGAACAAGACGATGCCGCCCTATCCGAGATGATCCAAAGCACCTTTGGCAAAAGCCGGGCAACCTACGGTACGCGCCGTCTCAAAGCCGCCTTATCCGCTCAGAACCGAACCGTCAGCCGCCGCCGTATCGGTCGTTTGATGCGAGAAGCGGGGTTGGCCTGTAAAACCAAGCGCAAATTCAAAGCCACGACGAATTCGAAGCATCATCAACCGGTTGCGTCCAATCACCTGGATCGGCAATTTGCCGTGGAAAAGCCCAATCAAGTCTATGCCGGCGACACCACCTATATCCATACGCAGGAGGGCTGGCTGTATCTGGCCGTGGTGATTGATCTCTATTCCCGGCAAGTCGTGGGCTGGTCTATGGCCGAACATATGCGGACCAAACTGGTGAACGATGCGCTACTGATGGCGGTTTGGAAGCGCAAGCCCGAGAAAGGCTTGCTATGGCATACCGATCGCGGCAGCCAATATGCATCGGACAGCCATCGAGCCTTATTAACGCAACACGGCATCCGGCAAAGCATGAGTCGTAAGGGAAACTGCTGGGATAATGCCGTCTCGGAAAGTTTCTTTCATACCCTGAAAACCGAGTTGATACATCACCAGACCTATCGAACCCGATCCGAGGCCAGGCAGGCCGTATTCGAATATATCGAAGTGTTTTATAACCGCGAGCGACTTCATTCCGCCAATGGCTACCTGTCGCCCGTTGACTACGAAGTGCAGCTTAAAGCTGCTTAGCTGTGTGTCCGGAAAAGTGTTGACACATCATTCAGCTGGGCTATTCACCACGTATGAACATTCACCATACCTCCGGCGATGAAATGGGACAAATCTACATTCCGGCGGTGAACTGGCTATTGATGGTATCGGTATTTATTCTGGTGGCGGGTTTCGGTTCGTCCTCGGCCCTGGCTTCCGCCTATGGCTTAGCGGTAACGGGCACCATGATCACTACCACGATACTGGCGTTTATTGTGATTTCGGAATTGTGGCATTGGAATAAAATTACCAGCATCAACTTTCTGTCGATTTTTTTGGCCTTGGATATTTTATATTTCGTGGCTAACAGCCTGAAAATCCCCGAAGGTGGTTGGTTGCCTGTTACGGTGGGTGCCGTGCTGTTCGTAATCATGACCACCTGGATTAAAGGACGTGATTTGCTAGCCAGAAACATGGATGAAAAACGGGTGATGTTCGAAGACCTGGAACAACGCATACAGACTCATCATCTGGAAAATGTATCCGGCACTGCAATTTATCTGGCCAAAAATCTGCACGGCGTGCCGCAAGTGCTGTTGCACAATTTGGAGCATAATCACGTATTACACGAACAAATGGTCGTGCTCACTATCGTCACCAAGAATGTACCCTATGTCGAAGAAGATCAACGCATCAAAATTCGTGTGTTTGGTGAAAAGGGCAAATTCTTTCGAATAAAAATGTACTTTGGCTTTCAAGATGAGCCGGACATGCGCCGAGCCTTACAACTCTGCGCGCGGCAAGGTTTGTTCGTCGACCCAAAGACCGCATCGTTTTTTATCGCCAGCGAGAAATTATTCTTCCGCCGCCATTGCCCGATGCCAAAGTGGCAAAGAGCCTTGTTTCGCTTCCTTTACCATAATGCCTCCAGTGCTATCGATTATTTTAGGATTCCGGTTGACCGGGTAATTGAACTAGGCATTCGAATTGAGTTGTAACAAGAGTTTAGGGCGCGGACGGTTTACACCAGCACACCGCTAAAAGCATCGTTAGTATTGCAATCATTTGATATTCGGTGCAGTTATCTTGTTAAAATGACACTCACAACGTTTATCCGGACTACTTCGGCTCGAAAGTCATCAGATAACCGACGTGGTCAGACACCTGGCCGTAATCGCTATCGGTGAATAACACCCTGGCCGAAGTCACCCTCAACTCACTGGTCTTATTCATGAAAATGTAATCGATCCGGTAATCATCGGCCATCAGATTGCTCCAATGCGAGTCGTTGACCCGAAATATTTTTTCGAACAAGCCTTGATGATTGGCCGCCAGATATTGATCTTCGAACTGGTTGCCGTTAACCACCAACTGATAGCCGGTCGAACCGGCGGCGATGTTGAAATCGCCGCACAATAAGGTGGTTTTCACCTCGTCGTTCTGCTGGCTGGCGGCCCACTCGCACAAACGTTGAAACTGTTGCTGAAACCCGTCTTCCCACCAGCTCAGATGGGCCGAAAACAGATTGATGGCGCCGATGTATGGCACATGGATTTGCGCCATCACCACTTTGCGGGAATGGATGCTATAAGCGTCGTTACTTTCGGACACATAGCGGGAATGGCAATGATGCAAGGGATAGCGGCTCAAGATCGCCACCCCCTCGCGGTATTTCTCGAATCCCAGATGCGACCAATCGGTATACAGGTGCATGGCATGCTTCAGGCGCTGATTGATGATATTGGCGGAATTGGAGGCCCAATCGCCATGACCGTGGTTCCAGTGTTCGGCCACCTCCTGAAAACACACCACATCGGCCGCCTGCTCATCGATGGCCTTGGCGATTTGCGATAATTTGTAATCCTGCCTGTCTTCCTGGTAACAATGTAGATTCAGGATCATCACCTTCAGTGGCTCGCGGCTGATACGGTAATTTCTGCCGCCGTTGTTGTCCCAAACCTCGCGATGATCGGTCTCACAACAAATGCCGTATTGCAACGCAAAGGCGTCGGCCACCTTTAAGCGGGCGGTCCAAATCTGGGCGCCCTGCTGTTTCAAGCGTTTATTGTGATGGCAAACCGTTTGCCGGCTATGGCGCCAATTGTCGCTGGTCCAGTGCAACAGCAGGCTTTCGGCCCGCAGACTCGGATTTACCGCGATCTTGACCTGCACAAATTGCTGATCCTCATCCAAGCGGTGTTTGAAGCCGAGATTCTGCAGCGCCAAATCGCCGTGCAGATACACCCCGCTACCCTGCCCGCTGTGGTGGTTCCAGCCCTGATTGTTATCCCAGAATTCGCCGGCGCCGCAACGCAAGCGCAACGCAAAGCTGATATTGCCCGGCAGCCCGCGTCCGGATTTGGCGCCGACGGTGATGCGGGCCTGCCAAAACTCCTGATGGTCGCCGCGCGGACCAAGATACTTGGCGTGCAGGGTATACCAGACCCCATCCTGCCCGGCCCAGACCACATCGACCTGCTTGTGATAATCCGGGCTTTCAACCGCCAGCAAAAAGATCAAAACTTGCTGACTGGCGTTTTTTTTTCGCGTCAGGCTGTTTTCCACCGCCAGCAATTGGATGTTTGGCATAGCTAAGCCTCCGGGTTATGGGGCGCGGTAATCTCGAAAATCAATATCGGGAAAAATGTCGTCCATCACTTCCAACGCCGTCAGATAACGTTCGTCGATTCGGTTTTTACGAATGCTGTCATACAGATAGTTGAAACGCGCCAGATGATCGGTAATCCGTTTCTTGGCGTATTCGGCGGTAGTGCCGGCCTTGAGGATGAAGGGCCAATCGGAGGCTTGCGCCAGCAATAACGAGCGTAAAGCCTGATTCAAGGCGCGCCGTTGCAGTTCGTTGACCTTGAGGCCTTTCAAGTCGGCCACCAGCTTTTCCATCTCGGCTCCGGCCTTGTGCAGCAATGGATAAATCCAGTCGTTGCTGTCGTTCAGCCAATAATCGGAATAGCCCTGATCGCCCCAAGTCGAAGCCGAGGGAGTCGCCTGCTGCTGGGATGGATAGCGTTGCAGATAATCGCCGCAACTGACCGTCTCTATTCCGCTATTCTCCGCGCTAGCGAGGCGTAACACCCATTCCAGCCAATGCGGACCTTCGTACCACCAATGCCCGAACAACTCGGCATCGTAAGGGGCGACGATGATGGGCGGCTGGGTCATTTCATCGGTTAGCGCTTCGATCTGCAGCCGGCGTTTATTGATGAAGTCTTCGGCATGCTGCCGGACTTTGTGCTCGGCCCTATCCGGCTGATAAACCGCCTTGACGCTGCCTTCGCCGGTCACCCGGTAATATTTGATCCCGGTATTGATACGGGTGCTGCCGTCCAGGATATAAGGACCGATATAGTCCAGCGGCAAATCGAAACCAATATCGCGGTAATACTCGCGGTAATCGGCATCGCCGGGATAACCTTCATCGGCGCTCCAAACCTGTTGCGAACAGGCCGGATCGCGCCCGAAAGCCATCACGCCGTTACCGCAATCCAGCGGCGCATAGACGCCATTCTGGGGTAATTGACTGGCATCCATGATACCGTGACTATCGACAAGGAAATACTGGACACCCGCCTCTCGCAACAGGATCTCCAGTCCCGGATAATAACCGCATTCCGGCAGCCAAAAACCCGTGGGGGCAAAACCAAAGTGCGCCTTAAAGGTGGCTATGCCGACCTCGATTTGATTACGCACCGCAGCCTCGCTGATATTCAGCAACGGCAAAAAACCGTGAGTGGCAGCCGTGGTGATCAATTCTAGCCTGCCGCCGCGTTGGTGCTTTTCGAATGCCGCCAGCAAATCGGATTGATAGTGGTTCTGGTAACAGTGCAAGGCCTCTAAAAAACCAAGATGATAACGCTGGGCCAACGGGTGAAATTCGGGATGGTCCGCCGTGCGCGCCACTTCCTTTTCCGCCAGTTCCAGCAACCGGTTCAGATAGCGTAGATAGCGATCCCGCAACAGTTCGTCCCGCAACATGGTGATCAAGGTCGGTGATAGCGACAGGGTCAGCCGACAGCGGATTTGGTCCTGCTGCAGCCTGTCCAACATCGCGACCAAGGGCAGATAACATTCGGTGATGGCTTCGAACAGCCAGTTTTCCTCGAAAAAACTGTCGTGTTCCGGATGATGCACATAAGGAAGATGGGCATGCAGAACAATGCCGAGGTAGCCTTTATTCATCGTATCGCTTATTTTCCTTGAGCGGAGGCGGTTTTGCCGGCGGACGACGCCGGACTGCTAGCCATCATTATAGACTGTGCTATCGCTTTGGGCAGTTCATGGTCCATTACGGGAGGCTTCAATCCCGGCGCGACGGCAATATTCGAATACGCCAAGGGGCTAAACACTTGATCGCCGATCGCGTCGGCCAGCATGGCCCGATAACGGATGGCATTGACGGTGGGCGCGGGCTCGGGCAAGAAAATATCCTGCTGTCCGTCCTGGCTATCAACCGCAATATCGAACCAAGTCGGCTGATTATCGGTCTGTTCGGACCTGCTCGCCCCGGCCTCGGCCTCCGGCTGGGCATAAATTCTGAGCGTCATCGGCTGCCGTTGCTCAACCCGCTTCAAGATCTGGTTCAATCGGCGCTTGGCAATATGCCAGTAAGCATGAAGCCGCCGAGGCGATACCGCCAACAACACCAATCTCGACTGTTGGCCGACCTTACTGGGCGCGTATTCACGGCTAATTTGCCGGCTAATTTCCAATAATTCCTGGGTGGAAAACTGGATTTTAGCCTTAGGCTCCGTTCTGCCGCTGAAGAATCGCGGCGAGAAATCCCGGCTGATAACCTGGCTAATAATGCACATTTCCTGCCGCGAAAGCTCGATACGGTTGCGGAAATTTTGTTTTAAAACTGGCATTATTGGCCTGAAAAGTCGAGTTATTTGCTCCGGGATGCCCGGTAACAGTAGGCAATCACTATCCGATGATATGGGCAAGGAATAGATCAAACTCTACCTGTTGTCGAATATTTGCGCAAGATAGAGGCCGAATAACCCGTATTTGCAGTAGAATCACGGGTAATTAAACGCTTTCATTTCAATCCATGCCTAAAAAGTACCCTACAAAATCCGGAAGTCCTTATCCGCATGGCACTCAAGTCAGCGAGGAAGGTGTCAACTTTTCGATTTCCAGCCGCCACGCGACCAAGGTGGAACTATGGCTGTTTGCCGAAGCCGACAGCCACCAGCCTTTTCAGATCATAACCCTGCAAAAAGATAAAAATCATACGTTCTTTTCCTGGCATGTGTTTGTAAAGCAATTACCGGTAGGCACTTGGTACGCCTGGCGTATCGACGGCCCCTCGTTGACCAGCGAATCCGGCTTACGCTTCGACCGGGAAAAACTGTTGCTGGATCCTTGGGCGCGCGCCGTCAGCGACAAACTCTGGCTGCGAAGCGCCGCCTGCCTGCCCGGCGATAACAGCCATTGCTCGATGCGGGCGGCGGTGGTCGAGGACAACCATTACGATTGGGAAGGCGATACCCCGCTGGCGATTCGTAGCGAAAAAGCCATCATTTACGAATTGCACGTCGGCGGCTTCACCCGCCATCCCTCGGCCAAGGTCAAGCACCCCGGCACATTTGCCGGTTTGATCGAGAAAATACCCTATCTGAGGGAACTTGGCATCACTCATGTCGAACTCTTGCCTATCATGGCGTTCGACGAACAGGATGTCCCTCCCCATACCGCCGAACTGGGTCTAAGCAACTATTGGGGCTACAGCACGCATAGCTTTTTTAGCCCCCATCCAGGCTATTGCGTCACGCCGGAACAGGCGACCCATATCAGGGAATTCCGTGACCTGGTCAAAGCCCTGCATAAAGCCAAGATCGGCGTGATCATGGATGTGGTATTCAATCACACATCGGAGGCCGGCGCGGAAGGCCCGGTGATTAACTTCAAAGGCATTACCGGCAATAGCTTTTATTTAACCGACAAGCACGATAAACGCATATTCCACGATTACACCGGTTGCGGCAACACCGTCAACGCCAATCATCCCTTGGTCAGCAATTTCATCATCAGCTGCCTGGAATATTGGGTGCGCGAAATGCATGTCGACGGCTTTCGTTTCGATCTGGCCAGCGCGCTGGCGCGCGGCGAAGACGGCCATGTGATGCAGGATCCGCCGCTGGTCTGGGGTATCGAGCTCTCCGAACAACTGGCCCGGACCAAACTCATCGCCGAAGCTTGGGATGCATCCGGCCTGTACCAGGTCGGCAGCTTTCCCGGCTATCGCTGGGGCGAATGGAACGGCATGTATCGCGATGCGATGCGCCGGTTTCTGCGCGGCGATCCCGGCATGACCAACGAAGTCGCCACCCGGCTGTGCGGCAGCAGCGATTTATATGAAAGTCAGGGCCGCCTACCGATCAGCGGCATTAACTTCATTACCTGTCATGACGGCTTTACCCTGAACGACCTGTTTAGCTACAACGAAAAACATAATGCCGCCAACGGCGAAAACAATCGTGACGGTTGCAATAATAATCTGAGTTTTAACTGCGGCGCCGAAGGCCCAACCCAGAATAGCGCCATACTGGCCCTGCGCCACAAACAGGCCAAAAATGCCTTTACCATTCTGTTGTTGAGTCATGGCGTGCCCATGCTGCTGGCCGGCGATGAATTTCTGCACAGCCAACAAGGCAATAACAACTGCTATTGTCAAAATAACGACCTCAGCTGGCTGAACTGGGCCGACGGCAAGCGCAATGCCGACGTCCTGCGCTTCGTGCAACAAATGATAAAACTCAGAAAACGCCATCCATCGCTAATGCGGCGTAATTTCCTGACCGGTGCCATTTTGCCGGATAGAGGCATGGCCGACATCACCTGGCATGGCCTGGAGCCGAACCATCAGCCCCAGTGGAACAATCCTGAATCTCGAATGCTGGCCTTCACCCTGGCGGGCATCAACGAGAACGACGCCGACCTCCACGTCATCATGAATATGTCCGACCATGCGCTCAAAATGCAGTTGCCGGTCATAGCCGAAAGAACCTGGTGCTTGGCGGTCGATACCTCGATGGTATCTCCTCAAGACATCACTCCGGCCGAACTGCAAAAACCGTTGGCTAAACAGTCTTATGCGGTCGAAAGCCGTTCGATCGTGGTTTTCGAAACGATAGACAACCAGCTGATACACACTAAAAAGGCGCCGGGGTTTTTCAGCAAATTGTCGCATATGAAAATATTCGACCAGCATGACTGATACTTTCCGTCATCCGAAACCGGGTTGCCCCTATATCGGATGAAAGCTACCGATTTATTCGGTTGATTGCGCGCGGGAGCGATTTTAATCACCGATTTACTCAGGAAAGTCGCAAATTGGAAAGTCGTTTTTGACGAAATCCTTAACTTGCGGGCTGGAAGCGGGTGTTACAATGACAGCCTTTCCAACCACGCCATTACCGGTATGTCTGTGGATTCTGAATTTCCGAAATTGTTTAACGATCCGTCGCCGGCTCGGCTACGCGAAATCCCCTATAACTACACCTCCTTTTCCGACCGCGAAATCGTCATCCGTCTGCTGGGCGAGGAAAATTGGCGGGTATTGGACTCCTTGCGCGACGAACGCATCACCGGCCGTTCGGCTCGAATGCTGTTCGAAGTGTTGGGCGACATTTGGGCGGTGCAGCGCAACCCTTACCTGGAAGACGATCTGCTCGATAATCGCAAGCGCCGGCAAGCGCTGCTGGATGCCTTGCGCCACCGTCTGAAACAGATGCAAAAACGTCATGCCGAGCACGAAGCCGAGCATCCCGACCGAGCCAGACGGGTCGGTCTGTTGATTGACGCCGCCCATCAAGCCGTCAATGCCTTCGAAGCCCACTTCGAGCGTACCCGCGAGATGCGCCATAAAGCCCTCGCCCTGTTTTCCAAGCACACGCGCAAGGACAATATCGGCTTCGACGGCTTTGCCCGCGTCTCTCACGTGACCGATGCCACCGACTGGCGGGTTGAATACCCATTTGTGGTGCTGTACCCCTGCAACGAAGAGGAAGTCGGCCATCTGGTGCGCGATTGCATCAAACTAGGCCTAACCATTATTCCGCGCGGCGGCGGTACCGGCTATACCGGTGGCGCGGTACCGCTGACGCCCTACTCCGCCGTCATCAACACCGAAAAGCTGATCGAAATCGGCCAAGTCGATCCTAGCAGCAGCCTACCGGGAGTCGATCAAACCTATGCGACGATTTTTACCGGAGCCGGCGTGGTAACGCGGCGGGTAATGGATGTGGCCGACAATGCCGGCCTGGTATTTGCCTGCGACCCGACTTCGGCCGACGCCTCCTGCGTGGGCGGCAATGTATCGATGAACGCCGGTGGTAAAAAAGCCGTATTGTGGGGCACGGCGCTGGACAATTTGGCGTCCTGGCGCATGGTGACGCCAGACGGTAACTGGCTGGAGGTTGAGCGTCTCAATCACAACCTGGGCAAAATTCACGATCAGGAACAAGTGACTTTCGCCTTGAAACGCTTCGATAGCAAGCGCAAAAAATTATTGTCGGAACAACAACTGGTAATGCCTGGCGCGCTGTTTCGTAAAGGCGAATTGGGCAAGGATGTCACCGACAAATTCCTCGGTGGCTTGCCCGGCATCCAAAAAGAAGGCTGCGACGGCATCATCACCTCGGCACGCTGGATATTGCACAAAATGCCGCCGCATACCCGCACCTTTTGCCTGGAGTTTTACGGCCAAGTGCGCGAGGCCGTGCCGGCCATAGTCGAAATCCGCGACTATCTGGCCGCCCTACCAAAAACCGGTCCTAACCGAGTCATGCTGGCCGGCCTCGAGCATCTGGACGAACGCTATGTCAAGGCCGTGGGTTATGCCAGCAAAGCCAAACAACACGGCCGGCCCAAAATGGTCCTGATCGGTGACATCGTTGGCGACGACGACACCCAGGTGGCCTTGGCCGCCTCTGAAGTTGTTCGGCTTTGCAATGCACGCGGCGCCGAGGGCTTTATCGCCGTCAGCCCTGATACCCGCAAGCGCTTCTGGCTGGATAGAGCCCGTACCGCCGCGATTGCCAAACACACCAATGCCTTCAAAATCAACGAAGACGTGGTGATTCCATTGCCGCGCATGGGCGATTATTGCGACGGCATCGAGCGCATCAATATCGAATTGTCGCTACGCAATAAACTACGGCTATGCGAGGCGCTGAGCCGCTCCCTGGAAGGCGACTTACCGGTGCGTTTTTTCGAAGGCGACACCAATAAAAACGACCTGATCTGGGACCGGCGCAAGCTAGCTTTGGAAGCGATCGCCAAGGTGAGCCAGCGTTGGCAGTGGCTGCATGACAACCTGGATTTGCCTCTAGCCCAGGCCGAAGCTCTATTTGGGAACTACGACATCAATGTCGCCGAATTGACCAATCGCACCCCACAACCCACCGTTTTTCATAGGTTGCAGGACTATTCCTTGCGGGTATCCTGGAAACTGGAACTGCTGCCGCGCCTGAAGGAAATTTTCGTGGGCGATAGTTTTCGGCCTGTGATAGAGCGTATCGAAGCCGTGCATAAAGAAGTGCTGCGCGGCCGGGTATTTGTCGCGCTGCACATGCATGCCGGCGACGGCAACGTCCACACCAACCTGCCGGTCAATTCCGACCACTATCAGATGCTGCGGGAAGCCAATCAGGCCGTGGCCCGGATCATGGCCCTGGCCCGCTCGCTGGGCGGCGTAATCTCCGGCGAGCACGGCATCGGCATTACCAAGTATGAATTTTTGAGTGCCGAAGAGCTGGCGGATTTTCATGCCTACAAACAACAAATCGATCCGGAAGGCCGCTTCAACCGTGGCAAACTGATGCCGGGCGCCGATTTGAGCACGGCCTATACCACCTCGTTCAGCTTGATGGGTTTCGAATCACTGATCATGCAGCAAAGCGACATCGGCGCCATCTCGGACTCGGTCAAGGATTGTCTGCGCTGCGGCAAATGCAAGCCGGTCTGCTCCACCCATGTGCCGCGCGCCAATCTGTTGTATTCGCCGCGGAATAAAATCCTGGCAACCTCCTTACTGATCGAGGCTTTTCTATACGAAGAGCAAACCCGGCGCGGCATCTCGATCACCCATTGGAAGGAATTCGAGGACGTGGCCGATCATTGCACCGTCTGCCACAAATGCTACAGCCCTTGCCCGGTCGACATCGATTTCGGCAATGTATCGATGAATATGCGTAATTTACTGCGCAAGATGGGCAAACAAAGTTTCAATCCGGTTAAATCGGCGGCGATTGCATTTTTGTCCACCGGCCGGCCGAGCAGCGTCAAACTGATGCGCAAACTGCTGATCGAATGGTCTTACAAAGCCCAGCGTCTGGGCAGTTTCTTCCTCAGACCCTGGGGTAAGGCCCAACTGCTGCAACCGCCCTCCTCGACCGGCAAGCCGGAGATGCGCGAGTATGTGATTCATTTCACCAACCGCAAAATGCCGGGCAAACTGCCGTCGAAAACGGCCCGAGCCCTACTGGGTATCGAGAGCGATCAAATCGTTCCCATCATTCGCGACCGCGCCAAAACCCGTACCGATTCCGAAGCGGTGTTTTATTTTCCCGGCTGCGGTTCCGAACGGCTATTTTCCCAAGTCGGCCTGGCGACGCAAGCCATGCTTTATGAAATCGGCGTACAAACCGTCTTGCCGCCCGGCTATTTATGCTGCGGTTTTCCGCAACGCGCGGCCGGCCAATACGATAAGGCGCAGGAAATCACCACCGATAATCGCGTACTATTCCACCGGGTAGCCAACACCCTAAATTATCTGGACATCAAAACCGTGGTTGTCAGCTGCGGCACCTGTCTGGACCAATTGCTGGATTACGAATTCGACAAGATATTCCCCGGCTGCCGCCTGATCGACATCCACGAATATCTGCTGGAAAAAGGCGTCAAACTGGAAGGCGTCGGTGGCGACCGTTATGTCTACCATGATCCCTGCCATAGCCCGATGAAATTGCAAGACCCACTGAAAACCGTGTCGAGCTTAGTCGGTGGCACCGTCAACAAATCAGAGCGCTGCTGCGGCGAATCCGGCACATTGGCGGTCGGCCGGCCGGATATTTCCACCCAAATCCGTTTCCGCAAAGCGGAGGAATTACGCAACGACGCAGCTGCACTCCGTAACGAAGGCTATGACGGCCCGCTGAAAATGCTGACCTCCTGCCCCTCCTGCATGCAAGGCTTGCAACGCTATCAAGGCGAGGTGGATCAATTGGAAGTCGATTACATCGTGGTGGAAATCGCCAAGCACGTACTGGGCAAGGACTGGATGAAAAACTACATCAAACAGGCATCCAACGGCGGCATCGAACGGGTATTGGTCTAAGCAACTGTCGCTTGAATACCCGATCGCGCGGAAAAAGCTTGCTTAATTGAATTAACTCGCTATAATGCGCAAATCGAATGACAGACTTTAGGCGCGTAGCTCAGTTGGTTAGAGCACCACCTTGACATGGTGGGGGTCGGTGGTTCGAGTCCACTCGCGCCTACCAAAACATATAAGCACCGCTCGTCGGTGCTTTTTTTATTGTGGAATCGAAAAATGCCTGTAATTACTCTTCCCGACGGTTCTCAGCGCCAGTTCGATCAAGCGGTTACCGTGATGGATGTTGCCAAGTCGATCGGCTCCGGCCTAGCGAAGGCCACTCTGGCGGGCAAGATCGGCGATAAACTGGTTGACGCCAGTACATTGATCGAATCCGACGCCCTCTTGCGAATCATTACCGCCAAGGACGAGGAAGGCGTTGAAGTCATTCGCCACTCCACCGCGCATTTATTGGCGCAAGCCGTCAAACAACTGTTCCCTAGCGCTCAAGTCACCATAGGCCCCGTGATCGAAAACGGCTTCTATTACGACTTTGCCTACGAGCGCTCGTTTACACCGGAAGACCTGGAAGCAATTGAAAAGAAAATGCAGGAACTGGCCGCGCAAGACATCGCGATTAGCCGGTCCGTGCTGTCGCGCGACGAGGCCGTTAACTTTTTCCTCGGCCAGGGTGAAAAATACAAAGCCGAAATCATCGCTTCCATTCCCGCCAACGAAGACCTGTCCTTGTACAACCAAGGCGAATTCACCGACTTATGCCGCGGCCCGCACGTGCCCAGCACCGGCAAACTGAAGGCCTTCAAATTGATGAAAATTGCCGGTGCCTATTGGCGCGGCGATTCCAACAACGAAATGCTGCAACGCATTTACGGTACCGCCTGGGGCGACAGTAAAGAACTGGCGGCTTATCTGCATCGCTTGGAAGAAGCGGAAAAGCGCGATCACCGCAAAATCGGCAAAGCCCTGAACTTGTTCCACACCCAAGAAGAAGCCCCTGGCATGGTATTCTGGCACGACAAGGGCTGGGCGATTTATCAGCAAGTCGAGCAGTACGTGCGGGAAAAACTGCGCGTAAACGGTTATGGCGAGGTTAAGACCCCGCAAATCGTCGACCGCAGCTTGTGGGAAAAATCCGGCCACTGGGACAAATTCAGCGCCATGATGTTTACCACTAATTCGGAAAACCGCGATTATGCGGTCAAGCCGATGAACTGCCCCTGCCACATCCAGATTTACAACCAGGGCATCAAAAGCTACCGCGACCTGCCGGTGCGGCTGGCCGAATTTGGCTCCTGCCACCGCAACGAACCGTCCGGCACCTTGCACGGCCTGATGCGAGTCAGAAATTTCGTGCAGGACGATGCGCACATTTTCTGCACCGAGGATCAGATTCAGTCGGAAGTGGCCACTTTCATCGACCTGCTGTTCGAAGTCTACAAAGACTTCGGCTTCGAAGAAGTCATCATCAAACTATCCACCCGCCCGGAAAACCGGGTCGGCGACGACAGCGTTTGGGACAAAGCCGAGAGCGCCCTAGAGCTGGCCTTGAACACCAAAGGCCTGGACTGGCAATTGCAACCCGGCGAAGGCGCCTTTTACGGTCCGAAAATCGAATTCTCCCTGAAAGACTGCATCGGCCGGGTCTGGCAATGCGGCACTATCCAGGTCGATTTCTCGATGCCGGCGCGCCTCGATGCTACTTATATTGGCGAAGATAGCGCCAGACATGTACCCGTGATGCTGCATCGTGCGATACTAGGCTCCCTGGAGCGTTTCATCGGCATTTTGATCGAACAACACGCCGGCAACTTCCCGCTGTGGCTGGCTCCAGTGCAAATGGTGATTATGAATATCACCGACCGTCAGGCTGAATATGCCGAAAAATTAAGGCTAGAATTGGAAAAACAAGGCTTTAGAACCAAAATAGACTTGAGAAATGAGAAGATAGGCTTTAAAATCCGTGAGCATTCCATGCAGCGTGTGCCGTATCTTCTGGTTATCGGCGACAAAGAAATGGATAACCAAACGGTAGCAGTACGCACCCAAAAAGGTGAGGATCTGGGAAGTCTGTCAGTCAACGCGTTAATCGAACGATTAAACACCGAAATTGCGGACAGAAAATAATAACAACTTGGAGGATTAGGGTATCAGCTCTAAAAAAGATGCAACGCGCTTAAACACCGATATCACCGCTAGACGGGTTAGGCTAATAGGCGCCGAAGGAGAACAAGTCGGGGTTGTTTCGATAACCGAAGCTTTACAACTTGCCTATGAAGCAAACATGGATCTGGTCGAAATATCGCCCAACGCGGATCCTCCGGTTTGCAAAGTCATGGATTACGGCAAATACCAGTTTGAACTGAATAAAAAACTGCAAGCCGCCAAGAAAAAGCAAAAACAAATCCAGATCAAGGAAATCAAATTTCGGCCAGGCACCGAGGAAGGTGACTACCAGGTCAAACTGCGAAACCTGATCAAATTCCTCAACGAAGGCGACAAGACCAAAATCACTGTCCGCTTTAAAGGCCGCGAGTTGACTCACCGCGAGCTGGGCATGGATTTGTTAAAACGCATCGAGACCGACCTGGAAGAAGTTGCCGCGGTTGAGCAATTTCCCAAGCTGGAAGGCCGGCAAATGGTCATGGTCATGGGACCGAAAAAGAAAAAATAGTTTTAACTGTTTTTAAAACAGTTTGCCGAATCAGGAACGATTCGGTTTAAGGTGGATTTTGTCCGCCAGAAATTCAATGGGGCCAAGCATTTTGCCTCACTGGGTTTTATCTCAGGGACTTTATTTTTAATTATTGGAGAAAACAAATGCCAAAAATGAAAAGCCATAGCGGCGCTGGCAAGCGCTTCAAGAAAACCGGTACCGGCGGTTTTAAGTGCAAACAATCGCACAGACGTCATATTTTGACCAAAAAAACCACCAAGCGTAAAAGACAGCTGCGTAAAACAGCCATTCTTCACCCTTCAGATGCGCCATTGGTAGCGCGCATGCTGCCTTATAGTTGATTTGACATCATCCATTAAAGAGAGAAGAACATGGCAAGAGTAAAACGCGGCGTCACCGCTAGAGCAAGACACAAAAAGATTTTAAAACTGGCTAAAGGTTACTATGGTGCCCGTAGCCGGGTTTATCGCGTAGCCAAACAAGCGGTCATCAAGGCCGGCCAATATGCGTATCGCGACCGCAAACAGAAAAAACGCCAATTCCGCGCCCTGTGGATTGTGCGTATCAATGCCGCGGCCCGCATGTGCGGTATTTCCTACAGCCGCATGATCAACGGTTTGACTAAAGCCAATGTAGCCATTGACCGTAAGGTTTTGGCCGACCTGGCGGTACGCGATATGGACGCTTTCGCGGAAATTGCTAAAGTGGCCATTGCCAACCAAAGCAAACCTTAATTTTTAAGGTAACCGCCGGCAGAACCGGTAAAAGGAAAGTTTGACTCCCCGCGCATGCGGGGAGTTTTCCGAGCAGCCTAGCCATCGGAAGCCTATCCAGTTGTAATCCTTCCCAAATTCAAAAAGTGAGCTGAGTCGTGTCGGCTAGTATCGAAGAAATTCTTACGCAGGCATTACAAGCGCTTGCACATGCAAATGACCTTGCCGAGCTGGATCAGGTAAGAGTCAATTATCTCGGCAAAAAAGGCCTATTTACCCAGCACATGAAAGAGCTGGGCAATCTCGACCCGGAACAACGCAAGAGCGTGGGCCAGGTGATCAACACCGCTAAAAACAGCTTTCAAGAAGCATTGGACAGCCGCAAATCGACCCTGGAAGCCGAGCAATTGCAAGCACGGCTGGCCAGCGAATGCGTCGACGTGACATTGCCAGGCCGCGGCCAAGCCATTGCCGGCCTGCACCCCGTCACCATTACCATGCGCCGGATTGCCAAAATTTTTGCCGACGCCGGATTCAGCATCGCCGAAGGCCCCGAAATCGAAGACGATTATCACAACTTCGGCGCCTTGAATATTCCGGAACACCACCCTGCCCGGGCGATGCACGACACCTTTTATTTCGACGCTCACACGGTGTTGCGCACCCATACCTCGCCGGTACAAATTCGGGTGATGGAATCCTCCGAGCCGCCGTTGAAAGTCATCGCCCCCGGCCGTGTCTACCGTTGTGACTCCGATATGACCCATTCGCCGATGTTTCATCAGGTCGAAGGCTTTTTGGTCGATACCGACGTCAGTTTCGGTGACCTGAAAGGGGTTATTTTTGAATTTTTACGCGCGTTTTTCGAAAAAGACGTGCAAGTGCGTTTCCGCCCGTCCTATTTCCCGTTCACCGAACCCTCCGCCGAATTCGATGTTTCCTGCGTGATGTGCGACGGCAACGGCTGCCGCGTTTGCAAACAAACCGGCTGGCTGGAAGTCGGCGGTTGCGGCATGATCCATCCCGAGGTGTTCAAATCGGTTGGCATCGATCATGAACGTTATTCCGGCTTTGCCTTCGGCACCGGGGTCGAGCGTCTGGCCATGATGAAATATGGTATCAATGATTTAAGGATGTTCTTCGAGAACGATCTTAAATTTTTACAACAGTTTAAATAAGAGTGGTTTGAGTCATGCAAGTAAGTGAAGCGTGGTTGAGGGAACTGATCAATCCACCCATCGGTACGGAACAACTGGTCGAGCAATTGACCATGGCCGGCCTGGAAGTCGACGCCCTGCAACCGGTTGCCGCCGAATTCAGCGGCGTGGTGGTGGGCGAAGTCATCAGCACCGAACAACACCCGAATGCCGACAAACTCAAAGTCTGCCAAGTCAATGTCGGCCAAGCCGAGCCGCTGCAAATCGTTTGCGGCGCCGGCAATGTGCGTCCGGGCTTGAAAATTCCGGCGGCCCTGATCGGTGCCGTATTGCCCGGCGATTTTAAAATCAAGGAATCCAAACTGCGCGGTGAATTATCCTTCGGCATGCTGTGCTCCGAAAAGGAACTGGGCTTGGCGTCCAGTTCCGACGGATTGATGGAATTACCCGCCGACGCCCCCGTCGGTAGCGACATTCGCGATTATCTGACGCTGAACGACCATGTCATCGAACTGGGTTTAACGCCCAACCGCGCCGATTGTCTCAGCGTGGAAGGCGTTGCTCGTGAAGTGGCGGTATTAAACAAACTGGCTTTCCAGCTTATATCGGTCACTCCGGTTTCGATTGCTCACCAGGAAACCCTGGAAATCCGAATCGAATCGTCCGATGCTTGCCCGGTGTATTTAGGCCGCTTGATCAAAGGCGTCAACCCCGGCGCCGCTACCCCGATGTGGATGCAGGAACGTCTGCGCCGCAGCGGCATCCGAAGCTTGAGTCCGGTAGTGGATGTCACCAACTATGTATTGCTGGAACTGGGACAACCGTTACATGCCTTCGATGCCGCCAAATTGTCGGCACCGATTGTGGTCAGAAACAGCCGTGACGGAGAAAGCCTGAATTTGCTGAACGACCAAACCATGCAACTGGACGGCGACGCGCTGGTGATTGCCGATCAGAACCAGGCCTTGGCCCTGGCCGGCGTCATGGGTGGCAGCGCCAGCGCGGTTTCGGATACGACACAAGACATTTTCCTGGAATGCGCATTTTTCAGTCCACGCAGCATTGCCGGCAAGGCTAGAAAATTCGGTTTACACACCGACTCTTCGCACCGTTTCGAACGCGGCGTCGACTTCACCCTGCAACATCGGGCCATCGAGCGTGCCACGCAGCTGATCGTCGAGATTGCCGGCGGCAGTGCCGGTCCTGTCAATGCCGCCATCAGCCAGGAACAGCTCCCTACCCGCCCGCCGGTCAAATTACGCCGCCAGCGCATCGAAAAAGTGCTGGGCATTAGCCTGGCTAATGACGAAGTCACCGACCTGTTCCAGGGTTTGGGGATGCAGGTTGCCGAACACACCGAAGGCTGGCACATCACCCCGCCGGGCTTTCGCTTCGATATCGCGATAGAAGAAGACTTGCTGGAAGAAATCGGCCGCATCGTCGGTTATAACAATCTTCCCAGCAGCAGCCTACTGATGCGTTCCGAACTGGGCAAAGCGCCGGAAGCCACACTGCCACTGGCCAGATTGCAGGATTGTTTGGTCGATAGAGGCTACCAGGAAGCGATTACCTACAGCTTCGTCGATGAAACGATACAACAGGCAATTGCGCCCGATGATGAATTCATCCGTCTTCAAAATCCGATTTCCTCGGAACTAGCCGTGATGCGGACGACATTGTGGTGTGGCCTATTGAACGCGGCAATTTACAACGTCAATCGCCAGCAAACCCGCGTGCGCCTGTTCGAATCCGGCTTGCGCTTTGTGCGTCAACGAGGCGAAACCCAACAACAAAAAATGCTGGCCGGTTTGGCATTGGGTAGCGCCCACGCCGAACAATGGGGTGAAAAAACCCGAAACATCGACTTCTTCGACGTCAAAGCCGATGTCGAAACCTTGCTGGCCTTATCCGGCCGAGGTTTGAGTTTCCGTCCGGCACAACACCCAGCCCTGCATCCCGGCCAAACCGCCGAGATCATTGATGCCGATGTTAACGTAGTTGGCTTGATCGGCATGCTGCACCCCAACTTGGAAAAACAATTGGGCTTCGATAGCCCGGTATTCCTATTCGAACTGGCTGAGGGTGCGATTTTGCAACGCGCGGTACCAAAATTCGCGCCGTTATCCAAATTCCCGTCGGTACGCCGCGACATGGCGTTGATCGTCCGCCAACAAGTGTCCGCCAACGACATTATCAACTGCATTACCGGCAGCCGGGAAGCGTCAGTGCGAGACGTTTCGATCTTCGACATCTACCAAGGCAAGGGTATTGAGGAAGGCTTTAAAAGCGTTGCATTGAGTCTGGTATTACAAGATTTCAATCAAACGCTTACCGACTCGGAAATTGATGCTATATTTCGCAGGTTGCTGGAAAAAATGACAGCCGAATTAAATGCAAGATTGAGGGATTAAGGGTGGGATTGTGGCATTAACCAAAGCAGATATTGCGGAAAAACTTTTCGAAGATTTGGGTTTGAACAAACGCGAGGCCAAGGAAATCGTCGAGTTGTTTTTTGAAGAAATCAAACGTTCCCTGGAAAGCGGTGAACAAGTTAAAATTTCCGGTTTCGGCAAGTTCGAATTACGGGATAAAAGCGGTCGCCCCGGCAGAAACCCCAAAACCGGCGAAGAAATTCCGATTACACCGCGTCGAGTAGTGACGTTCAGAACCGGTCAAAAATTAAAAGCCCGAGTGGAAGCCTATGCTGGAACCCAGTAATAACAACGAGCTGCCGGTTATACCGGCAAAACGTTACTTCACCATCGGCGAAGTCAGTGAACTATGCGGCGTAAAACCGCATGTCTTGCGCTATTGGGAGCAGGAATTTACCGAGCTCAGCCCGGTCAAACGCCGTGGCAATCGCCGATATTACCAACGCCATGACGTGCTGTTGATCCGCCAAATCCGCGCCCTGCTCTATGAACAAGGCTATACCATAGGCGGAGCCCGCGCGCATTTGACTAGCGACAATGCTAAGGAAGACTCGATGCGCACCAAGCAACTGATCCATCAGATGATAGGCGAACTGGAAGATATTTTGGAACTGTTGAAGTAGCGAATTCCGAATATTGTGGTAATATGGGTGGGCTTTGTTGGGACCAACAAAAATCGTTTCAAACATATAAGCATCGGGGCGTAGCGCAGTCTGGTAGCGCACTTGTCTGGGGGACAAGGGGTCGTGGGTTCGAGTCCCGCCGTCCCGACCAATAAAATCAACAACTTGAACAATCAGTTGTTCGGCAAAAGATATAAAATCCAGTTTCGGGGTACCACTCGGGGCACCAAATTTCATCGCTTGCCGATTGATTGCCCCGAAAATGCCGGTGTTACCCGGCTCGATTGTTACATTATCACATCCGTGTTTTATGATTAAGTCACTAACTTTCATTGCTGTCATTACTCTTAATGGTTGCATGGCAATGATTTTTGGGACAGCTGACCAGCTTAATCAACTTACTATCGGAATGCCCAAACAGGAAGTACTAACATTACTTGGCCCACCTAAGTCAGTTTCGGCTAATGAAGGAATTGAATACATGCAATACAGTTGGGTTAAAACCGTTATTGCAGCGGATGGCAACTTTCCTGAAGATTACTATGTGGCAATTCGTGATGGTAAAGTTTCAAATTTTGGGCGAAAGGGGGATTTTGATTCTGCAAAATATCCGGCTCAACGAGTAGAGATTGACCAGACAATCCGCCAGACAACAACAAGCCCGAAAACAAAAGACCTATACACTGAGATCAATAAACTAAAAGACTTAAAAGATTCAGGTGCAATAACCGAATCAGAATTCAACACCCTGAAAAAGAAACTGTTAGCTGATCAATAAAGACGCCTTGCCAACGACATCAAAACGCCAGCGTTAACCGGAAGGGTTTTTAGTTTATCCCATCAACATAAATTGGCAGAAATATCTTTCGATAGTTGTAATCAGGCCAAACAACGATCGCAAAACAGCGCTTTTGCAAATCATCTATAGACTCGTCTGATTGCCGGATTACCTCGATACCTCCACAACTGTAACCGGCCGGTTCAATTCGTTGGAACTACCGAATATTATAATGGCCTTGTAGATTAGACATTCCATGCAATCTGTTTTTCAACATGCCCCCATTTATGCCCCCAATTTGATTATTTATCCGCCATCTTTAGCAGGCCCTATCAAAAAAGCCGATGTTACCCTGCCTCGATTGTTACATTATCACATTGACTGTTATAAACCATTCCGGGTTAGCCAGTTTCCTACTTCATCGCAGTTTATTCAGGTAAAACATCGCCCAACCATTCCACCAGCGCCGCGCCGGGGTGAGTGGACGCGCCATAGTCGGCAAGCTCCCGTTGTAGCCTCGCCATTAGCTTTGGCTCGATTTCTATATCCAGCCGACGAACACCTCGCCTTCTATTCGATTCGCGCCGCTCTCGCTGATATTCTGCGGATGTTTTAAAACTGGATGCACCCATAATTATTACCTCTGCTTTCGTTGAAAGTAGTCTTTTAGCTACCGTTATGACTCCGCTTCCGTTTGGGGCAATTGCCATTCATTGCCGAACGCTTTTTGCCTTCTTCGGTTTTTGCGCCTGTACTGCACCCGCCATGCCATTTACATCGACCGTTTGAGTAAATCGCCTTTTGCTTACAGGGCGTCCCGGCTCTGGTCTTTGCGCCACACTCTAGGCCGATCAAGTCCGGCGGCATCGGTTCGCTTTTGGGTGGAGGGTATTGGTAGCCACGCCCCCGTGATGTGTCAACACTTTTCCGGACACACAGCTAAGCAGCTTTAAGCTGCACTTCGTAGTCAACGGGCGACAGGTAGCCATTGGCGGAATGAAGTCGCTCGCGGTTATAAAACACTTCGATATATTCGAATACGGCCTGCCTGGCCTCGGATCGGGTTCGATAGGTCTGGTGATGTATCAACTCGGTTTTCAGGGTATGAAAGAAACTTTCCGAGACGGCATTATCCCAGCAGTTTCCCTTACGACTCATGCTTTGCCGGATGCCGTGTTGCGTTAATAAGGCTCGATGGCTGTCCGATGCATATTGGCTGCCGCGATCGGTATGCCATAGCAAGCCTTTCTCGGGCTTGCGCTTCCAAACCGCCATCAGTAGCGCATCGTTCACCAGTTTGGTCCGCATATGTTCGGCCATAGACCAGCCCACGACTTGCCGGGAATAGAGATCAATCACCACGGCCAGATACAGCCAGCCCTCCTGCGTATGGATATAGGTGGTGTCGCCGGCATAGACTTGATTGGGCTTTTCCACGGCAAATTGCCGATCCAGGTGATTGGACGCAACCGGTTGATGATGCTTCGAATTCGTCGTGGCTTTGAATTTGCGCTTGGTTTTACAGGCCAACCCCGCTTCCCGCATCAAACGACCGATACGGCGGCGGCTGACGGTTCGGTTCTGAGCGGATAAGGCGGCTTTGAGACGGCGCGTACCGTAGGTTGCCCGGCTTTTGCCAAAGGTGCTTTGGATCATCTCGGATAGGGCGGCATCGTCTTGTTCGCCCGCAGAGGGGCCTTGCTTCAGCCAGTCGTAGTAGGCGCTTCGGGATACCCTCATGAACCGGCACAGGGTATCTACCGCAAAGTCCTCTGCATGCTGCTTGATCCAGGCGTACTTCATCTTTGTTCCTTGGCGAAGTACGCCGCTGCCTTTTTTAGTAAATCGCGCTCCTCGGTCAATCGGGCCACTTCCTTCTTAAGGCGCTTGAGTTCATCGTACAGATGTTCATCGGTACGGACCGCTTTATTGCTGTCTTTGGGGCGACTGTATTTTCCTATCCAGGTATGCAAGGTATTGACGTTAATGCCAAGATCCTGGGCTACCTGGCTGATCGGTTTATCGGATTCATTCGCCAACTTGACGGCTGAGGCTCTGAATTCGGCTGTATAGGTATTGGGTTTTTCTTGGCTCATTTTGGATTCACGCTTTTTCAGGTTATTTTAAAAAGTGTGTCCGGTTTAGTGTAGCCACATCACATGAACCTACGCTGATGAAGGCATGGCATCGCCCCGGCAAATTCAAGTTTTTGCTAACGATAATAGGTACGAATCGACGAACTTTCAAAGCATCAGCAAACCCAGGAAAAGCCCGAAATACACTCAAACAATCAATGGGTTATTAACTCTTTGAAATTTTTTGTGATTTTTGCATCTTTCATGAAGAGAATACTTTTTTCAGCATGAACTATGCGACCGTTACCAATCGCCAATTCAGATACAGCTATCACCAATCGGCATATTAAATTTTTCGAAAAGGATATGAAAAACTAACGTTTCTCTCGATTAAACATTTTTTATATCCTACTTCCATCAATTCTATGAATCGAAATTAGCGTTTTTTAAAGAGGATATTTGCATGTCTACAGAAGATAGCGGAATCGATTTGAATTTATCGAAACAAGATGTTGCCGGCCATATTATTTCCATCCTGCAAGGCATCCGTTTCGGCTCGATCGAAATCGTGGTGCATGACGGGCGTATCGTGCAAATCGATAAACACGAAAAATTCAGAGTCAAAAACGATTCGGCTACCCATTAATCGTATCCACCGAAAGATCGGCGATACAAAAACAGAAACGACACACTGACCGGACCACCGGAAGTTACCGTGATTAACACTCATTGATTACCTAACACCACTCGAAAGGTCAGCCATGAAACAACAATTTTTCAAAACAGCGAGCAAGACGCGACTGGCGGGCGTGTTATTGCTGTTGCCGCAATTAGTCAACGCCGAGGATTACTATCGTCCGACCAAAGGCTACCGGGTCGAACCCGCGGGCGATGTCCCGGCATATGTGCGCAGCTTGAGTAAAACTCAGTTCGAGCAATTCCGCGATGTGGAATGGCTGGACCTGGGTCTGGATTTTCGCAGCCGCTATGAATACCGGGAAAACGATTTGCGGCCATGGACCGACACCTCGTCCGGTACCGCCGTCAGTAAATATCGCGCCGAACCGGACAACTTGTGGTTACTCAGGACGCGCGCCTATGTCGGAATCAAGGATATTCTCGACCCGCTACGCTTTGCCGTCGAGATGGAAGACGCGCGGAGTTATAACGGTAACTACGAAACCAGCGACGCGGATGTCAACGAGTTCGAATTAATCCAGGCCTACGGCGAGTTATATTTCGACAATGCCCTGGGACATAACCGGCCGATCAGCATACGCGCCGGCCGCCAACACTTGGAAGTGTTGGATAGGCGCTTGGTGGGCAACAATGAGTTCCGCAACACTACCAACAACTTCGAAGGTTATCGGCTGCGTTTCGGTAAAAAGCAAAACAACTGGGACCTGGACACCTTTGTGTTTCAACCGGTCGAACGCTACAAATACGAATTCGACCAACCGGATGAAGATACCTGGTTTTATGGCGCGGTACTGAGCATACGGGAATGGTCCGATTTCATCACCATCCAGCCGTATTTTTTGGGTAGAAATACCGACGGCGACCCGAACAACAGCGTGGCGGCTAACCGGAAAAACGACCGCAGCATCTATGCGCCCGGTTTAAGGGTATACGGTCTGTTCGGTGAAAGCGGTTTTGATTTCGATGGCGATATCAATAAACAATTCGGCCGCTTTGGCGAAACCGTAAATGGAACACAGCAGTTGCGTCAGCATGACGCCTTGGCCTACTCATTGGAGGTGGGCTACAGCTTCGATCACGATTGGAAACCGCGAGCCAGTCTGTACTATGGCTATGGCACCGGCGACAAACAATCGGGCGATGGTTACAACCAGCGTTTCGATGCCTTTTACGGCTTCAACCAACCCTGGTCGCGCAACGATTATTATTCCTGGGATAACCTGCATGCACCGAAAGCACGCTTGGAATTCACCCCTTACAACAATGTGCGGGTCGATCTGGGTTACAACGCCTATTGGCTGGAAAGCGAAACCGGTGGTTGGAACCGGGCCAACTTGCGTGATCGGACCGGCCAAAGCGGTAGTTTCATGGGTCATGAATTCGACATTCGTTTGCGGCACAAACTCAATCCCTATATCGACTGGAGCATGAGCTATGCCCGCTTCACACCTGGCGACTACACCGAGTCCTTCGACAGGGGCAATACCGCCGCCGGCCCCTTTACCTCCGAACCCAGCAATTTCTTTTATTTCGAAGTTTCGCTGAATGCGTTCGGGGACGGTAAACCGAAGTACCGATAACCAGACCCGGCCGACACAGGTTCAAGGACTCAAACGGAAGCCGTAAAGTCTTCGCCGTCTTGAGCCCGTGCTTTCATCCGGGCTTTTATATCTTATTTCAAGATATTTAATTCTAAACATATCGCTTTTGCTGACCGTTGAAGTTGCATAGACTAGCGCCAGCTCAAACGGCAGCCATCCGAAACCCGACATTTTGATTTCAACCTTAGGAGAAGTCATGCAATTTCCAAACACAGTAAAACCCCTACTCTTCGGTTTAACCCTGTTACTTGGCGGTAACGCCTGGGCCGATAGAACCCTTTTGAATGTGTCCTACGATCCGACTCGCGAGTTCTATCAAGCATTCAATCAAGAGTTCATCAAACACTGGAAAGAAAAAACCGGCGAAGACGTCAACGTCCAACAATCGCATGGCGGCGGCGGCAAACAAACCCGAGCCGTCATCGACGGCCTGGAAGCCGACGTGGTTACCCTGGCCTTATCCGGGGACATTGATCAAATCGCGGAAAGAGCGGGCTTATTCCCGAAAGACTGGCAAAAACGCCTGCCCAACAACAGTTTGCCTTATACCTCAACCATCGTGTTTCTGGTCCGCAAGGGCAATCCGAAAGCCATTAAAAACTGGGACGATCTGGCCAAGGCAGGTATCTCCGTCATCACTCCAAACCCAAAAACTTCCGGCGGCGCCCGTTATAACTATCTGGCGGCCTGGGCATTCGGCGAAAAAACTTTTGGCAGCAAGGACGCCGCCAAGGATTTTGTGAAAAAAATCTTTAAAAACGTACCGGTACTGGATTCCGGCGCGCGCGGTTCCACCACCACCTTTATCCAGCGCGGCATTGGCGACGTCTTGATCACCTGGGAAAACGAAGCTTTTCTAGCCTTGAAAGAATATGGTGCCGGAGAATATGAGATCGTGGTGCCGCCGGTCAGCATCAAGGCCGAAACCCCGGTGACAGTGGTGGACAAAGTCGCCAAGAAAAATGGCAATCTGGACTTGGCGGAAGCCTATTTGCAATACCTGTATACCCCAGTCGGCCAGAAACTGGTGGCCAAGCATTTTTATCGGCCGTCGCATCCTGAATTTGCCGATGCCGAAGATTTGAAACGCTTCCCGAAACTGGACTTTTTCACCGTCGACGCACAGTTCGGCGGCTGGACCAATGTGCAGAAAGACCATTTTGACGATGGCGCGAACTTCGATCAAATCTACGCCCCATAAGCAACACTGTCGGCGAGGGGTATTAGTGTTACTAACACCCCTCGTTTCACCCGGCCGAGAGGTTGGCGTGCAAAAAACGGATGAGAGATATCACACCGCTGTTTTTTAACTTAACCCAAGATCAACCCCATGCCACAAAGCCACATCATGCCGGGATTTCGCCCGGCGCTCGGTTTCACCGTGTTTTACCTGACGCTGATCGTGTTGATACCGCTCTGCGCGATGCTGCTGAAAACCCTGCAACTCAGCCTGGACCAGTTCTGGGCCATTATGACCAACCCGCGGGTCCTAGCCTCCTTTCGGGTCAGCTTCGGGGCGGCCCTGATGGCGGCTGCCGTGGCGGCGCTACTGGGATTTATCATCGCCTGGTGCTTGGTGCGCTACCCCTTCCCCGGTAAAAAAATCTTCGATGCGCTGATCGACCTGCCGTTTGCCTTGCCGACCGCCGTGGCCGGCATCGTGCTGGCCACCATTTACGAACCCAAGGGCTGGATCGGCCAATGGGTGATGGAGGCCATCGGCGTGCAGATTGCCTACAAACCGCTGGGCATCGTGTTTGCATTGATCTTCATCGGCCTGCCGTTCGTGGTGCGCACCATCGAACCTGTATTGCAGGAATTCGACCAAGCCATGGAGGAAGCCGCCGCCAGTCTCGGCGCCACCCGTTGGCAGGCCTTTGTTAAAGTGATTTTCCCCAATATCTTGCCGGCGGCGATCACCGGTTTTGCGCTGGCATTTGCCCGGGGTGTCGGCGAGTACGGTTCGGTGATTTTTATCGCCGGCAATATGCCTTATATCTCCGAGGTGGTGCCGCTGCTGATCATCACCAAATTGGAACAATACGACTACGCCGGCGCTACCGCCATCGGTCTGACCATGCTGGTCCTGTCGTTTGTATTGCTGTTGTTGATCAATAGTCTGCAAGGCTGGATACGCCGCCGCGGTGGACAACTTTAAGAGGTCTTGTGATGAACGCCATAAATCCTAGTTTTAGCCAGCGCGCCAAGCCGCTGACCTTGACCGACGCGACCTGGGTACGCCGCACGCTGGTTTTTTTTAGCCTAGCCACCATTGTCTTGTTTTTGATCCTGCCGTTGGCCACGGTATTGATTGAAGCCTTTGCCAAGGGCTGGGCGGCTTATGCCTCCAGTTTAAGCCATCCCGACGCCTTGGCCGCGATGCGGTTAACCTTGCTGACGGCCGCCATTTGCGTGCCGCTGACCACCGTATTTGGGGTGTCGGCGGCTTGGGCCATTGCCCGCTTCGAGTTTCGCGGCAAGAGTTTGTTGGTAACCTTGATCGACTTACCGTTTTCGGTGTCGCCGGTGATTGCCGGCTTGATTTATGTGCTGATTTTCGGCGCCCAAGGCTGGATAGGCCCGTGGCTGTCCGCGCACGACATTAAAGTCATTTTCGCGGTACCCGGCATCGTGCTGGCGACCTTGTTCGTGACCTTTCCGTTCGTGGCGCGCGAGTTGATTCCACTGATGCAGGAAATCGGCCACGAAGAGGAGGAAGCCGCGCTCTCGCTGGGCGCCAGCGGCTGGCAAACCTTTTTTAAAATCACCTTGCCCAACATCAAATGGGGTTTGCTGTACGGCGTATTGCTGTGCAATGCCAGGGCCATGGGCGAATTCGGCGCCGTGTCGGTGGTGTCCGGCCACATTCGCGGCCTGACCAACACCCTGCCCTTGCATGTCGAAGTCAGCTACAACGAATACGATTTCGTCGGCGCCTTTGCCAGCGCCTCGCTGCTGGCCGGATTGGCGGTGGTGACACTGGTGGTGAAGACCTTCCTGGAGTGGAAGCAGAAACAAGATTAAAGGCATCCCGGCGAGCCGCCACCGAATGATGATCAGAGCACGCATTTTACGAGACATAGCATGAGCATTACTTTACAAAATATCAGTAAACAATTCGGCGCCTTTAAAGCGTTGGACAATATCAACCTCGAAATTCCCGAAGGCGAATTGGTGGCCCTACTCGGACCATCCGGTTGCGGCAAAACCACCTTGTTGCGCATCATTGCCGGCCTGGAACAAGCCGACCGGGGCGAGGTTTACCTGAAGGGCGACAATGTCACCGAACAACCGGTGAAAAACCGCCAGATCGGCTTCGTGTTTCAGCACTATGCCTTGTTTCGGCACATGACCGTGTTCGACAACATCGCCTTCGGCCTGCGAGTCAAACCGCGCAAGCAGCGTCCCAGCGAAGCCTTGATCCGGGACAAGGTCCATTCCTTGTTGCAACTGGTGCAACTGGACTGGCTGCACGACCGTTTTCCGGATCAACTGTCCGGCGGCCAGCGCCAGCGTATTGCCCTGGCGCGCGCTTTGGCGGTCGAACCGTCTGTGCTGCTGCTGGACGAACCCTTCGGCGCGCTGGATGCCAGCGTGCGCAAGGACTTACGCCAATGGTTGCGGCATTTGCATCACGAACTGAATGTCACCAGCATCTTCGTCACCCACGATCAGGAGGAAGCCATGGAGGTGGCCAGTCAGATCGTGGTGCTTAATCACGGCAAGATCGAACAAAAAGGCACGCCCAGCGAGATTTACGATCAGCCTCAGAGCGATTTCGTGTCGCGTTTCATCGGCCAGACCAATGTCTTTCATATCGAAGACGACGATCACAGCTGGCTGAAAAGTACCGGCATTATCGTTGACGATCCCAAGGGCATCGTCGCCCATGTCCGTCCGCACAACATCAGTGTCGAGAAAACCGCCGATCCGGCCAATTCACCGGTGTACCTGAAGGATTGGCAACACCTCGGAGGCACCATCAGACTGGAACTCAATCGCGACGGTCATAATGGCGCGGCAACCACCATTTATGCGGAAATGCCCAACGAGCAATTCAAGGAACTGGCACTGAAAAAAGGCGAGCACGTCAATCTGCGTTTCAAACATGCGCATTGGTTCAATTGAGTGCCACTTACACAACAAGGAAAATCAGACAATGAATTTCAGCCAACTTGAACTGATGCGTTTTTTGCAGGAAACGGATTTCAATCTATCGAAGGCCGGTGAGAAACTGAAAATCGTCCAATCAGCGGCCAGCCGGCAAATCCTGATGCTTGAAGAAGAACTCGGAGGACCGTTGTTATTGCGTGCCGGTAAGAAAATCGCCGGCTTCACGCCGTTAGGTCTGAGACTAATGGAAGAAGTCGACAACATCGACCTGTCACGGCGTAATATCCTCACCATAGCCAACGACTATCGTCAACAGCGCAACGGTACGTTACACGTTGCCACCACCCACACCCAGGCAAAATATTTGCTGCCGGCACCTATCACCAAATTTCGCCAACAATATCCGCAGATCAAGATTTACATGGTGCAATCATCACCCGGTGAGATCATCGATTTACTGCACCATCATCAGGCCGACATCGCCATTTGCACCGAGAAGCTGGATGTCGACGACAAACTGGTCATCACGCCCTGTTATGACTGGCACCACATCGCCATCGTGCCTCACAATCACCCGCTGACCAGCGGAGAATTGACATTCGAACGTCTAGCGTCGTTCCCGCTACTCACCTATTCGCCCGGCTATACCGGACGCTCTAACATCGAAAAGGCGTTCCAAAACGCCAGACAGACACTGGATGTGATTCTGTCGGCCGCCGATTCTGATGTGATTAAAACCTATGTCAGACTGGGACTGGGTGTCGGTATCATTGCCGCCACCTCATACGAGGCCGATAGCGACGGCGACTTAGTTGCGTTGAACCTGTCGCACCTGATTCCACGCTCACGCACCAAAATCGCCTATTTAAAACAACAGTATCTACCTTCTTACCTACAATACTTTATCGGCGAATTGCTGGCGGCCAGTAACCAATCCAACGCAAAGCCATAAGCCATAAGCCATAAGCCATAGAATCGCAACAACCTGCATACCAAGGCTAGCGCCAACGGGACAGTACGATGCCTAGCGAAGTCATTGGCTGCAATGGGCTTACCCGCTAAAACGGAAATCAAAATTGTTCACGCCAGTTCGTGAGTTGATGCCACTATAAAAAACCTCGGCAAGGATTAACAGGCTTAAACCGAGTCATCACAACACCCACGAAACAACGTTAAACTTCAACTCCATAATTCGATATTAAAAACATCAATTCCCGGTTTCTGTCGCAAGTTCATTGATCGCCGATCTATTGCCGACTTTGCGTTTTTTAGGCATAAAGGTTCGTTTCAGCCTTTTCCAGCCAATGACAACAGAACTTGCTCCCAACACCAACCCCAACGATACCCAGACCAACATCCAAAGATCCCAAAGCGGCCGATAATATAACCAACCAAAGTCCCAGTGATGTAGAGCGGAATACAACCAACGAAAAACCCGCCGACTGCGATCCAGTTTATTCAACAATCGCCCATCTTGCGGATCGAGATAGACCAAGGTTCCGGCATCATCGTTAAATTCAGCGCGAATGACCGGTAGGGGTTTTTCGTTCACCCCTTGGTTATGCCGTGGATAATAGTAACTATCATATTCATTGATTAACGTCTGTCCGGACACCCTATGATCCCCCGCCAAGCGTTTAACGGCATCCGATAACGCGGTTTCGCTAAGACGCGAAGAAACGCCTACGGGAGACAAAGGTAAACGTTGCCCATCGCGTGTATAAGCCTGCAATACTGCCTCGCCACCCAAACGAGTCCAAACTATTTCGACAATATCAACGCTATTTTCTGTAAATGGCAGTTCACTTGGCCGCCAATCGCTCATCGCAGCCGGCAGTTCCGAGCCTAAATATCTTGACAGTTCTTCCCGTGAGTAATTAGCCGGAGAAAACCATTTCCATGGATTGGTCTCAATAAAGCCACTCGCCGCCCAGCTCAACGCAAAGCTGCCTCCGATCAACCCGGCCCAGAAATGCCACTTAAACCAGAATTCCCGGTAGGGTTGAGTACGCCCTTGCGAATAAGTCGGCTTACCGGCGAATCCCGGCCGCCAACGCAACCAGCCGATGATCAAGCCGCTCAATGTCGCTATGGCCGCTGTCAAGCCAGCCCAGGTTTGCACCTCGTGGCGGATGTGTCCGAACCCCAATGAATCCAGCGGTTTAAAGGTGTGCAACCAATTACCCGCCCAATAAAATGCGCGCTGCCATCGGGTCGACGCATGCAGTATTTCTCCGGTGCGGGATGAGATCAGTAATTCGGTGTGGTCGTTCGCCTCAATCCGGTGAAACGGCCGCAAATTGTCCCGATTACGCAAGATGATCGGATACTCGACCGTTTCCACATACCGGATATCGGATTGATCCTTACCCTCATGAGCCTGAAACCACTTTTCGGCAATCCCAACGGCTTGATCGGGAGAGGTTTCGCGAATAGTACCGTCAATTACCGACAGCGCAAACCGCAGACCTTTCACATCCTCAATTAACCAAATCGGTTCGCCGGCCAAACGCACCAGCCTGGCATCGGCAATGGCATCGGGAAGTGGAGAAGCTTTCCGGTGATCTGCCGATTCAGGGTGACCATGCGTTTCACTCGGTTCTTGTTTCGGTTTGCGCGCCATGGCCGCCAATTTGCGCTGCTCGCTACTGGCTCGCCAAACTTCCCCCAAGCTCAACCAACCTCCATGTGGCGCCAAGGTTTCGCCGTATGCCAATTGCTGGGTTCGATTTTGCGTGGTCGGCGCGGAATACATGATAACCAGGCCGGTTAACAGCCAGATAAACATGAATAATCCCAATACCACCCCTAGCCAACGATGAGTTTGGTACAGCAGCCAGTTCAAAACTTTCATTGTCACCTTCATATGAAAACGCCTAAAACCACAAAATAATTAATAAAAAATACCCGCGGACCCGCCTCTCAGTCGGTTCAAAAGCATGATTTCGAATGAGATCTAGATAAGGTTTGAAGCAATCCCCCCCTGCGCGCGCAAAAAAAAGCGGGTTTTACACCGTCAAACCCGCTGAGAGCACCACGAAAGTTGGTTTAAATCATTCGGTTAAATACCTATATCAATCATATGACTCCTGACTGACGTAACTGTCTCGGCCACGGCATCAGTCGCAGGCATGATCATTGCCAACATAGGCAATGCCAAGCCTGTCAACGTTGGACTCCGCACGCTGCCGCCCTATCAATCCGCTTGTATTCGAGGTCTGTTTTGCATTGACTGACAGCCATCCCGAAATCAATGGGGCTATCCCGCGTGGTCCATTCATCAACCGCAAAGGCCCGATCCGTAATAGCCAATAAAAGTCCGCCTAACACACAGGCTAATAAGTCACGTTGTATCGTCATTTAGCGCCTCCTAGTCAATGAGTATCGACACACCTGTAAAACAGGATTCTTGAAAAAGAATGTGCTTATCGCCTATAGCGTTGTATCGCGATACCGAAATCAGCGGCACATTCTTCAACTCGGGAAATTAATTTTGGTATCCCGCCAAAGCAGTTTGCTTGCTCTGTTCAATCAACACCGATCAATGCTTTTTATCGGCGTCGGATTTCGGCGCGGGCGGCTCGATTTTAGTCAAAGCGCCACCCTCGGCTTCGTAGTCTTGCGCACCGATAGCACCCACGACTTTAAAACCTTTTTCAGCCAGAAAATCGGCGGTTTTTCCGGCCCGGCCGGCATGATTGGATACGGTGACCAACTTGCGATCGCCAGGAATAAAACTCAAGCCTTTCTCGATGTCCTTGCTCTGAATACTCAGGTAAACCGGAAACCCACCGATTTTGCTGAGCTCATCCGGACGGCGCACATCGACAATGACCAACTCGGTGGGTTTGGCAAGCAGTTCATCGACTTGGGCGCGATTTAACTTGGGCGTTTTGGCGGTGTAAGGATGGGCTTCGGCAGCGGGTTTCGCATCGCCGTGTTCGGCGGCAATCACTGTGGATGTGGAAAAGATCACGGTCAAAATAATTAATTTCAACAATTTCATGTAGGGTTCTCGAATATAAACGATGGAAATGTATCATCGAGTCATGTCAATACCAGGTATGGCATCCACTCCTCGGCTAGAGGTTGCCGCACCATTGCGACAGTCCCGTCATATCCATTGCAGGGTTTATGCCATGAACCTAACACAAGGTATCAACCGGACCAAAGATACCGACACAGACACATATATAATTGATTTTAATGCACTTTATTTACGATTAACCGGTAGGCTTATGACAGAATCGTTTGATACAACTTGAGTAATACCGGAAAACCACACCGTAACTGTTTCCCTGGCAACAGCATAAAAACAACCGCTGCCCTGCTGACAGCATGAGTGAATCTTTAATCCGGCGATGCCTGCCGCCAAAATATTTCCCGCATAAAAAAACCGTCGTCCCCATCAAGGAAACGACGGCCATTATCGGTTAATCAACCCGCATATTTCACAGTGCAGCCGTATGGTCTGGTGCTGGATTGATTAATGGATTTGCCCGCCGCCAATGCCTTCAACGCCGAGCTTATGTAATTTTCCGCCTTGGCAATATCGGCCTGATCGGCGGAAGGAATGCTGTCTATGCCACCCTTGTAAAGCAACACGCCTTGCGGATCGATAATGAACAACTGCGGAGTATTGGTGGCCGCATACAACTTGCCAATCGAACCGGACGGATCGAACACCGTGTTAGCCGGATGGGCATCCCGCTCGGCATTAAGTTTTTTCGCGGTTTCGGCATCGACAAAGCCTTGTTTGCCCGGCGCGGAAGAGATGACTTGCAACCATACCACGCCCTGCTGCGCCGCTTGTTTTTGCAGATTGGGAATATTGCCCGATTCGTAATGCTTTTTGACGAATGGGCATTCGTGGTTGGTCCACTCCAGAATCACCGTTTTACCACGCAAATCGGCCAGATTGAGCGTGGTTCCATCGGCGGCGGCACCGGAAAACAAAGGCGCCGGCTGATTGACAACCGGTTCGGCATAAGCCGCCAAGGAAAACAGCATCGTTAATAAACCGGCCCACAGCCGGCGCAAATAAAATTTAGCAAACATAAAAGCTCCTTCGGATTGGAAAAAACACGGCTAAAGCCGTCAGACAACACTCAAACTTCTAAACTCCGAACTACATCATCTCCCCTCCTCCCGGTTACCGAATCGAATTATTGGCCGTAATATCCGCCGCCGTAAAAGCTTGAGTGACGATTTGCGCTGTAAGAATTTGCGGCAGAATGGCCGGCTTAGACCAACTACCCGGCGGATAATAGAGATATAAAGGCACGCCGCTACGGCCAAACTCAGCCAGAAAGCGGGTGATTTCGGCGTCGCGATTGGTCCAGTCGCCTTTCAAATACGTGATGGATTTTGATTGTAGGGCCAGTTTTACTTCGGACTGATTCAGCGCCACGCGCTCGTTGACCAGACAACTGATACACCAAGCCGCCGTGAAGTTGACGAACACCGGCTTGCCTTCCGACCTAAGAGCATTCAAACGGGCGGTGCTGAAAGGCTCCCAATTCCGACTGTCAGTAACTTGTTCCTGAATAGCGGCTTGCGTGGAAGATGAGTCTTCCAGGCCTATGTAACTGCCATAAAGCACTGCCGCCAACAGCAGACTAGCAAATACACTGGAAACATGGCGGGCGCCGACAGCCGAATGTTTATTGATTTCGAAAAGCCAGCAAGCAAAACCGATAGCCACTATGCCGGCTAAGGCCACCGCAACCGCATTGGCGCCGGCCTGTTGCGTCAACACCCAGATCAACCAGGCACTGGCGCCATACATCGGAAAGGCCAGGCCTTGTTTCAATCTATCCATCCACATTCCCGGCTTGGGTAGCGAGCGTTGCAACCACGGCCAATAACTCAGCAGCAAATAAGGCAGCGCCAAGCCCAACCCCAGACTCAGAAACACGCTCAACAAGGCGACCGGCGGTTGAGTCAGGGCAAAACCAATTGCCGCCCCCATGAAAGGCGCGGTGCAGGGCGTGGCAACCACGGTTGCCAATACGCCGGTAAAAAAACTGCCCGAATAACCGGAACGCCGCGCCAACGATGAACCCACACCCACAATCGAACCACCGATACTGAACACGCCCGATAAGTTCAGCCCTACCGCAAACATCAAATAGGCAACACCCACCACAAACAGCGGCGACTGAAATTGGAAGCCCCAGCCAACTTGAGAACCGCCGGCTTTCAATCCAATCAACACCGCCGCCAACAAGGCAAAACTGGTCAATACTCCCGCTGTATAGAGCCAGCCATGTAAGCGTATCCGTTGGGAGGAATGGCCGGCATGGCTGACCAATGCCAAGGCTTTCATCGACAACACCGGAAACACGCACGGCATCAGATTCAAAATCACCCCGCCCAGCAAGGCCAGCACAATCGCCGATGGCACAGCCAATTCGGATTCAGCAGTTTCAGGCTGTGACGATACGTTGCTGGCCAAAATAGACCGGACTGTATAACCCCGCGTGACAGTGTTAGTGCCATTGCTTTCGCTAATCGTCAAAACCCCGGTCAAGGTTTGGCCGGGACTGAGCGGCGCGTCGCCGGATTTCAGTTGTAATGAAATCCCATCGTTAAAGATTCGGCGCGGCTGTTGCGCACCATGTGAAACACGTCCCCACTCGTCCGGATAAAACCAGACGGCCGACGGTTGCGATGCCTGAAACTCATTACCCAACACCCGCAAGATCACACCATCCGGCTGCTGTATCAGCTCAAGCGGCCAGGGACTATCCGAGGGTAAGCGCGCCAGCGCCTGTTCGATCAAGGGACTGCCTGGCCCGGCATCCGAGTCCGGTGCCACGACCGGCAAAGCCAATTCAAGCTCGACTTCCTGAGGGATACAAGCCTCTTCACAGACTAGCCATTTGGCGGTGGCTTTGATTGGTAAACGCGATCCCACCGCCAGATTGTCAGGCAACTTTACCGGCGTCAGTAAAGTCACCTCGTGCTGATAGCCATAGTTGACCACCGGTCCCAAGCTGATTCGCTCCGGTGTCGGCCATTGAATCAGCCCCACGATGGCGCCGTCCGGCAGCCCATAATCGATCTGGGTCGCCAAACCTGAATCGCCGGGATTCTTCCAATAAGTATGCCAATGCGGAATGATCAGTTGTTGGACGCCCAGCAGAATGTTATCTCCCGGATGCACGGCATCCACGGAGGCAATCAACCGGGCCTTAACCTGCTCGGTCGCTGCTTGATCCGTGGCGGCAGCGGCCGGAAAGCTAATCCACCCCAACAGCCAGCAGACACTCAGAAAAAATTCGAACCTAAACATCATCATTCCAGGACGGCCTTATTTGGCGCGTGGCTCGATCTTGTCGATACCGGCCAGCGCGCATTCTTCGTCGATTTTGGCACCGCCAACCCCAATCGCACCGATGATTTCATCGCCCACTTTCAACAACACGCCGCCGGGCCTGGCGTTGAAACGCGGGTTTTCGGCAATCTGTTTGGCGAAATCCTTGTCGCTTTCCTGCCGTTTAAACAATTCGCTGGTGGCGGTTTTGAAATTCAACGCCGTGATGGCCTTATTGGTGCTCGATAACACACCCCGCTCCGAGGTGCCGTCGGCGGCCAGTAACACTTTCAACACCCCAGCCGAATCGACGATGCTGACGCCGGCATGTTGATCCTTCTCCGAGCAGGCATCCACCGCCGCCGTTGCCGCTTCGATGGCGGACTCCAACGTCGGCCCATGCGCGGCGGGTTGCGGCGGTTTTTTGGCCGCATCATTGCTGGGCGGTACTTGAGCCTCCGCACCGAAAGTCAGCGATGCGGAAAACAATGCAATCAAAGCGTGCCGCTTGTGGCGGAAACAGAAAACAGTTTTATTGACCATGTGATTTTTCAAAAATAGTGAATTGGGTAATGCGCACCGATATTGCACGATGCGCGGTTAAGGACTTATATGAAAAGGAGCCGATTTTGCCCAAACCAACCGAAACGGCTGCCTTGAACAAACCCGGCTGGATCATCGTGGCAATACCTTAGAAAGTCGACTTCAACACCAAGCCGACATAACGCCGCGCACCGATGCCGTCGTAACCTACAGGATAGCTATTGCTGTAATCGTTGACACTGGTGGTGTACTGGGTATCGAACACGTTATTGGCTACCAGATTGACCTCGTATTTGTTTTTGCCGCCGGTGAATAAACCGATACCGACGTCGGTAACTTGATAGGCATCCTGTACGCCCCAGGACGATAATTGCGCTTCGAGATTCTGAGACGAACGCACGACTGAATTGACCCAGGCATGCCCGGTCAAACCGGCAAATCCCAGCGGTTTATGCAAGTCCACCCCAAAAATACCGGTCAGGTCGGGCGCGCCAACCACTTGCTTGCCTGTGTTATCGCAAACGGCTTGCACCGAAGTGGGTATCTCAGCCGGGCAAGTGGCGGTGGTCCAATCGGTGTAGCGAGCATGGTTGTATGCGCCGCCAAAGCTGAAAGTCAACCAGGAGCTTGGATAATAGGCACTATCGACTTCCACGCCCATTGCGGTAATCTCGGGAATGTTGCCCAATTCGGAACGATAACCGGTTTGCGAGGTGGCATCGGGAATGCTGGTAGTGGCCTGATAATCCGTGACCGTGGTGTGGTAAAGATTGACGTTCAGCATGACCTTTTTATCAAGCCACAAACTTTTTACGCCCAAGCCGAAATCGAGTGATTTTTCCGGCTTGACATAGACGGAATCGCCATTCGAGGTATTGAACTGCACCGAACTGGATTTTTGCCCACCGGCCGCCGAGGCATAGACCATCACATCTTCATCGATTTTATAGCTAGGATTGGCCAGCCAGGAGGTCGACCATTCGTCGATGCGTTCACCGGATTGACGATCGTAGGTCTGTTGTACCCGAGCGGCACGAATAGCGTTCGCCGCGGTGTTCTGCGCATTGGTGCCGCCGGTGACCGGCGTCAACGCCGAACCATCATAAAAAGTGGCGGTTTTTTCGATGCTGTTGTTTTTGCTCTCGAAAGTCTCGCGTATACCCAGCGTCAAAGTGGCTTTATCGGTGATATGCCAGTTCACCTGCTCGAATAAGGCCGCGCTATCGGTGGCCGGCGTGGTATTGGTCGCAACATAGACATTGTTCAGCGAACCGCGCAACAAACCGATACCCGTAGCGTTAGTTGTCAAGCGGTTGTAATCGCCGTTACCGGCATAAAAAGCGCCGGCATCATTGCCATACAGATTTCTGGAGGTAGAATCGGTTTCGGTATGCATCAAAAACAAACCGCTCTGGGTGTCCAACCAATCGGTCGGTGACCAGGCATATCGCAATTCCTCGGAATATTGCTTGGTATCGACCTTGGTGCCGCTCCTGGCAATATCGAACTTGGTTTCTTCGCTATCGTTTTTGGCGTTGAAATGAAACTCCCGATAAGCCAGTACCGAGGTCAAGGTTCCCGGCCCGATGTCCCAATCCAGTTTGCCGGACACGCCACCGTTAATAGTGGGTAGCGCTTGCGCCTGGCCGATGTCGATATTATTCCAGGCATCGTCCCCAATGATGGGGCGATAACCGTTGAAGTAGCCCCGCGAAATACGACTGCTATAGGTCGTGGTTCTAGGCGAACCATCCAGGAAAGTCGCCGGCTCGAACATCTTCGGTTTGACGTTGCTATTCTCGTGGGATTCCGCGTAATCAATATTCAGCCTGAATCGAACCGCTTCGGCGGGTGTCAGCAGGAACTGCAAGCGCCCGCCATAGCGGTTGCGCTCGTTGAAGGTGCCGCCTTCGGCGTTGATGTTGTGCAAGTCTCCATCCTGGGTGTTAATAAAACTCGAGGCGCGAAACGCCAGCAAGTCGTCAACGATGGCATTGCTATAAGAGGCTCTGGCTTTAAACGCTCCCGGTAAAATATCATTTTGCTGGTTTCCGCCTACTTCACCCTCCACGAACCCTTGCTGGGTAAAACTAGGCGCCTTGCTGACATAGTTGAGCACACCGATGGTGGTATTTTTGCCCATCAAGGTGCCTTGCGGCCCGCGCAACACCTCAACCCGGTCAAGGTCGGTGAAATCCTGATACGACATACCGACATGACTCATGAATACATCGTCTATCATCACCCCGACCGCTGGCTCCATGCTGTCGTTACCGCTGGCCTTGCCGATGCCGCGTATCGAGATACCGGTACGGCGACCGTTGGGTGTGGTAGCCGTGACGCCGGGCGCGCGCCGGGTCAAATCCTGCACATCCAATGTCCTATCGCGATCCAGGTTTTTGCCACCCAATACCGTAATCGGCACCGGCACTTCTTGTAGTTTTTCTTCCTTGCGCCGCGAAGTCACCACAACTTCCGATAGATTTTTTGCTTCGACTTCCGGTTGCTTGTCGCTTGATTCCTCGGTATCCGTTACGCTACCCCCCTCTGCCTTTGCGGAGTTTGCCGTAGAAGCGGACACCGGCGCGGCTCCTGCTGCGGAAGCATTTACCAAAGAGTTTTTCAATAGTTCGTTTTCCTGCTCCGCTTCCGCCAGTTTTTGTTTCAGGCGCGCAATTTCGCTGGCTGGGTCACCGGCAACATCTTCGGCCAAACTCGAGCCGGAACCGATCAAACAGGCCGCCGCGACCAACATAGCCGAGCCATGAAGTAGTTTTTGCCTGCCTGCAACAGCATGAACAGTAGAGCCACCGGCTTTCGAAATACTGGCCGCCACCAAGTTGCGTTTAAAACCATGATCAACGAAGTTCTCAAAATATCCATTTTGACCCGATCGTCGATTTAAGCCTTTTTCACTCATTCAATTTCTCCCATTCCAATCAATTCAAAACACCAATAACTCACGGTCATTTTCTTCAAACCAATAAAACCCAGCCCGCAACATCAAGCGGACGGTTATTAATGTTTAATGACTAAAAATATTGATACTTGATCAAGATTAGGCAGGTTTCATGCCATCAGACAAAGATCGTAAAGACATACCCAATATATGAGAATCTACATACTCGAAGCGCTTATTTTTATTAGATAAAATGAACGCCATTACTGACAAGACTTAAGCATTAACCCTTACATAATCCCCCTTTTCTGTAGATTTAAGTGATAACAACTGTTTATCAGACAACAGATTTCCTCTGTTTTTGCTTGTACCATGCCCGCAAATCAACAGCATAAAACCTCGTTGTAATCCAGCATATTGCCCTCCGAATTATTCAATCAATAAAATACAGAATTAATCCAAATTCCGGAAATATCGCCTTATCCAATAAACAGATTTCATTATCAAAATAATCAATATGAAAAACCGGTTTACCGACTCAGTCGGCAAACCGGTAGCAAGTTAAAATTGATTTAAATTTTGCTGCTGAACTGAACACCGATCCATCGCTCGCTGTTCGGTGCATAGCTATTCCACGACTGGGTCGTGTGGTAACGATTATCGAAAATATTTCTGACAATGAGGTTTGCGTCAAACAACTTGTCGCGACGACCGATACCAATGGCAAAATCAGTCAGCGTATAAGCCGGAATATTGCCGTATTCGGATTGATTCAGATCGTAGTTGTATTCGCTGCTGAAGTTGAAGTTAACGTTGCTATGAAAAATGAAGCTGTCGAAAACCGGGCGGGTATAATCCGCCGCCAGAACACCGGTGAATTTCGGGGCTCTAGGCAGTGTCTGGCCGGACACATTCCAATAACTTGGCGATTCATTGGCCCTATCCGCCGGCAAACCGTTAAACTGGTGATCGGAATAGCGCGCGTCGTTATAGGCGCCAGCAAAGCGCAAATTGGTGTATTCGATGCCTGAATAATTGAAATCCAGTTCGACACCCTTCACATCGACCCCTTTCACATTACCGGTACCACTGCTGTAGACCACCGTGCCATCGTTACGTAACTGGGTTGCCAGTTCATCCCGGTAAACCACGGCCTGTTGAAAATCGCTGATCTTGTCGTAGAAGAAGTCCAAATTGACATCCAGCGTTTTATCGAACAACGATGATTTCAAGCCGATTTCGTAACTGTTGGAAATTTCGGGCTTGACCAACACCGACGTACCGCCCGCGGCGGTAGCGCCGTTAATTTGCGAAACCCCGGCCTTGGTGCCACGCTGCCAGGTTACATAAGGCGTGTACTGATCATTGATTTTATAACTGAGACTGACGTTGGCATTGACCAGCGCGTCTTGGTAAGGTTCGGCATCCACGTCTTGATAAAGCGTGCCGAACTGGGTGGCGCGCACGCGCTTGGCATTGGCAATTTGCGTGCGTTGTGCCGCGGTCAACCCCGCATAGTTCGTTCCGAAATAGCGTTGCGCCACTTGATTGGCTAATACCAACTGCGCTGCGGTGTTTTGACCAGCCGTTAGAGCACCGGTAGTAGCATTGGAGGCAAAACCGCCTAACGGCACGTTATTGACGCTAACGGGATTCAATCCCGCGCCGACGCCATTATCGGCAATACCGATACCCTGCGAAGACTTACGATTTTCGTCGCTGACCCGCACCCCCGTGGTCAGCGTCAGCGGTTCGCTGAGATGCCATTTAACTTCACCAAACAAGGCATTGCTCTTATTGTCGACGTGGGTCAGTGTGTTTTTATAAACGCCTTCCAAGGAATCGGAAAGCAACAACCGGCCGGCCGAATTGGTGTTCAAGCTGTTATATTGGGCCTGGTTGGCGTACCAGGCCCCAGCATCCGCGCCATAGCGGGTACGGTTCAACGAATCGTTATCCGAATAAAACGAATACACCCCGGTCCTGTACTCGGCAAAACCGCCTTTTTGCGATTGCAACGCCAGCTCCTGAGTCCATTGCACGTAATCGGTAATATAGCCGCCATCGGTGGTGATATCGAACGGCGTGCCTTCATCATTGGCGGCGCTAAAATAATGGTCTTTATAGCCGCCGATATAGCTCAAGGTATGCCCACCCCAAATATTCCAATCCAGATTCACGTTGCCGCCGCGAGTCGCCGTGGTGATTCCGCCGTTATTATCCGAGTAAACCGGGTGAGTGAAATAATCATCGACGGTATAGGCGGATTGCCGGGTAAACCATGAACGCTGCAGTTTTTGTTCGGGTAGCGTCGTGCGGTCCACCAACCCACCATTGGCATAACGCAACGGCTCGCGGAGTTTATAGGTCAAGCCATTCAGGTTTTCGGTGCCGTTGGGCTGATAATGCAAACTGACCAAGGCCTTGAAATCATCGGTCGGCGTGTATAAGAATTGAGTACGGGCAAAGGTCCGGTCTGTATTGACATAGGATTGGCGCCCACGAATATCCGGGTAGACATTGGTGTAATCGCCATCGGCTTGATTACGCAGAAACGAGGCCCGCCAGGCCAGAACCCCATCCACGACCGGTCCGCCCAGGATCGCTTGAGTCTTAACCGTATTATTTTGCCCCCAAACCACCTGACCTTCGGCCTCGGCGTCGTAAGTCGGCTTTTTGGTGGTAAAGACGATTTCTCCCAAACTGGTGTTTTTGTGTCCGCCAGTGCCCTGAGGTCCGCGCGTCACATTGACAGATTCGATGTCGAAAAAATCGGTACCCGCCGCCAGCGGATTGTAGGCATAGCTTACGCCGTCAACCACTACGCCGACACTGGGATCGATGGCATCGCCGGAACCAACATTCAAGCCGCGTAAACTAAAGCTGCCGGTACGCGGATTACCGTAATTCCAATTGACGTTACCGACCCGTTTCAGAATATCGGTGACGTTGGTGGCCGAATATTTATCCAATTCCGTACCCGATACGGCGGAAACCGATTTTGGCACTTCCTTGACTTTTTCAACTTCCGATCTTTTCTTGGCGCGAACCATAATTTCGTTCAGCAGGCTGTTTTCTTCCTTGGTTTCGGTTTGGGGCGTCGTATTATTGGCCGATGGTGCTTGCGTATTATCGGTCGTTGCCGGATTAACGACCGAAGTCGCCTGGCCGCCATTCGGGCTCGCCAATTGTTTTTGAATCTGCTCCAGAGCCTGCTTCAGCTTGGCATTTTCTTCCTTGAGCTTTTCCATACTGGCCTCCTCCTCGGCATAAGCTTGATTGGCGGTAAACAAGCTCATACTGAGAATAACAACGCCGATTGGCGACAATCTAAATGACGGCTTTATACCAGTATTAAGCGACAACAACGGGCCACTATTATTCATTAATTAAACTCCATAATATTGATTGAACACAATTCAATAACGCAAATCACATGCCAATCAATAAGCTCTGCCATAAATCAGCCAATGCCACTGATATTATTAAACTTACCGGATTTAATTAAAAAAAATTAATATTTAAAATGCTGAATTATCAGCACTCATTAACCAATGAGATGCCTAGATTAGGCCATATTAATCATTACATTGGCTATACTTCACTGAGTAATAACCAATCCATTGCAAAATTCAGTTAAATTTTCCAAAAGAAAATTAACTTTAAAAACTATTAATATAATGTAGCCTATTTGATAAATACTTAAGAAAAGCGGTGAAGCGTCACATATAAAATAACGCCAGTATTTACTGTGAAAGTAAAAAACCGGGATGGCGCGGTTGCTTGTTGGGCAGGCGTCGGCGGCAAGGCGGCAAGGATACCGCTGTCAAGCCCTACATGGACGTATTCACGGCGTCCTGTCCGGCAAGCAACCGCGCCTAAGGGGGCTAATTTCATGAGTAGGGGTGATGCCAAGTCTTCATGAGCGTTAGGAGGGACGTATTTAGCGAACTAATATCTGCAAAATTAGTCCGCCCGTAACGATTTACTGCGGACGTTGATCGTTTGGATACCAGAACTGCGAATGGCACTGTTCGCAAGCATGCTCGACCTGGCTGCCGGCTTTCTCGAATTCCTCGACATCCTGTTTGTCGATCGCCGCAATCACCTGCTGCATGGCGGCATGCAGGCCATGGGCCTTTGCAACAAACTCGCCTCGGTTGGCATCGATCAGATGCTGAATGTCCCCAGCGGACAATTCAGCCCCGCCGCTGGATGTATTCGCCCCTGTTCCCGCAACGGGGCGGCCCGCCATGACTAACAAATTACCTGCTTCCAACACGGTCAAAGCATGTTGCTTGATTACCTGCCATTCCTCATTGGTTTGCGGCCGCTTTTCCTCGATACCGTCGGCGGTACTGACTGTCGCCACGGAATTCCAGACAAAGTCGATATTGGGATCGATGATGGATTGCATCACATCCTGGATCGTAGCTACCGGCTTAAACGGAGAAGGCTCTTCATGAACCCCTGGAAGACATGAAGCCAGCAATATCGTCGACAAGGACACAAGGGTTATCTGTAATTTTTTCAAACTCAACTCCGGAACAATAAAACTTAAACAAAACCGATGAAACGGCCGGCAAAAGCAACGGAAAACCACAATACCAATGAAAATGTCGCCGCCAGCTTGGCCACTATAGAAGGCTCTTCATCCGATTTACCGATACCTTGATACAGCGAGTTATGCAAAAACAGGGCAAGGGCCAGCAGCACAAATTTGCTCCAGAACACCGAATTAGGGTAGTAATTGGTCGCCGCCGGTATAAAAATCAACAAACCCGAAAAAGCCAGCAATGCCAAGCCCACCCAGATTAGCCAGGAAGTGGATTGGGTAATTTGGCGTAAGGACTGCTGACGCACGCCGCCGCCCAACACCCGCAGACTGAGCAGGATGATCGACGACAACACCATCACCAGACCGACAATGTGTATTAACTGATAAAAGGCTCCGAATAGATGATTCTGACCACCGATATAACGGCTGAAGTCGCTACTCTGTATGGTCTTAAAAAGCTCTAGGGTTGACATGCAGTGCTCCTTGAAACTGGAAAAATAAGCTACTCGTAACTCAGATAGGGAATCAGCCGGCCCGTGATCACCACCAGACTCCACAATGCCAGAGAGGCCGCGCCGGCATATTTGACTCCGCTGGGTAGCTCCGAAAACGCCCCCCATTGATTGACCCGCCGCCCCCATTTGATTTCAAACAACAAGGCATTCACCCCCGCTAAGGCGATGAACAGCAATTTATAAAAGAACACGTCGAGTAAAATAATTTTGGATGCCGCCGCCACGAACAACAAAACCCCGGTCACGATAGTCACCAAAAAACCACCTAGAATCCAAGGCCGTAACGGGTGCAGCAAATCCTCGACCGCGACTTTCGGCAAAAACAACCCCAGCAAGCGCAAGTCGACGAAAAACAACAAGCCCACCGAGAAAGCCAGACCAATCAGGTGCAAGCCTTCCACGATAGGAAAGGCGAATATCGATTCGCGCAATGCCGTGCCTACATCAGAATCGTAAAGCAGTTGTGAAAACTCAGTAAGAGACATAATTCCTTCCTATTTGTGATTTCAAATTTAATCATTTTGGCGCCCTGGTGTTCCGGCAGAGAGTGCCTATCATCCCTGCGGGCTTTCGACGACGTATCATCGAAAAAGAGAACAGAACGAACGATTTTCAAGGAGCTAACAAACCGATCCTGCCGTCTTACTTTTCTACCAGAACACCAGGGCGCCAAAACGTTTTAGGCTGGGTTAAACAGGCAATTTGTCAACATACGGATTTGCCCGCTGACACCCAATGTTGATTATTTTTTGCTTTCTTCGGCCCCCAGACCGAAACCACCGTTATTTTCGGCGCAAATTCGCTCATCACGGTCGATGATCGGTTCCTTGCCGCTATGTTTGGCCAACGTAGTTTCAAAGTGCCAGCCGTTCGGCTTATCTTCCGCCGTCCAACGCTTAGCCGGTATAGTGACCGTAAACGGTCGGGTATAAACGGTTGGATCGGTGAACACCGCTTCATAGTTATAACGAGTGCCATCGTTGTTGAAGATGTATCGCTCCTCGACATGCCCATTCTCGCTGATAAACTCCCCGGTACGTCCGAATAGGGCCTTTCCGTTTTGATTGCTGACATCGACCACCAACGTGTTGCCCTCCCAGTGCCCTCGCGAATCACCATTCCACAGCTTGATGTTGTCGGGCAAATGCGGCTTGCCGTCCAGATGAATAATCCGGGTTCCTGAGTTGAATAGAAACACGACGTAACCGGGATATTGGTTTATTTCATAACCATGCCAATACAACGACTTAGGAATACCTGCCGGGGCGCAACGAGCCAACGGTTCAATAAACTGAGGCTCGGTCGGGTTATGAAACTTGACTTGAAACTCCTTGACCTTTTCCAGCGCCCAAGGTTGAAATGGCACTTGCCCATCGGCCGGATCGCTGACCCGGCTCGGCGCCCTCTCCTCGCGCGGACCTTTCGGAATCCGGTTCGGATTCGGATCATTAGGTATACCTCCCTGCGGGTCGGTAAAGTTGCTATGGTTGGAAATAGTATTAGACCAATGCCCTTGCACATCCGGCTGACCGTCATGCGTCCTGGGGCCTTTCCACTTGCCGGATTCGATTTTCGGAAATCGGGTCTCTCGCGAAATTCCGCTGCCTTGCTGCTGTTGTGCAGCTGGTTTCTGTTCCGGCTGCGCCTTGTTTTCATCCGCGGCCAGCGCCAACTGAGAGGCCAGCGACAACGCGGTAACCATCAGCCCCGGTACCCCGAGAACACGCTGAATCAATTTGCTTCTCATATCATCCTCATACATTCGTTAGTGAGCGGTGTGTTTGTTCGCCTAGGCAAACATCACTTGGCATCGGGCTTGGGCGGGTAATATTGGTCGTAATCCAGCGTGAACCGGTAATCTTCGATCAGTTGAAAATCCTTCTCCAGATGCCTATGTAAAATCACGCTGATGTCCCACGGCCGGCTGTATACATTCGGATCCTCGATGGTTGCCTTGTACGCTATGGTATTGGGATCGAGAAACTTCCAATTTTCGACCACGTGCAACGCATCACTGTGATAGTTACCGGCGCGATCCAGCCAGGTTTTGTCGTTGAAATGCTTGACATCCACGACCAATGAGTCCCCTTCCCAGTGAGCGCGTGAATCGCCCAACCACCAATCGTAGGGATCTTCGGGATGCTCGGTGCCGTCGGTATGAATGGTGCGCACCGAATGTCCAAACTGGTGTACCAGAGTCAGATCCTGCTTGCGCTGAAAAATCTGAAACGGTTCCGGATAATAGATGCCGCGCGGCACGCCCAAGGTAAAGCCTTTTACAGCCGGATCGTTGGTTGCGCGAGATTCAAAGTTTTTCTTCTTCTGCTCTAACGCCGAAGGTAAGTAGGGAATATAGTGTCCTTCGATAATTCCCGGCCCCGGGGGGGCGTCCTTGCGATTGGAATGCGGTTCCAGATCGTAATCCGCCGCACTGGTAGTCTGCCAGATACCCGAAAAATCCGGTTTGCCGCCCGGTAAACGCGGAATTTTTTTATCCGCGGCTTCCGCGCCGCCTGACAGCAGCCACAAAATCAAAATGGCGGCAATCGGCAGCAAAACAGTCCGGTAACCGCGCAAGCGGAAAGTTTGCTTAGTGGATAATGTATTCAAGAAATGTTCTCCTTATTTTGGCTATCGGTGCAATCCGATTTAGAGCGGTGCTGAACTTGGCGCGGCGGGTGCGGGCTGCGCGCTTCCAGGCGCGGCCTGCGTAGCCGGCGCATCCTGGGCGCCGCCGGTTTTAACGCTACGGCCATCCGGCAAGGTGGTAGTCACCGCGTAACCGAAATTCTTACCGTTCTTGGCCTTGAAGCCTTGAATAGTGATCTCGGTGCTTGGGGTAAGGGTTTTCTTGCTAATACCTTTTTCCTTCAGATTGAATGGCGCACCGAACTCGAAGCCCCAGTTGGCCACTCTACCATCCTGTTGCTTGACATCCAGATACAACCAACTATGCGGATTAACCAATTCAAACTTTGTCACGGTACCCTTCACCTCGACCGGTTGCTCGGCATCGAATTCGGCGGAAAAGGCATGATGCGCATTGGCGGGCATGGAGGCACCCAAAAAACCGGCTGTGACAAGAATGCCGGCCAGCTTGCATTTAAAATTCATTGATTGATCTCCCAAGGTAGAAACCTGATAAAAAAGTTTATTAATGTCTTCATCTCAAAGTCAGCCGCGCGGTTTCATCGATTAGTGGCCAGGACTTAATTTACTAATTGCAACCATCGTGCCCGAAATTTGATAAAGGCTGGCTTTACCATGCATTTTTTAGAAAAAATAAATAAGCCATTATTTTTTATAAATTTTTATTTATGGCATTTTTGTCATCCAGCCCCATGCAGGAGAATCTACCAGCGACTAGGGGACGGTGGCTGCTGGAATATCAGCAGAGATAAAACAGTTGCTGCTGCTGAAAGAACGCTATGAAATTTTATGGCTCAGCTCCTTGGAGCTTGAGGAGTTCGACAACTAACAGCTGGCGCTAACCAGAAACCCCAGATCAGGTGCTCCGCGCCAGATTGTTTAGAAGTTGATGGTGACCGTGCCGCGAATCATGCGCGGCTCGACCGGGTGGCGCAGAATGCCGTTTACCGGCTCTGCCTCGTCTGATAGACGCGACTCGTAGGCGTAAGCAATGTCGCTGCCTTGAGAATCCAGGATGTTAAATACATCGACTTCAAGCTTGTAATGGTTTTGTTTGTACCCCGCACCGATATTCAGAATGCTGGTATCGCCCTGCCAAAGTCCTCCGGCCTCATCCAACGGTACATCGCCGAAGTGGCGCAGCCTGACGGTGCCGAACAAGCCATTGGCTGCCTCGACTACCGCTCCCGCACTAAACACGCGCCCCACCGAATTAGGAATATAGTTGGCGCCTGCCCGCAAGTCTTCAAAACGCGACTTAGTCCAGGCAAAGTCGGCATCCAGCGTCAGCCAATCGGCAGGCTTATAGTAGTTGGTCCACTCCACGCCGTAACGTTGCGACCCGCCAGCTGGTTCGGTCGTGCCGGAATCGCCGACGAATATCAGCTCGCCGTTACTTTGCAGCCACCATAAGGCGACCGTCGACTTCAAGCCCGAAATAACATTACTGCGTACGCCGAGCTCGCCACCACGCGACCAAACCAAGGGCTTAACGGTTTCCACCGCCGCGCCGTTATCCGGATCAACCCGAATCGCGGTACCGCGGGCATCGTTCGAATGATAGCCGTAACCCATATTGATGAAGGCTTCGCTGTCATACCAAGGACCGAGAATGAGGCTCAGCTTAGGACTGACGATGGCCGCATCCTTATTGCCGGAATTAAGCGAATTGGAGCGGCTACTGACATCGAAATTAAAGAAGTCGCTACGCAAACCGGCAATGGTTCGAAATTTTTCCAGCCAATGAGTTTGATTTTTGATGTAAAGGCCGACGCTGGTTTCACTAACGTCATCGATTCGCTCGCCCACCCCATCTTCAACTGTCGCAAGCTCGTTGCGCGTTTGCGTTCTAGCCATGCGTATCCCCATCAGTTCGTCATGCCGCAGTTGTAGGCCGACGGTGTTGTCCATGTCGAAACCCAACAGACGGTCGTAACGGGTATGATCTACATTGCCGCCGACTTGTACCCGGCGCTCGTGTTGCCAGATTTGATCGCCTTCCGGACCCAAGGTATAGCCGGAATAATTCGAGTACAGATTGACATCGGTATACAACGCATAGATGTTGGCGTCGTTTTTCCAGTCCTCGCCTTTATGCCAAAAATTGGATGCCAGGCTATAGCGATTGGTGTTGCCGCCGTCGCTATTGTCCATGGCATCGTACAAACCGATGCGGCCATCGCGAACCGCACGATCCGGAATTTGGTTGGTCGCCATCCAACCGGCATGGTAGGCCTTGCCGTTGATCGACACGCCCCAGTCGTCCTTGTCGACGCTATAACGAATCATGCCATTGAATTTACCGAGATCTTCCGGCTGCCGCCAAACCCCATCGTATAAATGAAATTCGCCGGCATACAGCAGATCGCCATCGCCAACAGGGGTCGAATTGGCGGCCATGCCGCGGTAGTAGCCGTATTCGCCGGCGGTAAATTTGACCAAAGCCTGATCCAATTTATGCTTGGTATGTATACGAGCATAACCGGCGGCGGAAAAGTCGCCCACTTCGGCATAATACGGCCCCTTGCCGTAATCGATTTTATCCACCAGTTCGGGAATAATGCTGTTCAAATCCAGATACCCCTGGCCGTGGGCATGGGTAGGCATGTTCATCGGAATGCCGTCGACATTGACCGAAAAGTCGGTGCCGTGATCGAGATTGAAACCGCGCAGAAAAAATTGATTAGCCTTGCCGCTACCGCTGTGCTGAGTAGCCACGGCGCCGGGAATGACTTCCACCAACTCGCCGGCTCTCGACATCGGACGGTATTCGAATTGCGCTTGACCGACTTCGCCTTGCGAGGCGGAGCCGGCAATGCCAAGCAAGGTACGGCCTCTGCCCGCGTGTACTTCTATGTTATCCAGCTCGGTAATGTTCTCGCTTTCCTCGCAGATGGCTAAATCGGGAAAAATTAGCGGTCCAATAGCCAGGATGATGTGTTTTGTGATTTTGCCGGTATTCGTATTCATGGATGCTTGATCTGATGATTCGTATAACGAGAAAAAGCATCATCCATGCCAACTCTTATGCCGGAATAAAATAAGAGCTACTTAACCCGCGTAAGGCCGAACGCATTGCGGATCGCCTTACGGCATACGCCCTACGCAGACAGGTTAAAGACGCAATACCAAACAGCAATGTCTAAATCATGAATTCACCTGACATACGGCTGAATAGGGAAAATGGCTTAGCCTGGAATTGCGAAAACCTTGGGAAAACTTTAGCTTTGGTTTTTTAAGGATTTCAGTCGTGTTACTGAGTGAATCAGGTTTTGTTAGCCCAAAGCAAGCAGCATCAAACCATTTGGTATTACTCAGCCATAACCCTTGATACTCAACACCCAACTCTTGGTTGATAAAAATTGTTTTCCGCTGTTGGGCATCCATAAACACCAATCGGTTGTTAGGCCCAATTTTAGCGGCGAGATGTTGTTGAAACGATTTGCTATGCAGTATTTTCGGGGTGTGCTGCAATAGAGGGGTCAAGTAATCATTTGCGATATGCCAACTATCAGAGCGGCCGGGCAGACGACAATGGATGTTCAGGGTGCCATTGTGGGCCATATAAATCGATTTCGTCACTTGCAACGGGTGTGTATTCGTTCTGGTTATGTCGCCCCGCGTACGTAAACGAAGATGTATAACGCATTCATGTTTTGCCATCTGCAAATAAGCGCGGCGCAATTCATCAAAGTTAGTGTACTGTTGCCTATGGATACTGATTTTTTGCGGGCCAGTGAATGCCATTAAACCATAACCATCAGAATTGTATTGGCTTGCCGAATGCAACAAGTCTAAGTGAACTTGCGCCCCTTTGGGTTGATGAATAATTAGACACATAATGTTCTGCAACTATTGGTATTTTGGGCTTTATGACGATGGCATGAGGTACCATAAAGTACTCAGCCGATTAGAAAACGCTATATGGGAAGTAAAAGCATTATTGGTGCCAAAAACTCAAGCTTGTCAAGCACAGCCTTAACTAATGCCTAGATCGCCCGAAACACCTCAGAGCGAAGAGTGGCTTATCTGGTCTGCTATTCAGGAAGCACTTATGAAACCAGGCGTTTTGGATGATTGAAGTTACTAACATTGCTCATATCTAAACAGCGTAACAGCAGGCGCCGTTGGATACTCAGCAATTTTTTGCAGCATATGGTGTGCTAATGCCCTTTTCGTAAACGGAGGGTATAAGCTTATAAAGGCTCATCTCGTCGCACTTCTTCCTTGAAGTCGGCCAATAAACCTTCCGCTCGCTCGTCGATAAAACCACTCTGTTCCGCTTTAATCAGTTCAAACAAATACGCTCGATTTCGGGAAACAAAACAAGAGCCACTCCGCGCTTCAAGCCCATCCATCAACCAAAACTGCTCGTTGGCGTACACCCTGCAAACACTAACTGTTGATTGCCAAACAGCCGCAATCGTTCAGACTGTATAAACCGCCGGCATACCGGTACAAGCAACTTGGCATGTATTTTGTATTGAAACCCTTATTCAATTGAGCATTTCAATTCCGATTCTCGAATTTACCTATCCATCATCGAACACCGTGCAACCGACCCACATGCATTCCAAACTCGTGACAGAATCCAACACCCGTTCCGAAAAAACCCGACACCGTTTGCTGATTGCCGCCAGCCGCATATTCGCCGAAAAGGGATTTCAGGAAGCCACCATCGCCGACATTTGTAAACAGGCCGACGCCAACATCGCCTCGGTCAACTACCATTTCGGCGACAAGGAGAGCCTTTATCTGGAAGCCTGGCGCTTTGCCTTTAACCGAGAGTTGGCGATATTTCCGGCGGATGGTGGCGTCAGCCAACAGGCGACCGCGGAAGAACGGCTGGCGGGCCGCATCAAATCACTGATTAAACGGGTGGCCGACGATCAGTCGTATTCGTTTGTGATCATTCATCGGGAAATGGCGCACCCAACCCGCTTGCTGGCCGACATTATGGAAAAGGAAATCAACCCGCAGCGGATGCAGATGCTAAACCTATTAAAAGAATGCGTCGGCAACGACGCCAGCGAACGGCAAATTCTGTATTGCCACGCCAGCATCATGGGCCAATGTTTTCAGTTGCTACGCTTGAAGCACTTGAAAAACGCCCGGCCGCAACCGGCCCATCCGATTGATCCGAATGAAATCGAAGGATTTGCCGAACATGTGGTTCGCTTCTCCCTGGCCGGTATTCAGGCGCTTCGCCCCCAAACATTCAACTAATCGTTTCCTCTATGTCTCTCAATATCCCTCGGGACTCTTCCAGCCCGCGCCCTGCACTTCGCCGGTATCTATTTCCCAGCTCGTTGCTGGCTCTAGTCATCCTTGGCGCGGGTTTTTACTTGCAGCAATCGGGTTCAACGCCGGTGGATGCCGGCAAACCAGCCGAAGGGCGGCAAGGCCGGTTCCGCGATTCCGACGACGCACCGATCCCGGTAGCGGTTGAAACCGCCCGTCGCGGCGATTTCCCGGTTTATTTGACCGGCCTGGGCACGGTGACCGCATTAAAAACCGTGACCGTGCGCCCGCGCGTCGGTGGCGAACTGATCCGGGTAACCTTCAACGAAGGCCAGTGGGTCAAGCAAGGTGAATTACTGGCTGAAATCGATCCGCGACCGTTCCAGATTCAATTGCAGCAAGCCGAAGGTCAGTTGCTGCGCGACGAAGCCTTAATGAAAAACGCTGAAATAGACCACGAACGCTACAAGACCCTGCTGGAGCAGGATTCCATCGCCGCCCAGCAAACCGCCACCCAGGAAGCCTTGGTAAAGCAATATCGGGGCAACGTGGAAATGGACAAAGCCCAAGTCAATAACGCCAAACTGCAACTCGATTACGCCAAACTCACCGCGCCGATTGCCGGCCGCGTGGGCTTACGCCAAATCGATCAAGGCAATATCGTCCAAGCCAACGATATCAACGGCTTGGTGGTCATCACCCAACTACAACCGATCGATGTGGTGTTTACCCTTCCGGAAGATAAGCTGCAAGCGGCGATTCAGCGCTGGCGGGCCAATCCCTCGATCAAAGTCGAGGCCTACGACCGCGGCGGCAAAATCAAACTGGCCGACGGCCAATTGAAAGCCATCGACAACCAGATTGATCCCAGCACCGGTACCATCAAGCTCAAGGCGCAATTCGACAATCGCGAACAAACTCTGTTTGCCAATCAATTCGTCAACATCAAAATGCAGCTCGATCACTTAAAAGATGTCACGCAAGTCTCGGCGGCCTCCATTCAACACGATAACGACGGTGCCTATGTTTTCGTCGCCATGCCGGACAACACCATACAACAACGCCGGGTAACTCTCGGCCCCACGGAGGCCGGCAAGGTGGCGGTATTAAACAATCTGGCCGCGGATGAATGGGTGGTGATCGATGGCGTGGATAGACTCAAGCCAAGCAGTCGAATCGACATCGCCGAACAAGACGGTATCGCCGTGGCCGCCAAACCGGAAATCCAGGATAAGCCCGCCCGCAAATCCCGCAACCGCGACCGGAATTCCTGAATATGAGCAGTCCATCGTTTTCCGGCTTCAATCCATCCCGGCTGTTCATATTGCGGCCGGTTGCTACCTCTTTGCTGATGGTGGCGCTGTTACTGGTCGGCATCCTGGCCTACCGATTGCTGCCGGTATCGGCATTGCCGCAAGTGGATTACCCGACCATTCAGGTAGTCACGCTATATCCCGGCGCCAGCCCGGATGTGATGACCTCGATTATCACCGCGCCATTGGAACGCCAGTTCGGCCAGATGCCTGGGCTCGCGCAAATGTCGTCGACCAGTTCGGCCGGTGCTTCGGTGATCACGCTGCAGTTCGGCTTGAATCTGGATCTGGATGTCGCGGAGCAAAACGTACAGGCGGCAATTAACGCCGCCAGCAACTTCTTGCCCAACGATCTGCCTCAAGCCCCGCTTTACAGCAAGGTCAATCCGGCAGATAGCCCGATCATGACCCTGGCGATCAGCTCCAAGGCCTTGCCCTTGTTCAAAATCGAGGATCTGGTCGATACCCGGCTGGCGCAAAAAATCGCCCAATTACCGGGCGTCGGCATGGTGTCGATCAGCGGCGGGCAACGGCCGGCGGTACGCATCCAGGCCAACCACAACGCCCTGGCCGCCTACGGTTTGAGCCTGGAAGACGTCCGTAGCGCGATTGCCGCCGCCAACGTCAATCAACCCAAGGGCATGTTTAACGGCCCATTACGCTCGGCTATTATCGACAGTAACGACCAGTTAAAGTCGGCGGCGGAATATCGCGATTTGGTGGTGGCTTACCGTAACGGCGGCCCGGTGCGATTGATTGATGTTGCCAATGTGGTGGACGGCGCGGAAAACGTGCGTCTGGCGGCCTGGGCCAACGACAACGCGGCAGTGATTGTCAACATCCAACGCCAACCAGGCGCCAATGTGATCGAGGTGGTCGACCGGATTAAGGAACTGCTGCCAAAGCTACGGGCCGCGCTGCCGCAAAATGTGGAAGTGACCGCGCTAACCGACCGTACCGTCACCATCCGCGCCTCGGTGCATGACGTGCAATTTGAATTGCTGCTGGCGGTGGCGCTGGTGGTGATGGTGATTTTCCTGTTTCTGCGCAATTTGCCGGCCACCATTATTCCCGGCATCGCCGTACCCTTGTCGTTGATCGGCACCTTTGCCGTGATGTATCTGGCCGAATTCAGCATTAACAACCTGACCCTGATGGCGCTGACCATCGCCACCGGCTTCGTGGTCGATGACGCCATCGTGGTGATTGAAAACATTTCCCGTTACATCGAACGCGGCGAATCGCCGTACATGGCCGCCTTGAAAGGCTCGGAACAAATCGGTTTTACCATCATCTCGTTGACCTTTTCATTGGTGGCGGTATTGATTCCACTGTTGTTCATGAGCGATGTGGTCGGCCGCCTGTTCCGCGAATTCGCCATTACGCTGGCGGTGGCGATATTGATCTCCGCCGTGGTATCGCTGACGCTGACGCCGATGATGTGCGCCAAGTTGCTGCATCCCGGCAATGCGCATAGCGATCCCGAACAACTGGGCGACGGCTGGTTCGACCGATTAATCAACAGCTATGGCCGCAGCCTTAACTGGGTCATGCAACGCCAAACCGCAACCTTACTGGCGTTTTTTGTCACCGTGGGCTTGACCGTGGCGCTGTACATCGTCATTCCCAAGGGCTTCTTCCCGATCCAGGATACCGGCATCATTCAAGGTTTTTCCGAGGCACCGCAAACCATTTCCTTCCAGGGCATGGCCGAGCAACAACAGCAACTGGCCAAAATCATCCTGGCCGATCCGGCGGTCGAAAGTCTGTCGTCGTTCATTGGGGTGGACGGCATCAATACCACGCCCAATAGCGGCCGTTTTTTGATCAACCTGAAACCAAAAGCGCAACGCCCCTCGGCCACCGAAGTTATCGCCCGCCTGAAAAACAGACTTAGTGAACACGACGAGGCGACCCTGTATTTACAGCCGGTACAGGACCTGACCATGGAAAATCGGGTCAGCCGCACTCAATACCAGTTCACCCTCGAAACGCCGGATGTGGAAGTGTTAAACCAGTGGACCCAAAAATTGGTTAGCAAATTAACCAGCCTGCCTGAGTTGGCGGACGTCGCCAGCGACGTGCAGGATCAAGGCCGGCAAGTTTATGTCAACATCGACCGCGCCACCGCCAGCCGCTTGGGCGTCAGTACCGCCGCGGTCGACAACGCCTTGTACAACGCTTACGGCCAACGGCTGGTGTCGACCATATTCACCCAGGCCAATCAATACCGGGTGGTGCTGGAAGTCGACCCCAGCGAGCAACATGACCCGCAAGCCTTGACTCAACTGCGCATTCCGTCCGACAACGGTAGCCAAATTCCGCTATCGGCCATTGCCGAATTGTCCGAACGCCCCACCAGCTTGGCCATTAGTCATCTGGACCAGTTTCCGGTCACCACGCTGTCGTTTAACCTTGGAGCGGATGCGGCGCTGGGCGATGCGGTAAGAGCCATCGAAAAGGCCAAGCAGGGCATCGGTTTTCCGCTCGGTATTCGCAGCCGCTATCAGGGTGCCGCCCAGGCTTTCAATGCTTCCTTGGACGACACCTTATGGCTGATCCTGGCGGCAATTGTGACAGTGTATATCGTATTGGGCGTGTTGTACGAGAGTTACATCCACCCCATCACCATTCTATCCACTCTGCCCTCGGCCGGTGTCGGCGCATTGTTGGCGCTGATGCTGGCCGGCAACGACTTAAATATCATCGGCATCATCGGCATCATTCTACTGATCGGCATCGTCAAGAAAAACGCCATCATGATGATCGATTTTGCGCTGGAGGCCGAGCGCAAGCAAGGATTACCGCCCGCCGAAGCCATTGTTCAGGCCTGTTTGTTACGCTTTCGCCCTATCCTGATGACCACGCTGGCCGCCCTACTCGGCGCCCTGCCGTTGATGCTGGGCAGCGGTGTCGGTTCCGAGTTGCGTAATCCGTTGGGTATCAGCATGGTCGGCGGTTTATTACTCAGCCAATTATTGACGCTGTACACCACCCCGGTGATCTACTTGGCGATGGACAGGCTGGCAAAACGTGTCGGAAACCGCCTGAAGCTGAATTCGAACCAGACCGGTGCCGGAGAATCACCATGACGTTTTCCGGTTTGTTCATCCAGCGACCGGTGGCCACCACACTGCTGACCATTGCCATCGCGCTGGCCGGCCTGCTGGCTTTCGGCCGCCTGCCGGTAGCGGCGTTGCCGCAAGTCGATTTTCCAACCCTCAGCGTCTCGGCCCAATTACCGGGCGCCAGCCCGGAGACTATGGCGGCAACAGTGGCGACACCGTTGGAACGGGCATTAGGCCGTATCGCCGGCATTACCGAAATGACCTCCAGCAGTTCGCTCGGCAACACTCGCATTACTCTGCAATTCGACCTAAACCGGGATATCAATGGTGCCGCCCGCGACGTGCAGGCGGCTATCAATGCCGCATCGAGCCTATTGCCAAGCAACATGCCCAGCCGCCCCAACTACCGGCGCGAAAATCCGTCCGATTCGCCCATCATGATTCTGTCTTTAACCTCCGACACGGTCAGTCACGGACGCTTGTATGACTTGGCTTCGACGATTTTGGCCCAAAAATTTTCGCAGGTCCCCGGTGTCGGCCAGGTGCAGATCGGCGGCGGCGCCTTGCCGGCGGTGCGGGTGGAACTGAATCCGAATGCATTGCATCACTACGGCATAGGACTGGAAGATGTGCGTAACACCATCAACCAGACCAACGTCACCCGCCCCAAGGGTGCGTTGGAGAGCAACGGACAACGCTGGCAGATCCAGGCTAACGATCAAGCGCGCAAGGCCGAGGATTATCTGCCGCTGATCGTCAGTTATCGAAACGGGGCAGCGGTCCGTATCGCCGATTTGGGGAACGCGATCGATTCGGTCGAGGATTTACGCAATACCGGCCTGAAAAACGATAAACCGGCAATATTGCTGATCATACGCAAGCAGCCAACCGCCAACGTCATCGAAACAATCGATCAACTCAAGGCACTGTTGCCCAGCTTAAGCACCAATCTGCCCGGCGATGTCGAACTATCGGTGGCGTCGGACCGCTCGATGACCATCCGCACCTCCATAGCGGAGGTCGAACATGCCTTGCTCCTGGCCGTTGGCCTAGTGATGCTGGTGGTACTGCTGTTCCTGCGCAGTCCACGCTCGACCCTGATCCCGATTGTGGCGGTGCCGGTTTCGCTGCTCGGCGCCTGCGGAGTCATCTATGTCTGCGGTTATAGCCTGAACAATCTGACTTTGATGGCGCTGACCATCTCCACCGGTTTTGTAGTCGACGATGCGATCGTGGTACTGGAAAATGCCAGCCGCCATATCGAAAAAGGCCTCTCGCCATTCAAGGCCTCCTTGCTGGCGGTTGGCGAAGTTGGGTTTACCGTACTGGCGATGAGCCTGTCGCTGATTGCGGTTTTTGTCCCGATATTGCTGATGGGCGGCGTGGTGGGACGCTTGTTTCGCGAATTCGCCGTCACCCTGTCCGCCGCCGTGTTGGTGTCCTTGCTGATTTCGTTGACGACTACGCCGATGCTCTGTTCACGTTGGCTGAGCAAACAAAACCAGGCTCATGGCTCTGCGTACCGTTGCATCGGCAATCTTTTCGACCGAATCCAGCTGCTTTACCAGCGCTCACTGGCCAAAGCCTTGCAACACAGCCGGGTAATGTTACTGATCTTGTTGGCGACCATCGGCTTTAATGTCTATTTGTATAGCGTGATTGATAAAGGTTTTTTCCCGACCCAGGATGGCGGCAGACTGATGGGCGACATCCAGACCGATCAAGGCGCCTCGTTCGCGGCCGTACAGCGCAAGTTGTTCGAATTTTCCAGCCTGATTCAGCAGGATCCGGCGGTGGATAATGTAGTTGGTTTTGCCGGCGGCGACCGGAGCGGTGCCAGCATGTTCATCAACCTGAAACCCCATCAACAGCGCGATAGCATAGAACAAGTCCAAGACCGGCTCAGAAAACGCCTGGACCGGATTCCCGGCGCCAAGTTACGTCTGTTTCCGTCTCAAGAATTACGTATCGGCGGCCGCTCTTCGGGCGGGCTGTTCGAATACGCCCTACAAAGCGATGATCTTGGCTTACTGCGGGAATGGACTCCCAAGGTGGTCAATGCCTTATCGAAACTGCCGGATTTGAAGGACGCAAATACTAACCAACAGGACAAGGGCCAGCAAATCAGCCTGCAAGTCGATCGCGAACTGGCGACCCGTTACGGCGTCAGTCAGGCCATGATCGACGCCAGCCTCAACGACGCCTTCGGCCAACGTCAGGTGTCGGTGATCTACAATCCGCTGAATCAATACCGGGTGGTGATGGAATTGGCGCCGGAATACTGGCAAAGTCCGGAAGCCTTACAACAACTTTATATCAATGTCCCCGATCAACCTAACACGACCGGCACGCCATCGGTACCGAGCCAAGTACCGTTGTCCGGCATCGCCCGGTTTGCGCCCACCAATACCGCGCTGACCGTCAATCATCAAGGACAATTCGCCGCCACCACCGTGTCGTTTAATCTGGCCCCCGGCTCTTCCTTGTCGCAGGCCACCGAATCGATTGAGCGGACCCTGCGCGAAATTGGGGTTCCGGCTTCGATTCAAGGCAGTTTTCAAGGCTCGGCCAAGGCTTTTCAGGAATCCTTGCGTAATCAGCCCTGGCTGATTTTAGCGGCCTTATTGAGCATCTATATCGTGCTGGGCATCTTGTACGAAAGCTATATCCACCCGCTGACCATTCTTTCCACGCTGCCGTCGGCCGGTGTAGGCGCTCTACTGGCCTTGATGGCTTGCAAAACCGAATTCAGCATCATCGCCCTGATTGGCGTGATTCTGCTGATCGGCATCGTCAAGAAAAACGCCATCATGATGATAGATTTTGCCCTGCAACTGGAACGCCAACAAGGGCTCAATTCGCGGGATTCGATCTTTCAAGCCTGCTCGCTACGCTTTAGGCCAATCATGATGACCACCTTTGCCGCGCTGTTCGGGGCCTTGCCGCTGGCTATCGGTAGCGGCTACGGCGCGGAACTGCGTCAACCGCTGGGGATTGCCATCGTCGGCGGCCTATTATTCAGTCAACTGCTGACCCTGTACACCACGCCCGTGGTTTATCTGTATCTGGACCGCCTGCGGCTGTGGAACCTGCGCCGCAAAACCGGCATCACGGCCGCTTCCGCTTCCGCTTCCCCCATTGTTTAACCTTGAGACTTGCATGCGTTTTCGCCCGAACCAACCCGTTCTGTCCCTATTGATCTCTGTCATGCTGACCGGCTGCACGGTGGGCCCGGACTATGTTCGCCCGCAAGCCCCGATACCCGAAGAATTCAAGGAACTCAAGGGGTGGAAACCGGCGCAGCCGCGTGACGATTCATTATCCGTCGGCTGGTGGCAAATATTCGACGACCCGCGGCTACATGCGCTGGTGGAACAAGTCGCGACTGCCAATCAATCGATTTTGCAAGCCGAGGCTCAATACCGGCAAGCACAACATCTGGTACAGGGCGCGCAAGCGGCTTATTTGCCGATCATCAATACCAGCCTTACGGCTAGCCGGTTCCAGGCCGCCACCGGCCAAAACGTGGCGGTGACCGGCGTGCGGAATTTGTTCGGCCAGGCCTTGGGCATCGCCTGGGAGCCGGATTTATGGGGCGGCGTCAGCAGGCAAGTCGAAGCCAATACCGGCAACGCCCAAGCCAGCGCCGCCACCGTGCAAGCCATGAGACTGTCGCTTCAGGCGTTATTGGTGGACAACTATTTCCAGATACGGGTACTGGATGCACAAAAAGCAGTATTGGATGAGACCGTCAAGGCTTACGACAAAACCCTGACCATCACCCGCAATCGTTATGCGGTTGGCGTGCTGGCCAAAACCGATGTTGTCCAAGCGGAATCGCAATTGGAAACCGTCCGCGCCCAAGCCATCGATTTGGGGGTTCAGCGCGCCAAGCTGGAACACGCTATTGCCGTGCTGATCGGTAAGCCGCCGGCCGAGTTGTCGATTACCGCGGAATCGTTTAGCGTGGAACCGCCGGCCATTCCAATCAGTCTGCCCTCGGAATTACTGGAACGCAGACCCGACATCGCCGCGGCCGAACGCAAAATGGCCGCCGCCAACGCTCAGATCGGTGTCGCCAAGGCCGCTTATTTTCCGACCCTGAACCTGGCGGCGACCAACGGCTTCCAGTCGACAACCGCCGATACATTGTTCACCATGGCTCGCCGCTATTGGGCGCTGGGACCCGCCGGAGCGGCGCTTACGTTGTTTGACGGTGGCGCGAAAAACGCCCAGTACAAACAGGCCATCGATGCCTACGACGCCAGTGTTGCGGCTTATCGGCAAACGCTGCTGAACGGGTTTCAGGAGGTCGAGGATAATCTAGCCGCGACACGGATTCTGGATCAGGAAAAACAGGTGCGCGACAAGGCGGTCGCCGCCGCGAAACAGGCACTCGCTTTGACGATGAACCAGTATCAAGCCGGCACGGCCGATTATCTGAATGTGATGGCCTCGCAAACCGTGGCACTGAACAACCAGCTGGCTGCCGCGCAGTTGCAGGGCCAGCGCTTTAGTGCCTCGGTGCAACTGATCAAGGCCCTGGGCGGTGGCTGGCGGGAAAGCCAATTACCCACCCCGGAACAAGCCGATGGCGAAACCCAATGGACGGATTATTTAATCTTTCCGGTAGAGTAATCGTCAGCCGTTCCGTTCGGGCCGGGTTACTGTGAAAGTAAAAATTGGGCGGGCGCGATTGCTTGTTGGGCAGGCGTCGGCAGCAAGGATGCCGAGCCTTGATGAGCGTTAGATTGAATCACTCGCAACTGCTGACTCAGCAACAGCTTAGAAGCAATCGCCCCGTGAAACTGATGCTCTACAAACAGCTTCGCTCGTCCCCACCCTGGTGACTCGACGCACTCATCTTCTTTCCCGCCGGCCCGCCACATTTGCCGCAACAATAATCACATATAAAACAATTACCTACGCACGCACCCCAAAAGCATCGCCTCGAACCAGACCACTTTCAACATCCCTGGCACGACTCGTGCACTACCTATGATGCTTGGTGCTAAATAAACCGTGCCGACGGCGTGAGTGGAACGTCCCGGTATTGTTTATCAAATTTCGCGAGTGGAAAACTTGATAAGCAAGGTTTATTTGGCACCGCTCCAACAATGCTCAGCCATCAAACGATCGGGTTAAAAACCATCGTATCAACTGAGCGAGACGTTACGCGATTTCATTGACAACGAGGAATATCGTCATGAGCAGCCCTGTAGCCACACTATCTAAATTCGAGCCAACCCGGGATTTTCTGGACTGGGAACCCGCTGTCTCGCCCAATCGAAAAGCTTCGTTTCAGTCAGTTCCGGATAAGTTGCTCGCGGCAAGCAGCAACATCCCCTTGGGAAATTTCAAGTACACCAGCGACAACCATGACCGCAAGTTAAGCGATTATTTGTTTTTGGGCGTGCTGTCGTTTCTGGTTCATACCACGGTTGTCGATCAGTTCGACCACATTGCCCTGGAACAGGAAATCATCGAACCGGCCAAACCGTTGCCCCAGGTACAAATATCCCTATCCAGGCCGCAGCCCAAACCGGTTGCGCCACCTCCTCCGCTGGCAAAACCCAAGCCGCCGGTACAAAAAGCCGTGCCGTTGAAACCACAAAAACCCAAGCCGGTTCAAAAAGTGGTTGAAGAAGTTCCGACTCCCGCGCCAATGCCTGTTATAGACAATGCGCCGGCGGTATCGGCACCGGCGCCCGCCGCGCCTCCCGCGCCGGTGGTGGAAGAGAAAGTCACCGCCCCATCGGCCGGCGCCGATTATCTGAACAACCCAGCCCCCGAATATCCCGAAATCGCGATGGATAGAGGCTGGGAAGGCAAAGTGCTGATGAAGGTACATGTTCAACCCGACGGCCGCCCCGATAGTGTCAGCGTTATCAAGTCCAGCGGCCAAAAAGTGCTGGACGACGCCGCGGTCAAAACCGTTAACAAATGGTCCTTTGTGCCGGCTAAACGCGGCGATACGCCAATAGCCGGCTGGGTGACCGTTCCCATTACTTTTAACTTATCTTGAGGTATAAACATGTCTGATATTGCAACCAGTGTCATCGTCGATGGCACGCTCAACACCCTGATTGGCGCCTCCATCGTCACCTGGTCCTTGATCCTGATCAAGGGCATCCAGCATCTGAGGATTTCCTATCACAACCGGAGTTTTAGCAAACGGTTCTGGGGCGCGCCGAACATTCAAGCCGCCGCCCGTTTGGAAGATCAGCAGGGACCGGCCGCGCGCGTTGCCGGCATCGGTTTCGATACCCTGATTGAAACCGATAGCGGCGCCACCACCCACGACCTGGAACACACCTGGGACAGACAAGAGCTGCTAGACCGCAGATTGCGCCAGCAAATGCAAAAGGAACGCGGCTCGTTGGAAAGCGGTTTGGCGGTATTGGCTACTATCGGCAGCATCTCGCCGTTCGTGGGTTTGTTCGGTACGGTGTGGGGCATCATGGGCGCCTTGACCAATATCAGCAAGACCGGTTCCGCCAGCCTGGAAGTGGTCGCCGGCCCGATCGGCGAAGCCCTGATTGCTACCGCCGTGGGTATTGCGGTGGCGGTTCCGGCGGTGGTCGGCTACAACTTTTTCATTCGCCGCAATAAAGTAGTCTGGGCGTTTCTGGATGACTTTGCCATCGACTTTGTGCATTTGGCGCTGAAAAGCTCATTCCTGATCTCGCGCCAGGAAGGCAAGCAGTCGCCCGCGGCCGCGCGCTTGAGCGAAATCAACGGCGGCAAAAAGCCCGCGATTAAAGACAGCCACGATGAATTTTCATCCGCGAAGGAGGCGCACGCTTAATGGCATTCAATACTAAGGAAGATGGCGGCGACGACGTGATGGGCGAGATCAATGTAACGCCGCTAGTGGACGTCATGTTGGTGTTGTTGGTGGTATTCATCGTGACCGCTCCGTTATTGACCAACGCGGTTCATGTCAACTTGCCGAAAACCGCCGAAACCGCGCCGCCAGAGGAGAAAGCCGCCGTTTACCTAAGCGTCGACGCGCAAGGCAAGATTTTCATCGATAAGCAGGAAATTGCGGTCGAGGCGGTCGAAAACGAATTGAAAAACCGCAAGGCCGCCGACCCTGAGCTGGCCTTGAATCTGAACGCGGACGATGCGGTGCGATACGGTATCGTCGCCAAGGTCATGTCATCGATCGAACGCGCCGGCGTAACCAAACTGGCGGTGCTGACCGCGCCGCAATAACTCAACGCATCAATCTCTCCCCATTGCCGCCGAAAGTTTCCCAAACACGGCGCAACGGGGAATAACCCGCTATCCATTTTTCTATCCTAAGGAGTACCACAATGCCTTCAAAAACCTGGCAACACCGTCTATTGCCGTTAGTTGCCGCCATCGGCCTGCTGTCCAATGTACAAGCCGCCGAAGACCTGACGCCGGCGATTCCGGGCGTGGCCGACGCCGGCAGCAAGATCGAATTTATCAAGGACGGTTTCGACGGCACGGAAGGCCCGATCGGCCTGCCCGACGGCAGCGCCCTGTTCACTGAAACCAAAGCCAACCGTATTACCCGGATTGGGCCGGACAACAGCATCTCGACCTTTCTGGAAAACACCAACGGTGCGAACGGTTTGGCGTTCACGCCGTCCGGCGAGCTGGTAGCGGTACAGAACCTCAATCCTAGAGTCGGCGTTATTTTTCCGGCCGGCAAGGAAAAAACCCTGGCCGACAAATTCGAAGGGACGGTTTTCCAACGGCCCAACGATTTGGTCCTGGCTCAAAACGGCAATATTTATTTTAGCGACATCGGCACTCGTTCGACGCCGGAAAATCCCAATCCGCCAGTCTCGAAACCGGGGGTTTTTCATATCAGTCCGGCCGGCACCTTGAAACGGGTCGCCGCCGACATTGAAAGACCGAATGGCGTCCAACTCAGCACCGACGAAAAAACCCTGTATGTCGCCAATACCGCCGGTGAACATATTCTGGCCTACGACATCGGCGCCGATGGCTCTATCGGCAACAAACGCAATTTTGCCCAACTGAAAGGCTGGAGCCGATCTGAAAACGGCTGGTCCAGCGGTGCCGACGGCTTGGCGGTCGATGCGGAAAACCGCCTGTATGTGGCCTCGAACTCCGGCGTGGAGGTTTTTGACGCTAAAGGCCAGGCGCTCGGCGTGATTCCGCTGCCGAAAAAACCACAGAATCTGGCCTTTGCCGGCCAGGACAAGAAAACCTTGTTCGTGGTTGGGCGCGGCGCGGCCTACAAAATTGCCCTGAAAACTCCGGGCTATGCGGGACGGGCAAAATAAATCCTACTTTCTAATCGCCAACCGAATACATTCAAGGAGCTATTCATGGCACGCAAAACGGCGGATGACTTTCATCCGGAAACATTGCAAATTTTCGACAAATACGTCCACGGCGACATTTCACGGCGAGATTTCTTATCTTCGATTCCTAAATACGCGTTGCTCGGACTTAGCGCGGAAGCCTTGTTGGAGGCTTTGAATCCTAACTTTGCCGAAGCCCAGCAAATCAACGGTAACGACCCGCGCATCACAGCCCGCTATGTGGAATATCCCTCCCCCCAAGGCAACGGCAGGATACGCGGCTATCTGGTGCAGCCGGCAAAATTCAGCGGCAAACTGCCGACGGTATTGGTCATTCACGAAAACCGGGGCCTGAACCCACACATCGAAGACATTGCTAGACGCTTGGCCTTGGAAAACTTCATTGCCTTTGCCCCGGATGCTCTATTCACATTGGGCGGTTATCCGGGGGACGAAGATAAGGCCCGAGAATTGTTTCAAAAACTGGATAAAAACAAAACCCAGGCCGATTTTCTTGCGGCGGCACAAGCCTTGAAACACTTGCCCGCCGGTAACGGTAAAGTGGGAGCGGTAGGCTTTTGCTACGGCGGCGGCATTGTGAACTACCTGGCAACCAAAATTCCCGACCTGGCTGCGGCAGTCCCTTTTTACGGCGGCCAACCGCCCGTCGAAACGGTCGCCAATATCAAGGCTCCATTATTGATTCATTATGCCGGTACCGATGATCGTATCAACGCCGGCTGGCCGGCTTATGAAGCCGCTCTACAAAAAGCCGGCGTCAATTACGAGGCCCACATCTATCCTGGCGTGCAACACGGTTTCAACAACGACACCACGCCACGCTACGACGCCGCCACCGCGAAACTGGCCTGGGATCGCAGCGTCGGCTTTTTTAACGTCTACCTGCGCAATAATTAAATGGCTGGAAAAGATATGACAACATCGATTCCGGTGTGGGACTGGCCGTTGCGCCTGTTTCATTGGTTGCTGGCCTTAGCGGTTACCGGCGCTTACCTCACCGGCAGCCTGGGCGGCTCGTTGACGGATTGGCATAACCACTTCGGCAAATTAACCGTCGGCCTGTTAGTGTTCAGGTTGATCTGGGGGTTTGCCGGCAATAGTCATGCCCGATTCGCCAATTTTCTGCCAACGCCGGCCAACATTTCCCGCTACCTCAACGGCGAATGGCGGGAACATGGACACAATCCGCTCGGCGCCATGGCGGTTTTCACGATACTGATGTTATTGACCACCTTGGCGCTAACAGGCCTGTTTGCCAACGACGACATCGGCTTCGAAGGTCCACTATATGCGTTGGTCGACAAGGCATTCAGCGACAAATTGAGCGGTTGGCACGATAGCCTAGTGACTCCGTTGCTGATTCTGCTGGGTCTACACCTTAGCGCGATTAGCTTCTACCATTTTGCCAAGGGCATCGATCTGATCAAGCCGATGTTGACCGGCAACAAACAGGTCAACCACCAAACCCCGCCGCAGGTATCCGTTCAAGGTGCCGACGGGCTAACCATACTCGGCGCTCTGGTTCTTCCCGTGTTACTGACCGCGCTGATCTGGCATGGCGCCGGCTAAACACCTCATCCACATTTCGGATTTTTCAACCAAAGGAGATATACGCATGAAACAAAAACTCGCCCTAACCTTGACCTTGGGCGCGATGGCCACCGGTGCCTTGGCCGGGCCGCTTGAAGATCAAATTCGTTTTCGTCAATCGGCCTACGGCTTTTTAGGCTGGAACGCCGGCAAAATCAAGGCACAAACCGGCGATCATCCGGAAACCTACAATAAGGAACAAGTGATTGCGGCGGCCAATGCGATTGCCGCCGTGGCGAATTCAGGTTTGTTGGAATTGTACGGTCCCGGTTCGGACAAAGGCACCGGCTGGAAGGCCACCCGCTTGAAAGCGGAATTTTTCGAGAAACAGGACGAAGTCAAGCAGATTGAAGCCAGCTTTATCGCCGAAGCCAATCTACTGCAAACAGTAGCCGCCAGCGGCGATGTGGCAGAGATCAAAGCCCAATTCGGCAAAGTTGGGGCAACCTGTAAAAGTTGCCACGACTTGATTCGAGTCAGGGAATAATTCCAAACCTGCCCGTTATACCGGCAATGTCGGTGTAACGGGCCATTCCATTCCGGCCGGTTCAGGCGACTTCCTTTTCCACCAATTTGTTTTGGCTGTTCGGCAGCATGCCGTAAAGGCCAAGCTTATGTCTTAATACATTGCGGCTGATATCAAGCAAGCGCGCGGTTTGCACCTGATTGTTTTCGCAAAATTCGAAAGCCGAGCGAATTACGGTTTCTTCGATGACTTCGAATAATTTTGGCGGTGCTTGATCAAACAGGCGGTACAACGAACTTTCCAAGGATGCGGTAGAAACCGTTTGGCTTTGCTCGGCAACCCTAATGCCGGACAGCTTGAAATCCTCCGGCCGCAGGCAATTACCGGGGCAAACCAACAATGCCCGATGCACGGCATTTTCCAGTTCTCGAATATTGCCGGGCCAATCGTAATTCAACAATGCCTGTTCGGCGGCCTGGGATAATTTCACCTCGCCATAACCCAGCCTATCGGCATACATTTTCAGAAAATGGTGAGTCAACGGCAAGATGTCGCCGGGGCGATCCCGCAACGGCGCCAACTGGATGGCCGCCACATTAAACCGGTAATACAAGTCGGCGCGAAAATGCTGGGCCGCAACCGCCTCTTCCAGATTGACGTTGGTAGCGGCAATAATGCGCACATCAATCGGCACCGGCTGTCTTGAGCCGACTTTGACCACTTCCCGCTCTTGCAATACTCGCAATAACTTGGCTTGCAGCCCCAGCGGCAAGTCGCCCACTTCGTCCAAGAATAGACTGCCTTTGTGGGCGGTTTCGAACCAACCTTCCTTGCTGGAAATCGCACCGGTGAATGCGCCCTTTTCGTGACCGAACAATTCGCTTTCGATCAGATTTTCGCTGAGCGCGGCACAGTTCAGCGCGCCGAAGGTGTTGCCGCCGCGCGCGCTGAGCGCGTGAATATGCCGGGCCACCAATTCCTTGCCGGTGCCGGTCTCGCCGATGATCAGCACCGTCGCATCGCTGGGTGCAATGCGTTCGATTTGCTCCAGCAGCCGGCGCGATACCGGGTCTTCGAATACCAAGGCGGTGGCCCTAACCGAGAGTGCCAATGAGCGGGACTGCTGTTCGTCGAAAGCCAGTAACGAAGATGCATGAGTGCCATTGGCATCGCTAAAAGCAGGTTTGAAAACAGTATCCATGATGTGTGACTCGTTAAGAAAATAGAAAATTCGCTTTAGAGATTAAACCGGCCGAATGCGCCCCATCGGAAATGCTAATCTGACCAAAATCCAAGCGTTTGCAACCGTGCCGGCATCGCCAGAATCCGAATGCGACATGCCAAGCTAAACAGCAAATGCGGTGTTGCCACGAGTCTATTGGACGCTATTGTCCGGCAAGTCTCTAAGCAGTTTAAATCTCGGATACATAGTAGCCGGGACCGCATGTGCTGATAAAACGTTAATTTTCGAACTTTAAATCTAATTTAGGCATATTTAGAATTATTCATTTACGACTTCATCTGATTTTCCTGAACCTGCTTGACAGCCACGGCCAGGATCAAAGATACTCTTTCAACACCTAACAACTGCTGACCGGACCACCGGAAGCCAGAGTGCCACTTATTTCCGTAAGCGGCCTCTGGCTTTTTTTTGGCCTGACGAAACGCAAGGACACTGAAATGGCTCACTGGTACCCTGACAATTCACAATCAATCGGCAACACTCCCCTGGTAAAACTCAACCGGATTACCGATGGCGCGCCGGCGACGGTGTTGGCAAAAATAGAGGGCCGCAATCCGGCTTATTCGGTCAAATGCCGAATCGGCGCGGCAATGATCAACAATGCTCAACAGCGCGGGTTACTCGGGCCAGGCAAGGAATTGATAGAACCGACCAGCGGCAATACCGGCATCGCTCTGGCTTTTGTCGCCGCCGCGCGCGGTATCCCGCTGACACTGACCATGCCCGACACCATGAGCCTGGAGCGGCGCAAATTGCTGGTGGCCTACGGCGCCAAACTGATATTGACCGAAGGCGCCAAGGGCATGAAGGGCGCCATCGCCAAAGCCGAGGAAATCGCCGCTTCCGACCCCGGTCGCTATGTGCTGTTGCAACAGTTCAAAAACCCGGCGAACCCGCAAATTCACGAACACACCACCGGCCCGGAAATCTGGAAAGACAGCGACGGCGCCATCGATATATTGGTATCCGGCGTCGGTACCGGCGGCACCATTACCGGCGTATCCCGGTATATCAAACTCACCCAGCTCAAGCCTATCGTCTCGATCGCGGTGGAACCCGAAGCCAGCCCGGTGTTGAGCCAATACCGCTCGGGCCTGGAAATTGTCCCAGGCCCGCACAAGATTCAAGGCATCGGCGCGGGATTCGTTCCCGACGTGCTGGATTTATCCTTGGTCGATGCCGTCGAGCAAGTCAGCAACGATGATGCCATAGCCTATGCCCGGCGACTTGCGCGCGAGGAAGGCATATTGGCCGGCATATCCTGCGGCGCGGCCGTAGCCGTTGCGGTCCGAGTCGCCAAACGCCCCGAAAACATCGGCAAAACCATCGTCGTGATACTGCCGGATTCGGGTGAGCGCTATTTAAGCTCGGTGTTATTCGAGGGGCTATTCGATGCATCCGGAGTGGCGGTATGAGTGATTTTGCAGTGTCCTGGGGCGTCGATGCTTTAGTCGAGCAACTCAGAACGCTCAGATTGCAATCGCTGGAACACAGACAACGCCGTGAGCATCCACCCAAATTGCCGTCGAAAAAAATACTGAGTCAAATAGTCGACAAGCTGGGGGCCGTGCTGTTTCCCAACCGCCTGGGAATGCCGGACCTGAACGACGAAGGTATCGACTACTTCGTCGGCCACACCCTGGACAGCCTGCTCAAGCAATTGAATAAGCAAATCACCCTGGAATTGAAGTTCGTCGCCGAACAACAAGGTGCATCGGCCGACGTGCAATCACAATCCAGACAAATCACTGGCCAGTTTGCCGCGCAATTGCCTGCCATTAGGCTGTTGCTCGATAGCGATATTCAGGCCGCCTACGAAGGCGATCCCGCGGCATCGAGCGCCGACGAGGTTTTGGTGTGTTATCCCGGCATCACGGCGATGATTCATCACCGCATCGCCCATACCTTGTATCGGCTGGGCGCTCCGCTGGTGGCGCGCGTCATTACCGAAATCGCCCATTCGGCCACCGGCATCGACATCCATCCCGGCGCCGAAATCGGCGATAGTTTCTTCATCGATCACGGCACGGGTGTCGTCATCGGCGAAACCGCCGTCATCGGCAAGCGCGTTCGTCTGTATCAGGCTGTCACATTGGGCGCCAAACGCTTTGCCAAGGATGAAAACGGCCTATTGGTCAAAGGCAATATCCGCCATCCCATCGTCGAAGACGATGTGGTGATTTACGCCGGCGCCACAATTCTGGGCCGTATCACCATAGGCCGGGGCTCAGTGATTGGCGGCAATGTCTGGTTGACGCATAGCGTTGCTCCCGGCAGCCATATCAGCCAGGGCCAAACCCGAAACGAACTATTCACCGAAGGCGGCGGGATTTGAGTCCGCCATACAAAAACCACTTAAAAAACATCATCCATTCACCGAGGAAACATTATGTCCGATATTCATGAAGCCCATACCGCGTTAGGCGACGTCGCCGCGCGCACCTTATCGAACGCTACCAAAACCGTGCCCATGATGGGCACCATCACCCCGCGCTGGCTGGTGCACCTGTTGCAATGGGTGCCGGTCGAAGCGGGTATTTACCGGGTCAACCGGGTCAAAAGCGATACCAGCATTACCGTCGATTGCTCCAGCCTGGACGAAAAAGTCCTGCCGCAAACCTTCGTCGATTACGAGGAATGGGGCCGCGAATACCGCCTGAACGCGGTCAACACCGTGCTGGACGTGCATACACGCGTGGCCGATTTGTACAGCAGCCCGCACAACCAAATCCACGAACAGCTGCGTCTGACCATCGAAACGGTCAAGGAACGCCAAGAAAGCGAGTTGATCAACAACGCCGAATATGGCTTGCTGAACAACGTGGCACCTTCGCAAAAAGTGCAAACCCGCAAGGGCTCTCCTACCCCTGACGATCTGGACGAGTTGATCGCCCGCGTTTGGAAGGAGCCCGCGTTCTTCCTGGCCCATCCGCGCGCCATCGCCGCCTTCGGCCGCGAAGCCACCCGCCGAGGTACGCCGCCGCCGACCGTTTCCTTGTTCGGCTCCCAGTTCCTGACCTGGCGAGGCCTGCCGTTGATTCCGACCGACAAACTGAAAATTACCAATGGCAAATCCAATATTCTGTTACTGCGCACCGGTGAAAGCCGCCAAGGTGTAGTCGGATTGTATCAACCAAATCTGACCGACGAACTGAGCATGGGCTTGTCGGTACGTTTCATGGGCATCAACCACAAGGCCATTGCCTCTTACCTGGTGTCGCTGTACTGCTCGCTGGCGGTATTGACCGAAGACGCCATTGGCGTTTTGGAGAACGTCGAAGTGGACAACTACTATGACTACACATAACGCCGATTTAGCGGTCCTGGCGCAACAAGCATTGAGCGACGGCTCGGTCCCGGTCGGCTTGCCGGATACGGCCGAACTGACACGACTGGCTAATCAGTATTTCCAGGCCTTACCGAACGACGCGGACACGATCGATAACGTACCGGCTTCGGCCGCTTCCTCGGTAGCGGTCAGTTCGGTGCCGACAGGTTTCGACAGACGGCCTGGTATCGACGATGCCGGACTTTCGGCGTTGGTTCAGCGCCGTTCCGGTTCGCCGGGCGCATTGGATTTTGGCAACTTAACCACTTTATCCGCCGGCAGCGGCTTGGATCCGAAGTCCGGCGGCTCGGGGTTTTATTTTCTGAATGAGGCGCCGGCATTGGCCCGTATTGCTCAGTTACCCGGCCTGAGCTCGGCCCATCCACCGTTCGACGTGCATGCGGTGCGCCGCGACTTTCCTATACTGAAGGAGCGAGTCAACGGTTATCCCTTGGCCTGGCTGGATAACGCGGCCACGACCCAAAAACCGCAAGCGGTGATCGACCGGATATCGAAGTTTTATCAACACGAAAACTCCAACATCCATCGCGCGGCGCATGAGCTGGCCGCGCGTGCCACCGATGCCTACGAAGGCGCGCGCGAGATCGTTGCTCGCTTCATCAATGCCTCGTCATCTAGCGAAGTCGTGTTCGTGCGCGGTGCCACCGAAGCGATCAACCTGGTTGCGAAAAGCTGGGGCAAGCAAAACATAGCCGAAGGCGACGAAATCGTCATCAGCTGGCTGGAGCATCATGCCAACATCGTGCCCTGGCAACAACTGTGCGCGGAAACCGGCGCTGTACTGCGGGTGATTCCAGTCGACGACGATGGCCAAGTGATTCTAGCGGAATATCAAAAGCTGCTGAACAGCCGAACCAAGCTGGTGTCGTTTACCCAGGTTTCCAATGCCTTGGGCACCATCACCCCCGCGCAGGACATCATCGAACTTGCACATAGGGTTGGCGCCAAGGTATTGCTGGACGCCGCGCAATCTGTATCGCATATCAAGGTTGACGTTCAAGCCTTGGATTGCGACTGGTTGGTGTTTTCAGGACATAAAATCTTCGGCCCGACCGGTATCGGTGTTCTGTATGGCAAGGCCGACTTACTGGAAGCTACCCAGCCCTGGCAGGGCGGCGGAAATATGATTGAGGACGTCAGGTTTGAGAAAACGCTTTATCAGTCAGCTCCAGCCAGATTCGAAGCCGGCACCGGCAATATCGCCGATGCGGTGGGCTTGGGTGCGGCGCTGGAATATCTGAACCAGATCGGCATTCAGAATGTGGCCCGCTACGAGCACGAGTTGCTGGAGTATGGCATGCATGCCTTGCAAGCTATCCCCGGCGTACGTCTGATCGGTACCGCGAAGGACAAAACCAGTGTGCTGTCATTCGTGCTGGCCAACCATAGCACCCAGGATGTCGGCAAGGCGTTGAACGAGGCCGGTATCGCGGTACGCTCGGGCCATCACTGCGCCCAACCGATCTTGCGCCGCTTTGGATTGGAGGCCACGGTTCGGCCCTCACTGGCGTTTTACAATACCTACGAGGAAATCGATCGTCTGGCGTCGGTGGTGAAGCGTCTGCAGTGCGGCAAACGCAACTTTGTGATTTAACTCTCGGCCTTGGCCCACACAATACGGCAACTGCTTTGCCGTGTGGGCCAACATTAACGCGGTAAATGATGAAAATTCACCGGTGAAGACTTCTGATACTTGTCCGTTCAAAGTCTACCGACTGTTGCGGTTCGCCTGTCGTCAAAATCCGAGGACGAACTCATAAGCCTTCGCTAATCAAATCAAAGCTTTCTGCTTCAAAATAAGCACCTTGCACTAAATTGAACCCCATTTGACGCGCAAGCGTCGCATTACGCTTATCATCGATACCCAGCATCACACTGCAACCTTCCATCGAGCTAACCAATTGGCAAAGTTGATTCAACTTTTCCGGCAACCGATTATCGCGAATGCTATCAAGATGCTGCGAAGACATGGCTACCAAATCCGGCGAAGCTCTGGAAATCAGCTCGAACGCCGATTTGTCCAAACTAAAATAATCAAATTTTAATGCCACTCTATAACCACGGTTTTGGTAGTTGTATAGACCTTTTAGCAGCGATGGATAAACACGCGCATATTCGTTGTTGATTTTAAGCCCTATGGCAACATTGCGGGTTTTCAGGCCGCATTTAATGATAATCTCTTCAAAATACGCCCCATGATCGGCTTTGACGCCCAGAATATGGCGCGGGTCGACATCCAGGATCAACAAATCGTCCAGGTGCGACTGTGGCAAGTAATTCAGCATGTGAACAGTGCGGGTCAACCGGTCAAAACTGATGATAGCCTCGGTGTCGCTAGTCTGCTCGATAGGCAATTTTTTTAGGCTATCGGATTCGTGTCTGGTCAAATCCGCACCCAGTATGCCTGTCACATGGATATGGGCGGCATACCCGGCAATTTGCGAATTTCGCAAGGTTTCCCGAAGAGGCAGCATTTCGCTACCCACCCGAATTTGACCAAAGTTTCCGAAAACCTTGTCATCCTGAATAGTAAATGGTCTGAGAGGGCTATTGTGTTCCCGTTCAAGCCTATCATTGAAGTATTCCACTAATTGTTGCAAAGGCATGAGATGCCCTCCTTAAAATTTGTATCGTTCGATGGAGCGAATGAGCTAAAAAAATGGCGGGATCATAGATCCCGCCCAAATGACATCCTTATCGGTAAGTAGGAGACTCACCTAATCCTTGAGAGAGCACATGAACCCACATCAATTCAGTCCGAACACGATAATAACCACAAGTGATTAACAAATATAACGATATTTATCGATTTATTTATGTCATTTTTGAATAACATTTCCTGATTAGAAAGCAGCTTCAGCTAAGAGGATATCCAGCACAACTTGTGCTGTACATTGTGAAAACTGGATAATTTGCTGATTTAGCCATGCTTTTTGTGGGTCATGAGTTATCAGGGAATTTCGGATGAGTTTTGGGACCTTGTTGCGCCTTTACTTGGAGCGGTTCAAACGCCGAACGCCTGATAGTTCCAAATCAGTGGAGTTCCGCGTTGTGTTGAACGGCATCTTCTATCTCCTCAAACGGGGCTGCCAGTGGGCGTTTTTGCCGAGCCTCTACGTATCGAAAAGCACCGTTCACAAACCTTTTCAGCGTTGCACTCGCGCCAGTGTTTTCGCCGAAATGTTCAACCTGGGGCGGCGAAGTATAAGGAACCCCAAGGATCCAAGTGGGACTGGATGGCAGTCTGGTGCAGACCAGCCCGCTACGCGCCAATCGACAAGTCTATCGGCGGAAGCAGGAGTGGGCAGAAACCCCACCGATCGCGGCAAAAGTGACAAACGCTGAAAATCTTGGAAACGGAGCGTAAGCGAAGTGAAGATTTTTAGTCCGCGATAGCCGTAGCGCCGGGCGGGTTTTCGCAGCGAAGCGGAGAAAACCTGCAAGGCATCGCGAAACGGCGTCAAGTCATGCGAGAGCCTATGTTTCGACCCCTTGTTGGGTCGAAACGAGGTGACGCGGACGAATCGGGGCCGCCGGAGGCATAAGCGGTCGCGTAATTTTTGCCGCTTGTTGGGGCTGGGAGGCCCCTAAACAAGCTTTCGCAAAAATAGCGACTCCCCGAAAAACCCACCTTTTGGTGGATCAGAACGGAATACCCTCTAGCGTGGCGCTGGCGGGGCTGGTGAGGTTCGCGCTCAGTGAAATCGCCAAATGCCTTGATCCACCAAATGTAGCTGATAGCGGCGTAAGTCCTCAGCACTGGCAGTATCCAGTGATCGCCCCAGGAAACTTGCGAATCTCTTCACAACACAGATATAACTGGCCTGGGTTTTGGGAGACAATTTACGCATCCGAATGCCGTCGATCATGCGTTGGCGCGACGGTGTGATGGGTTAAGTGGAAGAAGTCATGACACTGCTCCAATCTCGAAACAAGGCGGATTGCCTCATCTATAGATAGGAAAAACAAGTGATATGCTCTCAATCAACAAATGCTTTGCTACTCAGATTCCATGATGCGGAGCGGTATAATCCATTGGCCATGGTGAAGCAGTGATAATGTCAATTTGCTCGCCAATATTGGACAGCCGCCAGGGTCAAAGGATGCCTTAACTATTAAAATTGGATAGTTACCCTCAGCGGCGGGTTGTGGCCAATTCCGTTGTAGCACACACACTTCAAAGCCAACACAAATTTCAAACTTTTTTCGCCCAATTGACGAAATCGCAATAATTATCGCGATTTCGAAAACGACCTCCAGAAAATTCTCTTCACAATAATGGCCATCCCAACCGGAGGTCATTATGGAACAACTCTTCGCCCACTACGATCGCCTCGACGATGACCTAAAAGCCGAGCTGCCGCTGAAGCGAATTTGGACAGTGGCGGTGCAGGATGATGATTAAGAATTAGCCGCTTAACAGGCTGTTGAAAATTGCCCGCATACCTTCGGATTCGCTGCCCTTTTTCGAGTTTTTGGCAGCCTGGAAGCCCGATCAGGCTTCAAAACCCGGTTTTAGCCGGTTATATTCGCCCCGAAGGGCGTTAAATTCCGCCTTTTGGCGGATTTCAGGCGCACGAGCGCCTAGGCGGTACTGTAACGCCAACCGAAAATAGCGCCCATTCGCGTCAGGTTATAGGCGGCAAAGGTAAAAATCGTTTGCGCGGCAACCTTCTTCAAGCCCCTGAATTTGGTTTGCCGCAGCGGGCCGACGGTCTTGGCCCAGCCGAAGACTTCTTCGATCCGCTTGCGGATTTTGAGGCTTTTTCGGTAAGCATCGTGTCGGGTGGTGCGGCCGTCAATAGCGGAGCCTTTGTCTTTGCTGGCGACATGCGGCGTGACCTTGCTCTGGCGTAACTTGGCGACAAAATCCTGCGTATCGTAATTCTTATCCGCGCCCAAGGTCGCGCCGGGTTTGTGGATTGTGCGTTTGACCATGGCGTGAGCCGCCTCGCGTTCCGCAGTGCCGGTGGCCTGAGTGACTTCGACATCGACGACAAGGCCGTTACGGTTCTCCATCAAGGCGTGACCGAGGAAAGCCAGTTGAGACTTGTCGCCCTCGCTCTTTTTGTACAGCCGGGCATCGGGATCGGTAGTCGAGGCGTGGGTGTCGTTGCTGCGCTTCTCGCCCTTGAAGTTGACCGTGGGATTGCGGCCGCCATCTTCCGGCGGCGGGGTAGAGCCGTCTTTCTTCACGAAACTCTTGTGCGAGGCCCAGGCTTGAATCAGCGTGCCGTCGACCGAGAAATGCTCGTCGGAGATCAGCTTCTTCCAGTCAGCCAAGGCCAGCGCCCGTTCGAAGAACAAACGGCTAATATGCTCGTTCAGCAAACGGTCGCGGTTGGCGCTAAAGGTCGAGTGGTCCCATACGGCGTCGTCCATCGTCAAGCCGACAAACCAGCGGTATAGCAGGTTGAAATCGATGTGCTCCAACAGCTGCCGTTCCGAACGGATGGAAAATAGGACTTGCAGCAGACTGGCGCGGAGCAGGCGTTCCGGCGGAATGGAATCTCGACCGCGACGGGCGTAGAGCGCGTCGAACTCGTCGTTGAGCGTGGCGAGCAGCAGATCGACGACTTTGCGCAACTTACGGAGCGGATGCTTTTGGGGAATCCGGCTTTCCAGGGTTCGGTAACTGAATAGTTGTTCTTGAGTGATGTCGGCGCCGCGCATGGAGTCAATGCAGTATATTGGAGATAGAACTATTTTATCATGTAGAACAAAGCTTTATGAATTACTCTTGCATCCGGCCCAACGAATCAATGCGGCTTGCGGGGGGAGATAAAATCAACAGCCTGTTAACGGCAAGAATAGTTTTAAAGGTTGCCCTGGAAATGCGATAAAACCAAACTGCCGATAAAATTCGGCTGCGGCCGGATTCAGCGCATCCACCACGACCGCATAAACCGCCATCACGGCGCTGGCTTGTTCCACACGTTGCACGGCATCGGCTAGTAGTATCGTTCCCAGGTGTTGGCCTTGATGCTGTTGATCAACCGCGAGCCTGCCTAATAACGCGACCGGCACCGGATAATTGGGGAGGCGGCGTTTATGCTCTGCTGGTAAATCCTCGGCGCGCACGCTGCCGGCACTGAGGGTGTAGTAGCCAAGAATGGTTTGCGGGGCGTTGATGTCGGTCGCGACGAATACTCTATTGATACGGTGTTTTACGTTTTGGCGGGCATATTGTTGCAGGTAGATATTTAAGCTACTGACGCCGCAGTCGAAGGCTTTGCGTTGATGGCTGGCGTTGAGCGCTTCGATTTTGAGTTGCATCAGTCCTGGACAACCGATTGCTGATGGAGTGCCAGGGCTTGTTTCAATTTGGCATTCTTAGCCGGCGGATTTTCCAGAGCGTCCAAAAACAAGGTCCAATCGGCAAGGGAAAGGGTGATTTGCTCGTGCTCGTTAATGATGTTTTCGGCGGCAGCCAGCGATTGGGCCAAGACAAATTCGGACAGTTTTTTGTGGCTGTAACTAGCAGCTTTTTCCAACTTTTGCTTGGAAAGGGTATCAATGCGAATGTGCATGCGTTCTTGTTTGTTGGTTTCTGGCGTAGGCATATAAACTCCCTCCAATCAATTGGAAGTAATTGTACGCCAATTGTGCGTCAAATTTTGAATTTCGCTTTAGCTTGCTCGTTTGATCGGAATCACGTTTGGATTCTCGCCAGTTAATAATTCCAGCCGTTCGCACAAAACGCGCCAAGCTTCCGCCTGTTCCGCTTTTAGTTCCTGGTGCTGGTGGTAGACGCGCTTCAACTTGTTTTCTTGAGTGTGGTTAAGGCATTTTTCGATCACGTCGCCGTGTATGTCACGGTTATCCGAACTTTCCCCACCAATTAAGCATTTGGCGCTAAGGATTCCGCCAAAAATAAGTTCCCGATATTCGAATGTCTTGTAGGGGCGAATTCATTCGCCCTGGGCGATTAAAATCGCCCCTTGTATGATGAATTTTAACAACCGATAGCCTAGAAGAACCGATTAAGCTGTCATCGTTCATTGGGAGGCCGTTCGCCCCTGAGGACTGGTAAATACCAGAGCCTGTGCTGTAGATTGGCCCCCGCCCTATTCACCCATACCGTGGAGTATCCGAGGCTTAGAGCCTGCATACACAAGGAAGGTAGGTGCATGCGCAGGGTCGGGAACCGGTGAATAGTGTACTTAACCTTTAACTGAATTAAAAAACGATTATGACGAACCTCCCAATCAATGCCATCGCTGAATCTATCCACCGCCTGTTTGCCGGCGTGGATGTCGGAGCCGATGAATTGGTGCTGGTGATCCGCAAGAACGGCAAGTCGTTCGATCCACAAAAATATGCCAATACCCGCTCTGACCGTGCCCGCTTGGTCAACAAGCTGATCAAGCTGCCGGGCATCAAAGTCTGCCTGGAAGCCACCGGCATTTACCATTTCGACCTGGCGATTGCGTTGCATGACGCCGGTATTCCCGTGATGGTCGTCAATCCCAAGGCCTCGCATAACTTCGCCAAGGTGTTGATGAGAAACAGCAAAACCGATGCCGTTGATGCCAATACCCTGGCCGAATACGTCGAGCGCATGGACTTTGTCGCCTGGACCCGGCCATCGAATCAGACCCTGGCTTTGCGCGGTTTTGCCCGCCGCATTGATGCGCTGACCGGTCAGAAGGCTGCCGCGAAAAACCATCTGCATGCGCTGAGTGCGACTCAGGAAACTCCAAAGGCGTTGCTGCGCGATGCCAAGCTGGCGATCAGTCAATTGGAAAAACGCATCGATACCTTGGCCGCCGAAGCGATGACCTTGATCAACCAGCACCCGGAACTCAAGCGTGTTTTTGAGTTGCTGACCGGCATCAAAGGCATTGCCCAAACCAGCGCCATTGCTTTGATGGGCGAACTGCTGTTATTGCCACCCAACCTGTCGCATCGCGAATGGGTCAAGTTTGCCGGGCTCGATCCCAAAGCCTTTGAATCCGGCAAAAGCGTACATAAGAAAATGCGGCTGTCCAAGGCGGGTAACCGGCATATCCGCTCGGCATTGTATATGCCGGCCTTGAGCGCCAAACAGCATGACCCCCATGTCAGCGCTTATTTCCAGCACTTGGTCGACAACGGCAAGAAACCTTTACAGGCCGTCTGCGCAGTGATGCGTAAATTACTGCATGCGATCCATGGCATGCTAAAGCACGACCAGCCGTTCGATAACACACGGTTTTATGTCATTCCGACACCCATCATCGCTGAGTGAAAAAGTGATGGAATTTTGTTGACTTGGAACAGAGTATCTACAATCAATTTAGAGAAATTATTTCAAACCAAATCCTAACTTCAGTTCCGCCGCGCCGTTTCGGCCTTGGCTCAACCAACGCTCAAATGCGGGTTATCTTGCCGCGCGCGCTGTAGAATATCCAACGCTTCGTTATATTCAAAATTCATGACTTGGCGTTCTAATTCGGCAGCATGAGCGCCGAGCACGACCTTGAGCATTGGAGCGTGTTTTTCAACCAGTTTGCATGCCATCAAGTCGCCGACGTCGAGCAATTGATGGAGTTCAAGCAATACGCTCCGAGCTTCGTTCCAGTCTATATCTCCGTGCTGCCGCGTTTCGTTGTCGGGGAGCGCCTCCATGACCGCGCAGGCCAGCGAACGCAGGGCATCATCCAGAGGAGCGATATGGCGTTCGAGTTCATCGCCCCCAAGCCCGGCCTTGAAAGCCGCATCCAATTCGCCGGCCAATCTTTGCACCTCGGTGGCCCCCAAATTGCCGGCGCTACCTTTCAGCGTGTGAGCAATACGGCGCGCCTGGTCTTTTTTGCCCGCAACTATCGCGGCCCGTAGCTGCGTCATATCCTCGACGTGATCCGTGGCTAGACGTCGCAGTAACCGCAGATAGGTCTCCCGCCGTCCCGACAGCAGCTTTAAGCCAAGTTCGGCATTCAGACCTGGAATGCCGGCAAGCATGGTCAGGGGCTCAACAGCGGCGGCGGGTAGCGTTTGAGTCGTCCGCGCCATGGCTGGCAACCAGCGTAGCAATACGGCATAAAGTTGCTCGGGATCGACCGGCTTGGGGATAAAGTCGTTCATGTCCGCCGCCTTGCAGGCCAGGCGATCTTCGTCGTAGGCGTTGGCCGTCATCGCCAGGATCGGTTTGACGCCCCAGCCAGGCAGGGCGCGAATCGCGCGCGCGGCGGAGAGTCCGTCCATTACCGGCATCTGCATATCCATCAAAATCAAATCGTAGTTGCCGGTCCTCGCTTTCTCCAACGCGACCAGGCCATCCTCGGCGGTCTCGACGAACAGCTCCACCGCATGCAATAGCTCCACCGCCACTTCGCGGTTAACCGGATTGTCTTCCGCCAGCAACACGCGCGCACCGGCTTTTTCGCCACGCAACGCAGTCTCGGCATCCTTGAATGTTTGGCCGGCCGACGGAACCATGACGCCATGGCCATGCTCGACGCGGACCGTCAGCCAGAAAAGACTACCCACCCCCACCGTGCTCTCCACCCCGGTTTCACCACCCATCAATTGAGCCAGATGCCGGGTAATCGCCAATCCCAATCCCGTGCCGCCATATTTGCGGGTGGTGGATGCATCGGCTTGTTCGAAAACCTGGAATAATCGGAGCCGTTTTTCGGGGGGAATACCAATACCGGTGTCTTCGACTTCGAAACGTAATAGTAGCCGGTCGCCATCGTCTTCGAGTAATTTGGCCCGCAATACAACCCGGCCTCGCTCGGTGAATTTAACAGCGTTGCTGGCGTAGTTGAGCACGGCTTGACGCAATCGGGTCGGATCGCCACGTAGCCAGATCGGAACCGCATCGGAATCGACGTCAATGATCAAACCCTTGGCCGCCGCCTGGCCGGCGATTAACGAACGTACATGGTCAAGAATATCGAATAAATGAAAATCACGATTCTCCAACTGGATGCGTCCAGCTTCGATTTTCGATAGGTCGAGAACATCGTTGATGATGGACAGCAAATGTTGGCTGGCTCCTTCGATTTTGGACAAGCGTTCGTCTTGATGTGGCGTAACACCTTCGCGACGCAGCAGATGAGTCAGGCCCAGGATGGCGTTCATCGGCGTACGAATCTCGTGGCTCATGTTGGCGAGAAAGAAACTCTTGGCTACGTTGGCTGCTTCGGCCGCAATCTTGGCTACTTCGAGTTGATGAGTTCGTTCCGACACCAATTGCTCGAGATGATGCCGATGTTGGTCCAGCTCTTCGGCGATGCGTTTTTTCTCGGTAATGTCTTCCTGTATCCCGACATAGTGGGTAATGGTCCCGTCGGACTGGCGGATAGGCGCGATGAGGGTAAAATTGACGTACTCGCTACCATCCTTGCGCCGATTATGAAACTCACCCTTCCATGAACTGCCTTGGCCGAGCTCCTTCCATAATTTGACAAAGGTTTCCCGTGAGGTCCCGCCCGATTGCAACAGGCGCGGATTTCGGCCCATCACCTCGTCGCGGGCGTACCCGGTCTGGCGTAAAAAACTATGGTTGACATAAACGATATTTGCGTCGACATCGGTGATGACGATGCTCTCCGGGCTTTGTTCCACCGCCATCGACAACTGGCGCAGCTCTTGAGCCGCTTGTTCCACCGCCTGTTTTGCATCCATGGCATCCTCCATCAAGGACAGCGAGGCTAGGCGCGCCATACGTTGCTCTTCGAGAGCATCGTGCAACTCTCTTTCCACCGTTTTGCGTTCGGTGATGTCGCGGGCGGTGACGACCGAGCCGACGATATTTCCGTCCTTATCGCGAATTGGCGCCAGGTTGTAGCAGCCTATCCAGGTTTCGCCGCTGTCCTTACGCCGCAGGCTATATTCCTGATCGACGGCTGTCTCGCCACGCAAGGCTCGAGACACCGCCCATTGTTCGATAGGCGCCGGTTCGCCGTCGGGTAGATAGACCTCCAGAATATCCGGATACTCAGTGATTATCTTGCTACATTCGGCCTTGTTCTTGAAGCGGTGGTAAGCGGCAAATGCGTCGTTGAGATGGATGAAGCGCCCGTCGCGGTCGGAAATAAAAACAGCGTCGGACATCGCCGCCATTGCCGCTTCCAGTTGCGCCTTGCTGGCTTCCGCCTCTCGGCGGACTGCATCGGCCTCTTCCATCCGATTCAGCGCGGCAAGTCGCGCCGCTTTCTGCTGCCGCAGAGCGGCGGCTTGGGCTTCGGCCAGCGCCTGCTCGGCTCGCTTGCGTTCGGTAATATCACGATGCACGCTTATAAAACCCATCACGCTGCCGTCGGGCGCCAAAATCCGCGCTCCGCTGGTTTCGGCTAGGAATAAACTCCCATCCTTGCGCCGATAGCATATTTGGATCAGAGCCGTTTCACCTCCCGGATCAAGCCGATATCGCTGGTGGCCCTGTTCAACGAAATCGGCCGGATCGGCGTAAATAAAGTCGGCGCCACGGCCGACGGCCTCTTCCGGTGTGTAGCCGAACATACGCGTGAAAGCCGGGTTCACCTGCTTAATGCGGCGATCGGTGTCGGTGAGTATCGTGGCGTCGAGAATACTGTTGAAGATGGAGTGGAGACGGGTTTCATTCTCCCGTAGATGTCCGTGAGCCTGTTCCAGTTCGCTACGGCGTTCGAACTCGTATTGACGGGCGCGGCGATGCGCCTCGGCAAGCACGCTGATCAGTACGCCACTGAGCATCAGCATGCCCCACTGGAACAAATCATGGTTTTCGGCAATCGAGAATTGGCCGAACGGAGGGATCAGGAAATATCCCGTAGCCAAGCCGGCGCTAGCGGTTGCGATAAGTCCCGGCCCCAACCCTCCAAACATGGCGACAACGATCAGCACCGGCATAAACAAAATCAACAGCGGCCGCTGGCCGAAACCGACACTCAACTGAAACCGTATCGCAAGCATTATGAAGGGCAGAGCCACGGCTAACAGATAAAGCACCAGGCGGTTGCCTAGCGATAACGACGGCCTCACGGAGCCTATCCAGCTAGTGACTCGGTTCATCGACAAAAGACAAGCCTCGCGCAAGCGCCGAACGGCATCGGGATAGCCAACAGCTGGCGGAGGCGCGGATTCATGTCATGGCTCCCCTGCCCCATTGCCGTTCAAAAAAACCAAGTTATACGGTGGTTCGCGTCCGAGTTCTTCGGACAACGCGTTGATCCGCTTCTTCATCTCGATGATGTCCATTTCGCGGCCCAGGGTGACGCGATTGAAGCGCTCGAGTTCGGCGTTGCGGTAACGTAGTTGTTCTTCGGCCTGTTTCTGGGACGTTATGTCGATGATGACGCCGTCGAGGAATGCGGCATTATTCTTCGCATCGTAGACCGCCCGCCCATGTTCGAGAACCCAGCGAATATCACCCTTGGCGCACCGAATACGATAGACGATGCGGTAAGGTTGCGCGCTGTTTATCGCGGCATCCACTGTCCGTTCCACGCTGGCAAGATCGTCCGCAACGATCAAATCGGCCCAAGTCAAGGGGGAGTCTCCCAAGAGAAATTCCGTTGCATCGTGTCCCGTCAAAAGCGTCACACCGGCGGAAAGCATGGATACCCGCCACGGCGCCTTGACATCGCAACGATAGACGGTGCCAGGTAGATTGCTGGTCAGGCTGCGATAGCGTTGTTCACTTTCCACCAGAGCCTCTTCCGCCTTTTTTCGATCGGTGATATCGATGTTGATGCCGGACAGGATGGCGACCTTGCCGTTCTCATCACGCCTGGCACTACCTTTGGCATACATCCAACGCATCTCGCCGCTATCTTCACGGCGGATACGAAACTCGACTTCGAAGGGAGCGCCCTGATTGATATGCCTTTCCCATACGGCATCGATCAGCGCCAGGTCGTCGGCATATACCCGTGAACGCCAATCCTCGTCGCTACGTGGACTGCCGGGAGGCACGCCGTAGAGCCGTTCGTATTCCGCCGACCAGTAAATCGAGCCGTTACGTTGGTCCCATTCCCAAATGCCGACATGGGCGCTTTCCTGTGCCAAGATCAGCCGCTGTTCGCTTTCGTGTAAAGCCGCCGCTATCGCCTTGGCTTCGTCGCGCGCGGCCTGGGCGTCCTCCAGCAGATTTAACATCGCAAGTTGCGCCTGCTGTTGATTTTCCGGTTGCCATGGTTCCGAAAGTTCAACCATGGAGTCGAGAGCACTTATGGTATGAGGTGGATCGCGGTCGAGTTCGCAAGCCAGTGCGTTGATTTGCCCTTTTAACGCCACCATGTCCAATTCGCGACCCATGGCTGCACGGTTGAAACGCTCCAACATCGCATTTCGGGAGTTCAGGGCAATTTCGGCCGTCTTGCGAGCGGTGATGTCGTGTTGCACCGCCAACCAGACGTTACCCCAGATCGGCATTAGATGGCTGGACACGATAGCATAAGTCCAGAATAGGCTGCCGTCCTTGCGGCGGTTCAATACCTCGCCTTGCCAATTTCCGGTCGTGCGGAGTTGTTCGATGATCTTACTGGCGGCTGCCTCGGGTGTACACTCCGATGTCAATGCATTGAGAATGGCCACATCGCAACCAATCAATTCACCGGGTTGATAGCCGAACGTCGTTTCGAAAGCGGGATTGACATACAAAATCCGCCCATCGCCGGCAACAACATTGACGCCTTCCGTAATTTTGGCAAGCACCTCCGCCTGCAATTGCACCGCCTGTTCGGTCCGATGCAGTTCATCGGCCAACGCCGATTGCGCTTGTTGCTGCTGCAAGACGAGTAGCGTGCCGGCGACCGCCAACACCAACAGGCTAATCAGCACAATCACGACCGACTCATTGACCGCTGCCTGGAAAAACTCGGTGCTATCGCTTTTGGCAATCAAAAACCAGTCGGTACCGGGGATGGCATAGCTTACACCGACCGAGGCTACGCCACGGTAATCGACACCATACAGCTGTTCGCCCAGGCGAGTGACCCCTCGTACCACCCGAGACTCCATCAGTTGGCTGTTTGAGACCGGCAGGCTCAGTTTGAGCGCGGAGTCCGAATGATGACGTAATGGGTTAAGATACAGTACATTGTCCCCTTCGCGGCGGAACAGCAGGACTTCGCCGCTGGTACTGGGGCCGGGCCATTTCCGCAGGTTCGGATAAAGCCAGCCTCCTAGTTCGGTATGTAGCACGGCCGTCGCCGCCCCACTACCGACCGCAATCGGCACGACAAAATCCAGATGAATATGACCATCGCTGTCCCGATAGGGACCAATACGCTGAATGCCGCCGTCGCGGGCGGCGATCTGAACGGCCGTTTTCTGTAAAGGCGGTACTTCGCGATCGATGCCCGGCGCGGACCATAGCTTGTGGCCCCGCCGGTCAAACAATATGACCGAGGAAAAGTCCATGGACTTAACTAAGTGACTGATCCATACCTGTAAATGTGCCGATGCGGCGGTATCACCACTATCGAGCCATCGCCGGAACAAATCGGCAAAATAGGCATTCCCATGGATAGATTTGGCGTTACCCTGCCGCGCCGAAAGCCAATCGCTGATTTGGCTGGTCTTGAGTTCGGCAATGGCTTGCAGGCGTGCAAACTCATCCCGCCGATCCTGTTGCCAACGGTAAGCAACGCCTCCGATAGTGGCGCCGACGATACAGATCGACAGCAGAACAAAAGGCAGCCAGTGGCGGGAACGGGAAAAAGGCAGACCAGTGCCGGTAGCGGATTTTGCCGGTCGAGTATCGAATCGCCCGAGCAAGCCATACAACAGTAACGATGTGACCACCACAAACAACCATCCCTTGATCATGCCGACGACGGCAAACTGTTCGGCGTCCCGGATCAATGCTTTTAATGCGGTGTCGGAAAGCAGTATCCACAATGCGGCAAAAACGGCATAAATCACGACAATCAGCATGGCGTTATTTGGGTTGGCGTACCTGCTGTTGCGAGTATCGTTCATCGCCGGGCCATCATGCTTGAGACTCTAGGTGATTTTTGAGAAAGTTTATACCCATTGCCAATGTCAAAAATGTGTCGTTCGCTGAGCGGACTTGTGCTGAGCAAAGCCGAAGTAGCCGAAGCGAACGGTTGACTTCGACTCCGCTCAGTCAACGGTAAATTGCTTGGATTGGGTACATTTATTGCCATAAATCGCCTTATCTCCCCATCGATATGTGAAGGAATTCCCGCGCGGCGTCCGGATCGGAGCGTTAAGAACTCCCATCCTTCATGACGATTCTACAGAGAATATGGGAGCGGTTACAGCATCGCGGCATCATCCGCTGTAAAAATGGAGTCTAAATCCCTCGATATTGGTGGATAAAGCTTCTTTGTCATCCGAGTATATTGCCGCGGTTTATCCCGGTTATGCGCGGGCCAAGGATAATTTGGCCGCGTTTAGCCGACTCGCTTCAACTGAATCTCAAACTCCGGCAACGGTACCGGTCTGCTGAACAAATAGCCTTGACATAGATTACAGCCCTGCCGTTCCAGAAATCTCCGTTGCTCTTCGGTCTCCACCCCTTCGGCAATGCTTTCTATTCCCAGGTTATTGGCCATGCCGATGATGGTTTGCACGATGACCGCATCGCTTTGCTTCAGGCCGATGTTGCGCACGAAGGACTGATCGATTTTTAACTGGTCGATAGGCAGCTTGGTCAGATAATAAAGCGACGAATAGCCGGTACCGAAGTCGTCCAAGGAGAAACGTACGCCGATTTCCCTGAGTTTCTGCATCTTAACGATGGCGTCATCGATATTGTCGAGCACCAGGCTCTCGGTAATTTCGAGCTTGAGCCGGTCGGGGTTGAGCCCATGACTGCCTAGGGTTTGACGCACCAACTCGACGAAGTCGGGCTGATGAAACTGGGATGCGCTGACATTGACGGCAAGCTGCAGCATTTGTGTGTCGGGATCGGATTCCCAGGCCTTGAGCTGAGCGCAAGCCGTTTCCAGCACCCATTTACCTATCGGCAATATCAGGCCCGATCCTCGGCCAGCGGGATGAACTCCGCCGGCGAAACCAGTCCGCGTTGCGGATGTAGCCAACGTATCAGGACCTCGGCACCCACGATGTTGCCGGCGAGATCAACCTGCATCTGGTAATAGAGCGTGAATTGGTTTTCGGCCAGCGCTCGGCGCAGATCGGATTCCAAGGCCGTGCGAACTTCCAGCACCGCCTGCATGGCCGGGTCATAAAAACACAGCGCATTGCGGCCGGCGCGCTTGGCCTGATACATCGCGGTGTCGGTGTATTTGATCAGTTCGTCGACGGTGCTGTCCTGGTTGCGAAACAAGCTGACGCCCATGCTGGCGGAACAATGGTGTTCGTAACCTTGCAGGAGATAAGGCCGGGCAATGGCGGCCAGTATCTTATTGCCGATCACTTCGGATTGGGCGGCGGCTTGCGAAGGGGCTTTACTCAGTCCATTCAGGATCACGACGAATTCATCGCCGCCCAGCCTTGCCGCGGTATCCCCTTCACGCACGCAGTCTTGCAATTGCTTGGCCACCTCGATCAGCAGCAGGTCGCCGATGTTATGGCCCTTGGTATCGTTCAGTGTTTTAAAATTATCCAAGTCGATAAACAAAACCGCGCCGTGATTAGCGTGACGAGCATTGACCGCGATAGCCTGCTGCAAACGGTCGTGCAGCAGACGGCGGTTGGGCAAGCCGGTGAGCGGATCGTAAAAGGCCAGGCGCTCGACCTCGTCCTCGGCCTGCTTGCGGGCGGCCTCCCGGCTAAAGTTATCGAGCGCGAAGCTGATATCCATCGACATTTCGGACAGCAGATCGCGCGCGGCGGCGTCAAAGGCATTTTCCTCGCCCGAATACAGGGTAAAGGCACCGACCACCTCCCCGTTTTGACGCAACGGCAGCGAACCCGCCGCTACCCAAGCCGCCCGGTCCTCGCGTTTATGCCAGGCCTCGGCCATGGGGTCATGCATTGAACCCGGCTCCAGCAGGGTTGTGCCGTGCGAATGGCAATGCTGGTGGGGCTTTGCTCATAGGGACTACCGGCGGCCCATGAAAACTCGATATTTTGCAAATCCTCGGCGCCTTCGCCATGGCAGGCAACCGACAATACCCTAGCCTGGTCAAAATCGGTAAGGCCGACCCAGGCGGTCTTCATGCCGCCCAAGCGGACGGCCGCGCGGCAGATTTGCAGGAACAATTCATCCTGGTTGGTGCAATGGACTATGGCCTTGTTACACTCGCTCAGCGCGGCATACAGATGCATTTGCCGCTCGATTTTTGCTTCCGCCAGCTTGCGTTCGCTAATGTCGCGGGCAATGCCCAGAATGCCGACCAAATTTCCGGCACTATCCAGCATCGGCGTTTTCAGGGTCTCGAATAAGCCGTGATAACCGTTGTCGGCGAAGGTCAGCCATTCCTCGTTGGCGCGGACCTTGCCGGCTTCCGTCGCAGTACGGTCGTTCCGGCAAAACAAGTCGGCCTGTGCCCTGCCGATGAAATCAAGGTCGGTCTTGCCGACGATTTCCGCCTCGCTGGCGCCATAAAAGCGTTCGAACTGTAGATTACAGGCCAGATAGACGCCCTCCGGATCCTTTAACCAGACCAGATCCGGAATGGTCTGCACCAGCGTACGCAATTGAGCATTCACCAACAGGGTATCGGCCAGGCTCTCCCGCAGTTTTTTCTCGCTTTCCCTCAGCATGCCGCTACGTTCTTCCACCATCTCTTCCAGATGGTTGCGCAGACGGTCGATTTCCAAATGCGTGCGCACCCGCGCCAGCAACTCCTCGCGCTGATACGGTTTCGTGACAAAATCCACCGCCCCCAAGCTGAAGCCTTGCACCTTTTCCGGCGTATCCGACAGGGCGCTGACAAAAATGACCGGCACATTGCGGGTTTTAGGGTGGGCCTTGAGCCTGCGGCAAACCTCAAAACCATCTATCCCCGGCATGAATATGTCCAGCAATACCAGATCGGGCGGATTGCCGATAGCGGAATCAACGGCCAACTCGCCGCTGATGGAAGAACGCACCTCGAAACCTTCCGACTTGAGCATGTCGGACAGCAGCTTCAGAGAAGCCAAGGTATCGTCTACCACCAGAATGTTGCCGTTGTTATTCATGATAATTTTCGTGAGTCCGTGGCGCCTTTAAGCTATTTTTGAGAAAACATGCCCCCATTGCCGCTGCCAAATATACCGGTCGCTGAGCGGACTTGTGCCGAGCAAAGTCGAAGCAGTCGAAGCGTAGTGGACTTCGACTCCGCTCAGTCAGCGCCGGCTTTCCTTGGCGCTCAGTCAGCGACAGTTTTGCTTGGCGCTCAGTTAACGACAATTTTTTGAGACAGGGGAAATTTATTGCCATTAAATTTAGCTTAACATCATCGGATTAAAACTTGAAAAACGTATGCAGCATCACATAGTCGCCGGCCGTGTAACTATTGGCGTCGAACTCGTGCAGCCATTTGGCCGACCACATGATTTCCTGTCCGCCCAGTTTTTGGTTGAAATACAAGGCCGGGCCGATAGTATTGGCTTCGGACAGCAACGTGGCGCCGGCCGCGCCGGAACCGCTGTCGGCGGTCACTTGCCGGTATACGGAGCCGTTAATGCCGATGCCGAAATTGGCTATCGGGTAGTAGCCTAGCAGATAATCCAGATGAAACTCGTCGCCGGTTCGGTAATCGGTGGCCGGGTTTTCGCTGTTGAGCATATAACCGATGTTCATCGACAGTTCGAAGCGGCCGTCGCCCGACATCCAGGTAAGGGAAGCGTTATTGTCCAGGGACCAGTAATTACGTCCGGCATTCAGGCTGCGATCTTGGCGGTAAGAGCCGGTAGGCATATTCACCCCTTCGTAAACGAACAGATAAAAATTATCCCATTGCCAGCTAATGCCGCCGGGAACCACATAAAAATCGCCGAAACCGCCACGACGGGTATCGATATCCGATGATGGAACACTATACTCGCTGCGTAACAACATCGGATACATGCCGACGGTAAATGCGCCACCCAGTATTTGCAAGTCACTGACATGCAGAATCGACGGCATGTCGAACGCGATCGAATAGTCGTATTGGCTATCCTGAGTAGTGTAATAACCGAACAAGTTATTGAAGTATGTGCCGGGCTCGGTGATATAAGCCATGCCGAAATCGCCGTAAAAGCCGGGCAAATAACTGGTTCCACCGCCCTCCGACGCTCGTGTCACGGACGGATGATGCCAGCATAGCGCGGCAATAAGCAGATAGCGGACCAAGGCCGACGGCCGCAACGGCCGACTCGAGTTGCTGGGTGACTTATGGCAATAACCGCAGCTAATCCAAGCCATTTGCCGTTGGCTGAGCGAACCCCATATTCGGCATCGACGACACTGGCTACAATCATTGTCAAAAACCACCTTATCCATCATCATGGCATCTCTCCTTTGTTGATGTCGCCGGCTCCGAGCCGAGCCCGGAAAAGGATACGTTGGGCGGCGAGAGTTCCCTCAACGAACGCCACTATCGGACTCTTGCGCCGTTTTATCCAATTTCCTCGCTGCAAGAATAGATCATTCTCTAAAGTCGGCGAACTGCCATGGCCAAACAGCCGAGAGTGAAAGTTGCAAACAAGTCTAAAAAGCCGGTCTGTAGGAATTAGGTTTGAAGCAACACAAATTAGTTGTGTTTGGCTTCATCCAACAACTTCAAAATGGTGGGGTAATCGAAATATTCCGCCAGCCTAGACATTGCCAGCGCCAAGTTTGCATCGATGCCGCCTATCCGCCGGATGATTTCCGCAATGCGTTCGCTGTTCAAATTGATCAACGCCTGCCTCAGCTCCTCACGCAACTCGGCCGGCAAAATTGCCAACATACCGGCGGTCAGCGTCACGTTGTTGGGCTCGTCCGACAAAGTCTGCGATGAATAAATATAGGTGATGTCCAGTTGCCGGGCCAGACAGTCGTAGATTTCGTCGAAGCGATAGGGCTTGCGCACGAAATCGTCCATGCCGGCATCCAGTATTTCCCGCTGCTCTTCCTTGAAGGCCGAAGCGGTGACCGCGACGATCTTGACCGCCTCGCCGTTCGGCATGCGGCGGATGCGTCGCGTCGCTTCGATACCGTCCATCACCGGCATTTGCCTGTCCATCCAGATCAGATCGGGCCGCCAACTCTGGAACAGTTCCACGCCCTGCTTGCCGTTCTCCGCCAACATAACCTCCAAACCGAGTCCGGCCATCAACCGGCTCAGCAGCAACTGGTTTTCGCGTTGATCCTCGACAATCAAAATCTTGTAACGGGGTTGACCGGGCGCCAGCCCCACGACTTCACCCAGTTTATAGAGTTCCGGTTTCAGCATATCGTCCATGTTCGCCAACTCCACCGGCAGTTCGACCCGAAACAGCGAGCCCTTGCCAGGTATGCTTTCGAGCCGGATGCAGCCGCCCATCAGTTTGACAAACTGGCGGGTTATGGTTAGGCCCAGGCCGGTGCCCGGCTGGGGAGCACTCTCGGATAGCCGCACGAAGGGTTCGAACATACGGTCTTGATCTTCCGGCGCGATGCCGGAACCGGAATCCTGGATCTCGATCAGCAGATGATGCCTGGCATTGTTCTTCACCCCCAGGCGCACAGTCACGCTGCCCTGTTCGGTAAATTTGACCGCATTATTGATCAGGTTGATCAGAATTTGCCTGATCCGGGCCTCGTCGCTCTTGATATAACGGGGGAATTCGGAGGTTTGATCGAGCAACAGCCGCAAACCTTTTTCCTGGGCGCGGATTTGCATCATTTCGGTGACATCGCGCACCATCGAACCGAGATCGAACGGGGCGAGTTCCAATTGCAAGCGATCGGCTTCTATTTTGGCCATTTCCAGCACGTCGTTGATCAGCCGCAGCAGATGCTCGCCGCTACGATTGATGATGTCGAGGTTTTCGATTTGGCTGTCGGACAACCCCAAATCGCGGCGCATCATGCTGGAAAAGCCTAAAATGGCGTTCAGCGGCGTGCGCAATTCGTGGCTCATGTTGGCCAGGAATACGCTTTTGGCCTTGTTAGCGGCTTCCGCCGCATCCCTGGCCAGCCGCAGTTCCTCGGTCCGCTGCAGTACTGTTTCCTCCAGATGATCCTTGTAGTGGCGCAATTCTTCTTCCGCCTGCTTGCGCTCGGTAATGTCGGTAAATAGCGACAAATAGCGGTGTATCGAGCCGTCAGCATTACGAATAACGCCGATGGAAATCCATTCCGGATAGACTTCACCGTTTTTTCTGCGGTTCCACAGTTCGCCGCGCCATCGGCCCTGGTTCAGCAAGCTTGACCATAGCTTGCGGTAAAAGTCGGCATCGTGGCGGCCTGATTTCAACAACCGGGGCGACTGGCCTAGCGCTTCCCCGGCGGAATAGCCCGTTATCGCGCTAAAAGCCGGGTTGACCGCAATGATGTGGTTCCCTTCATCGGTCACCATGATGGCTTCGCTGCTGGACTGGTAAACCTCGCCAGCCAGCTTCAGCTCTTCTTCGAGCCGCTTGCGCTCGGTAATGTCTCTGGCGACGCCCAACACGCCGATCAAACGGCCGGATTCGTCGCGCATCGGCGTCTTAATGGTTTCGAACAGCCCCCGGTAGCCGCCGTTGGCGAAGGTCAGCCATTCCTCGTTGCTGCAAGGCCCGCCGGCTTCCATCGCCTTTTGATCATGTTGCCGAAAAAAATCGGCCAATTCGCGGTCGACAAAATCATAGTCGGTCTTGCCGATAATCCGGCTTTCGCCGGCGCCAAAAAACTGTTCGAAGCGCGGATTGCAACTCAGATAAATTCCGTCCGGATCCTTCAGCCAAACCAGATCCGGAATGGCGCAAACCAGCGATTTCAGTTGGCCACGCTCGAGTGCCAACTCCCGCCGGCTGGCCATTAGCGCCGCTTGCGCCAACAGCAAGGCATCGCGCTCCTTCAGCAATGCGCCTTGCCGGAACATGGCCAGCACTATCACAACCGCCGAGCCAATGTTGGCCGCAGTCTGCACGATAAAGGGCAAGTTGTTCAGCGTGTGCGAAAATACCACGGCCAGCGAGGCCATCACCACGGTCAACAACGGGAAAAGCCGCAACACGCCTTCGCACAGCCTATCCCAGTCCGGATCAGTATTTTTCTCGATTTCCCAGCGGGTCAGGCTAAAACCGATCAGCAATACCGCCACCGAAAACGAAATATTGAACCAGGCACCGTCGATAGCGGTGCCGTCCAAGGCCATGAAATTCCATTCCATCCAACTGAGCCCGGTGGTGACCAATCCGGCCAAAAACAACGACAGGCTGGATCTTAGCCGCTGGCGTAGCGCCGGAATCATGGTCAGCGCCAGGCTGGTGGCACCAAACAGGGTGGCCGGATAGGCAATTAGGATCAGCAGCGGCAATACCTCGGTTTCGCCGCGTTTGGGCAGATACAGCGCCAGAATCAGCGTCAGCATCGCCACCGTCAGGGTTAAGGCATCCAGCCAGATGGTCTTGCGTTCGGACGGGACGGTGTGATTGCGGATTTCCAACAACAAACCGATAGCGATGCAGGGTCCTAGCCACAGATAAAACAAATCCGACGGAGCGGGAAAGTTCGCGTAAGCCGTCGCCGTCTGAATATCCCACAGGATTTGGCCGACGGCATAGCCGCTGAGGCCGAGCGCAAACCAGAACAAGCTTTTTGCATCGGCTGGCGCGGCCCGTCTCAAGCTCAACCAGGCCAAAATCGCGGCCGCGGCGGTGCCCGAAGTCCAATGCAGATTATCGAAAAAGCGGATCCAAGATAAGCCGGGTGAGAGGCGAATGCCTAGCGTGCCAATCACCACGCCCAATATGCCCACCGATAGGACGATTTTACTGCTGAGTGGCATGGATGGGCGAGGATGCATGTTAGTAAGCTTTAATTGAATCAGTAAGCCGATATCCGCTGTTTTGCCATTGGCCGCAAATCCATTGGGACTGTTTAGATCATCGAGTTAATTGAGTTTAGAGGATGTTCTAGCATTGATGAAGAAAGATCGCTCCAAACGAACAAGCTCATTATTACATGAAATTATAGGGCATTTATTTGCTTGTATAAGCAGGGGGGCGTTATCCGCATATATAGTCTGCCTCTCGCTGGCCGAACGGTGGTCAAACATAAACATTTACACGGCCCCTGCTCGATCCGCTTGGTCCAACAACTTCAAAATAGCCGGGTAATCGAAATAGTCCGCCAACCGCGACAGCGCAAGCCCAACAATCGCGTCCACTTCGGCAACCATTCGGATGGCCTGGGTGATTTGCTCGTTGTCCAGGCTGATCAGGGCATCCCGCAGTTGCAGGCGCAGAGCTTCGGGTAATTCTTCCAACATCCGGGCGGTCAAGGTCAAGGACGCCGTGTCATCCGCCGGGCTGTCCGAATAATAAAGATATTCAAGACCCAGTTGCCGAGCCAGGCAATCGTAAATCTCGTCGAAGCGGTAGGGCTTGCGCACGAAATCGTCCATGCCGGCATCCAGCATTTCCCGCTGCTGTTCCTTGAAGGCCGAGGCGGTGACCGCGACGATCTTGACCGCTTGACCATCCGCTAATTGACGAATGCGTTGAGTCGCTTCGACGCCGTCCATAACCGGCATGCGCCTGTCCATCCAGATCAGATCGGGGTGCCAATCTTGGAACAACTCCAGACCTTGCTGGCCGTTCTCCGCCACTTTCACCTCCATGCCGATGTCGCTCATCAAGCGCCTGAGCAGCAATTGGTTTTCATACTGATCCTCGACGATCAGGATTCGGTAATGCGGCTGTCCAGGAGCCAGTCCCGCCACCTCCCCGGATTTGGGGCTTTCCTGCCCAAGAATTTCGGTGGGACTCGCCAATTCCACCGGTAGTTCAACCCGAAACGACGAACCCTTGCCCAGCGTGCTTTCGACCCGGATGCTACCGCCCATCAGCTTGACGAATTGGCGGCTGATAGCCAGACCCAGTCCGGTGCCGCGCTGGGCGGTGCCTTCGGATAGCTGCACGAAAGGCTCGAATAGACGATCTTGGTCTTCCGGGGCGATGCCGGAACCCGAATCCTCCACTTCGATCAATAAATGATGCCGGGCGTTATCCCCGACCGCCAAACGCAACGTCACGCCGCCCTGCTCGGTAAATTTCACCGCGTTGTTGATCAGATTTATCAATATCTGCCGAATGCGAGCCTCGTCGCTCTTGATGCAACGGGGGAACTCGGACGACTGGTCCAGCAGCAACCGCAAGCCTTTTTCCTGGGCGCGGATTTGCATCATTTCGGTGACATCGCACACCATGCCCCCCAAGTCAAACGGGGCAATTTCCAATTGCAGGCGGCCCGCCTCGATTTTAGCCATTTCCAACACATCGTTGATCAGGGTCAGCAAATGCTCGCCGCTACGGTTGATGATGTCGAGATTTTCGGATTGGTACGGACTTAGCCGAGGGTCTCGGCGCATCATGCTGGAGAACCCTAGAATGGCGTTAAGCGGGGTACGCAGTTCGTGGCTCATGTTGGCCAGAAACACGCTTTTGGCTTGGTTGGCGGCTTCGGCCGCGTCGCGGGCCAACAACAGTTCCGCCGTGCGTTGCCGTATGGTTTTCTCCAGTTGCTCCTTGTGGCATTGGAGTTCATCTTCCGCCTGTTTGCGCTGGGTAATATCGGTAAACATGCCAAAGGAGCCCCGGTAATGCTGCTCGCCATCGACGATCGGCGTGGCGGAAGCGAGAGCCCACACTGCCTGTCCGCCCTTGCAACGGAATCGGCGTTCGTAATGCTCGGTCAGTCCCTGGCGACGATTGTTCATTTTGTTAAAATGATCAGGCAAATCTTCATCGAACATGAAGTCGCTCATGGGTCGTCCGATCATCTCTTCGCCCGAATAGCCAAGCATTTCAGCCATTCTGGCATTGACAAAGTTAGTCACGCCGTCCGGCCCGAACACCCAGATTCCTTCACTGGCCGTGTCCACGATCTGGCGGTACTTCGCCTCGCTCTCGCGCAAGCCACGATGAGACAACAAGCTAGTCAGACTGTCGGCCAGCCGCCAATTGATCTCTTGAAACAGACGCTGGTCTTCCGGTGTCCAAACCCTGGCATGAGAGCACTGATGCATGCCGAACGCCCATGGCTTGCCGGTTTTGGGGCGAGTGGTCATGGTTAACTGCGACTGTACCCCGAATTGCCGCCTTAGCCATTCCGGCAGCGGATACTTGGCCCCCGGACCGAAGGCAACCGGGCCGTCGGTCTCGCTTTCTATTCGTAACACACTTTGGATTTCCGGATTCATCGGCATCTCAAGCCCTTGACTGTTGGCCCCCGGATATTCAGGCTTGGTGCGTTCCATAGGTACCGACCACGAAGCAGCCTCGGGATCGCAAGGATAGATCAGCCAAGCCCGGTCACAATCAAAGATCGTCAGCACGAGATCGAGCACGTCGCTCATCATCCGCTCAAGCTGGTTCGTTCCCTGTATGGCCCGGTTAATCCTATCCATGCTTTCAAAAAACCGCAGATTGGCCAAGCGCTCCTGCTCGGCCTGCCTGCGCTCGGTCAGATCATAAGCCAGTCCGACGAATCCCGTGATCCGGCCGCTTTCATCCCGTAGCGCAGTGACGGATAAACTCACCGGCACGCGCCGTGCATCCTTGCGTATGAAGGTCCACTCGTCGGTCTCGGGTAGGCCGAGCCGGGGACGAGCGGCAAATACATCGAATCCCGGCGAGATTGTTTCGCCCAGTTCCCTGGACAACTGCATTGCGTGCCGCGCCACCTCCTCCGGATCGTGCCAGAGCGCCGGCGTCTGCTGGCCCATGACTTCAGCGGATGTGTAAGCCAGCAAGCGTTCGGCGGCGGGATTAAAACTGGTGACAATGCCGTCGGATGTCGTCGAGATGATGCCGTAGGCGGCATTGTCCAAGATCGTTCGCTGGAAGCGGGTGAGTTGGCGGTACTGTTCTTCGCTTTCCCTCAATCGATTGGTTATGGTTTTGATTTCCTTGAAGATCGGAGTAATGCGTTCGATGCCGACGGCCATCAGCAGCGAAATTGCCAAGGCAATCAGTTCCACATTCAGGTCCGGCTGCTTGACGAATTCCGCTTGAAATACCGCGATCAGGCTTACGCCACGCCGCAAGGCCATCAACGAAATTGCGATGGCTATCAGGCTCCAAGCCATGCTCTTGCCCGTGATTTTTATCAGCCTGAGGGCAAAATAAACCGCGACTACTTGCAAGACTAGCGAGGTAATCAGAATGATGGACACTGTCACGGCAATACTCTCCGGATATATCGCTTTAAACGATTTATGAAAATGACAGTACCCATAACCAATGCCCAATATTGTGTTCGCGATTTGACCCAAGCGGAGCCTTAGCTATGAGTTGCAGCCCATCGTTGGTTTCCGCTATGTTCAGCCAGTCGCAAATTGCTAGCGCGAAATAAGTTTACGTCCATAAGTAGTGCCTCGGGATTTGGTTGGAAATAATATCCCGTTATCTTAATAGGATCGGTCACGCGATAGGAGCGGCTTTAGCCGCGACAAGGTTCTGATCGCGGCTAAAGCCGCTCCTACAGCACAGTCCATTTCGGGAACTTATTTTTGAGCACATCCTTAGCGCGCTTTTGATTCGTCGAGCAGCTTCAAAATAGCCGGGTAATCGAAATAGTCCGCTAACCGCGACAGCGCAAACCCAACAATCGCGTCCACTTCGGCAACCATTCGGATGGCCTGGGTGATTTGCTCGTTGTCCAGGCTGATCAGGGCATCCCGCAGTTGCAGGCGCAGAGCTTCGGGTAATTCTTCCAACATCCGGGCGGTCAAGGTCACGGTCGCCGTTTCATCCGCCGGGCTGTCCGAATGATACAGGTATTCAAGACCCAGCTGCCGAGCCAGACAGTCGTAAATCTCGTCGAAGCGGTAAGGTTTGCGCACGAAATCGTCCATGCCGGCATCCAGCATTTCCCGCTGCTGTTCCTTGAAGGCCGAGGCGGTGACCGCGACGATTTTGACCATCTCGCCATGGGGTAAACTTCGAATACGTTTGGTGGCTTCGATGCCGTCCATCACCGGCATTTGTTTGTCCATCCAAATCAGATCGGGACGCCAGTCCGGGAATAGTTCCAGGCATTGTAGGCCATTCTCCACCACCCTGACCTCCAGCCCAATATCGTTCATCAAGCGCCTGAGCAGCAGCTGATTTTCCCGTTGGTCCTCGACGATCAGGATTCGGTAGCTCGGTTGGCCGGGCGCCAGCCCCACCACTTCGCTGAGTTTATGCGGTTCCGGTTGCAGAATTTCGGCCGGACTTGCCAACTCCACCGGCAGTTCCACCCGGAACAACGAGCCCTTGCCCAGCGCGCTTTCGACTCGGATGCTGCCGCCCATCAGCTTGACGAACTGGCGGGTGATGGCCAGCCCCAATCCAGTACCGCTTTGGGCGCCGCCGTCGGATAACTGTACAAAGGGCTCGAACAACCGGGTTTGGTTTTCCGGAGCGATGCCGGGACCGGAGTCCTCGACCTCGATCAACAGATGATGCCGGGCGTTTTCCCTGGCCCCCAGACGCAGCGTCACCCCACCCTGCTCGGTAAATTTCACCGCGTTATTGATCAAGTTGATCAAAATCTGCCGAATCCGGGCCTCGTCACTCTTGATATAGCGCGGAAAATCGGAGGTTTGATCGAGCAGCAGCCGCAAGCCTTTTTCCTGGGCGCGGATTTGCATCATTTCGGTGACGTCGCGTACCAGGCCGCCGAGGTCGAACGGGGCAATCTCCAATTGCAACCGGCCGGCCTCGATCTTGGCCATTTCCAGCACATCGTTGATCAGTTTTAGTAAGTGTTCTCCGCTGCGCTTGATGATGTCGAGATTTTCGGCTTGGCCGCCACTCAAGCAAGGATCGCGCCGCATCAGGCCGGAAAAGCCCAGAATGGCGTTCAACGGCGTACGCAGTTCATGGCTCATGTTGGCCAGGAATACGCTTTTGGCCTTGTTGGCCGCCTCGGCCGCGTCGCGCGCCAACACCAGCTCGGCCGTGCGTTGTTGCACCGTTAGCTCCAGTTGATCCTTGTAACGGCGGAGGGCTTCCTCGGCCTGTTTCCGCTCGTCAATGTCCATCCGGATGCCCAGCATCCGCGTTACGATCCCGTTTGAGTCCCGTTCGATGCCGAAACCGGTCACATACTGCCATCGATAATGGCCATCGGCATGGCGCACCCGCGCCTCGTAACGATATTCCTTGAAATCCCGCGACAGCACGTCTTGAATTTTGTTGCCGACATGATCTCTGTCGTCGGGATGCAAGCGCTCCAGCCACTCATTTCGATCGGCAAAACCTATATGAGGTTGGTAGCCGAGCATGGTGTAATAGGTGGGCGAGGCGAACCATAAATCGTTTTGTATATCCCAGTCCCAAATCCCGATATGGGTGGTTTCCAGCGTCAGACGCAAGCGGTTTTCCGACTCGCGCAGTTGTTCCTCGGCCCGTATCCGCTCGAGACGAGTGCGCAGTACGCCAATGCCGAAAGCCAAATCGCCGGCCAGTTCATCCATCAGTCGAATTTCGGCCGGGGTAAAGGCCTGGCATTCCGATGCATAAATCATCAGGGCGCCGAATACCTGGCCGCTTTCGTCCCTAAGCGGCAAGGCGATGTCGGAACGATAGCCGCGCCGCAGGGCCGCATCGCGCCACGGCGCCATGCGCGGGTCGCTGGCAATATCCTGGATATAGAACATTTCGCCGCTACGGATCGCGGTTCCGATCGGGCCGCGGCCGCGCGGGCTGTCGGCGGACCAGGAAATGTCGATACCGGCCAGATAGCCCTCTTCCGCTCCGGCCCAAGCCACCGGCCGCACGGTTTTGGCCTCGTCGTGTTCGGCGTATCCAACCCAGGCCATCCGATAGCCGGCCTCTTCGCAGATGATACGGCAAACATCGTCGAGCAGGCTCTGCTCGTTGTCGGCGCGCAATAGCGCCTGATTACAGTCGCTGATGGCGCGCAGTTCCCGATTCAAGCGGCGCAGTTCGTCTTCGGTCCGTTTGCGTTCGCTGATGTCCCGGCAAATGGCCAGATGGTATATGTTGCCTTCGTATTCGAAGTAATTGACGGTGATGTCTACCGGGAACATCCGGCCATCGCGACTGCGGTGTATCGACTCGAACTGTATCCTCCGGCGCTCGCACAATTGAGGCCAAAAATCGGCCCACATTTCAGCCGACCAACCGGGATCGATATCGTAAATCCCCATTCCACCGGTTAGTTGTTCTCGCCTATAGCCCAAGGTCAGCGCGGCGCTCTGATTGGCGTACAAGAAATGGACGTCGTTTTCGCCCATCATAAAAATGTTTTCCCCGACTTTATCCAGCGCGAAGGTCAGCAATTGCAATTGCTGCTGGGTCGCTTTCTGTTCGCTGATGTCGGTGCGCAAAAAAAGATAATTGCAAATATTGAAGCTAGCGTCGTAGATCGGCGAGCCGATGAGTTGCTCCCAGCGCAGTTCGCCGTTTTTATGGCGGTTGCGCAAGACGCGATTCCAGATTTTTCCCGTGGCCAGGAATTTCCGGCATTCATCGAATTCCTGTTCGGTCATTTCGCTGGCGATCAATTCCCGGTGCGGCTTGCCGTACATATCACCAAAGGCATAGCCGGTGATGCGGGTGTAGGCGTAATTGGTATAGGTCAGCGTGCCTTGAGGATCGGTAATCAGAATACCGGTCGGATTCTGGTCGGCGGCTTGAGTCAGCCGGTTGAGTTCGGTTTCGAATAAATGGCGGTCGGTAATATCGCGGCTGGAAACCCGGTGGCCGATATAACCGCCATCTTGGCCGAATACGGCTTGACAGCAATGCGATAACCAGCGAATTTCGCCGTCGCTGCGGACGATGCGGAAATCGATTTCGGCGGGCCGAATATGCTTCAGGTCGTGCGGGTGACGTTCCAGCAACTCCCGATCTTCGGCATGAACGATTTGACCCAGCAGGTCCGGGTTTTCGATGAATGCAGACTGCGGATAACCGGTTATCCTCCGGCACGATGGCGACATATAGTGGATCTGGTGTTCCGGCCCTTCCCAGTATTCCCAATCATAGGGATAATCGGCGATGGTGTGGAATTTTTCCTCCTCGCGGGCCAAATGCTCGATCACGTCCAGTTGCCGCTTCCAAGCTCTTGCAATCAACCCGGTCCCGGCCCCGGAAATCAACATAAACAACAACACCAGTCCCGACAACTGCAAAACCTCGTTCTTCCACGCCGCCAGATAATCGAGTTTGGCCAGCCCGACGCTGACGAACAACGGATGAGGACTTATTGCGCGATAGGAGACGACGCGGGCGACATGGTCGAAGCTTTGCGACGAATAGAAAGTGCCGGAGGTTTGGCCCGCGTCCAGCAACGCCTGAAATTCCGGCGATATGTCTTTGCGGCCGATGCTGGCGCCGATGTCTTCCGGCGAGGGGTGGCGCAAGATCAAGTGCAAATCCCGGTCGCGTAGATTGATGGCGCCGTACTTACCGATGTCGACGCCGGCAAACATTTTGCCGAAGTTCTCCAGTGAAATATTGGCGAACACCACGCCGGCAAAGCGGCCACCGGGATAATTAAGCCGGCGGGCGAAGTTGATGACCCAGGTCCTATTGATGCGCGACATTACCGGCTTGTTGATGTACAAGCCCAAATCCGGATGATCGCGATGCTCGATAAAATAAAGCCGGTCCGCCATGGTTAGCATGCCATCCTTGGGCAAATCGGTGCCGTAAACCAGCCAGCCTTGTTCGTCGGTTGAACGCAAGCCGATCACCCAAGGCAGCCGTGTCTGTAATCGCGCCATAAAAGTATTCAACGCTTCGGCGTCGGGCCTATCCTTGACTATGTGCCTCTCGATTTCCTCGGCTGCTATTTGTAAACCCAGATCGACTCTGTCTACCGTGCTGTCGATATTTTTCGCGATCACATTGGCCAGATTTTGGGTGGTGATTTCGGCGCGTTGCTGATAATTCTCGTAACTTCGCGTCAACGAAAACCCGGCCACGCCAACCACCAACAGGTTGATCAGCACCACCCCGGCAACCAGGCGCCCCGTCAGCGCATTTTGAAAATCAAGCTTGAATGCCATGATCGATCCGAAAATAACGTCCTATTAACAACACCGTGAGCATACACGTTCGGAGGCGGGCATGCTCCGGTTTTAACATATCCCGGCGGCGGGTTACGGAGCGGTTTTGTAAGGTGGATGAGTGCAATAAAGTTTCTGATTAGCCCAAAGAGCCTAGCCGCCGTTTGCCGCGCCCAACCATTTCAAAATGGCCGGATAATCGAAATATTCCGCCAACCGTGACATCGCCGTTGCCAATCCCGCATCGATAGCGCCTACCCGGCGGATGGCGGTCGCGATCCGCTCGCTATTCAAGCTAAGCAATGCTCGCTCCAGTTCCTCGCGCAACTCGGCCGGCAATAGCGCCAGCATGTCGGCGGTCAACGACACCGGCACAGTTTCTTGCGTCGGCGGCTGCGATACCCGCACATATTTTAGGCTCAATTGCCGGGCCAGACAGTCGTAGATTTCGTCGAAGCGATAGGGCTTTCGGACCACGTCGTCCATGCCGGCATCCAGCAATTCCCGTTGTTGTTCCTTGAAGGCCGAGGCGGTGACCGCGATGATCTTGACCGTTTGGCCGTTCGCTAACCGGCGGATGCGCTTGCAGGCTTCCAGGCCGTCCATCACCGGCATTTGCCTGTCCATCCAGATCAGATCCGGTTGCCAACCTTGGAACAGCTCCAGCCCCTGCAAGCCATTCTCCGCCAGCCCGACTTCCAGACCGAGGTCAGTCATCAGCCGGCTCAATAGCAAGCGGTTTTCGCGTTGATCCTCGACGATCAAAATCCGATAGCGAGGTTGTCCGGGGGCCAGTGTCACCACATCGGCGTACCGGCCGGCCGGCGAATCGAGTATATCGGTTGTGGCGGCCAACTCCACCGGCAGTTCGACCCGAAACAACGAGCCCTTGCCCGGCGAGCTTTCGACTACGATATCGCCGCCCATCAGCTTGACGAATTGGCGAGTAATGGTCAGCCCCAATCCGGTACCGGGCTGGGTGGTGTCCTCGTTTAACTGCACGAAGGGTTCGAACAGCCGAGCTTGGCTTTCCGGGGCGATGCCGGGGCCGGTATCCTCCACCTCGATCAGCAACTGTTGCCGGGCGTTTTGCTTGACACCCAGCCGGATAGTCACGCCGCCCTGCTCGGTAAACTTCACCGCGTTGTTGATCAGATTGATCAGAATCTGCCGAATGCGGGCTTCGTCGCTCTTGATATGGCTAGGAAATTCGGACGACTGGTCGACCAACAACCACAAGCCTTTTTCCTGAGCCCGGATTTGCATCATTTCGCTGACATCGCGCACCAGGGCGCCAAGATCGAACGCGGCGATTTCCAGTTGCAAGCGGCCGGCCTCGATCTTAGCCATTTCCAGCACATCGTTGATCAGTTTCAGCAAATGTTCGCCGCTGCGATTGATGATGTTGAGGTTTTCGGCTTGGCTTTCGCTTAATTGCGGGTCGCGCCGCATCATGCCGGAAAAGCCCAGGATAGCGTTCAATGGCGTGCGCAGTTCGTGGCTCATATTGGCCAGAAAAACGCTTTTGGCCTTGTTGGCCGCCTCCGCCGCATCGCGTGCCAAGCGCAATTCCGTCGTGCGTTGTTGTACCGTTTCCTCCAATTGCTCCTTGTGCCGCCTGAGTTCTTCTTCCGCCCGCTTGCGTTCGGTCAGATCGTAAGCCAGGCCGACAAAACCGGTGATTTGGTCGTCTTCGTTCCGTAATGCGGTCACGGACAAAAACACCGGCACGCGGGTTCCGTCCTTACGAATGAAGATCCATTCACGTTCCTCGGGCAGCTTGCGGCTAGGGTATGCCGTAAACACCTCGAATCCCGGCGCAATAGGTTCGCTCAGCACTTCGGACAATCGCCGCGCGTGCCGCGCCACCTCGTCCGGATCGTGCCAGTGCGCCGGCGTCCGCCGGCCTATCATCTCGTCGGCCGAGTAGCCGAGCAAGCGTTCGGCGGCGGGATTGAAGCTGGTGATGATGCCATCGGGCGTGGTGGAAATGATACCGTAGGCCACATTGTCCAGAATCGTGCGCTGAAACACGTTGAGCCGGCGTAAAGCGGTTTCCCGTTCCCGGATCGCGTCCATCATCGCATTGAAATTCCGGCCTAGACGCGCCACCTCGTCGTCGCCGGCGGCGGGAACGCGATGCAGGTAATTCGCCCCGCCGCGAACCCGTTCGGTGGCTTCGGTCAGCGCGGCGATGGGGCGCACGAGGGTACGGCGCAGCACCGCCAACTGGGCCAACGTGGCAACCAGCAGGACCAATACACCGCCGCCGAACAGCCACAAGGCCTGACGAGTTTGCTGATTAAGCTGATCGAGTCCCATGCTAAGCCGTAGACGCGCGCCGTGCGACAGGCTCTGCAGCAGTTCGACCTGGTCGCGGCCAAGATAGATGCCATCCAGCTCAGTCGGCAAGGGCTGGGGCTGATGGTCGGACAAGCGGCTAAAACTAGCCAAAACCCGCCCGCCTTCCAAAAAAATTTCCGCCTTCAGAATGTGCGGATTGGCCAACAACGTATCCAGCACTTCTTGCGCCCGCACGGGATCTTCGAAAGCCACGGCCGCGTCGGTGCCGACCGAGACCAACTGCGCGTAGGGTTGCAGGATCTGGCGGGCACGATGCTCCAGCGTCAGACTCTGATACAGCGCCAAGCCAGCGCCAGCCAGCACGAATGCCAGCAGGGCCGCGCTCCACAGCACCAGCGACAATCGCTTATGTATATTCAGTTGGAGTGGCATCGCTTATCTCATCCGGCGCAGTTCGCCGTTTTCCTGAATGTCGCTGGCGACTTCCAGCATTTTGGTCTGGATAGTCAGCAAGACGGCCCGGGCCTGATCGAGGTTGACACTCATACTCACCCGCTCTCCGACCTGAAACCGTATGACACCGCCTTCGCCGAGGAATTCCGGCGCGTCGCCGACCGTCAGAACCGGTCTATCCTTCAATACGGCGAGCGCGGCGCGGCGTTTGCCGGCGTCTTGATAGGCAACGAACACGATCTGGCACGGCGGCAATTCCTCCAGCCTATCGGCGCGGAAGATCTTAAATGGTCGTCCCTGTTCGGCACGGCCCTCGAAGGTCGTATCCAGCACGTCGCCGAAGGGATCCGGCCCCAGAATACCGACATGCCAGGGCGATGCGCCATCGAGGAAGGCATTGGATGGCCAGCTGACATAGTGAGCAAAATTGCGTAGAAAGGCGGCCTTGATTTTGGCCGGATTCTCCTGGCCGGCGGCAAGTCCGGACAGAAGCAGCAGCGATGGCAGAACGATAATCCATAGGGTTCGGTAATCAACCACTTTTCGGCATGGACTCTGTAGCAGGGGCTTTAGCCGCGACAATAAGCACATCGTCGCGGCTAAAGCCCCTGCTACGCCCGTGACATATGATCGACGAAAAAGGCTCGCGTTGGAGGCTGATATTTTATCGCTCAAAACACGGCCCCAGGATCAAAACCTGACCGAGAAATTGAGCATAAATTCGCGCGGGCGGCCGCGGCTGCTTTGCGAGGGCCGGTAATGCTCATCAAGCAGATTTTTGCCCATCAAATCGACACTCATGCCGTGCCCACCCACCTCCCAGCTATAACCGACCAAGGCATTCAGCAGTGCATAGGTTTGGCGGGAAGACGCCGGGCTGTCGGACAACAGGGTTTGGTCATGGACGAAGTTGACGCCGCCGCCGATGTGCAAGCCGCGCAAGGCCTCGATCTCGAAATCGTAACTCGTCCACAAGTTAGCCAGATGCGGCGCGCTCATTTGCAGCGGCGCGTTGTGAAAACGCAGCGCATTTTTGTAATAAGCACGCCCCGTGGCGTCCAACGTGTTGGGGTCTTGAGCCAGAATGGCGTCATCCCGGCCGGTGAACTCGGTAATCTTGGCGTCCATATAGGTGTAGGACAGATAGAGCTGCCAGTTGTCGGTCAGTTTGGCGGTGGCGTCCCATTCAATGCCGAGTGAGCGCTGTTCTCCGCTGGGTACACCGTAGATCGTCGTCACGCCGTTGGTATCGGTCACGGCTAAATCGTTGACGATGTTTTTGTTTTGGATGTCGAAATAGGTCAAGGTACTGGACAGGCGGCCGTCGAACAGTTCGGCCTTGATACCGACGTCGAAGCCTCTGCCCTCGGTCGGTTCCGGAATGGAAGCAGTACCGTCGAGATTGTTGATCAAAAAGGTGCCGGGGACGAAGGATTCGGCATAGCTACCAAACAACGACCATTCCGGCGTCAGCTTATACAGCACACCGTATTGCGGCGTGACCTTACTGACGCTGGATTGGGGTTGCGCCCGGTTATTCAAGACATCGGTGAGCTGGCTATCCGTCTCGGTCCAGCGCCAGCCGGTCAACACCAGCAAACGGTCGTCGAAGAAGCCGAAGGTGGAGCCGCCATACACCGACTTGTCGATGGCATTGACGTTTTGATCGAAACGGCCGGCGGTCATTTGCGACAATGCTATCGAGGTATTGCGCTCCCAGGTCGAGGGGTCGTTCAAATCCCACAGCGGCAGAGGTGAACCGATCGGATTGCTGCCTAAAGCCGGATCGTTGGGTGCCTGGCCGGCCGTGCGGTGAAAATTGCGGTCGACATATTGCCCGCCCAGCAGCAGGCGCAGGCTGGCGAAACCCAGATCGTACTTGCCGACGCCCTGCAGTTCTATGGTGTCGTCGCGGTTGCTGTAAACCTGCTGCCTAACCCGGCGGCCCTGCAGGGTCGTGACGTTGTTCGCCATGCCGAGGTTGCCGGTAAACAAGGCGTCGATGTCGTATTCCAGATGGGAATAGCCGGTACGCAAATTCCAATGCTCATCGGCCTTGAAGTCTATCCAGGTGCTCAGATTGTGGGTGTTGCTATGGCGGTAATCGCTGTGGGCCATGCTGTTCCAGTTATCCGGCAAGTCCGGCACGTCGATGCCGGACAGATTGGGATCGGACGCGCTTGGCACGATACCCGCCCAGATGTTGTAACCGGGCTTCTGCATCAACTGCGGCTCTTCGATCTTTTCGAAGTTTTCGTATTTCAACGACACGCTGAGCCGGTCGTTGGGCTGCCAGAGCAAGGACGGCGAGATGTTCCAGGAATGCGCATCGTAAGCGTCCCAATAGTGCATGTCCTGGTCGTAGGACGCCGCCAGCCGATAGAACAGCGTTTTCGAGGCCGGTCCGGTGACATCGACATCGAAACGGTATTCGCCGTAGGAACCATAGCGCGCATCGGCGCTGGCGGCGAATTGGTGTTGCGGGTTCTTGGTGATGACGTTGACGATGCCGCCCGGCGCGACTTGGCCGTAGAGAAACGAGGCCGGCCCCTTGACGACTTCGACCCGCGAGACATTGGTAAAATCCAGAATCGACGGGCCATGCACGCCGTCGCGCAAGGTCTGGATATTGCCGCCGGCCAGCGAGCCGACCGTGAAACCGCGTATCGCCAGATTGGCGTTGCCTTCGTTGAAGTCGTTGCTGCGGTAGGTGACGCCGGGCGAATAACGGGCGATGTCGAAAATATCCCGTGGCTTTTGATCGTCGATGAAGGACTCGGTGAAGGCTTGAATCGCGTACGGCAAATCCCGGATCGGTGCGTCGAAACGGGAGGCGGAAACCGAATTGGAGGCATGATAACCGCTGTCGAGTTGGCTGGAAACCTCGAACGGGGAAACCGGCACGTTGACCAGTTCGGTGATGTCCATATCGGCCACGTCCTTGCCGGGCTCCGCCGGCGGTGCCGCGAGTTCGGCCGCCATTGCGATCGGCGGCTGCCTTAGCCACAAACCCAATACCAAGGCACTCAACACAACCGCTCGCGCGCCGAATTCAGGCCGGTGGTCTTTCATTAGTGCCTCCCGAAGATTGAGTGAAGACGGTCACGTTCGTCATATTCTAAAATAAGCCCCGGCATAAACTTGATCGCACCAGTCCGTATTTTAGCCGATTCAATTTCGGCATGGCGCGGTTTGTCCTGGTCGGATAGTATTGCCAACAGACATGGCGTTGTAAGCGAATCGCTTTAATCGGCTGCCTGCTTGGGCCATTATCCGCGAATATTCGTGTCGATTCTATATTAAGGCTGTCGTTTTCGAACCTATCGTCAAACCTAATTCTGCTTAAAGCACTACATAGTTTAATATTCTCAAGGACACATAATGCCAGGATTTCAAGATTTTTTGAGCGGCTTACATATATTCTCCCAGCAACAAAACCAGTTTGGTTTATTGCTGATCCTCGCCATTGCCAGTTCGGCCTCGCTCTGGTACTGGTGTCCCCAGCACCGGAAGCCGGTCGCCACCAGTTCGCTGTTTTTCTTGATCACGCTGGTTGGCCTGGTATTAAGCGGCATGCTGACCGCCTTGGGAGGCGGCGCCTTTGCCTCGGGCTTATCCAAATTCAGTTTTTTTGCCGGGGGCCTGGCGGTCATTCGGCTTACCGGCATGTTCTTGTTTCGTCTGATCCTACCGACCTGCCGCGTCAAACTGATACGCATTTTCGAAGATCTGGCCGAACTGGCCGGGTATTGCGCCTGGCTGATGATGCATCTGCACATCGCCGGCCTGGAGTTATCCAGCATCGTGACCACGTCGGCGGTGATGACGGCGGTACTGGCGTTCTCGATGCAGGACACCCTGGGCAACGTGCTGGGTGGCTTGGCATTGCAACTGGATAATTCGATCAAAGTGGGTGACTGGGTCAAAATCGACGACATCAACGGCCGGGTCTCGGATATCCGCTGGCGCTATACCGCGATAGAAACCCGCAACTGGGAAACCGTCATCATCCCCAACAGCTTATTGATGAAAGGCAAGTTTTCGGTACTGGGACGCCGTAGCGGCAAACCGTTGCAATGGCGACGCAAAATCGATTTTGAAGTGGGTTACGAACATTTTGCCGGCAAGGTCATCGACATCGCCCAAAACGCGATCCGAAACGGCAATATCATGAATGTCGCCGACACCCCCCCGGCTAATTGCGTGTTGATGGATTTCAGCCCCAGCGCCTCGCGTTACGCGCTGCTTTATTGGTTACAGGATATTGAATTGGATAACGGCACGGATTCGGTGGTCCGCCGCCGAATCTATGCCGCGCTGCAGCGTGCCGGCATACAATTGCCCTATCCGCACTATCACATACACTTGACCAACAAGGATGACAATTATGAACAAAACAAACGCCTGAAGCGGATCAAGGAACGCATGGATGCCTTGCAGCAAGTGGAACTATTCAACACCCTGCATGACGACGAACTGGCCGAAATCGCCGAACAACTGGTCTACACCCCGTTCGTGCAAGGCGACATCATCATGCGCCAGGGCGCGATCGCCCATTGGCTTTATATCATCATCAGCGGCGAGGCCGACCTATTCCTGGAACTCCCGGACGGCGGACGCCGGAAGATCAATACCATCCATGGCGGATGCTTCTTGGGCGAGATGGGCTTGATGACCGGCGACCCGCGCAGCGCTACCGTGATCGCCAATTCGGAAGTATTGGCCTATCGGCTGGACAAGGAGTCGTTTGAAAAAGTCTTGAACAAACGCCCCGAGATCGCGGTGGAAATCAGCAATTTATTGGCCAGCCGCCGCCTTAACATCGACAATTTGCAGCAGGAACTGGATAACGAATCGGTCTCCCGTTTGATGGCGCAGCATCAGAGCAATTTTCTGGAACGCATCCGCAGTTTCTTCAAGCTTGACGGCTAGATTCGTCGACCCATGCTGTTGAAGCCTTACCGTTCGCTGAGCGGAGCCGAACGCTTCGACTCCGCTCAGCGAACGGCGAATATCGACCGGCTCCGACTTCACTCGTGCAATCGCCGCTGCCAAACTGCGGCCCTTTCCCTCAGTTCATTCAGATCCAGCGTGGTCAACTGGCGTTTGTTCAACAGTCTTTTACCGGCCACCCAGACATCGCTGACCTGATGCCGGCTGGCGGCATAGACGACTTGCGCCAGCGGATTGAATACCGGCTGGGTTTCGACCTCGCTCAAATCGATCGCCACCAGATCGGCGGCCTTGCCTATCGTTAACGAACCGATCTCGGCCTCCAGCCCTAAGGCCTTGGCGCCGTTGATAGTGGCCATTTTCAAAGCCTCCATCGCCGGCACCGCATCGGCCCTACCGGACACGCCCTTGGCCAGCAGCGCGGCGACTCGCATTTCCGCCAGCATGTCCTGATCGTTATTGCTGGCGGCACCGTCGGTACCCAGCGCGACATTGATACCGGCTTCCAGACAGGCGGCTACCGGACAAAAACCGCTAGCCAGTTTCAAATTAGATTCGGGACAATGCACGATGTGGCCGCCGGTTCCGGCATAAAATTGAATTTCCTCGGCGGACAGCTGGGTCATGTGCACCGCCATGAATGAAGGCGTCAGCAAACCCAGATCGTTCAGACGCTGCAACGGCGTTTGTCCGGTTTTTTGCATCTGTTCCCGCACTTCATGCGCGGTTTCATGCACATGCATATGAATCGACAAATCCATTTCGTCGGCGAACGTCAGCATTTTGCGCAAGGGTTCATCCGACACCGTGTAGGGCGCATGCGGAGCGAACGAGGTGGTAATCAAGCCTTCATGCCGCAATTGTTCGTGCAAGGCCAAACCCTTGGCCAGATAGACATCGGCGTTTTCGGCCCACACCGTCGGGAAATCGAACACGATCAAGCCGATGTTGGCCCGTATGCCATGTGCTATCGCCTGTTGCGCGGCTATATCCGGGAAGAAATACATGTCGTTGAAACAGGTCGTGCCGCCGCGCAGCATTTCGGCTATCGCCAGATCGGTGCCGTCACGGACAAAGGCTTCGCTGACCCATTTTTGCTCGGCCGGCCAGATGTGATTTTGCAGCCAGTCCATCAGCGGCAAATCGTCGGCAATCCCGGACAACAACGACATTGCGGCATGGGTATGACAGTTAATCAGGCCCGGTATCAATACATGCTGATCCAGCCTTTCCAACTGGCGCGGCTGGTATTTTTGCAAGGCCTCGGCGCTATCCAGCAAATCGACGATTTTGCCGTCGTCGACCACCAGACTGTAGTTTTCGTGGATTACGGATTCCGGCTCAACGGGTATAATCCAGCGCGCTTGAATGAGAAGATCAACCTGCATGTTTTTCCCCGCGAAAAAAATCGCGATTATACCTTCTCAATTCCATCAATCCTTATCTAAAGTGTTTCACGCCATGACCGAACCTAAACAATTATCCGTACAAGCGCTGCAATGGACCGGGCAAAGCCTGAAGGTGCTGGACCAGCGACTGTTGCCGGAACAAATTCGTTATGACGAATACCAGGATGCCGCCGGCGTGACCGAAGCCATTGCCTCAATGCGGGTGCGCGGTGCGCCGGCCATCGGCATCGCCGCAGCTTACGGCGTAGTGCTGTCGGCCATGCGGCATTTTCCAAACAGCGAATGGCAAGCCGCTGTCGAACAAGACATCAAGCAGTTGGCGGCCTCCCGGCCGACCGCAGTCAATCTGTTCTGGGCGCTGGACAAAATGCACGGCCTGCTGGCGACGCAACCGGCCGAACCGATTGCCGCATTGACCCAACTGGCCGAACAAATTCATAGCGACGACATCGCCGCCAATCACGCGATGGGCGAACGCGGCGCCGACATCATCGGCGACGCCAAGGCGGTGTTGACCCATTGCAACGCTGGCGCCCTGGCCACCGGCGGCTACGGCACCGCGCTGGGCGTGATTCGTAGCGCCCACAAGCGCGGTCAACTGCAGAACGTCTATGCCGACGAAACCCGGCCCTGGCTGCAAGGCGCGCGCTTGACGGTTTGGGAACTGGCCCAGGACGGCATCCCGGCCACCTTGATCGCCGATTCCGCCGCCGCCTGGTTGATGAAATCCGGTAAAATCGACTGGATCGTGGTCGGCGCCGACCGCATCACCGCCAACGGCGACGTCGCCAACAAGATCGGCACTTATTCGCTAGCGGTATTGGCCAAACAGCACGGCGTCAAGATGATGGTGGCCGCGCCCTCCTCCACCTTCGATTTCAGCCTGGAAAGCGGCGACAGCATCGAGATCGAGGAACGTAATCCCAAGGAACTGCTGGCCGACTGTTATCTGCAAGACGGTTCGCTGGTCGGTGCCTGGAACCCTGTATTCGACGTCACCCCGGCGGAACTGATCACCGCCATCGTCACCGAGCGCGGCGCGGTGATCAATCCCGGCCAACACGGCGTAAGGAGTCTGCAAACATGTTAAACCTTAAAAGTGGCAACAATCCCTTATTCGCGCTGAGCTGTCTGCTGCAAGGCATCAAGCTGCTGAATCACCCGCAACTGCGCAAATATCTGTTGATTCCATTGCTGATCAATAGCGTGCTGTACACCGGCGCCTTCGTGTTGGGCTACCATTCGGTTTCGGCGCTGATCCACCAGTTCATTCCGGACTGGCTGTCGTGGCTGAACTGGATCTTGTGGCCGCTGTTCTTCGTCAGCTTTTTGGTGATCGGCTTTTTTACCTTTACCCTGTTCGCCAATCTGATCGCGGCGCCCTACTACAGCCAATTGTCGGCCAAGGCCCTGCAAATCGTTCTCGGCCAGGATACACCGATAGCCGAACAACCCTGGGACAAGGTGTTTGTCGGTGAATTGAAACGCATCGGCTATTTATTGATCCGCATCCTGCCGTTGCTGCTGTTGTTTTTAATCCCGGTCGTCAATCTGATAGCCCCGATATTATGGGCGCTATTCGCCGCCTGGGGCATCGCGATGGAATTCATGGCCTATCCGCTGGAAAGCCGGGGCCGGACATTTCCCGAACAAAAACAGTTTCTGCAACAGTCGCGCTGGGGCGTGCTCAGTTTCGGCGGCGTCACCGGCATGGCCTTGACCCTGCCCATCGTCAACCTGTTGATCGGCCAGGCGGCCGTGATCGGCGCGACTATTTACGTCCATCAACTTTCTCAATCCAATACAGAGCCAACATCATGAAATTCAATCCCTGCATCGACCAATGCACCAAGGAAGGCACCCATTGCGAAGGCTGCGGCCGTTCACACCTGGAAATCGCCGGCACCAAGCAAATCGTGCAAGCGGCGGTTGCCTTTATTCAGGAACAACAATACGACAACCCGGAGGAATTCGTCGCCGCGATCAGTAAAAGCATCCTGAAAAAATTGCAGAAACAATAGGAAATCGCCTAAGCCTCAATCGAAAAAATCAAAACTCATCTGTCCGCCGGCTGAAGGCTTGCGGAACAAATCGGTGCGTAGCGGCGGCTGCGGGCCATCCATGCCCAGTTTTTTACAAATCAAGCGGAAACGCTGCGCGATCAGATCGGCATAGCCGCCGCTGCCGCGCAGGCGTTGGTGGAAAGCCGCATCGTAGGCCTTGCCGCCCCGGCTGTCACGCACCCGCTTCATCACATGTTCCGCCTTCAACGGATAATGCTGATGCAGCCATTGCTCGAACAAATCCGCCACTTCCAACGGCAAGCGCAACAATATGTATTCGGCGCTGAGCGCGCCGGCAGCGTGGGCGGCCTTGACGATGGCTTCCAGCTCGTGATCGGTCAACACCGGAATCATCGGCGCCACCATCACCACGGCCGGCACTCCGGCCTGGCGTAAGCGTGACAAGGCATCCAGCCTGCGTTGCGGCGCGGCGGCGCGCGGCTCCAGCTTACGCGCCAAGTCGCGATCCAACGTGGTAATCGACATCCCGACCCAAACCAGGCCCTGTCCGGCCATCTCGGACAAAATATCCAGGTCGCGCTCGATCAGCGCGGATTTGGTGACGATGCTGAGCGGATGGCGGGTTTCCGCCAGCACTTCCAAAATTTGGCGCATGATCCGCTGTTGCCGCTCCAGCGGTTGATAGGGATCGGTATTGCTGCCCAGGGCCAGCGGCGCGCAACGGTATTTGCGCTTACCCAACTCCTCACGCAACAATCGGGCCGCATCGGGCTTGATCAGAATGCGGCTCTCGAAGTCCAGTCCGGCCGAATAGCCCAGATAAGCATGAGTGGGCCTGGCGAAACAATAAATGCAGCCATGTCCGCAGCCGCGATACGGATTGATCGAACGGTCGAATGGAATATCCGGCGAATCGTTGTAAGTAATCACTGATTTGCTGCTGTCGACGATGATCTCGGTTTGCAGCGGCGGCGGTTCGGCGTCCAGACTGCCCCAGCCGTCGTCCTCGGCTTGGCCGCTTTGTTTTTCGAAGCGGCCGGCAACATTGCTGATGCTGCCTCGGCCTTTGTGGATCAGGGGTTTGGGCATGGGAGCTGGTCGGTTACTCGGCAAGGAAAACAGGTCGCGCAATTTTGAGGCTTTATCCGGCAAAATCAACATTCTGGTTCCCAAGCCCCGGCTTGGGAACTCCAACCGGAACTTGGGAGCTAGTTAAATCCTACGTTCGCCTTTATCATGCCCTCCCTAACCATTATCCGCCCCCTTTGCCGATGACCGAAGCCACCATCACCTGCCCCAACTGCAGCAGCGCCGTACCCTTGACCGAATCGCTGGCGGCGCCCTTACTAGCCGCCACCCGCAAACAGTTCGAACTACAACTGCAGCAAAAAGACCAAGCCATCGCCCTGCGCGAACAAGGCATCCGCGATCAGGAAAAACAACTGGCCGAGGCCAAGCGCGGCCTGGACGATCACGTCGCTCAACAAGTCGCCAAACAACTGCAAGCCGAACGCCAGCGCGTTATCGAGGAAGAAACCCGCAAGGCCAAACAAGCTGCCGCCGCCGAGTTGGAGCACAAGAGTCGGGAACTGGTCGAATTGAACGAAGTGTTGAAAGTCCGCGACGCAAAACTGGCCGAAGCTCAGCAAGCCCAGGCCGAGCTGATCAAGAAACAGCGCGAACTGGACGACGCCAAGCGCGAGCTGGAACTGACCATCGAAAAACGCGTGCAGACCAATCTGGCCGAAGTGCGCAACCAGGCCAAACGCGAAGCCGAGGAAGGCCTGAAACTGCGGGTGATGGAAAAAGACCAGACCATCGCTTCGATGCAGCAAAAAATCGAGGAACTCAAGCAAAAGGCCGAACAAGGCTCACAGCAATTGCAAGGCGAAGTGCAGGAACTGGAACTGGAAAACCTGCTGCGCGCCAAGTTTCCGTTCGACAACATTGAACCGGTCGCCAAGGGCGAATTCGGCGGCGACCTGCTGCAACGGGTAGTAAGTGGAGCGGGACAGACTGCCGGCAGCATCCTCTGGGAAGCCAAGCGCACCAAAAACTGGAGCGACGGCTGGCTGGTCAAATTGCGCGAAGACCAGCGCAACGCCAAGACCGACATCGCCGTGCTGGTCAGCCACGCCCTGCCCAAAGGCGTGGACAGTTTCGAAGTGGTCGACGGCATATGGGTAACCAGCCCGCGCGCCGCGCTACCCGTCGCTACCGTGCTGCGCCATACCCTGTTGGAAGTCGGCATGGCCCGCTTAGCCGCCGAAGGCCAACACGGCAAAACCGAGATGGTCTACCAATACCTGACCGGCCCCCGCTTCCGCCACCGGGTGGAAGCCATCGTCGAAGCCTTCTCGACCATGCAGGAAGATTTGGACAAGGAGCGCAAGGCCATCACGAAGCAATGGGCCAAGCGCCAGGCGCAAATCGAGCGGGTGATGAACGCCACCGTCGGGATGTACGGCGACTTGCAAGGCATCGCCGGCAAGTCGTTGCAGGAGATCGAAGGTTTGGAGATGCGGGCGTTGGGGGTGGATGATGAGTTCGATTGACCGGCTGTTCAGTCTGCTCCAGCCTGATCGCTCTGGACCCTGGTTCCCAAGCTCCGGCTTGGGAACCCCTGCCTTGGAAGCTCCAGCTTTCAGTCTGGATGTGGGTAGGAAGCTAGAGCTTCCGAGATAATGTTCCCAAGCTGGAGCTTGGGAACTAGCGCACAGACTGGACTTCCATACGATTTAGATACGTTAAACGATTACTGAATATCGAATTCCAGATCTGGTTTGACTCGATAGAGAATTCGAACACCGCCTTTATTGGTTGCTTCTTCACAAATCTGAAAATATTCAGATTTGTCAGCAATTTCCCTAAGTGTTTTACATCCATGTCTTTTTGTTATCCAAGTCAACTCTTCCACCAACCAACTTTCATCAACATTTTGATGAATAAAAACACGAGCAGCATCCAGTACAGCCCACCCATCATCACGCTTTCTTCTAATTGCAAATACGACTAGCGAAGCAATATGGCGAGTATCCCTTAGTAGCGAGAGCTCAAGTTCCTTCCTACCCTCATCAGATTTGAAATACTCAACTAGTTGTTTCCCTCTTTCGTCAAATTTCTGAGCAATAGATTTGATAAGCTCAAGTTCTGGATGAACCCTTTCTCTTTGCTGATCCAAATATTGCTCGGCTGCCTTTAGACTTTCATAATTGCCAAAATTCCACTTTGGTAAAAAATGATGAATCAAATCATTTCGCTCAGCTATCAGTGCGGCGAGCTCATTCTTTCTTTGGTTATAAAAGTCCTCATCACAAAGCATCGGGCCTCTAGTAAAAGACATGTGGAATTTTGAAATTTCCTCAGCAACGCTTTGATTATCATCATCTTGCTCAAAAGTTGAAAATACGTTTTCAACAAAATGTTTTGCAACGTTTCCAAGAGTCTGGTTGGCAAAGGTATTTTTTCGTTCTTCCAGATTTGATTGCATTTTTCCTTGGGCATCCCAAACTTTAATATCTTGGTGTATCAGCATATGTTTCAACATGTGTTCAATCTGCTGAAACGAAATAACGTTTCTACCCAGTTTTCTTTGTACTTCCCTTCTCAAATCTTCCAATTCAATATTAGCTTCCATGAATAACCAAGGTTTTTGAATATTTTAAAAACTGTCAGCCATCGACAGGATGGGACTCGCCGAGGCAACCAAGCAGTGCGATTGGCATGGTAGTCAGCTGGCTGATGAAAGTCCAGCCATGGCCCTGTGAGAAGTGAAAAAGTAGGCGAAGGCAAAGGACCCAAAGAAAAGCGGTATTGCTTCACCAAGGTGATGACGGTAATAATGCGGCAACATGGGGGTGCGCGTGAATACGTGGTGATCTATCCGTTGTAATACTAAGTGCAACGTTTTTTTCTGGTTTTTCTGGTTCCCAAGCTCCAGCTTGGGAACCTCACCCCTCGGAAGCCCCAGCTTCCGTTCCACCTAACTCACCATAGCCACATGACCCGCAGCCGCTACCGAGTCCTGCAAAATCCCAGCCCGCACTTCCTGACCGCGACGATCAATCAGTGGCTGCCACTGTTTACCCGCCCGGCGACGGTAAATATCGTATTGGATTCATGGCGGTTTTTGCAGCGCGAAAGCGGGTTTCAACTGTACGGTTATGTGATTCTGGAAAATCACCTGCATCTGATCGCCATCTCGCCGGATTTGAGCCGGGACATGCAGCGGTTTAAGGCTTATACCGCCAAGCAAATCATCGCCTGTCTGCAACAAAGCGGTTCGGCGCGGGTGTTGGAATTACTGGCGTTACTGAAGCGGCCGCATAAAACCGAAAGCGAGTATCAAGTCTGGGAGGAAGGCAGTCATCCGCAACTGATCGAAACCGAGGCAGTAATGCGGCAGAAACTGGATTACATCCACCGGAATCCGGTCAAGCGCGGTTATGTGGATTTGCCGGAGTATTGGCGTTACTCCAGTGCGCGGAATTATGCGGGTTTGGAGGGGTTGATCGAGGTGGTTTGGGACTGGTGATGTTCTCGGGAAGCTGGAGCTTCCGGGGAGTGTGGGTTCCCAAGCTGGAGCTTGGGAACCAGGAGAAAGGCGTTCTTTCAATGCTCTCCCTTGAGGCATGCTTGTTCGTCGTGAGGCAGGCCCGCAGCCAATTCGCCGGACAGGTAGGCGGCAACGGCTTTGAGCGGCGAAGTCTCGCTGGTGGTCACCAATTCGGTATTTCGCTCCGCCAGACGGCGTATGACACCGTCTCCGGCCGATCCGGCAATGGCAACATCGACCGAATGCAAGGGATGGCGGTTGCCGTCGCCGCGCACATGCCATTCGTGCAGGCTGCCGATCTCGGTAAGATCGAGCGTCCAGGCGAGTTGGGCCGCCGATTCGCCGTCTATCAGATAAACCATCCACTTTGGCGCCCGCCCGGCATGCGCGGCAATGTTGCCATCCTGATCAACCGCCACGGCAATAATTTTTTCTTCCATCGCTACCCCCTTGAGTTTGAAAATGATGCTGCCGAGTCCCGGTATTTCACAGCGTTCCGAGTTTCGATGCGGTCAGCTTACAAAAATAACCCCGCTCTTCGCAAGGATTTACTGTACACGACGCTGGCCGCTTGTTTTATCGTCATCGTTTCCACGCTTCGGTGTGGGGACAATGGAGAATGGTGATGAAGTCGGGAAGCCGGAGCTTCCGAGGATGGGGTTCCCAAGCAGGAGCTTGAGAACCAGAACCAGATCATACCGATAAAAATATCCGCTGATCTCCGTTGAAGATGCAACATTCTCTTTGTAGATCAAAATGATTGGGCTATTTTCTCGGTCGTCCAGGCTTTTACTTGGGCCGTCGAGTTATTGTTCGGCATCGTTGCCATTCGGAAGGAGATCGTCCGAGCTCAGAACTCGGACGGCCGGAAAAAAAGAGAGGACTGTCCGGCTCTACAGGAGATTATCCGAGCTCAAAGGGAGAACTATCCGGGTCAAAAAGTGAATGTTGCCGCTTTTTGCGAGAATCGCACCGTCTTGTCTCCAGTTTGTGAGTCTAAGGTAATCTATGGCAATCAATTTACTCCATCCCAAAAACTGCCGTTGACTGAGCTGGCCTGTGCTGAGCAAAGCCGAAGTAGGCTAAGTCAATTGTTCGCTTCGACTCCGCTCAGCGTGCTGACTCCGTTAGGAAAACGATATATTCAGCATCGGCAATGACTACAAGCTTTCTCAAAAATTGCCTCAAAAATCAATCCAATCCGTAATGGACTGGTATCGAAACGCGATTGCCCGGATAATTCGCGCATTTTTTAGCTGAACACTCGCCATGAACATCACCGATTTGAATCAACTTTCCCGCCGAGTCGTGCCGGCGTTTCCCGGCTGGTGGGCGGCGCTCGGCCCCGGCGTGGTGTGGATGGCGTTGGCGCAGGGTAGCGGCGAGTTGATCTGGTGGCCGTATATGGTCGCTAAATACGGCCTGACTTTTTTGTGGCTGCTGGCGCCGGCCTGCTTGTTGCAGTATCCGCTGAATCTGGAAATCGGCCGCTACACGATGCTGACCGGCGAGAGTATTTTTCACGGCTTTATTCGCCTGCATCGCGGCTTCGGCATATTTCTGTGGCTGTTGATGAGCGTCTCGTTTCTGTGGTTCGGCGCGTTTGCGTCGGCCGGCGGCACGGCGATGGCGGAACTGACTCATTGGCCGGAAGGCTGGAGCCAGCGCGGGCAAAGCCTGTTCTGGGGTTATGCCTCGATCGCGGTATTTTTGAGCGCGATTCTAGCCAGCGGCGTGGTCTATACCTTGATCGAGCGCTTCATGAAACTGGTGGCGCTGGTGACGGTGGTGGGGTTGCTGTCGGCCTGCATGCAAAGCGACGTACTGGCGACGCTGCCGGCCTTCGCCCAAGGCTTGCTCGGCCCGGTGGGCGAGATGCCTCGACCCTGGGACGCGGCTGACGCCAGCAAGCTGCTGACCGCCATCACCTTCGCCGGCCTGGGCGGCTTTTGGATTTTGTTTTATTCCTACTGGCTGCGCGACAAGGGCGCGGCGATGGCCGGCCTGGCGGGACGCATCACCGGCCTGGGCGGTACCGAGGAAGCCGTGCTCAGCGACGGTTTCCTACCCGCCGACGAGCCGCAAAGCGCGAACAACTGGTCGACCTGGAGCCGATTCTTGAGCATCGACATCATGGTCGGCATTCTCGGCAATCTGCTGACCACCTTGATGATGTGCCTGCTGGCCTATGCGTTGCTGTTTCCGAAAGGCCTATTGCCTCAGGAATACGAGCTGGCGGTGGTGCAAAGCCAGTTCTTCGCGGTCAGTTGGGGCGAAATCGGCCGGCTGTTGTTTTTGGTGATCGCGGCGGCGTTTTTGACCGACACCTGGCTGGCGACGGCCGATGCGGTCAGCCGGATCCAGGCCGACATCGTGCTGACGCTGTTTCCGGAAAGCCGCCGCTGGCCGGCGCGCAAGTGGTATTACATTTTCCTGGGCCTGCTGACGCTGATCACCTCGTTCACCATGCAACTCGACGCGCCGGGGCCGCTGATTTTGACCAGTGCCTTGATCGGTTTCATCGGCACCATCCTGTTTCCGGTGGCACTGTATCTGCTGAACCATAGACTGTTGCCGCCGCATCTGCCGGAATGGGCGCGCCCCACGCATCGGCCGTGGCTGTTGGGCCTCAGTTTTGTGCTGTATCTGCTGTTGGCGGCCTTGTATATAGGCTCGGTTTTAAGCGGTTAATAACCCATTTCCAGGTCTTGTTTTTCGGTGATTTGTCACTAACAATACCGCCTAAAACAACCAGTAAACCCTACGGAGGCGACTCATGGCATTACAACAGCAACAGGACGGCATGTATTTGAGCGAAGCGGAGTATCTGGCAACCGAACGGATTTCCGAGGTGAAACACGAGTATATCGACGGCCAAGTCCATGCGATGGCCGGAGCCGGCTATAACCATAATTGCATATCAGCCAACATCCTCGGCGAATTTAGAAATCATCTAAAAGGCACGCCCTGCGCGACTTTCATGGCCGACATCAAAGTCCGCATCGGCAAGGATTATGTCTATCCCGACGTACTGGTGGACTGCAGCCAAATGAGCGGCGAAGATTATTTCTCGACCTCGCCGCTGATCATCGTCGAGGTGCTATCGCGTTCTACCCGCAAAACCGACAGCACGACCAAATTGCTGCGCTACATCAATCTGCCGTCGCTGCAAGAATATGTACTGATCGAACAGGATATCGTCTCGGTGCAGGTCTTACGCAAGAGTAACCATTGGCGGTCGGACTATTATTTTCTCGGCGATAGCGTCACGTTCGAGTCGATCGGACTGACCTTAACGGTCGAGGAAATCTACGACCGGGTCGACAATGCCGACATGAACGAATTCAGGCAGCAAAACAGCTGAGTCAGTGCCTTTTCGTTTCCGCCTCCTTCAACAACTCGTCGATGAAATACCGGCAATACGACGGTAGGTAAAGCTGCTTCAGATAAGCGATTTTGGTAACCGAAGCCTGTATCAGATGCCCCAAATCCAGCGCCACCAGATCGCTGTCCTTGTTCGGTTCATACGAGGTTTCGGCGATGATGCCCACACCCAGCCCTAACCTGACATAGGTTTTGATCACGTCGGAATCGGCGGCGGCCAGTACAATATCGGGATGCAAATCCTGTTCGTTGAAGGCTTTTTCGATTGCGGAACGTCCGGTAAAACCGGGGCTGTAAGTCAGAATCGGCTGCGCCGCCAAACGCTGCAAGCTGAGTTTGCCTTCCGTCAGCGTATGCCCCTGGGGTACGACCGCGACGTGATGCCATCGGTAACACGGTTTCAGTACCAACCGGTCGTCCTCGGCCAGCTTCTCGGTACAAATGGCAATATCGGCCTGATGCCGATGCAACAGATTAATCAGATTATCCGGCGATGACTGCACCATATAAATCTTGATGCCGGGATATTTTTCTCGGAACTTTTGCACCGGCACCGGCAGCAGATATTTGGCCTGGGTATGAGTGGTGGCGATATGCAAGGTACCGTTGCGATTATCGCGAAAATCATCGGCCATGCTTTGAATATTCTTCTTGGCCTGATGAATCTGCTCCACCTCTTCGATAATCCGCTCGCCCAGCGGTGTCAACCCCAGCAGGCGCTTGCCATGGCGTTCGAACAACGGCGAACCCAGCTCCGTTTCCAGCAACTGAAGCTGCCGGCTCACCGCCGACTGCACCACATGCATTTTTTCAGCGGCCTTACTCAGATTGAACTGGGTCTCCTGCAATACCCGTAGCAATTCCAGTTGATTCAAGTTCATGTCAAATCGATCCCGCTCTTCCCCACTTTACGCATTGGCGAAAGCAGCCGGAAAGGCCCGGAAATGTTCTTGCATCGCATAAGCCTCCGCCACCGGTAAACAAGTAATATAGCCTTGGTACGTGTTTAGCGCTTTAGCAAATCGCGCATCCTGCTCCAGGGCCGACAAGCCCTTGTCGGCCAGCTTCAGCAGATAAGGCAAGGTGGCATCGGTCAAGGCCAGCGTGGAGGTACGAGGATAGGCGCCGGGCATGTTGCCGACGCAATAATGAACCACGCCGTGTTTTTCAAAAACCGGTGCTTCGTGAGTGGTCAGATGCGCGGTTTCGATGCAGCCGCCTTGATCGATGCTGACATCGACGACCACGGAACCGGGTTGCATAGTTTTTACCATCGCCTCGGTCACCACATGCGCGGCACGGGCGCCATGAGTCAATACCGCGCCCACCACCAGATCGGCGCTACGCACATGCTCGGCGATGGTGGCCGGGTCGGAAATCACGAAGCCAATCTCGCTGGAAATTTCATGCTGTAAGCGGGCGGCGTTTTCCGGAAACAAGCCGGCCACCGTCACGTTAGCGCCCAAACCGTATGCCGTGCGAGCGGCGTGGCTACCGACCACTCCGTCGCCGATGATCAACACATTGCCGTGGCGCTTACCCAGCACCGAGCCCAACATGACGCCTTTACCGCCATTGCAACAGGCCAGATAGTGGCAGCCCATTTGCACCGACATATTGCCGGCCACCGCGCTCATCGGCGCCAGTAGCGGTAATCGGCCGTTTTCGTCTTCCAGGGTTTCGTAGGCCACCGCGCTGGTTTTGCCGGCCAGCAAGGCCTCGGTCAAGGCCCAAGGCACGCCGGCCAGATGAAAGTAAGTAAAGACGATTTGCTGCTTCAAATACCGATACTCCGGTTCGATCGGCTCCTTGACCTTCACCACCAACTCTTGATCCCAGGCCTGTTTGGTGCCGACAATTTTTGCGCCGGCTTGCTCATAGGATTGATCGCTAAATCCGGAACCGATACCGGCACCTTGTTCGACGTGGACTTGATGGCCACGCGCGATTAACGCCGCCACCCCGGTTGGGGTAATACCTACACGGTATTCTTTGCTTTTGATTTCTTTGATCAAACCCACATGCATAACGGTATAACTCCCGATGAGTAAGTAATTCGGACTTGCGCATCGATAGAGTATTGCTAAGCCGGCAATGGCTGTCAATCACTGTTAACGGCAAGCCAGGCCGCGAAGGACGGGTGGTTGCGGATCGCTATCGGTTAGCGGAAGAATAAGTTAACATCCGAACTTAGTCATTTAAGACTGTTCGTGTATTATCGGCCGATACGAACCAAACCAGCCAAGGACGCTGAAAATTCTATAGAATGACCCCACTTATTCGGACAAAAAAATGCTATGGCTATTTTAACCTGGAGCGATCAGCTTAACCTTGGTATACCGTCGGTCGATCAACAACACCAACATCTGGTCGCCATCCTGAATCAACTCGACGAAGCCGTGGCGCTTGGCTATGAACCGCAAAAGGTGTTGAGCTTGATCGACGAGTTGGTGGACTACGCTCATTATCATTTCGACAATGAAGAGCAATTGATGCTGGACTCGGGCTATGACGGCGAACTGTTCGGCAAACACCAGATTCAACACCAGGAGTTCGTCAAGCGCATCCGTCAGGAACAAAGCAAAGCCCAAAACGATCCGGATACCGTATCCAATAGTTTGATAGACTTTCTGGTCGAATGGCTGATGGGGCATATCTTGTTTTCGGATAAGCAAATGGCCCTGGCCCTCAACCAGAACGCCTCGGTCAGCGTGGACCAAATCAAACAGGAACAGACCGACATCATGCAGAGCAATCTGTACTCGGCTCTGCGTGAAAGCGAAACCCGCTTTAGGGAACTGGCCGATCAACTGCCGGCCTTGATCTGGATCAGTAACAATAAGCATGTGCCTATTTTCTGCAACCGGTTCTGGTCGCAAACCTTTGGCCTCTCCAAACAAAACATCAGCCAAAGCAATTGGCACAAAACCATAGACCCTTCCGACCTTGAGCGGGTTGAGCGGATTTACCAAACAGCCAGCCAAGAACTATCCGAGCAGCAAGTCGAATACCGGCTGAACCGGCCCGGTCAGGACACGGTCTGGATATTGGAAAAAATAGTACCGCGAGTTCGTAGAAACGGCCAATACGCCGGACTGATGGGTTTCGGCATGGACATCAGCCTGCAAAAGCAAGCCGAGGCCAATCTGGAGCTGCAAGTCAATCAACGTACCCGGCAGTTAGTCGATGCCAACACCAAATTGGCCATCGAAAAGGATCAGCAGCAGGCCTTGAATCGGCAACTGAAGGATTTGCAGAGCCATTTAATTCAATCCGAAAAAATGGCCTCGCTCGGCCAACTAGCGGCCGGTGTCGCCCATGAAATCAACAATCCCTTGGGCTATATCTACTCCAATCTCAACACCTTGCAGCAGTATATTCAGGAACTGTTGAAAATCATTGAGGCGGCTCAAGTGCTTGCGCTACAAATGCCGGCGGACAACCCGCTGGTGGTCGACTTCCAAAGGCTGCAGAAAAGTGTCGATCTGGATTTCATGAAAGCCGATATCCCCGATCTGGTTAAGGAGGCCTTGGAAGGCGCCACCCGCGCCAAAAAAATCGTGCAGGATCTGCGCGATTTTTCCCATGTCGATAAACAGGATCAAAGCCAGTTTGATCTGGAAGCCGGTATTGATGCCACGCTGAATATCGTCAATAACGAAATCAAGTACAAAGCCGACATCGTTAAGGAATACGCCGGCGTCAAACCCTTTGTCTGTGTCGGCAGCCAAATCAATCAGGTAATTTTGAATTTATTGGTGAATGCGGCTCAGGCAATAAACGACTTCGGCAAGATGACCATCCGCACCGGTTACGAAGGCAAGGACTGGGTCTGGTTTGAAGTGGAAGATAGCGGCAACGGCATCTCGGAAGAGATACGCTCGAAAATCTTCGATCCGTTTTTTACCACCAAGCCGGTCGGCAAAGGCACGGGCTTGGGTTTGTCGTTGTCCTATAAAATCATTCAAGACCACAAGGGCCGAATCGAGCTGGAATCCACTGTCGGAAAAGGCAGTAAATTTAAAGTATTTTTACCTTGTCAACCATTCGATGCCGACGCCTAGCCCGTCTTGAAACCATGAACGACACTGCCCTCGCCTCCCCCGCCAACTTGCTGTTCGTCGATGACGAACCCAATATCCTCAAGGCATTGAAACGGCTGTTCCGTTCGGCCGATTACAATGTGCTGCTGGCCGAAAATGGCGAACAAGGCTTACAACTGCTCGAAAATAATCCGATTGATCTGATTATTTCCGACATGCGCATGCCGCAAATGGACGGTGCCGAGTTTCTGTCCCGCGCCGCCGAGCGATGGCCGGACACCATCCGCATACTGTTGACGGGCTTCGCCGACCTGGAGTCGACCGTGACCGCGGTCAATAAGGGCAAGATTTACAGCTATTGCAGCAAACCCTGGGAAGACAACGAACTAAAAATCCTGGTTAATAATGCGCTGGAACAAAAACGTTTGCGCGAGGAACGCCAGCAACTGTTTGCGATTATCCATCAACAAAATCAGGAATTGAAGGAACTGAACGAGCAGCTGGAAGACAAGGTTCAACTTCGCACCGAACAATTGAAACTCTCTTTGCAGCGGATTGACGGCGCGCATAATGCGCTGAAAAAACAATTCACCAATACCATTAAAACCTTCGCCCGCATCATCGAAATGCGTCCAGGCATCAAAAGCGGCCATTCCAAATACATCGCCGAGAATGCCAAACTGCTGGCGCAGCGCATGGGGGCCGATGGCGATGCGATCAAAGACATTTTGTATGCCGGACTGCTGTTACAGATCGGCAAGATCAGCCTGCCGGATAGTTTACTTTGGCAACCCTTGAATCAGATGTCGACGGCCGGCAAAAGGCGCTATTTGAGTCACGGCCAGGAAGGCTGGAGTTTGCTGAACGGTATCGAGCATCTGAAAAACGCCGCCGAGTTGATTCTGCATCAACATGAGCATTATGACGGAAGCGGCGAACCGCACGGTTTATCCGGCGACAAAATCCCTCTAGGTTCAAGAATATTGGCGGTGATACGCGACTACATCTGCAGCCTGGACGGCTTCATCACCGGTTCGGCCATGAGTATCGACGATGCCAAGAAGCGTTTAGAACAAAAAAAAGACAGCTTATACGATCCGAATGTAGTGGATCGGTTTTTATGCATGCTGGCGGAATTAACCGCCGAAGATCAACGGCCGATTATTGAAATATCCTGGACTCAATTACAACCCGGCATGGAAGCCGTCGAGATTATTCACAACGGCATCCTTTTTTTAAAGGACCAAATCCTCAGCCAGAGCCAGATCGACAAAATCCTGGATATGCGTAAACACAGCAAGGATCTTATCCTGCGGGTACGGGTCTAGTGATTAATCGACTCCATAGCGCTTGAATAAGTAACGCAGACCTTCCAGTCCATCCTCAATCGACCATGACACCGATTGCGTCAGCAAGTCCAGCAAAACAATACCGTTGACCGCCGCATCCTGGCTAATTGCCGCCCTCAGCCGCCGGGCCAAGGCCCTGTTAATAATTTGCAGTTCCTTGTATATGTCAGCCAATCCATCCAGTTCCATGGTATAGGCCTTTCCATCCTTGTATAGAAAATATTGCGCCAGCAAAAACATCGATGTCGTCCGATAGATGGTTTCGTCCTCGCTGGCCAAGGGCAGGTGAAAGCGTGCCATCGGCTTGAAATATTCGGTATGCGGACAAGGACTGGTGGCCATGATTAGGCCTAGAATCGAACTCAACACCCGCTGCGCGGTGGTATCGCCGCTGATGGTACGCTCCGGGGTGATGACTTCCAAGCGCACTGCATCATGCGAAGCCATGGCGCCGCATAATTCAATCAGCGGCACCAGATTGGCGGCTACCGGACAAAAAGGCGTATCTTGTTTCGACAACGGGCAATTACTGCATTGCTGATAATCCAGTTCGGCCCAAAAAGGCCGAGGATGCTGTTTTGGCGCAATATAGCTGTTGGTGGCTTTGTCGATGTGGATAGGGAACTCCAGACTATCCCCGCCAGCAAACAACAGCTTATATAAAAACAGCCATCGTGATTGGTCCGAAACTTCCAAAGTCATCATTTTCCTTTATGCTATAAGCCATGGAAAAAACAAAAACATCACTGCCATGAATATTGAAACCGCAAAAATTCTACTCGTCGATGATGAGCCTAACATATTGAAAGCGCTTTCCCGAGTTTTAAAGCAGTATACGACCACTACCGCCACCAGCGGCCAGGAAGGCTTGTTGTTGGCGCAAAACGCGGAGTTCGACCTAGTCATTTCCGATTACAAAATGCCGGAGATGGACGGCCTGGATTTTTTGGAAAAATTCATGGCTATCCAACCCGATGCTATCCGCATCATAGTCACCGGTTATGCCGACCTCGACGCCGCCCAAAATGCTATCAATACCCTGGGGGTTTTTCGCTTTATCAATAAACCCTGGAATAATCTGGAAATTGTTCATGCCGTTGAAAAAGGCCTGGAACTAAAAAATATCTTACTAGAAAACAAGATGCTTGCCGACCAGGTCAGGCGCCAACAAGCCCTACTGAATGAACAGGAAGCCATTTTACGGGCTTTGGAAGCGGAAGAACCCGGCATTACCAAGGTCAACTGGGCTCCCGATGGCTCGATTATTCTGGATGAATCCGAATTTGACAGCGAGTTATAACGCCAGATGGTAACCGACAAGGCCGTTTCCACAACAATATCTAGCCGTTTTACCACTTACGCCGGCTTAACCGAACATCATCCGGCTCATGCGCGAAGAAAGTAAATCGGAAGACCAAAAACTGGACATTCAGCAAATCATAGGCTGGCTGGAACAGGACGACATACTTTCGCCCCAGGATTTAACCAAATGCCGGCAATACGCTCAGGCCGGGATCAATAAACACAAACATCCGCTGAAAGTACTGGCGGAGTGCGAACTGGCCGACAAATCCCGTCTAGGCAAGCTGCTGACTCAGGAAGACTTAACCCAATGGCTGGCCAATAGATTAGCCATGCCCTACTACTATTTCGACCCGTTGCGGATCGATGTCGCCAAAGTCACTACACTGTTCAGCAAGGCCTATGCCGGCAATTACAACATTCTGCCGATCCAAATCAGCGACGAGGAAATCGTCGTCGCCACCGCCGAGCCGTTCGTGCATTCCTGGAAGCAGGATTTGGCCAAAATGCATAGCGGCCAGATTCGCTGTGTTTTTTCCAATCCCGATGAAATCAAGCGTTATCTGGACGAATTTTATAATTTTTCCCGCTCGCTAAAGGGTGCCAGCAGCCAAACCGGGCAAAACGACAGAGCCGCCGTACAAAATTTCGAACAACTGGTCGAACTGAGTAAATCCGCCGATCTGGATGCCAACAACCAGCATGTGGTGAATCTGGTCAATTGGTTGATGCAATATGCTTTCGATCAGCGCGCCAGCGATATTCACATAGAACCCCGCCGCAGCCAGGGTAATGTACGTTTCAGGATAGATGGCATTCTGCATCAGGTTTACCAGTTACCCAAGCCTATCTTGAATGCGGTGTTGAGCCGGCTAAAAATTCTGGGACGGATGAATATCGCCGAAAAACGCCTGCCGCAAGACGGCCGGATCAAGACTCAAAACGTCACCGGCAAGGAGATCGAGCTCAGGCTTTCCACCATGCCGACCGCTTTTGGCGAAAAACTGGTGATGCGGATTTTCGATCCGGAAGTGTTATTACGCGACTACGAACAACTCGGATTCAACAAACAGGAACTGCAAATCTGGAACCATATGACCTGCCAAAGCCATGGCATCATTTTGGTCACCGGCCCCACCGGTTCCGGCAAAACCACGACCTTGTACTCCACCCTTAAACGGCTGGCCACGCCCGAAATCAACCTGTGCACAGTCGAGGATCCGATCGAACAAATCGAGGCCAGCTTTAACCAAATGCAGGTGCAAGCCAATATCGGCCTGGATTTCGCCAGCGGCATCCGTACCCTGATGCGGCAAGATCCCGACATTATCATGGTGGGCGAAATTCGCGACATGGAAACCGCCGAAATGGCGGTACAGGCCTCGCTGACCGGACATTTGGTTTTCTCCACCCTACACACCAACAACGCACCCGCCGCCGTGACTCGATTGCTCAACATCGGTGTACCGGCCTATTTGATCCAGCAAACCTTGCTGGGCATCATGGCTCAACGCCTGATTCGGGTATTGTGCCGCTGCAAGACCGCTGTTGCGGTAAATGAACAACAATGGCAAGCGTTGGTGTCACCCTTTAAAGTGGCTACCCCGCGAGTCATCTATCAAGCCGTCGGTTGCAAGCAATGCCGAAATACCGGCTTTGCCGGCCGCATCGGTATTTATGAGATCCTTGAAAACACGCCTACCCTGCAAAGGCTGATCGTGGAAGGTTGCGACAGTACCCAATTACAAAAACAGGCCATCAAGGAAGGCATGCGCCCTTTACGCCTCAGCGGCGCTGAAAAAGTGGCCGCCGGCATCACGACCATCGAAGAAGTCATGCGGGTAGCGCCGGAACGGATCGATTTGTAAGCCTGATCCGGTTTCTGGCCCTGTTTTAAAAAACAGGACCCATCTGATTTAAAATTTTAAGTTGACAGCTTGAAAAATAGAATTATAATGGGCCCTCTTTCCACGGCATTAAGTGGAAATGCCGAGGTGGTGAAATTGGTAGACGCGCTAGCTTCAGGTGCTAGTAGGGGTAACCCTGTGGAGGTTCAAGTCCTCTCCTCGGCACCATCACAGATTCATGTCGTTGCAAACGACACAAAAAACCGCTAAGCCATTTGGTTTAGCGGTTTTTTTATGCTCATCGCATATTGATAATATCAAGCCGCTCAGCATTTATCCGTCACCCCACTGCCGACTCCTAAACCAATCAAGGGAGCCCCCAAGAATCGTATCAAGCCCAGACAGACGAAGATTAGCTCGATGGCACGAGCGAACCAACTAATTATCCTACAATAACAAACCTTGATCTATCGCCACAAAGCGGTCGGCGGCCTGTATCAGCGTTTGCGCGGTCAGCGCCTCCACGCCGTAAACTTCCGATTTGACGCGATAACGCTGCCCGGCCTTTTCCAGCAACATTTGAAAATCGCCATCGCCGGACAACAAAATGATCACATCGGCTTGCTCCGAGTATTCAAGCACATCCAGGGTAATTCCCACATCCCAATCACCCTTGGCGGAACCGTCGCTGCGCTGAATATAGGGTTTGAGCTTGACCTGAAAACCAATATCTTTCAGGATTTGCTGAAAACCGCGCTGCTTGGCGTCGCCTCGCTCTATCGCGTAGGCAAATGCGGCAACGACTTGGCGATTGCGGGTAGCCTGCCGCCAAAAGGCGCTGTAATTGAAGTGTTTTTGGTAGCGATGTTTGCAGGTGTAATAGATGTTTTGCACATCGACAAAAATCGCCACCTTATCCATGCCGATATTATTTCAGGAACGAACAGCAATAATCGCTGGCGGTTTTGACCTTCATCGTGAACTGCGAATTTCCTGGCACATTAAAGGCTTGACCACCGGTGACGGTTTGCCAATCAGCATCCGGCAATTGAACCTCGAGCTCACCCGCCAGGATTTCCATCAATTCTGGATCGGCGGTATTGAAGGTATATTCGCCAGGCTGCATGAAACCCAAGGTTTTTTTGCTGCCATCGGCGAAGATGATGGTGCGACTATTAACTTTGCCGTCGAAATAAACGTTGGCTTGCTTGACGATGGAGACATTGGTAAATTCTGACATAGTGACTATCTACTGCTAAAAAAGCCGAACATGATAGCAGATCAGTCCGTTTTTCGAATCAGAAATAGTCGCGGTGCTTCGGGTTTGTCGTGACGGCTCAACACGATCTCGGTTTTAAATCGCCGTCCATCAAGCCGCTGACACCATTCGCCCAACCTTAGGGTTTCTTCATCGCCACCGGCATGTCCCGGATAAGCTAGTATCGTCAAAATCCCCGCTACCGACAGCAACCGGCACGCCGCATCAATGGCAATCAGGGTCGAATCGGTCCTCGTGATGACGCCTTTGTCCGCTCCCGGCAGGTAACCCAAGTTGAACATGATCGCCCGGATTCGACCATGAAGCGCTTGCGGAATGTGTTCCAGCATAAAGGCATGGCTGGCATGAATCAGCGTCGCCCTGCTGATTACGTCATGCTGTCGCAGGCGCTGCTCGGTGGCCCGCAAGGCCTGCAATTGCACGTCAAAGCCATGGACATGGCCACTTTCACCCACGCACCGAGCCAGAAACAAGGTGTCATGCCCGTTGCCAAGCGTCGCGTCTATCGCGTTGGCGCCCGCCGGCAAATATTGCCGGACCAGACTATGCGCTGTTTCGGACAGGGAAATGCGAGTCATAATAACGCTTAACGTGAGAGGTGGCCGGGACGAGCTCCGCTTGATCCAAGCTCGCGGCAAATTGCCGGGCGTACCAAGGAATCGCCAAACTGCCCTTGGCGCCGAAGCCATTGAAAATATGCAAGTTACGATGGACGGAATGCGCGCCGATAAACGGTTGCTTGTCCACCGTAGCCGGACGTATGCCGGCTTGGTGCTCTAATACACTGATTGGCCGCAAACCGGGACTCACCCGATCCAATGCTTGTAACAATTGATTACGAGCCGGTTCGCTGGGTCGCGTATCCAGGTTAACCGGATCGAAGGTTGCACCCAACCTGAAATGATGACCATCGGTCGGAATCATCCAATAACCAAAATTCAGAATCCATGCCGGACATTCGCTAGCGGTTCCGCAATCAAGAATCTCGCCTTTCGCCGGCTGGAAAGGTAACCCGCCGAACCAGGGATTGGCACTGGCTTGATAACCTTCGCAAAACACAATGTGGCGCGGCTGTATATCGCGCCATTGCAAATGCGGCCGCAACACGATCTCGCGGTAATCCAGGCTAACCTGCCGATAGCCGCCGCTAGCCAGCAAATAATTCTGTAAACATTGTAGTAACGAACGGGTTTTCAGATAACCGGTCTGTTGCTGCTGCAACATGCCGAAAGAGCCGATGATGCCGGAAGGGGGAGACGGGCAATCCTTCAAAAAACCTCGGTACTCGTCCCGCCCCAATCGTTGCCGAGCGACCTGCCGCTCCCGCTCGGTTTTCAGGATGCGCAGCATAGGCATGGGGATAAAAAACGACTGTTTGAACACCTCCGCCAATTGCTGATAACAAGCCATCGCGGCCGGCAATAAACGCTCTAATTCCGCCGTTTTAACCAAGCGCTGGCCGGTCACCGGATTGATCAAGCCGGCCGCGACTTGCGAAGCATTGATCCCGCCGCTATCGATCACGATGACCCGAACATGCCGACGCATCAACTCCCAAGCCAGCAGGCTACCGGCCAAGCCTTGGCCGACGATCAGAACATCAATCGGCATGTTTGGCCGTTAAAGCCTCGCCACTGAAAACAATACCGTCCCAACCGTCACGCATGAAATTACGGATGTTTTGATGATCGGTGCCATCCGGATTTTCCAGCACGTCCTTACGGTAATAATCGCCAAACAATGCCAGGGTTTGCGCTTGGTCCAAGCCCTGTAATTTGGCAAAAGCAAAAATCTTGCATGAACCTTCGTTACGGCCCGCTTCATTGATCAACGGCTGTCGAATACCGTTGCTGAATTGGGTCGGCTGGTAATCGTAATGTTCACCGATTACAGCCATGCTCTCTTGAAAATCAACCGCTTGCCCGGCCCTAACGCGCTCGATAAAATGACTCGGCATTATGGATTTACTCCTAAAATGTGTTGGATTATAAAGCCTAGTGGCATATACTTGCCACGATAATAAGTAGATCGCCATCGTCACAAGGAAAGGCAAGCGAGTATATGGAGCTCACCCACCCCGTCACTGCTACCGCTTTAAAATTACTGTTACATTGAGTCTTTACACTATGTATTTTCATTCCCACTGAATGTAGAGACTACACGGATCATAAATTCAACAGCCATTAAAGGAATACGTTTTGAAACAGCTACTTAATTTATTAGTATTTTTTTTGCTAGTCGCCTGTCAAGCATTTGCCGAACCTGTAGTTTCTCCTATCCAACCCGAAACCGGCACGGATGTCGTCGTGCTAAAAGACCCTGAAAATTTAGCCACCTATTTGCTGTCGCCCGGTGATGCACTGGAAATCACGGTTTGGAAGGAAGAAGGGCTACAACAGCAACAGTTCCTGATAGGCCCGGACGGCAACATCGTTTATCCCCTGATAGGCACCATTACCGCCGCCGGTAGAACCATCAACGACCTTAAGGAGTTGTTGGCCGTTAAGCTGGCCGACTATATTGCCGATCCCTCGGTCAGCGTCAAGCTGCTGAATAATCAGGGTAATGCCATTTTCGTGATAGGCAAGGTCAACAAACCGGGGCAAGTGTTTGCGGGCAGGCGCATAGACGTGTTGCAAGCCTTGAGCTTGGCTGGCGGCTTGACGGTATTTGCCAGCGAAAGCAATATCAGCATACAACGCCGTGTCGGTAACGAAATCAAAGTATTTCCGTTCGATTACAGCAATGTCATCGACGGTGAAGATCTACAGCAAAACATCCTACTGGAACCGGGAGATACGATTACCGTACCTTAAACATCCGGATAGAGTTCGCCATCTATGAAAATCAAGACGGAGTTCTTGTTACCGGCCTTGGTCCTGTTTAGCAACCACTGTCAAGCATTTGACTGGCTGTTACAACCCGATTTCAGTGCAACCGAGCGTTATACGGATAACTTGCGCATGCAAATCACGCCGACCCGCGACAACCTGATCACCACACTATCTCCCGGCTTGTTGCTGGGCTATATTGCCGAAAATCAAGAGCTGAAAACCAGCTTTAAATGGAATGAATTGATTTATCACGGCGAGTCGGAACTGGATTTCTCGGAAAAAATCGCCAACGCCAGCCATCAGTTCAACGCGGAACGTTTCAAAACCGACCTGTCGGCTCAATACGCCGAGCAATCGTCCATCAACACCCAGCTCGACCCGGAAGGATCGGGAAATCTGCAAATTCAGGTGCCGCGCACGACCCGATCGGTATCGCCCGGCATCACCTATAACCTGACGGAACAAAATGCCGTGCAATTGGGCTATAACTACGTCGACGTAAAATTTGATACCACTGAGTCTTTGGCGGACAATCTAGGCTTTTCGGATTACGACAATCAGCAGTTTTCGGCGACGTTTATTCATACCTATTCGGAAAGATTGTCTTTCAACCTGACGGGCGCCTATTCCAAGTTCAACTCGAGCAATGATTCATCAAATAGTAGATCGTTTATTACTTTTATACCCGCCCCACCTTTCTTAGTTGGTCTTAACCAATCACGAACTACTAGCTACGAGCAAAGCTCAACCACCCTATTTTATCAAGCCGGCTTGCAATATTTATTTGACGAGCAAACCCAATTTTCCCTCTCCGCCGGTATGCGGGAGACTGAGAATAGAACCAGGTATAGCCAAATAGTAACTTTTAACCCGGAGTATCCGCCTTATATCACCAATCCGGAACCTACAGAAATTAACGATACCAGCACAGCCAGCGGCCACGTTTTTTCAGCCAATCTGACCCGTAACTCGGAGTGGGGCGGTTTTACGCTGAACGCCGGTCAACAATTAAATCCGTCCAGCAGCGGTAGTCAGCAACAGTCAACCACTTTTTCCGCCAACCTCAGATACAATCTGAGCGAACGCTGGACTACGGGCGTTACCGCCAGTTACCTGATGTCGGAATCCACATCCACTCTTAACAATAACAGCAATATCAGCAACAACCGGACTTACACGACGCTGACGCCCAACATCCGCTGGCGCTGGACCCCGGAAATCAATCTGGAACTTTCGTACTCTTATCGCCAGCAGGAATTCGATGCATTGGGTCAAACGGCGATAGGCAACAATCTTCAACTCCAATTTTCTTATCAACCACTAATCAATCGGCAGGTGAAATAACGTGGAAAATCAAACACCCGACATCAAGGACTATCTGAAGATAGTCAGAAAACGCCGCAAATCGCTAGTCATCCCGTTTTTTATCATTGCCTTGCTCAGCATCATCCTTGCCGTGGTGTTGCCTTCCGTGTACCGCTCGTCATCGACCATTTTGATCGAAGAGCAGGAAATCCCGTCGGAACTGGTGAAATCCACCGTCACCACCTTCGCCGACCAGCGCATCCAAATCATCAGCCAGCGCATCATGTCGCGTACCAATCTGGTGGAAATCATCAAAAAATACGATTTGTACGCCGATGCCCGCAAAACCGATCCGGAAGAAAAGATTCTGGACAAGATGCGCAAACTGATCAAGGTAGAAACCATTAGCGCGGACGTGATCGATCCGCGCAATGGCGCCCCCACCAAGGCCACGATTGCCTTCGTACTGGCTTTCGACGACGAGAACCCCGCCACGGCGCAGAAAGTCGCCAATGAATTGACTTCGTTGTTCTTGAAGGAAAATATCAAATCCCGCACCGAGTCGGCCGAAAACGCGGCCTTATTTCTGAGCGAGGAAGCTCGCCGCCTGAAAGACAAGATTCAACAACTGCAAAGCACCCTGGCGACTTTCAAGGAACAAAATCTGCACCGCCTACCCGAAGCCAGCCAATTAAACCAACAGGAATTGACCGCGCTGAACAACCAGTTACTGAGCCTCGACAGCCAGGAACGCTCGGCCCAGGAAAGGCGTTTTTACCTGGAGGGCCAGTTGGCCCAAATCGATCCGAATGCAATGGCCACCAATGCGGTCGGCAACCGGGTCTTCGATATGAAAGACCGGCTGAAGGAACTGCAATCCCAATATCCATCGCTACTGGCCCGCTATTCCGACAATCATCCCGACGTACTCAAAACCAAGAAAGAGATCGAATCACTGCAAAAACAGATCGGCTCCAACACCGATTTGAATAAGCTGAATGCCGAACTAATCGATAAAAACTCCCAATTGGCCGTATTATTGAAACAATACTCGGATAAACATCCGGACGTCATCAAACTGCAAAAGCAAATTTCATCCTTGCAGCAGGCCATGACCGAAGCCAAGCAAACCGAATATTCCAATGTATCGGTGGAACCGGATAATCCGGCCTACATCATGCTGAAGTCGCAACTTGAAGCCGCCAATTCCGACATTAAATCCTTGGCTTACACCCGAGAGCAAATCAAAAATAAAATCGAAGAGCTACGCCGCAACCTGATGCAGGCACCGCTGGTTGAAAAGAACTATATGGATCTGGTTCAAGAGCTGAATAACACTAACCAGCGCTATCAGGAAGTCAGTGCCCGCGAAATGGAAGCGCAAATCTCCCAACAACTGGAATTGGAGAAAAAAGGCGAACGCTTCACGCTGATCGATCCGCCGCAGGAACCCTTGCAACCGGTCAGCCCGAACCGGATTGCGATTCTGTTTTTAGGCCTGGTCCTAGCCGTTGCCGGCGGTTTCGGCACCGTTGCCTTAATGGAGATGATGGATTCAACTATCCATAGCGAAAAAACCATCGCCACCATTTTGGGCGTAGCGCCGCTGGCCACGATTCCGTATTTGGAGAGTGCGCAAGAAAGCGCCGAACAGAAAAAACGCCGGCTGCATTTTTTGATAGGCGTGGCGGTCGCCGGCATTATTGCCGTGGTCGTGTTTCATTTTGTCATCATGCCGCTGGATGTATTCTGGTACAAATTGCTGCGTGTCGCGGGCGCCCTATAATTTAACGAGATTAGCCATGAGTTCTATTCAAACCCTTGCCGAAAAAAATCAAAACCCGGTCGCGGACTCAAGCGATAACACCAAGGACCGTATAAGCATCGCCTACAGCCAAACTCGTGTTCATACGCCGGATCAGCAATTACTCAAACAAAACCGCATCATTTCGGCATTTCCGCACGGCAAATGGCTGGAATCCTATAGGATGTTGCGGACTCGCTGCCTGCAAAGCATGGATGCGATGGATTGGAAAACCCTGGCGATCACCAGCACCAGCGCTCAGACCGGTACCAGCCTGACCGCCGCCAACCTGGCCATCAGCATCGCTATGGAACTCGACCGCACCGCCCTGCTGGTCGACGCTAATTTCCTGAATCCCACCATCAACACCCTGTTTGGCATTCAAGCCGACAAGGGCTTGAGCGACTATCTGCTGCACGACACCGAAATCAGCACGATGCTGATCAACCCCGGCATCGACAGGTTGGTCATACTGCCGACCGGTCAGCCGATGTTCAACTCCACCGAAATGCTGCACTCGCCTAAAATGGTACGACTGGTTAACGAATTAAGAAGCCGTTATCCGTCGCGGATGATCATTTTCGATATGCCGCCCATCCTGTCCCAGGATGACACCTTGGGTTTTTCTCCCTACGTCGATTGCGTATTGCTGGTGATCGATGAAGGTCGCACTAAAACCGACGAGCTTAAACACGCCGCCAACTTGTTGAAAGACATCAATGTATTGGGCACCGTCTTCAACAAATCCACCGACCACAAGATACGATTCGACAGTTAGGCATATACGCGAAAATGCCATCCAGAAACGGATTTCGGGCGGGCCGCGCGACTCCGCGGCCCACTGGGCATTCCCCGGCGTATGCCGGCTTAGCGGTCAAACCGATAACCCAGGCTCAATGTACAAGCGGATTTTTACCTCCGGCAAACAACTCCCACACCGGTGCCACATTAGCGGGCAGCGGCGCCAGCCGCCCCAACTCCACCCATTGGTTTTCCGGGCTATGAAAATCCGAGCCGACCGAGCCGTGCAATTGATGTTTCAGGCTAAATTGCTGGCTCAACCGAATTTCATCGACGGATATGCGCCCGGTGACAACCTCAACGCCCTGGCCTCCCGCCTGTTTGAAGGCCGCCAGCGCCCTGCCCATCCATTTAGCACTCAGGTTATAACGCAAGGGATGGGCCAACACCGCAACCCCACCCGCCGCCTTAATCCAAGCCACGGCCTCATCCAAGGCGGCCCATTGGGTTGAGACAAAAGCCGGCTTGCCCTTGCTAAGGTAGCGGTCGAAGGCTTCCTGCTGGGTCTCGACATGGCCTTGCGCAAGCAAAAAATCGGCGAAGTGCGAACGCGTGATTTCACCGGTGCCGGCCGCCTGGCTGACAGCTTGGTAAACGCCGGCCATGCCTTTTTTCTCAAGCTTTTCGGCGATTTTGATCGCGCGTTGATCGCGGATCGTTTGTTGCCGGGAAATACCCGCCAACAGGGTCTGATTCAGCGGATCGATATTCAGGCCAACGATATGCAAACATTGGTTGGCATAAGTAGCCGATATTTCTATGCCGGGTATAAAACGCAGCCCCAGTTCGGCAGCCATCCGCGCGGCTTCCGCCAATCCGGCGGTTGTGTCGTGGTCGGTCAATGCCAGCGCCGTCACCCCTTGTTGATGCGCGCGCCGCACCAATTCGGCCGGCGGCAGTGCGCCGTCCGAAGCAGTGGAATGACTGTGTAAATCGTATTTTTCAAGCATCACTGATATTCGCCATATAATTTTGCGTACAACCCGTTCTGCTGAATCAGGGCTTCGTGCCGGCCCTGCTCGCAAATCCGGCCTTCCTCGAACACATAGACATGATCAGCTTGCTTTACCGCGCTGAGCCGGTGGGCGATGATAATAGTGGTTCTGCCGTTCAGAAATTCGCTAAGCGCCTGATGCAGCTTGTACTCGGTTTCACTATCCAGTGCCGAGGTGGCCTCGTCGAGTATCACCACCGACGGCTTGCTGACTATCATCCTGGCAATCGCCAGGCGCTGGCGCTGGCCGCCGGACAAGCGCATGCCCTGCCGGCCGACCACAGTATCCAGGCCTTTGTCCAGTTCGGCCACGGTGGTTTTCAATTGCGCCAATTCCAAGGCATACCATAATTCACTGTCTTCAATCTCCCTTCCCAGGGTTAGATTGGCTCGAATGGTATCGTTCAATAACGCCGGATGCTGCAGCACCGTGGCGACATGCTCGCGCACCACATCCAGGCCAATGCGGGTCAATGGCACACCATCGAAATAAATCATGCCTTGATTGGGCGGATACAAGCCAATAAGGGTTTGAGCCAGGGTGGACTTACCGCCGCCGCTGGCGCCGACCAGCGCAATTTTTTCACCGGCGGCAATTTTCAGCTGGATCCCGTTCAGCACCGGTTCGTCCTTGTAGCTGAAATGCAGATTTTCCACCGCCACACTAACGGTTTTTTTGGATAAAAACGGATTCTCCAGATGGGGATATTCCGGTTCGCGTTGCAACAAAGTCAGTTGATTGATCCTCGCCATGGAGGCCTTGGCTGCATAGAATGCCTGCTGAATACCCAGTATTTCCTGTACCGGCGCCATCATGAACCACAGGTAACCGAACACGGCCAGCATTTCCCCCATGCTCAGATTGGAATACAAGACCATCAACATCGCGGTGGCCCGAAAAATGTCGAAGCCGAATAAAAAAGTCAAAAAACTCAGTCTGACCGTTGCATCGCTCTTCCAGGCGAACGCGGTCGAATGCTCCTTCACTGTTTGCGCGCTGGCTATCAATTGCTGGCAATAATGCTGTTCGCGGTTGCTGGCACGAATCTGATTGATCGCCTCCAGGGTTTCGCTCAGAGCCTGTTGAAACACGCTATAAGCCTTGTTCTCGTTGGCCTTCAGATTTTTGATATTCGAGCCTATCGCTCTTGCGAAATAAATCACCACCGGGTTCAGAAAAATGATGAATAAACCCAGTTGCCAGTGCATCCACAGCAAAATCACCGCCGTACCCAACACGGTCAAACAGGCCACCAACAACTTGCTGATGGTGGTACCGATGAAGTTATCCAGGGTATCCAGATCGGTCACTAAATGCGCCGTAACCGTACCGCTACCCAGACTCTCATATTCGGACATCGAGATATGTTGCAAACGATGCACCAGACTCTTACGGATGCGAAAAATCACATCCTTGGCAATATAGGAAAACTGCCGGGTCTGGATGATGTTTAATATCAACGCAAATAGCCGCAACAATAGACTGACGATCAAAACGCCGGCAATGTAAACAATCGGCTGCCGCCACTCGGCGGGCAGGAAAGGATTGACGCTATTCAGCACCAGGCCGGGATGATGCAGCAGCACCTCATCGACCAACAACGGCATCATCAACGGTACCGGCACGCTGGCAATGGTTGCCAATACCGCGATAAGGTGACCGGTCACTAATTGCTTTTTATGCTGTAAGGCGATGCGAAAAATGTAATGCCAGGAATATTCGAATTTGTTGGGCGAGCGCTGCTTTTTCAATGTTTAGGAGAGGTCGATTAGGCAATGGGAGATTATAATGGCTTATGTTTTATGCAAAAACCACCCGGGATTTGCGCTTATTAGGAGAATGTCATGATGAGGATAGTCATCCACCTGTTCCTGCTAGTCAATTGTCTGGCAATCGGCACTGGACAGGCGGCCCCCTCGGAGCAATCCTTGAGCGTGATGCGCAAAACATTTCTGCAAGCCGAGCACTACATTGAACAGGATCGAGAAAGCGATTTTTTTGCCTTGTCCGACAGCTTAAAGAATTATCCGCTCTATCCCTATCTGCAATACCAATGGCTGGTCAAACATCTAAATGACGAGCGGGCCATACTGGCGTTCATGCACGAATACCCGCAAAGCCGCTATACCCAGCTATTACACCGTAAATGGCTGTCCGATCTCGGCCGAAATCAACAATGGTTGACGTATATTCAGCATTATAAATCCGGCCAGGACGCCGAATCGCAATGTTACTTCGCCTTGGCCCGGTATAGCGTCGGCGAACAACAAGCGGCTTTGGAAAGCGCGAAACAACTTTGGCTGAACGGCAAATCGCAACCTACTGCCTGCGATGCCTTGTTTGAAACCCTGAAAAACTCGAGCCTGTTTAGTGACGATCTGGTTTGGCAACGTTTCCAGGCGGCCTTGGTGCAAAACGATACTCGCCTGGCCGGACAAATGCTAGGTTTGATGCCGAAACAGCATAGAGCCATGGCCGAGATCTGGCTGAAGCTACATCACCAGCCACAAGGCGTAACAGAGTCAAGCGCATGGAAGAACACCTATCCCAGGGCCGGGGAACTATTTACCCATGCTATCCAGCGCTGGCTGGAGCAAAACCCGCAAGCCGCGCTCGAGGCCTGGGAACAGCGGAAGCAGTATTTTTCGATACCGGCCGAGACAGTCGCCGACATCGAAAAACGCCTGGCAATGGCGCTGGCATTTAGACGCGATAGCCGAGCCTACCCGCGCCTATCCCAATATGCCGGCCAGGATGAATCGGCCCTGGAATGGCGGGTCCGATCCGCCCTTAACCAACAAAGCTGGCCGGAGGTATTGACCTCGATCGCAGCGCTGAATGAAAAACAAAGGGCAGAGGATAAATGGCAATATTGGCAAGCCAGGGCGCTGGCCGCAGGCGGACAAATCCAACCGGCGCAAGCGATTTTCCAGGAAATTGCCCGGCATCGTAGTTTTTACGCCTGCCTGGCCGCCGAGCGTTTGCAGCAAGCCATTCAACTCAACCATAGGCCGCTCGATGTTACCGGCCCGGAAATCGAGCGCCTGGCCCAGGACAGCGAGTTTGAGGCCGTTGGTGAATTACTCGCCATCGGCCGCAAACCGGAAGCCTCTCGCCAATGGTGGCATGCGATCGCCGAACTGGATGATCATCAACTTGCAGTGGCCGCTAAATTGGCACAGCAATGGAATTGGCCGTCGATGGCGATTTTCACGATCGCCAAAGCCAACCAATGGGACGACATGGATTTACGCTTTCCGTTGGCGTTTATTAGCCAAATCCAGCACAACGCCAACCAGCAAAACCTCGACCCCGCATTGATTTTTGCCCTGATCCGCCAGGAAAGCGCTTTCGATGAGTTTGCGGGATCTTCCGCCGGGGCGGTCGGATTAATGCAACTGATGCCTAAAACCGCCCAACAGATTGCCGGCGAATTTAACGAAAACTGGAGCAACGATTTCAACCTCCTCAACCCTGACATCAATCTCAGATTCGGCAGTTTTTACTTCAAGAAAGTACTGAATCAATTTGACGGTAATGTCGTGCTGGCGGCAGCGGCCTACAACGCCGGCGTTAATCGCGTCAAGCAGTGGCTACCCAAAACCCAGTCACTGCCCGCCGACATCTGGATCGAAACCATTCCTTACAAGGAAACCCGCGGCTATGTATCCTCGGTGATTCTATATACGTTGATTTATCAGCAGCGTCTGCTCGGCAACCGCTTGAAAGTGGCCGATTTGTTAAAAGAAGTAAAGCCCGGATAAAAATTGAGCTGATTTTTTGACTCGACTATTGGATAATGAGCAGTGTTTTCAGCTCATAATCTAGGTAAATATTGAATGGAGAAACAGCACAGTTTCACGCGCGAGGAATTATTGATGTCCGGCCGCGGCGAGTTATACGGCCCCAAAAACGCGCAGCTTCCGCTTCCCAACATGCTTATGATGGACCGAATTGTTCATATTTCCGATGAAGGCGGCAAGTATGGCAAGGGCCAAATTATTGCTGAACTCGATATTACGCCGGACTTATGGTTTTTTGACTGCCATTTCCAGGGCGACCCCGTGATGCCTGGCTGTCTGGGCCTGGATGCCATGTGGCAATTGGTGGGTTTTTATCTGTGCTGGATGGGCGGCCCCGGCAAGGGTCGGGCGTTAGGTTGCGGCGAAGTTAAGTTCACCGGCCAAGTGCTCCCAACCGCCAAAAAAGTCACCTACAAAATCGACTTGAAGCGGGTGATTCTACGCAAACTAGTGATGGGCATCGCCGATGCCACCATGGAAGTCGACGGCAAGCAAATTTACGAGGCCACCGATTTACGGGTCGGCCTGTTCACTTCTACCCAGGATTTCTAAGGAAGCCATCATGAGACGCGCGGTTGTAACAGGTTTAGGGATTGTTTCCAGCATCGGCAATAATCGAGACGAAGTGGTCGAATCGCTCAGAGCCGGCCGCTCCGGCATCGTGCATGCCGACGTTTATCAGGAAATGGGCTTTAGGAGCCATGTCCACGCTCCGGTCAACATCGATCTGGACGAAGCCATTGACCGTAAAATCAAACGCTTCATGGGCGATGGCGCCGCTTACAATTACCTAGCCATGCAACAAGCCATCGCCGACGCCGGACTGGAAGACGATCAAATCTCGAATTTCCGCACCGGCCTGGTGATGGGCTCCGGCGGCCCCTCGACTTCCAACGTGGTTGAAGCCGCGGACATTCTGCGTTCCAAAGGCGTCAAAAAAGTCGGCCCCTACATGGTGCCTCGGGCAATGTCCAGCACCAACACAGCCTGCCTGGCCACTCCGTTTAAAATCAAGGGCGTCAATTACAGTATCAGCTCGGCCTGCGCCACCAGCGCGCACTGCATCGGCCATGCGATGGAACTGATACAACTGAATAAGCAAGATATAGTATTCGCCGGCGGCGGCGAAGAACTGCACTGGACCATGTCGGTATTGTTCGACGCCATGGGCGCCTTGTCGTCCAAATATAACGACACCCCGGCAACCGCATCCAGGCCTTACGACGCTACTCGCGACGGCTTCGTGATTTCCGGCGGCGGCGGCGTATTGGTGATCGAAGAACTGGAACACGCCAAGGCCCGCGGCGCGAAAATCTACGCGGAACTGGTCGGTTACGGCGCCACCTCGGACGGTTACGACATGGTGCAACCTTCCGGCGAAGGCGCGGTGCGTTGCATGCAACAGGCCATGGCCACCGTCGACGGCCGGATAGACTACATCAATGCCCACGGCACCAGCACGCCGGTCGGCGATACCCGCGAACTGGAAGCACTGCGCAACGTGTTCGGCAATGATGGCGTACCGGCGGTCAGTTCCACCAAATCCCTGACCGGCCATGCGCTGGGCGCGGCCGGCGTCAACGAAGCGATTTATTCATTACTGATGATGCAGGAAAACTTCCTCAGCGCTTCGGCCAATATCAGCGAACTCGACCCCGAAGCCGCCGGCATCCCCATCGTGCGCGAATACCGGGACAACGTGACATTGAACACCATCATGTCCAACAGTTTCGGCTTTGGCGGCACCAATGCCACCTTGATTTTCCAACGCTATAACGGCTAACCGTTTGCGGTCAAAGCCTAACCCGCTTTGACCGCCCTCTCCCGAACTTATGTCCAACCTAGAACAAAAATCCAGAACCCAGTTCAATAAGCTGCAAAAGCGTTTGCGGCGTTGCGTCGGCGAAGCCATTGCCGATTACAACATGATAGAACACGGCGACAGGGTGATGGTCTGCCTGTCCGGCGGCAAGGATTCCTACACCATGCTGGATATTCTGCTGAATTTGCAGAAAACCGCGCCGGTCGATTTCGAAATCATTGCCGTCAATCTGGATCAAAAACAACCGGGTTTCCCCGAGCATGTGTTACCGGCCTACCTACAATCGATAGGCGTACCGTTCCACATCATCGAACACGACACCTACAGCATCGTCAAACGCATTATCCCGGAAGGCCAGACCACTTGCAGCCTGTGCTCCAGACTGCGGCGCGGCACTTTGTACGGCTTCGCCAAGGAACACAACATCACCAAGATCGCCCTGGGCCATCACCGCGACGACATTATCGAGACCTTCTTCCTGAACATGTTTTACGCCGGCAAACTGAAAGCCATGCCGCCGAAACTGCTCAGCGACGACAAACAAAATATCGTAATTCGTCCGTTGGCCTATTGCCGCGAAAAAGACATCAACCGCTTCGCCGCCTTCAAAAAGTTTCCCATCATCCCTTGCAACTTGTGCGGCTCGCAGGAAAATTTGCAGCGCCAAGCCATGAAACAAATGCTGACGGGCTGGGACAAACAATTTCCCGGACGGATCGAAACCATTTTCGCCAGCCTGCAAAACATCGCCCCCTCGCAAATGCTCGATCCCGGTTTATTCGACTTTGCCGGCTTGCAACGCGACCCAGACTCGGCAATACCACGCATCGCATCCGATGAGCCCGGATTGGACATCCTTGAACGCTAAACAAATGGAATATAACCATGAAAAACACTATTTTGGTGACGGGCGGTGCCGGCTACATCGGTAGCCATACCTGCGTTGAACTGTTAAACAACGGTTTCGAGGTCATCATCGTCGACAACCTCAGCAACAGCAAAATCGAATCCGTCCGCAGAATCGAACAAATCACAGGGCAATCCGTCAAGTTCTATCAAGCCGACATCAACGATCAAGCCGCCCTTACCCGCATTTTTCAAAATCATAACGTCGATGCGGTCATCCATTTCGCCGGACTCAAGGCCGTCGGCGAATCCTGCCAGAAACCGCTCAATTACTACCAAAACAATATCAGCGGCACCCTGGTGTTGCTGGAGGCCATGGCCGAACAGGGCGTCAAAAGCCTGGTGTTCAGTTCATCCGCCACCGTCTACGGCGATCCGCACACGGTACCTATCACCGAAAGTTTCCCGTTACAGGCCACCAATCCTTATGGCCGCACCAAACTGTTCATCGAGGAAATCCTGCGCGACGCCAACGCCGCCGATGCTTTAAACCGAGACCAACATCCCTGGAAAATCGCCATACTGCGCTATTTCAATCCGATAGGCGCCCACCATAGCGGCCTGATCGGCGAGGATCCCAACGGCATACCCAACAACCTGATGCCCTACCTGTCGCAAGTCGCTATCGGCAAGCTGCCGATTCTGTCGGTATTCGGCAACGACTACCCCACTCATGACGGAACCGGAGTGCGTGACTATATTCATGTGGTGGATTTGGCTCGCGGCCATATCAAGGCCTTGCAATACCTGATGAAACAAAGCAATGACGCGCCCATTTGTGACGCATTCAATCTCGGTACCGGTAACGGTTACAGTGTGTTGGATATGATTAACACCTTCAGCCATGTCACCGGCCAGCCGGTACCCTATCAAATTACCCCTCGACGCTCGGGAGATGTTGCGGCTTGTTACGCCGACCCTACCCTAGCGCTGGAAAAACTGGATTGGAAAGCCGAGAAAGATCTGCAACAAATGATGGTCGATGTCTGGCGCTGGCAGAACAATAATCCGGATGGTTATAACTAAGACATCATTTGGTTGGAAATAATTTTCCTGAATTCATACAAGGGGCGATTTTAATCGCCCTTACAGGATATTCGAATAGCGGAAACTTGTTTTTTGACCGCTCGATCATGTGTTTGCATAATGTTGCAGGAGGCAGCATGAATGATGCGGATTACCTATCCCCCATTCTTCGGCGGTGCCATGAATGCGGAAAAAAAAGCTTATGCCTTGCCGACGACCTGGTCGGCAATCGGATCGACATAAACGACCGCAATCTGATTCGAGATAGGATCCATGAAAAAGGCAATTGCATTTTTTACCAAGGAGATGGGGTAAAAAGCCTGTTTTTTGTCAAATCGGGGTCGGTGAAAAGCATTTATACCAGCGGGAATGGCGATCAGCAGATCATTAATTTCCATTTTCCCGGAGAAGTGATTGAACTGCTTCCGCTAAACCATTCTTGTCATTCATCATCCGCAATTACGCTGGAAAAATCGGTCATTTGCGCGTTTTCCTTACATTTTATATTGGCTTATTGCGAAAAACTCCCAAGCCTGCTGAATAATATTCAGACCCGCGTCAATGTCGAAATCGAGCATCAACACGAGGTGCTGCTGAGCAGTAACCACCGCATAGCCAACAAACGATTAGGTATTTTTTTATTGGATATGGTTTATCGACAACATCTTAAGCAAGCCAATTCCGCCCGATTACAGCTGACGATGTCTAGGGCGGACATGGCCAACTACTTGGGACTAGCGCCGGAAACAGTCAGCAGGGTTTTAGCGGATTACGAGAAACAAGGGCTTATCCTAGCGAACAAGAAAAAAATTCAGATCCCCGATCTAAACAGACTAATCAAATTCATCAGCTGACCTTCTTCAAACCAGTCTTGTCCTTAACGGCTAGCTCATTAGCCAAAATAAGCTAATACAATGAAATAACGGTGAAAAGTCGACTAATCCAGTCGAATATCGACTTTCGCGCGCCGCTGACAAAATTCTCACTCTCCAAGTCGACTGAGCTTTAGTGTTTTGAATTGACATTTATCACTGCCATAAAAATAGATTTTGATAATTTGACCACCGGAAGCAAAAGAGGCTCCCGCCAGTCTAACTTACTCAAAACGAGTGTTGCCAATTGATATATGGAGATCCCGACATGACACTAATCAATAACGCCCAACGAATCCTATCCGTAATCATCATTGCGGGCGGCTCAAATGCACAAGCGGCTGTCCAAACCATTAATTTTGACAGCGATCCCTTGGGAAACGCCATTTCCGCCCCCTCATTATTTTCAGCGGCCACGCCATTAACCGATCTTTACACCGGGCAAGGCGTAACATTCACCGCGCTTAACCGTACGACGCAAACAATAACCCGCCCCAAGGACGGTATCGATACCGTTCAGTCGGTTAATGTCATAAACGCTGCAAACACGGGCATGGGCGCGATATTAAACGAATCGGCCAATTTTGGTCATAATGCCAAAAGCGGCGATAACTTTCTGGCTTTTAACAATCAATCCAGCTCTTCGGCTAATTTCTGGCGTATCAGTTTTGCCGATCCTATCGGCTATTTCGGCATCAGTTACAGCAACGGCAGTTCATCCACTTATCAATACCTGAATTTTGAGGCCTATGACGTCAATGGCAATTTAATCGGTTCCAGAAACAACAACTATCTGGGTAATTACGACTATTATCAATCGAACTTCTTCACCAATGCCTTCAAAAGCGAAACTGAAATCAGTTACATAGACATCGGCCAGGGATTGGAATGCTGTGGCAATAACTTAACCTCCAACCTTAGAACAGGAACCTGGTCACTGAGTTTTGACGACCTGGATTATGGCGACTTCATCGATGCGCCCTACTATACCTACAGCCTCACCAACAACGGTGGCGGCCCTTATGTACCGCTGCCAAGCTCAGTTTGGCTAATGCTATCCGCCCTGCTGGGTTTCTTTCGCTTGAACCCCCGCCAGGCAAAACCAAGCGTTGTTCCCGCCTGACATTCAACTTATCTCGGATTTCCCTTTATCCCGGCATCAGTTGAGGTTTGAAAGCTACGAGGCATATACGATTCAAACCCGGTAAAACTTAAGCCGGGTTTGCTTCAACATAATTTCGTAGGCCGCTCACGTTTCACCCTATTCTCAAAATCGCGCGGCGGAATAGCTAATAATTTTCAGAAAACCGTTACAACCACGATTTTTGTAGTCATCCGCAGACAACAAGCCGTAATAGCATAAGAAAAGTCCCTTTGAAAAAAAGGTTAGTCTGATTGTGGTTTTATCATGATCCGCATAGCATGCTCTCTAAACAAACTACCGATTTTAGGGGGAATAATGAATCGAGATCATTTAGAAGGAAGAGTTGGTTTACTGGCTGGAATGGAGCTTATTACCCAAACGGCGTATCATGAAGCAGGTCATGCCGCCGCGATTTACCTTAGGAATCGCCATCATAATCTGCCCCAGATCGGTTTTCGGATTTTCTTGCAAGGTTTGAAACATTCAATACACCTGGATAATAGCCACATGCCGGCTGGTAATCGAGCCTATCTTGCAAAACTGGATGGGGGCTTGCTGGTGGAGAATCAGGCATTAAGCGCAAAACCCCATGCTTCATCACAAGCCATATTGGCTTACCAGCAAGCTTGCGAGGCCGATATGGTCAATTTACTGGCCGGCCCCCTGGCGGAAGCAAAATATGTCGCGCAGCGGGACGGTGAGAATTTCAATCAGTACTTAGTCGATTATGAGGCACTGAAAAATTACGGCGGTAAATCAGATCAGGAAAAAATCGAGGAATATATTGCCGGCCTTGGCATGCCGCCGCTGAAAAAAACCCAAACGCTGAAGGAATTGCACCGAGCCTCATTTGATTTTATCAATCAGGCCCATCATTGGCGGGCGATCTCACGTCTGGCGAATTATATTGTGGATAGTGGAAAGGAAATAATCGACTGCGAAGAAGCGATTGCCATTTTGGAAGGCGCTATCGAAACAAACTATTGCCTTAGCCGTTGCTAAACCGCACCCGATCTAGGCTAATCTCGTCCCAATTACCCGCTAACCCAGTTGGAATAATTTAGCGAAATAAGGAGTTTGACATGAGCAATGAAATGGAACGCCGTGCCCGCGCCGCCGCGCAAATAGCCAACTACGGCTTGCATCTCGGCCTACTGCCTTATCAAATCGATGAAGCCGTGCGTATTGGAGTAAGACAATTAGAGAACGGGAAAAGCGGTGCCAGAGCGTATCAGGCCGGTCGAAAAGTGGTCGATCAGTTCGCGTATCACCCATTCCGGCTTCAAGCCTGAAAGCATCCCAATAGCGGCTTGGAAATGGGTTCCAAACGATGAGGTTGAACCCAGCCATTTAGGTCGATAAGCATTATCAGGAACAATAAAAACGCCTCTCGGCTCGGTATTGGCAGCCATTAGTATAAAATTGCCCTAATTTTTTCATATCTTATGGTGCCGATTGATGTCTTGTTTCAAGGTAACCCTTTGTTCTCAGCCAATGTTGGCTTGTTATCCGGGCGGTTGAAGCATGACTGACATTCATCAGCCCCCTCCCCGCTCTCCCGAGATAATGCTAATCAGTGAAGATCCGTCCATCCACGGCATCCTACTCGGCAGTCTTAAACATCGGGGTATTGCGGTTAATTGGGTGCGAGATGTTGGCTTGTTGAGGCAAAACTTAACGGCCGTAAAGTCCGACTTGATTTTACTGGATTTCAATTTGCCGGCAACGGACGGCATAACGGTCTGCGAGCAACTGAAAGCTGGCGACCATCCACTGGACATCTCCGTCGTTTTGATGTTCGCACGGGATGATCTCGATAACCGCGCCCAGGGCTTTCAGGCCGGCGCGGTGGATTATCTGATCAAGCCCCTGGTGCTGGAAGAAGCCATGGCCAAAGTGGCTATTCATGCCAGACCACCAACGCTAGCCCCACAATCAACGTCGCAAAATACTTCGTCTTCAAGACAACGCCAAAAAAGCCGAAACTTTGAAGAACTCCCATACCAAGCGCCAAACTGCCAGGTCTGCACGGAACTGCCCTTGCAACAAAGGTACTTTCGCGACATTTTCCACAACCTTTCCGATAGCGTTTATCTGGTGGAAATCACCAAGGATAGCCGATTCCGCTACCTAGAAACCAACCGGGCCTTCGAGGCCAGCGCGGGCGTGCCGGAGGACGGTCTGCGCGGAAGCTATGTGGGCGACTTGCTCGGATCGGCGGAAGACGAGGCACCGGTCGAACATGCGACCGCTAAATTTCTCCGTTGCCTAGAGACAGGCAACGTCATCGACGAGGAAATTGTGCTGGATTTACAAACCGGCCGGCGTATCTGTCGTTCCACGTTGACGCCCCTATTCGACGACAGCGGGCGCCTGGATCGCATCCTCGGCATTTCCCGCGACATCACCGAGCGCAAGCGCATGGAGGCCGAGGTTCGGAACCATTTGCATTTCTTCGAAAACATGGACAGGGTCAACCGCGCTATCCAGGGTTCCAACGATCTCGAAACCGTGATGAACGACGTGCTGGATGAGGTACTCTCGATTTTCGACTGCGACCGGGCCTTTCTGAGCACGCCGAACGATCCTGATGTCGATTCGTGGCGAGTGCCAATGGAGCGTACCCGGCCGGAATATCCTGGCGCCCATGCCTTAGGACTTGTGATTGCCATGGATGAAAGTGCCTCGTTGGCGTTTCGTATCCTGCTCGACGCTGACGGTCCGGTGACATTTGGTCCTGGTAATGAATATCCGTTACCAGGGGCATTGTCGGAGACATTCGGCTTCAAGTCTTTCATGGCCATGGTCCTCTATCCCAAGGGCGGCAAACCTTGGCGATTCGGCATCCATCAATGTTCTCGAGCCAGAGTCTGGACAGTCGACGAAGTGAAGCTACTTCGGGAGATAGGCCGGCGTTTGGCCGATGGCCTGACCAGTTTACTAGCTTACGATACACTGCAAATCAGCGAGCGGGAGTACCGGACGCTGGCGGAAAATGCGCCATTCGGTATCGCCCGCTACGACTTGCGGGCCCGTATCACCTATTTCAATCCGCCGTTGGAAAAGATCCTGCATATCACAACGGCCGAAGCCCGTGGCAAGCGGCCAACCGAATGTTTTCCCAAGGATATTTACCAGGATTATGAACAGGCATTGTTGCGGGTGGCGGCGAACGGCGGGCAGATCGAGTTTGAGTTGAATTATCCGGGCGACGATGGCCTGGAAACAGCCATGATCACCATGCTGGCCGAACACGACCAAGCCGGGAGCATCAGCGGCATGCTGGCTATCGGTCGAAATGTTACCGCGCAAAGGCGAGCGGAAATTGCCTTGCAACGCAGCGAAGCGCTCTACCGGTCGATGGTTTCGGCGATGCTTGAAGGCGTGGTGGTCATGGGCCACGATGGCGAAATCGTTTCCATCAATCCCACCGCCGCAAAAATCCTGGGGATAGCGTTGGATCAAGCCCCCCCAAAGCGCCCGCTGGATTCGATTAAACAGGCGCTGACATTGGACGGTGAACCGTTTCCCGCCGATCAATTCCCGTCCAGGCTGTGTTTGAGAACCGGCCAGCCGCAGCACCGGGTCGAAATGGGCCTGTGCCGGACCGATGGCGAGGTGGTCTGGATTATAGTCAATTCCCAGCCCTTGTTCATGGAAGGGGAATCCAAGCCTTATGCGGTGGTTTCTACTTTCCACGATATTAGCGAACGCAAAAGGGCCGAAGCCGACAAACTGAAAGCTATCGCCATATTGAAGCAGAACGAAGCGCTACTGACCGAGCGTCTACTACTTGAGCGGCGTTTTTCAAGGATGGCGAACCATGTTCCCGGCTTCTTGTACACCCTTAAGATCGACGTTAACGGCCAAGCCAGTTTTCCCTATGTCAGTTCCGGCATCCACGATATTTATGGCTTACGGCCCGAGGACGTGGTGGCGGAAATAGCGCCGTTACACAACATGGCGCATCCGGACGACAAGCCGGGCCTGGATGCGGCGATCGCCGAAGCGATGCAAAACGTCGCGTTGTTTAATTATGAGTTTCGCATCCGTCACCCGGCCAAGGGCATCATCTGGCTCGAAGCCAAGGCGATGCCGACGCTCAAGGACGACGGCAGCATCGTGTTTCACGGCTTCATGCAGGATATTACCGAGCGCAAAAGGATAGAAAATACACTGAAATTTATTGCCCAGTCCGGCTGGCAGGAAAACCGCGAAACCTTTCTGGTTTCCTTGGCCGGTTTCATCGGACAAATTCTGGCAATCGATTATGTGTTGATCGGCAAATTGACCGCGGATCCGGATTATGCCGAAACGCTGGTAATTTATTACAGAGGCGAAATCCTAGCCAATATGCGTTTTCCCTTGGCCGGTACCCCTTGCGATAACGTCATGGAAGGTCGATTATGCTGTTATCCCGAGAAGGTACAACAACAATTTCCGCAAGATACACTGCTCAATGACTTCAGGGTGGAAAGTTATGCAGGCCTACCGCTCCGGGATTCGGCCGGTAATACCATGGGCCTTGTCTCGGTGATGGACGGCAAGCCAATGACAGGTAGCCAGCAGGTGGTATCCATTCTACAACTGGTAGCGATTCGCGTCGCGGCGGAATTGGAACGGGATAGGTTTGAGCGGGCATTGGCCGGCTCTAGGCAGTTTTTGAGCCGAGTGATCGATACCATCGCCGAGCCCGTATTCGTCAAGGATAGGCGGCACCGCTGGATTTTAGTCAATCAGGCGTTTAGCAAAATGCTCGGCCATTCCCAGCAGGACTTAATCGGGAAATCGGATTACCACTTTTTCCCCAGGGGCGAAGCCGATGAATTCTGGCGCAGAGACGAGGCGGTGTTCCGTGCTGGCGAGGAAGACGTCAACGAGGAGAATTTCACCGACCGTAACGGCATCACCCATAGCATTATCACCAAAAAAAACCGCTATATCGATGATAGCGGAAATGCGATGTTGGTGGGTATCATGCTGGATATTACCGAGCGCAAACGGATGGAAAAATCGTTGATCGCGCGCGAACAGGAGTTGCGTACTCTAGCCGAAACCGCGCCGGGCATGATGGGCAGCTTTTATCTAAAGCCGGACGGCTCGGTTTGCATGCCCTATACATCGCCGAATATTCGAGAATTTTGCGGCTTGAATCCGGAGGATGTGGTCGATGATGCCGGACCTCTGTTGGCATTAAATCATCCGGATGATGCACAGCGCGTACTCGACTCCATCATGGAGTCGGCGCGAACCCTGTCGGTATGGCATGCGGAGTATCGGATGTTGCATCCCACTCGCGGGGAGCGGTGGATGGAAGGCAATACCAAGCCGGTTCCTCATCCGGACGGCGGTATCATTTGGTATGGCTATGTTCACGACATCACCGAGCGCAAGCAGATGGAAGCGATGATACGCAAGCGCGAGGAGGAGTTTCGCACCTTGGCCGAAAATCTGCCGGATATCATCGTTCGTTACGACAAGTCCCTGCGACGGACTTATATCAACAAAGTCTATAGCAAAATGCTGGAGCCACTTGGCGTGGATCTTTTGGGTAAAACCCCGCGAGAGTATTGGAAGGTGATCGAGCCCGATGCCGATCAGTTTACCCGCATACTTCTACGGGTCATGGCGACCGGCAATCCAGAGACGACATTGATACGATCGGAAACCCGTGCCGGTAGGATGATTTATTGGACCATGAATTTGGTACCGGAACTCGATCAAGACGGAACAGTGACTGGTGTGTTGACTTGTGCCACCGATATTACCGAACTTAAGGAATACCAACGCGCGCTGGAAGCGTCCCGCGTGCAACTCAGGGCGCTGGCGGCTCGTAGCGAAAATTTACGCGAGGACGAGCGCAAGCATATCGCCCGTGAATTACACGATGATTTGGGGCAACGTTTAACCGCGTTAAAACTGGATCTTGCCCGTTTGATTTTACGATTCGGACAAAATAATCCGGAGTTGCTGCAACAGGTCGAGGAAATGGAGCTGGACATGGCCGCCACCATCGGATTAGTCCGGGACGTGGCCACCCAATTACGCCCATCGGCTTTGGAAATGGGCATCGTTTCCGCGTTGAAATGGCTGGCCCAGGAATTTCGTAAACGTAGCAATGTCCCATGCCGGCTGCGGATTCCCAAACAACAACTTGCGTTGAACGAATGCCAGGCCACCGCGTTATTCCGTATCGTACAGGAGTCGCTGACTAACATCATGCGTTATGCCATGGCATCCAATGTCGAGATCGTCTTGGTATGCGACGGCCAAAATTTTGTATTGGAAATTAGTGATGACGGCGTCGGCTTTGATGCCGGCAACATGCGCAAGGCGGGTACCTTTGGCTTAATCGGCATTGAGGAACGAGCCCTGAGTCTGGGAGGCGATATGCGAATCGAAACCGCGCCGAACCAAGGTTTGAAATTGACGGTGCGTATCCCGGTTTTACTACCCAATGAGGAGGAATTATGCTCAGAGTGCTGATAGCCGATGATCACGCCATTATGCGCAAGGGCATAAAACAGTTGCTGACCCTGACCGACGATATTCATGTCGCCGCGGAGGCCGCCAATGGGCAACAAGTATTGGATTGGCTCAAGCGGGAGCAATTCGATCTTCTGTTGTTGGATCTGACGATGCCCGATACCAATGGGGTCGAGCTAATTGAAAAAATTCATCATCAGAACAGCCGCTTACCCATATTGGTACTGAGCATGCATGAAGAAGCGCAAATCGCCATCATGGCCATGCAGGCAGGGGCATCGGGTTATTTGACCAAGGATAGCGATCCCACCCAATTGCCGGCGGCCATACGCAAAGTGGCCGATGGTGGGCGCTGCATAGATGCTAAACTGGCGATGAAGGTGACATTTGATGAGCCGGTATCCGAGCTTGACGCCGCTAAACCAGTCAGCAACAAGCCGCTTTCCGAAAGGGAACTGGAAATCATGAAGTTACTTGCCAAGGGTGATAGTCTGAAAGATATTGCCGATTTACTTGCCATCGAAAGAGGTACCGTGAGCACATACAAGACTCGGATCATGCGAAAAATGGGTTTTCGCAATAATGCCGAATTGATGCGCTACGCGGTTAAGCAAGGATGGTAGTAGAGTTCGGCGCCTAAACCCTATTTGAGCTATTTAGAAAACAAAAACAAGCAATGCACAAAGTAAAACGAATCTTGGTGGCGGATGATCATTTGCTGTTACGCGAAGGTTTAAGACAACTGTTCGAGTATGTTGACGATATTCAAATCGGCGCCGAGGCCGCCACGGGCGATGAGGTCTTAAAAGCATTGGCGCTTGACAGTTTCGATCTTTTATTACTCGACATTAGTCTGCCGGGTATCCACGGCGAGGAACTGATAGGAAAAATCCGGCGGAATTATTCGAACCTGCCGATTTTAATTCTGAGCATGCACAACGAACCGGCCATTGCCAAACGCATGATACAAGCCGGCGCCTCCGGCTTTATCACCAAGGGAACGTCATCCACTGAATTGTTGGAAGCGATGCGTAAAGTGGCTGCCGGCCGGCGCTTTATCAGCGCGGAAATGGCGGAAGAAATCTTCTTTTTAGACGCCTTAAGCCCGGTCGGGGTGGCGCCGCACGAAATTTTAACGGCGCGAGAAGATCTGGTTTTGCGCCTGTTGGCGCAAGGCCATACCGTCAATCAGATTGCCCGCAGGTTGCACCTTAGCAATAAAACAGTCAGCGCGCACAAATCCAATTTGATGGAAAAAATGCAAATAAACAACTTTGCCGAGTTGATGCAATATGCGATTACCCATGGCTTGAATGAATAAACGCTGTTGATGGCCAGTGCTTAAGGCAACTGCCAAGGATAAAGTCTGATGGCGCCGGATTTTTGTTCAGCCACAACAACCCTAAATTTCCCGCCTATATGCATTTGCAGACAAGGCGGCGGAAATTTCTCAGAGAAACCCCCTGCCTAAAATCAGGATACGCCGATTGTTGTTTGGCTTGGATTTTTCTATTCTAAACCCAACCTGATTAGCAAAATGCTTCGGTTAATTCGACAAGATGTCCTCGAAGTCTTCATTTCGGCACGGATTGCCGAGATCCAGTCAGCATGGCTTGCTGGAAACTTGCCATCGATGGCACTGGATGCCCGCGGCTCCGCGAGCATGATGTACTTGTGAGTTTAGCTGAAGTGTCTTGCTAATCGGGAATCCCAAGTTGATCAAATGTTCCGGCTCTAAATACAAGGTCTGAAGCGTCGGTGTTAATTTTAGCCTTTCAACGCCAGGCTTTCAGCTTAAGAGTTACCATGGCGGATGATTGGAAAAGCTGGAATCTCGGAGAAGGTGCGGGCGAATAATGGCCGACGAGCATCTCCAGCGTGCTGGCTCGCCGATGGATTGCGTGGATCACCCGTACGGCAAATACCATGGCTTCAATTGAATAAAGGACTATTCGAATAACGACGTTGGCGCGGTCAAACCCGGCTCGGGTTCGGCACCGAAGCAGCGAAATAACAGGAGTTTTTCAACATGAAAACCGTGCAACCCCGGTTCCCATACGACCAGCGAAAATTTTCGGCGACCCATAACCCAAAATCGTTCAAATCAGTTGCCGAAGCTGATTTCGAAAAAATACTGTTTTGGCATTTGTTGTACAAGCTCGATGCCTATACGGCTGTTTTCGTTCTGAATCCCGCGAATGGATTCCGGCTGGTGTTCGGCATTGAATCCTTATGCCGTACGATGAAAAAAACCAACCCGCTGGCATCGGCTATTTGTATTTCCGATTGCATGCCGGCCTTGACCCTAGTTAAGCTCGGCGAGCTATGGAGCCAGGTGGGTAGCATGGGCTCGGCGGCAATCAAAACCGATTTTATGCTGGCATCGGGGAAAGCCATGGCCGTTGATGTTTCCTTGCATGCACATGAATTTAGCGGCCAAAAAATGTTGGTCGGCTATCTGCGCGACGCGCGCGAACCTAAATTAGCCGACAATGGCTTGCGTCAACTACAAGGCTTATTGGAACAAATTGCACGCGGCGCGGAAATGCGCGGCATTTTCGAACAAATTGCCTTGTCCGTGGAGTCAACGAAGCCGGGAAGTTATTGTTCCATATTGATTCTGGATGAAAACCGTACACGATTTCAAATAGCCGCCGCTCCCTCGCTTTCCGAATCCTATCGGGCCGAGCTCGATGCGTTGGTAGCGTCGGATCGCAGCGGCTGCAACAAGGACTGTGTGGTATCGGCCCTGATGGGAAAAAGGCAGATTCGGGCCGATATCGGCGCGCAATCCTGCGGGAGCGTTTGCCAGCAATTGAAAATCGAAATCGGCGCGGCGGCCTGCTGGTCGGAGCCGATTTTTTCGTCGGCCAATCGATTACTGGGCATCATCCGCGTTTACTTGACTCAGGCTTCCGTACCGGATGATGCCGATTTGGCGCTGCTGCGCCAGGCTAGCCATTTGAGTAGCCTCGTCATCGAGCGGGAGGGGATAAAAAGAAAATCCGTTGATCATGCCGGCGGCAATTCCTTGGCCGGTTCACATAATCGGCACTTGATCGGTAGTCGCCTGCGAGAACAGGCCGAAAGATGTAACCGTCAAGGCTTGAGCATGGCTCTACTGTTCATCAATCTGGATCACTTTAAGGAGGTTAACGTAGCGTTGGGCTTCCAGCTGGGCGATCAGTTGTTGGCGCAGGCCGAGGAGCGGATCCGTGGCAGTGTTCGAGACTCGGATGCCGTCGTTCGTCTGGCGGGTGATGAGTTTGTGGTGATTATTCCACCCTACAAGGGGCATTTGAATGCCGGTTTGATAGGAGAGCATATTGTCGAAGCCTTGGCTAAGCCGTTTCAACTCGATAATTCCATTGCCCATATTTCCGCCAGCGTCGGTATCGCCTATTACCCCGAAGACGCCGACGACATCGATCAGTTACTGGATTGCGCCGATCAGTCGATGTATGCGGTTAAAAAAGCCGGACGGAACGGCGTCAATTTCTTCACCCGCTCCCTGCATAGCGAGGTACAGGATAATCTGCAATTGAGCAACGACTTGCGTGGCGCCTTGCAAGCCGGCCAGTTCAAGGTTTACTTCCAACCGATCGTCAATATCCTTAACCAACACATCGAAAAAGCCGAAGCCCTGATACGCTGGCAGCATCCCGAGCGTGGCATGGTGAGCCCCGATCAGTTTATTCCGATTGCCGAGGAGATCGGCGAGATACATGAAATCGGCGACTGGGTATTTCGGCAAGCGGCTGAAGTGGCGATCCAGTGGCAAAGATCATGCTTGAACTGCCCTTGCGGCCTAAGAGATCTCCAAGTTAGCGTCAATATGTCTCCGTTACAGTTTATGCATGGTACTCCGGACGTGCTGTGGATCGATCATTTACGCACTATCGGCTTGAATCCAAAGACCATGGTGATTGAGATTACCGAAGGTTCGCTGTTGAATGACCGGGCCGATGTGATGGAGAAACTGGGAAACTTCCGCGCGGCCGGCATGCAGATCGCGATGGACGATTTCGGTACCGGTTATTCGGCCATGGCTTATCTGAAAAAATTCGATATCCATTATTTGAAGATAGACCGCTCCTTCGTTCGGGATCTGGAAACCGATCCGGGCGATCTGGTCATCGCCGAAGCGATCATAGTGATGGCCCACCGGCTCGGTTTGAAGGTGATCGCCGAAGGCGTGGAAACCCAGGGCCAGCGAGATCGGTTGGCGGCGGTGGGCTGCGATTATCTGCAGGGTTATTTGTATGCGAAACCCATGTCGGCCGAGGATTTTTTGCTGTTTGTACAATCCGTTCGAACAACATAAGCCGTTGTCGATCGGAGTAACCCAGAGTGGAGAGAACTACCGAATATTGTCCGACATTAAATATTACCGCCGAGTAGATTATGCCAAATGGATTTATACACTTTGATAAGAGCTATCGACACCATGCCGACTTGTTATCGGAAGGCCGGCGCTTTCATCCTGAACAGACATCCAGGATGACGATGGGAAACCTACCGATAGCGACGGTACGTTATGACCGGAATTTCCGCAGGATTTACGCCAGTCCGATTTATTTACAAATTATCGTCAGTGAAAGGGCGGCGGAAATACTGGGCAAATCCGTCGACGAACTCTGGTGGCCCACCAATATCTCCGCCAAGGCTTATCGGTCGGTGCTGGAACAGGTGATGTTCAGCGGCAGGGAATCCGAAGTGACACTGGAATGGACAGACCCGGATGGCCGCCCAGTCAGCTACATAGAGAAACTGGTGCCGGAATACGACGACTCCGGCGAGATTGTCGGGGTGTCGGTTTTAGTGATCGATATCAGCTCTCTACGTCGGCAACAGCTAATCGAAAACAATCGTCAACGCGTGTTCGAGAGATTGGCTCACGGCGATGATTTAGCCGGTATTTTGGCGCTCGTGGCGACCTATGTCGAATCCGCGAAACCCGACAGCTATTGCGCAATTTTGGTGCTGGATGAAACCCGAACGCGGTTTCAAACGGTGGTGGCCCCTTCCATTCCCGATCCCTATAGAGCGATATTCGATTCACAATTTTTGCTCCAGGAACCTGGACACTGTCAGGGTTGGGCGGCGTCGGCCGCGCGAGCCGAAAGAATGATCGTGGAGGATTTCAGCCAACACGATTGTTTGAGTTCTTGCCAGACAATTGCGCGCAAAATGGGCTCAAACGCCTGTTGGTCCGAGCCTATTTTTTCCTCGTCGCGGCATTTGCAAGGCGTGCTGTGCGTTTACCTGAAGCAAACCGGCTTGCCTAACCAAGACGACTCGGCGTTACTGCTGCAAGCCGCCCAGTTGAGCTCGCTGTCGATAGAGCGCAAGCGCCTCGAGCAACAAATCTACAGCCAGGCTTGTTACGATCCCTTGACCAATCTGCCTAACCGACGCTTGTTCAGCGACCGTTTACACGAGGAAATCATCAAGGCCGAGCGTGGCAATTATGGCTTAGCCGTGTTATTTATCGATCTGGACCACTTTAAGGATGTCAACGATAGCTGGGGGCACGCGGCTGGTGACGGTTTATTGGTGGAAGCCGCGCAACGGATACAGGCTTGTGTTCGAGAAACCGATACCGTGGCTCGACTAGGCGGCGATGAATTTGTCATTATCCTGCCGGAAATCGCCAATGCCCGCCACTTTGAACGAGTAGCGCAGAATATCGTTTCCGTCATGCGGCGGCCTTTTTATCATGGCGAGCAAAATACCTCGGTATCGGCCAGCATCGGCATTGCGATCTATCCCAAGGATGCGACTAACCCCGAGTCCCTGATCCGTTGCGCCGATCAAGCGATGTATGCAGCCAAGGAAGCCGGTCGCAATACTTACAACGTCTCAGCCCGCCGATTATCGAAACCCGAGCGGCGGCGTTTGCAACTGAACAACGATTTACACGAGGCGCTGACCAAGGGCCAATTCGATGTCTATTACCAGCCTATCATGGATGTCCGCGACGGGCATGTAGTCAAGGCCGAAGCACTCCTGCGCTGGCATCATCCCGAGCTGGGTTCTGTCCCGCCGGATCAATTCATTCCCATCGCCGAGGAAACCGGCATGATTCTGGAGATCGGCGCCTGGGTATTGCGGGACGCGGCGGATACCGCCAAACGCTGGAATGCGCTACTCAATCAACAAGGTCCGAAACAAATATGCGTCAATATGTCCATCCGGCAATTCATCGCGGATCGCGCAGACCAGCATGCTATCGACTGTTTGCTAGTGGCCGGGCTCGATCCCGCTCATATCGCGATGGAAATCACCGAGGGATTGTTGCTCAACGATTGCCCCAAGCTGGCCCAAACACTTGAAAACCTGCATGCACGCGGTATTCAGCTTTCCCTGGATGATTTTGGTAGCGGCATTTCCGGAATATCCAATCTAAAGAGAGCCAACATTGACTATCTGAAAATTGATTGTTCCATTATTCGTGATCTGGAATCCGATCAGTCTCACAGGGCAATGGTGGAAGCTATCGTGGTGATGGCTCAAACCTTAGGCCTGAAAGTGATTGCGGAAGGGGTCGAAACCGCCGGCCAAGGCTCTTTGTTGGCGGCCATGGGCTGTGAGTTGCAGCAGGGTTATTTATACTCCCGTCCGTTGCCGGCCGAAGCATTTTTAGCATTCGTTCAACACCCCAAACAAGTCGAATCCAGTCAACAAAGCCCAACAATCGGCGGGAATGTTGAGGCTGCTTTTGGGGGAGAAAAATTTAAAATTTTCTGAACCGATGCTTCATCTTGCCAGCGTGGGAAAACACCAGAGCGCCAGACCGTAGAACCCAATCGCCAGCATGATTAGCGCCGTAAAACCGAACTGCATCGCAATCAAGGTCGCCAGGATTGCGCTGATCACCGACGCGCAGCCGTTGATGCCCCAAGCCCAAGGTATCAATGCCGGCGCCGTTTGACTCAGTCTAGCCAGCGCCATCGGAAACGGCATGCCCATGCAAAATCCCAAGGGTGCGATCAACAGCACCGACAATAGATAACGGCCGACCAAGCCTAGCCCCAACACAAAGCCACCGATAGCCTCGAAATTCAACACATATAACAGACTCAATCCGGCTATGGCCGCAATCGGCATCAGCACCGGCGGACGTTTGCCGATCGCCGGGTATTTTCGCGAGTAATGGCTGCCGGCGCCCGCGCTCAACAGAAAAGTACCGAGTACCACGGTAACCGCGTACAAGGGATGATGTAGAATCAAGACGAATTTCTGGATAAAAGCAATTTCGATAAATAGGAAGGCTAGCCCTAGACAGAAGAAATACAGCAAGATATTCAAATGATTGCTCGAGCCCGGCTGTATGCCTAACTTGTTTCCGCATAAGCACAACGGCAATCCGATCAAGATCAGACTGGCGAATATCGCCTGCGCCAAGGCGGCGACTAACAACAGATAGCCGCTCTCTAACAAAAAACCGCCACCACTACGCAATAACGGTAGTACCTCGGGCAGGGTTTCCCATTTAAAAAAGTGAAACAAATAGGGTTTATCGTCCGTCGCCACCTCGACATTGAATTTATAGGCCGCCATGAACGCGCGACTGTCATCACCCAATAACGCCGTGATGGACCGATACAGATAAGGCTGCTGTTGCATATTGAAGCGGTTGACTTCAGCTTCGGCGATGCCGGGGTAATAGACCGGATCGAAACCACGCGCTTGGCAAAACTGCTTCAAACTATCGATTTCATGTCGAGTGATGACGCCGTTTTTGATCAACAAGGTGCTGGTTTGCCAGCCGCGTATCATCAACATTTGTTGGCCTGGTTGTTGAATGCCGGCCTTTTTAAGCGCCGCTATCACCGTGGCCAATAATTTGACTTCATCGCGGGGCGGAACCTTGATCCAACGGGTAATGCTCAGAAACCCGTCCGGGCTTAGGTGGCGTAGATAGTCTCGTATGGCTTGTTCGGTATAAAGGTAATTTTCGGCCAAGGAATAAAGGCCCGCCGCAGAACCAAAACCGTCCAACAAGGAAATATTGACCAGCTTATGGGTTTTATTCGTAGTAGCCAAATAACCGCGTGCATCGTCGACATGGACCTTGATCCCAGGGCTAGCATAAATATGACCGGAAAAATCCGCGTATTTTTCCTTGACCAAGGCTACGATCCGCCCATTCAACTCGACCGCATCAATTTGATTAACGCCATGATAGCGGGCCTGCAAAATATCACTGCCGGTGCCGGCACCGAGAATCAGGATGTCGTCGATCCGGTTTAAATGATAAGGCAGCGCCGATGTGGTTTGATCCAAATAGCTAACGCTTGCCGGATTGCCGTTATAGCGGGTGATGGCGGATATGTTGTCGGCGTCGATAAACACCGCCAGTTGCTCGGGCGGCTCGGCGGTGGCATTCAGACTCAGGCCCGGCGCATGGCGCAAAGGGGTAATGCCGCTACTCACCACACTGAGCAGGCCCAGCGGGCTGGTATCGCGGGCTATGATTTTGGTACCCGGCACGCGCAGTAATTGGTTCAGCCCCTTGTACGGCGAGACATTCAGTGTCATAAACTCGGTTAACATGAAAATCACCGCCACGCCGAGGATCACCGGCGCACTAAACCAGGCCCCGAACATAGTCCCCTTCTCAGGCAAACCATAATTGGCCGCGATCAGCGCGGCGGCCATTGCCAGCACGATCGGTACGGTCAAAATCTTTTGCGGAAAAATTAAAAACAGCAGCAAGATGATGCCCAAGCTACCGGCACCGGCACCCAGTAAATCAGCCGCATACACTGAAGAGACCCTGTCCCGATACTGGTAAAACGCCGAGCCTATGACATTGGCCGCAAAAAAGAACGGTATCGCCAACAGCAAATAGATAGCGCACAAATACAACCATTGTACCGGCGCCCAGAGCATTTCAGCCGGATTGAAGGGAATCGCTTGCGCCAGCTGAAAACACAAGGGGGCGGCGGCAGCGAATAACAACATGTTCGCGACCAAGATCCGGGCAAAGTGTTGCATCAACCATTCGCGTTTCAATGCCAGCACCGCGCCGCTGACACCATAACCCAGGAGTGCCAGACTGATGACCATGAAGGCGAAATGATGCCATTGAATGATGGCAAACAGCCGCATCAACAACACTTCGTACGCCAGCGCGGCCGCCGAAATCATGCCGACGGAAAACAGCATGGCAAAAGGGGGCTTTGTGTTCATGGCTCAATGCTGGCCGGTCAACGGCACGAAACTGACCGGCAAAATTTGCCGGGTCGTGATTGCGCCGTCAATTGTTTTTGTTACCAAAACCAGATATTGGGTCATGAACGGTGCTCCAACCGGAATAATCATCCGTCCGCCAGGCTTCAATTGCTTAATCAGCGGCGGCGGAATATGGCTAGACACCGCCGTCACCACGATGGCGTCGAAAGGAGCCTCGCTCTCCCAGCCGTAATAGCCGTCGCCCATACGCGTACGAACCTTGTCATAACCACTTTGCATCAGGTTTTCGGCCGCCTGGTGAGCAAGCGGTTCCACGATCTCGATGCTGTAAACGCTATCGGCTAATTCGGCTAGAATCGCCGCCTGATAGCCCGAACCGGTACCGATTTCCAGCACCTTGTCGCTGGCCTTGAGCCGCAATAAATCGGTCATCACCGCGACGATATAGGGCTGGGAAATCGTCTGACCATGGCCGATCGGCAGCGGTCTGTTTTCATAGGCATGGGGACGTTGTTTATTCGGGACGAAGATATGCCGCGGCACCTTGCTTAGCGCATCGAGTACCCGCTGGTCGAGCACTTCCCGTTGCAGGAAATCGCGCGTCGACACCACATCGGCCTTGATCTGATCGACCATGGCTAGCCGTTGCTGCTCAAAATCGTCTTCGGCAACAACATGACTGGAAAACAACAGCAAAATCATGCCGATAACGATGAGCCAAAAAATCAGACGCATTGTTTTTTTCATAGCCACAACCTCCCGACGCGTATCGTCGTCAACGAAAGCTGGCATGGAACTGTACGCGCGGAAAGTGTTTAGCGGATTTTCCCGGATTGCCAGCCATGCGATTTGGGTTTATTGTTTGACAATATAACGCCTAAGCCCAGTTCAATGACATTATTAAATAGCTACACCGACGCAGGTTATCGATGAATTCAGTTTCATCCGCCACTCTTTTAGTGGCGTGCAGCCTTATTTATAGCGCAACCGGTCTGGCCGAGGGAGAATTCAACATGCCGCTAATCCTAAAATCGAATGATTTTGTTCATCAAGGTGAAATTCCGCCAACCTTAACCTGTGACAATGGTGATAGTTCGCCGGCGTTAAGTTGGTCCGGACTTCCGGCCAATACCAAAAGTCTAGTCTTGATCGTCGATGATCCCGACGCGCCGGACCCAGCCAAACCAAAAATGACCTGGGTACACTGGATACTTTATAACCTGCCGCCGACCGCGACCGAATTAGCGCAAGGCGTGGCCGCCGACGATTTACCCGCCGGCACGCTACAGGGTAAAAACGACTGGGGACAAAGCGGCTATGGTGGCCCTTGCCCCCCGATTGGGCGACATCGATATTTCCACAAACTCTATGCGTTGGACATCGAACTGCCCAACCTGCATCAGCCCAACAAAGCCCAACTGGAAGCAGCCATGGCTGGTCATATCATGGAAAAGGCCGAATTGATCGGAACCTATCAACGCCAACAATAAACGGTTGAGTGACACCCCAACAAGCCGGCGGCCAAGAGCCGAGAACGTTGGCGCACGCCGGTTTGGGGCTGTTGACAGAGTCATAGAGTGCGTTGTTGCCACCGAAGGACTCATGGCGCTGAAAAATCATTGCTGCCGATCGACTGTAAAAACGACCCTGGCAGCAAAAGGCCAAACAAGTCATTAGGATTGTCGAGATTGGTAATACTGTTAATCGTATAGAAGTATTGTCCGCTGTTTTCGACTCAGCAAAATTGCTAACAATCCTTGTCAATCCAAGCCACATCAATTGACCCGCCGCTTTCAACCCTATTCCTGCCGTTATGCTTGGCTTGGTACAAAGCGGCATCCGCCGTCTGAATCAACTGTCCGGCTATTTCGGCTACCTGTATTTTACCTGCCATCGGTAAAAAAGTGGCCGTGCCGATAGACAAAGTCACCGGAATATCGCGTTGGTTAAACTGAATCGACAAAGCGGAGATTGCCATCCGGATTCGCTCGGCAATTTCGCCCGCCCTGACCTGATCACTTTGCGACAGCAAAGCGACAAACTCCTCACCGCCATAACGCGATAACACGTCATTGCTGCGCAACTGCTTTTTAATCGCGCCCGCCACCGAAGCCAATACATGGTCCCCGGCTTGATGGCCATGACCATCGTTGATGCGTTTGAAGAAATCGATATCCAAAAACAGGCAAGACAAAGGATCGCGGCTGCGTTGACTACGATCCAGTTCTTCCTCGATCCGTTGTTCCAGAAAGCGCCGATTATTCACGCCGGTTAAAGGATCGACCAGACTGGTGCGGCGCATCGTCTCGAAAGTCAGGATATTTTCCAAGCAAACACTGAGTACCGAAGCCAAGTGTTCGATAAAGTCGGTGGCCATGTTGCAAATGAACCGATCCGGCCGGTAACTGCCGAGATTCAGCGAACCCAAATATTTGCCGCGCCGGATCAATGGCGCGAGTATCACCGATGAAGGACTAGGAGATTGCAAATCAAAGAATTTCCCATAATTTTCGGCATGGTATATACCGAGCAATGGCCGGTGCGCGAAATCGAAACGTTGCTTGAACAAAGCCTCCTCCTTGGCGAGTAACAATCCGGCGCGCGTTTGGAATTGATAATTGTCGTTGGCCAAACAAGTGGAGATGTCATCCTTGGAGTCCAGCAGACAGAGGCTGACAATATCCAGGTCGAACAAATCCTTGGTTTCGCCCAAAATGAATTCGATCATCTCGGCCAGGGAGTTCAGCCCCAACAAACGCATTTCGAAGGCTTGCAAGCGCTTCAGAGTCAGGCTGTTATGATATACGCGATCCAGAATGCCATCCAGATGGCTTTGCAACACACACAGTTCGGTTGTGATATCTTCTTCCAATGTTCAGTCTCAGCGAGAATTACTGGTCGGTTAAGATTAGCAGGATTCTTGAAAATTGCTCGACTCCCGAATCGACCGGGAATCGAGACTTGGACCTATCAAGCGGCCTGATCGGCCTTGGCTTGGTAACTGTCGATTTGGTTGAAATTCAGATAACGGTAAGTGTCGGCACTCGATGCATCTATCGTCGCCGCATACCGCATGTATTCCTCGACCGTCGGGATTTTGCCCAATAGCGAACAGACTGCCGCCAGCTCGGCCGACGACAAGTAAACATTGGCACCGTTGCCTAGGCGATTCGGAAAGTTACGGGTCGAGGTCGACACTACGGTCGAGCCTTCCGCCACCCTAGCCTGATTCCCCATGCACAACGAACAACCCGGCATTTCGGTGCGGGCACCGACCTTGCCGAAGGTGCCGTAATAACCTTCTTCCACCAGCTGGTTTTGATCCATCTTGGTCGGCGGCGCCACCCACAAGCGGGTCGGCAAGGCGCCGGCTTTTTCCAGCAATTTGCCGGCGGCGCGAAAATGGCCGATGTTGGTCATGCAGGAGCCGATGAACACCTCGTCTATCTTGGTGCCGGCCACTTCCGACAAGGGTTTGATGTCGTCCGGGTCGTTCGGGCAAGCCAGCAGCGGTTCGGTGATTTGATTCAGGTCGATCTCGATGATTTCCGCGTATTCGGCGTCTTTATCGGCTTCCAAAAGTACCGGATTTTCCAGCCAATCCTGCATCGCCTTGATGCGGCGCTGGATGGTTCTGGCATCGCCGTAACCTTCGGCTATCATCCATTTCAACAAGGTGATGTTGGAATTTAGATATTCGCGAATCGGTGCTTCGTTGAGCTTGATGGTGCAACCGCCGGCGGAACGCTCGGCTGAGGCGTCGGACAATTCGAAGGCCTGTTCGACTTTTAGATCCGGCAAACCTTCGATTTCCAGGATACGTCCGGAAAACACGTTTTTCTTGCCCTGCTTGGCGACGGTCAATAAGCCGCGCTGAATTGCCGCATAAGGAATCGCGTTGACCAAATCGCGCAGGGTAATGCCGGGTTGCATCTGGCCTTTGAAACGCACCAACACCGATTCAGGCATATCCAGCGGCATCACGCCGGTGGCGGCGGCAAAGGCCACCAGACCGGAACCGGCCGGGAAGGAAATGCCAATAGGGAAACGCGTATGCGAATCGCCGCCGGTACCGACGGTATCGGGCAACAGCATCCGATTCAGCCAGGAGTGAATCACGCCGTCGCCGGGACGCAGCGACACGCCGCCACGGGTCATGATGAAATCCGGCAAGGTATGCTGCATCTGCACATCAACCGGTTTCGGATAAGCGGCGGTATGACAAAAGGACTGCATTACCAAATCGGCCGAGAAACCCAGGCAAGCCAGGTCTTTTAATTCATCGCGAGTCATCGGCCCGGTGGTGTCCTGCGAGCCGACCGTGGTCATGCGCGGCTCGCAATAACTGCCCGGCCGCACGCCGTCCACGCCGCAAGCCTTGCCGACCATTTTTTGCGCCAGCGTATAGCCCTTGCCGGTCTCGGCTACCGTCGCCAAATGGCGGAACACGGTCGAGGCCGGTAAACCCAGAGCCTTGCGAGCCCTATCGGTCAAGCCGCGACCGATGATCAGCGGAATCCTGCCACCGGCGCGGACTTCATCCAGAATCACTTCGGTTTTCAGTTGAAACTCACAAACCACCTCGTCGCTGTCGTGACGTTTGACCAAACCGAGATAAGGATAAATATCGATTACATCGCCCATCGCCATCTTGGTGACATCGCACTCGATCGGCAGCGCGCCCGAGTCTTCCATGGTATTGAAAAAGATAGGCGCGATCTTCCCGCCGATGCAGACTCCGCCGGCGCGTTTGTTGGGGATGAACGGAATATCGTCGCCCATGAACCACAGCACCGAATTGGTGGCGGATTTACGCGAGGAACCGGTGCCGACCACGTCGCCGACATAAGCCACCGGAAAACCCTTGGCTTTCAGTTCGGTGATTTGCTGCTCGGCGTTGGTGATGCCGTCACGCGGCATTTTCAGCATCGCTTTGGCGTGCAACGGAATATCCGGCCGCGACCAGGCATCCGGCGCCGGCGACAGATCGTCGGTATTGGTTTCGCCGCTGACCTTGAACACCGTCACGGTGAGTTTTTGCGGCACTTCCGGCTTGGCGGTGAACCATTCGGCATCGGCCCAGGATTGCAATACCTGCTTAGGGTAAACATTGCCGGCTTCGGCCTTTTCCTGTACATCATGGAAGGCGTCGAAAATCAGCAAAATATGCGACAAGGCCTTGGCGGCGGTAGCCGCTAGAGCCGAGTTATCCAGCAATTCGATTAACGGCGCGATGTTGTAACCACCCAGCATGGTTCCCAATAATTCGGTGGCTTTTTCGGCTGTAAGGATGGGCGACACGGCGACACCTTTGGCCACATCGGCCAGAAACGCTGCCTTGACATAAGCCGCTTCATCGACCCCGGCCGGCACCCGGTTTGCCAGTAAATCCAGCAAGAAATCTTCTTCGGCAAGCGGTGGCTGTTTCAATAATTCCACCAACGCGGCAACCTGTTCGGCATCCAGCGGTTTGGGAACGATGCCTTCGGCAGCGCGTTCGGCGACATGTTTTCGGTAGTGCTCCAGCATGATGATTCCTGATTAAAAAGTATCGGCAGCGCGGCCCAAGTCCACGTTTGCTTGATTTGTTTGAGATTCTGCAATAAATGCCCGCATGTCTTCGTTATCGACCCGGGCATATATCTCGGCGACGCTTAGATTCACGTCTACCGAATCAAAGCGCGCTTCGTCGCCGAGAAAATAATGATTAGAAACCCAACCCTCGTTGCGGCGACAGACTTCGACATCGACGATGTCCTGCTCGATCAGCACATATTCCTGCAGGGTTGGAATGGTTTGGTATAGGCGGCGTTTGAGGGTTTCGTCGCGGCGACGGGTGGATTTTGACAACACTTCGACGATCAGCACCGGGGTTTCAGTGTAATACTCATGTTTTGTAGAATTGTCACAAACCACCATTGTGTCAGGGTAAAAGAAATGCATGCCAACCTTGACTTTGACATCGGAAGTAAATGGTTCGCAAGGTTTGTTACGCAAGTGATTACGCAATTCGCCAAATACATTGCCAGCAATCCGATCATGATTGAGGCTGGCGCCGGTCATGGCAAACACCTGCCCGTCGACATACTCATGCTTGATCTCGCTGAGCAATTCCGCCGCCAGATAATCTTCGACCGAAATCCAGGTTTGCCTGAACCGTGGTTGTGCGCTCATGACCGCCCTCCTCTAACTGGGTTATTTCATCGCATCGACGATGGCCCGCCCCATTTCCCGCGTGCCGTATTGGCTATTGGAGTTCAGGTCCGGCGTAACGTACACACCTTCGTTGACGACTTTTTCGATGGCGGTTTGCATGCGGGTAGCCGCTTCGTGTTCGCCCAAATGGTTCAACATCATCACCCCGGCCATCATGACGGCAGTCGGATTGGCGATATTTTTGCCGGCGATATCCGGCGCGCTGCCATGCACGGCTTCGAACAAGGCCGCATCCGCGCCGATATTGGCGCCGGGAATCAGGCCCAGGCCACCGACCAAGCCGGCGGTCAAATCGGACAAAATATCGCCGAACATATTGGTCGTCACCACCACATCGAATTGCTCCGGTTTCATTACCATGTGCATGCAGGCGGCATCGATGATTTTTTCGTCGAACTCGATTTGCGGATACTTTTTCGCCACTTCCCGAGCCGTGTTCAGGAACAACCCCTGGGTAAATTTCAGAATATTGGCTTTGTGGCAGACCGTGACTTTTTTCCGGTTATTGTCGATGGCGTATTTGAAGGCATATTCGACGATACGCTCGGAACTGTCCTTGGTGACCACCGCCAAGCTCTCGGCGATGTCTTTTTTCGGGGTCAGATAATGTTCCAATCCGACGTACAAGCCCTGGGTGTTTTCGCGAACCACCACGATATCGACATTGTCATAACGGGTTTTGACGCCCGGCCAGCTTTTGGCCGGACGCACATTGGCGTAGAGATCGTATTTTTTGCGCAATTCGACGTTGATACTTCTAAACCCCTCACCCACCATGGTGGTCAGCGGGCCCTTGAAAGCGACGCGGGTTTGGTCGATTAATTCCATGGTGGCATCCGGTAACGGGTTACCGGTTTTTTCATACGCCGACATGCCGGCTTCGGCTTCCAACCAGTTGATTTTCGCGCCGGATGCATTAATCACCGCAACCGCGGCATCCATAATCGAAGGACCTATACCATCACCTTTAATCAACGTGACGTTATGCATTCACTCTCTCCTGAGGGTTTAAAAAACTATTAATCATACACATTTTCAAGGTTGACGGACAGCGACCGAACCGCCTGACCACTAATAGCTTTTCGCCAAGACTAGAAGCAGAATAACTATTCAGCGCCATTTCAGGCGCGGGTGGTTTATCCCCATCTCCGGCTGGAGAGTGATTTTGTGAAAAAAGGAGCGAATCATCCTTCGAGTCGAAGAACCGGACTCCACGATAGAACAAGCAACCTTGTAGTATTGGCAACTAATAAGCAAAATACATACCGATCAAGCGTGCCCTTTAAATCCTGAAATAGGGGGCGTTTTTCCAATGTATCCCGCACCAATAAACAACAGATCATGCCCATATCGGTGCAAGTGGAGCTACCCGCCCGCTTCCACTATCGCTTTGATTGCCGACAAGCCCTGTTCGAACTGGGTTCCAACCATTTTGTCGCAATTCATGATTAAACCCATGGCTTTGCCGATGAAGTTATTGCTTCCGGACATGCTCCAAGTCACGACGGTTTGATTGCCCTCCGGCTTGAACGTGAACTCCGCGGTATTGCTTGCCTTGAAAGGCTTCAAAAACTCAAGTTTAAAGCGGATTAATTCATCCGGGCGACTTTCAATAATCGTCATACTGCCTTCGCCTACCTTGTGATTGCCGGACCAGCGCATAATGGCACCGACGCCCGCTTCCGCCCCTTCAAAAACACTTTTGGCCGCCGGATCGAGTTTCGCCCAGGGCGACCACGCATCCCATTTGTGTAAATCGTTAACCTGAGCAAAAACAACCGACGCGGGCGCGGACAGGGTGGCGAATCGGGTTACTTGAAAATCAGCCGGTTGCCTGGCTACGACTATCACAAACACTACAACAGCGATTAAAATTAGAACTAGAATCAAGTCCAACATGACACACCCCTATTTTAACCAACAAAAACAGTATTATAGATCAAAATAACCCACTCGCGCACCATAGTCTATTTGCTAACCCGCACAACGAATTCGCTGGACCAGGTTAATTCCGAATCAGCAGGAAGCGTGCAAAATATCAACCCGCAACCAACATAAACTCTAGCCACCCATCGGGTGCCATCGTTATTAGCCATGAATGATTTATGAATAAGCTGTATAGTTTCCGCACTTGATAAATAAGCAGCCGATTCCATGAAAATATTGATACGCAATCTTCCCCGCATCACAACTGAAGCAGAATTACGGAAAATGTTCGAGGAACACGGCACGGTGCAGTCTTGCTCGTTGGTCCTAGATAAAGAGACCGGTGTTTCCAAGGGGTTTGGTTTTGTTGAGATGCCCAAGCCCGGCGAAGCCAAGGCTGCAATCAAACTACTCAACAACCAGGAAGTCGACGGCAGCAAAATCCGCGTCAAAAAAGCCGAGGCGAAAACAAGCGGCGACACAAATGATTAAACCTCCTCTGTACCGCCTGACACTACTAACACCTGACAGAAAAGCAGCATGGGAAAAATTGGCCCGTTATCTCGACTCCAACCGCTACCCTTCATTTTTTTGACCCCGCCCGATACAGCCTTGCTTGGATCGATCCCGCCGCGCCCACTACATTAAATACAGCGTCATCCAAGCATTTCTTTATAAAGCGACAGGGTTTTCGCGACCACGTGTTCCGTTGAGAATTCTTGTTCGATGCGCTGCCGTCCACGCTGCCCCAATCGGTGCATGAGCCTTGGATCGGCTATTAACTGCTCAAGCGCAAGAGCAAGTGCTTCGGGATTGCGTACCGGCACCAGCAAGCCGTTCTCCCCATCCCTGACTGCCTCCCGGCAACCTGGCACATCGGTCGCCACACAAGGTAATCCAGCCGCCATTGCTTCCAGCAATGCTTTTGGCAAACCCTCCCGATATGAAGGTAAACATGCGATATCGGCCTGTTGCAACACTTCCGGAATATCCGACCTGTGCCCCCACCAGTCAACGACACCTTGTGCACTCCATTGCAACAAAACGGATTTATCGATAGCAGCATGATTATGTTGGTCGATATCTCCTACCAAGACAAAACGGGCGACTACCCCGCGTTGCTTCAATATCCTGGCGGCCTCAATAAATTCCATAATGCCTTTATCCTTAAGCATTCTTGCCACCAGCACGACGACAACCTCTCCGGTAGTCTTTGTGGATGGGTGAAACTCGCTCAGATCGACGCCAGCCCCCTTGATCAACACAGCATCCTCGGGCCTGACAGCTCCCTCTTGAACAAAAGACCCAAGATCATCCTGATTCTCGAAAATAACCTTGCTTCCCCGAGGATTGATTAATAAACGATAACCGAATTTTAGAAAAGGTCGAAGCAGGCGAGCCTTTAAATCGTTTGAGGAAAAGACATATCCCATCCCGACCGGAGCATTGACAATCCCACGGATCCCCGTAAGAAGAGCGGCAAGTGAACCGTAGAGTATCGGCTTTGAGGCAATATGGTGAACGAGAGTGGGCTTCTCCCGACGATAAATTTCGAGAATCGCTAAAAAGACTCTCAATTCGCTAAGCGGATTGAGGGATTTCCGGGAAAACTCTAACGCAATGAACTTCATATCTTGCGCTCGAACCAAGTCGGCCTTGTCCCGCTCTCTTGCAACAACTAAAACATCATAACCGGCGTCGCGAGCAGCCATTGCTCGAGCAAGGAAATGCGAACAAAAAAACCAATCCTCGGTAATCAAGAACAACAACCGTGGTCTCATGATGAAGCCACCTTGACTTTAGCTAAAGAGGCCTGAAGTTGCTCGACGGCATAATGAGACGGCTGCTCCCCCATACGCCGAAAATATAGGGATTCTCCTCCCGGAATCGATGCAATTGCATCAATAGCAGACTTAACCAGGAATGAACCCAACGCCATTAAAAAGCTAATCCAATCACCCTGCCCCCAAAAAAACTTCAATTGCGCCCAACATAAGGTTCTACGGGCCAGGAAAGTACGCCGAAACTGAAACTTTCCCTGTCGATAACCCAAGAGGATATCGTCAAGGCAAGCATACCGACTGGACGAATGAGCTCGAAGCAGCAATTCCTGATCCTCGGCCCGCAGCACTTCCGGGTATCGATAAGGATACCGCAAAAACCATTCCCGCCGCCCCATCCAGGTAGGATGAGGGAGCGGGATGTTTCGCCATGTTTGAGAACACAAAGCTTGATGAGTGGCGGCAAACGGGAGTAGTCCGACGACATTGGCCGGGTTACGGAACACTACAGCACGACATCCTAACAAATCAATCTCGGGGTGGATCTCGAGATACGCCACCTGTTTGGCTAGGCGATCAGGAAAGCAGACATCATCGGCATCCATGCGGGCAATGTATTTGCCGCTGGCTAGGCTAACCCCTTGATTCAGGCGAGCGGCCAAGCCCTTCGAAGTTCCGTCTGTAACAATCCTGATTCGTGGATCGCTAAAAGACTTTACTGTATCCAAGGAACCATCCGTTGATCCGTCGTCTAGAAAAATCAGCTCAAAATCAGAAAAAGTTTGGGATAAAACCGAGTTCAAGGCGGCAGAAAGCGCCGCCCCCCCATTTTTGCATGGGAGCAATATCGAAATCACTGGGGAAGGAGGTAAATATGGAAAATTCATTAACGGTACTCGGGGCAACTAAACACTAGAATTCATAATCTTGCTCATTTGATTAAATTAAAATTAATCTTTTTCAAGACCAGAAAACGCCAAACGATTGGCCTTTCAATATCACGCCCGAAAACAAAGGAAGCCCAGACTCATGTAATGGCAGGATGGAACCGTTGTTACATGAGCGCTATAGACATTTACGAATCAAGCATCTTTTTTAGAATGCCTGCCCACATTTCAGTGAGTCCTTCATCGAAAGACACCTTGGGCTGCCAGCCAGAACAATACAATAACTTGCCAAAGCTGAGCACATTCGCCGGAACATCAAAACCCCGCGCCGATTCGGAACTCACTTCAATTGAATATCCGTCACGGCTTACAATAGGCTCAATTGCATCCAACACATCACGATTCGAGCGGCCTACACCAGTGCCAATATTGTATATTTCCCCGGAATCTCCCTTTTCTAAAGCGCACAATATGCCAGAGGCAATATCCCTCACATGCACATAATCTCTAATCGTGCCGTGTTCCCCGAAAACAGTGACTTTATTTCCCTGAATAACCCGCCCCATGGCCGTGGCGATAAAGCCTTGCCCCGTGAACGGCTGCTGACCAAGACCATAAGCATTCGCAGGTCGGACAATCGTCGCCGGGACATCATGCAAGCGATGAAACATCAACGCATACTTTTCTATGGTCAGTTTTGTAATACCGTAAGGAGAGATGGGGGCTGTAATATCCTCTTCAATAATAGGCAATCGGCTCGCTTGACCGTAAACCGTTCCTCCCGAAGAAACGATGACCACCCGGTTTAAACGTCCATGATCCCTTGCCTCCTCCAGCAATGTTACGCTTGGCGGCAAATTCGATTGCAGGTCAAACACCGGGTTAGCGAAGCTTGTTTGTGGAACCGTCGCATAGGCCAAATCAATGACTTCCCCACAATCGGCAATGGCTCGGCGTAACAAGGCCCGATCGCCATAATCGCAGGTTAAATAGGTAGCCGCCCGCTCCAAAGACTCAGGGCGGGTTGTACTGCGACCCAAGACTAAAACATCTCTACCGGAATTTAATAGCTCTCGAACCAGGTGAGAGCCTATAAAACCACCACCGCCAATTACACAGGTTCTCATGGTTTATTGTTTTCCATGGAAGATTGTCCACCACTAAGAATACTCTCATAGCGCCTTGAAATAGCCTCCCAAGTGAATCTCTCTTCCCAAGCCAAACGTCCCGTTTGTCCAAGAGTTTCCAATTGCTGTCTTGACGACATTGCTTTGGCTATTTCTTTTGCAAGCCTTTCTGGCTTCACGCGAGTATATCCTCGCTCATCCTTAGGAGCAGGACAAATAATGCCGGCACCAGTCCATTGAGCAATTTCTTCCGCATTGCCAACCGGTACCGAAAGAAATGGGGTTCCAGCAGCAGCGGATTCGTATAGAACCAACGGAGAATATTCAATATTCGAAGCAAACACAAAAAGGTCCGCCGCCATGTATGCCTGAACCAATTCCGGTCTTGGAAAGTCCGTAACCAGCAGCATTTTATCGGGGCCTTGCCGCTTGGCTTCACCTATCCAAAATTCGAGCGGGTTGGCGGACAGACGAAGACTGGCCGGAAACCATGCTGCTTGACTAAAACGGGCCAATTTCGGCTCTAAATGGCTGTGCAGCCTAGATCGAACCCCCAAAAAACCCTCATTACAAAACACCTGAGCAGTCCGGGCGGCAAGCCCCAAAAAGCGGCGAATACGCACCTTCTTATTATCGGTAATTAATCGAATACGATAGCGAACCCCAGCCCAGCCTTCCTTTCGATAAACCCCCGGCAAGCGGCACAAAAGTCCGGAAACCCGCTTTATTCGTCTTGTAATATAAGATGATTCTCTAAATTCATCCTGAGGCCCATCATAGTCAGCACTGGGTTCTACAGATTCTGGCCCGAATCCTACAGACTCATGCTCCAATCCAAGTTCTACAGCCGGTTTTGGAGGAGGGTTGCCATTAAGAATAAGGGTGACATGTTGCTTTGAGGCTTTGAGGCGAACAAAGGCTTCAACCAGCTCACGATGGCCTTTAACTCCGGTCATACTACCGACAGTCAATAGCACAAAACTTGACTCGGGTATGCTATGTCTCAACCGGAAATCCGGGTCGGGAGCAACCGAAAACTCAATCTCACTCGCCCCATTCGGCAATATGCTCAAGTTAGTGATCCCGTGAGCACGTGCGAAATCCGTGTCCCGATAACGTTCCGCATAAAAAATCAAGTGATCAAACTTGCGAAGAATATCGGGCAAATCTTTGAAATAGCCGACATAGGTCGGTTCAAAAAGTCCGGAGAAACCACACGGAATAAAAACCTTGCGGATGTTGATAGAGTCTAGGACGGGCCAAAGCGCATCAAATGTCCATTGCTGTGCTGCCTTGATCATCAAGGCATCGCAAGGAAAGTTTTTGACGAAATTCCGATAATTTTCAATCTCTCCTTCCATTCCGCGCACCAGATTACCGGTAACGCCAAATTCGACGATCTTTACCCCGTTGTATTCCGAGAACTGCCGGTCTGCAAGACGTGTCGTCGCAACGGTGACTTCGTGTCCTCTCAACACCAACCGTTCGGCAATCTGCCGCATAACTTCCTGGACACCACCAACACTCGGAAAATAGAACTCACAACAAAACAACAAACGCATACAATCCTCTTGTATCAAGCGGCGGTCAATCCGAGCAGGCGACCTGCTCTTCGTAAATATCTCAAAATCGGCTTGGCCCAGTGCGCATTTGCGCGGTGAAGCGCCCATTGATAACGCAGAATTCGCGCTCTTTCCTCCGCCATGGCCATGACTGGTGGGCAATCTTTCGCGAGCTTATCGCCGGCACTAAGAACAGCTTTCGTTATCCGATCAATGTTAGGCCTTGATGACAAGCGGTGAAAGGCCGAATGAGTCAGAGCGGCCACATCCACCGAATCCGAATCCGGCTCGGATAAGCCATTGGCGAAAGCCAGATTCTCGGCACTGATGGTTACCAGACGATCCAAAAAAGGATTCGGCCCGCTGCGAGACATGCTTTGAGGCACCTCGCGATAGATCAATAGCCTTTCCGGAAGGTTGGCAACCTTGCAATGCCGAGCCATGCGGGACCACAATTCGTAATCTTCCGGGGGTTGGCGCAACGGGTCTGTCGTGTAACCGCCAATTGACTGCACAGTCTCCTTTCGTAACATGACAGAGCTATGCACAAAAGGATTATTGAAAAGCAGATCGAAACTAAGAATTCCGTGCTCCGTGGGATGGTCGTGGGCTCGTTCCGAGGGTTGATCCCCCACCCATATCTCCGCCCTCGAACCAAGCAACCCACACTCCGGATGTGCCTCCATATAGGAAAGCTGCTTCTCCAGACGATTGGGATGACTCAGATCATCTTGGTCCTGTCGGGCGATATAGCGCCCTCGAGCCAAGGAAATGCCACGATTCAATGTAGCCGCAAGCCCCATGTTTTCCTGGTGCACTACCTTGACGCGTGGATCATCAATGGCATCCAGCAACAAAGCGGACTCGTCCTTGGAACCGTCATTAATGATCAGAAATTCAAATTGGGTATAAGTCTGACTCAGAATCGAATCAATCGCTTTGCGTAGATCTGCAGCGCCGTTATAAACCGGCATCAAGACCGTAATCATCAGTTCACTCATAGTCTCACCCATGATTCAGGAATAAGATCGCGGGTATCCAATCCTCCCTCATTAAACCAGCGCCGGGGCGCCACCACCTGTTTTGCGCTAGACGGATTTAGCCAAGCCCCCCACCAGCTAAATGAACTGTTGGCAATAATGTGATGCTGGCAAGATTTCATCAGATTCATATCCCAAATTCCTTGATCGGGTCCATTGACGTTTACCAGTGTCATGGGATGGTCGATTTTCAAATTGTCCGCAACCCAACCCGTATCGTCCGAGAACACGTAAAAATGGGGATTCCGCGTATGGCTAGCGATATATTCAACCGCGTCACGGTAATAGTCTAGCGAGCATACGCCATGGTATTTCGCGGTGTGGGGATTGGTGACGTAATCACCTCGACGCACATGCAGCGATATGGATTCACTCGCCATTATTCGTTCAAGCATGGTGTGATTCTCGTCATTCATTGCCGCGGAAGGAGTGAAATCGTTTCGAAGCACATCCGCGATACCCGAAAAATATTTTTCACTCTGCCAATAACCATCAAGATAAACAGAGGATTTGATATTAAGCACATCGGGATCGAAGGTAAAAGCCCGCTCTCTGAATATTCCAGCTTGCTGCCAACGGATGGCTTTTTTTAGGCGGTCGATAATAGGATGAGGCGGTGGCACCTCACGAAAACGTGTAATTTCATCAACCGAGGCTATATCCGCCCTGATCCGGAGCTCGCCCAATTCATATCGACGCAACGAATAGTCTTCGAACCCCGAAACATCAAGTTTCAATGGACGTCCGCATCTTTCTGCCAAAGCACGGCCGACAGCATATTGAAACATCTGGTTTCCGAGGCCACCAATTAGTTTAACGACTATCACCGAGTTATACCTCTCAATATCGTGAAGGCGTCCAATCCACTACGATAAACATCTGTGATCCAACCCTTCCATTGGACCCAACCAGATTGCACTGGAAAATCTTCTTCGGTCGCGCGTTTCATGCGCATAAGCCTTTGACGACGGTATTTCATCAGAAATGCCGTCAAAAATTCAAAACGACTACCCGCCACTGCTGAGATCATTGCCTCCTCATATTCCTGATAATGCTCCAACGGGCATGATTGATTTAACACACTTGTTTCAATTTCCACTTGCAGGGGTATTACTGCCGAATCATCTTCTCGGACCCAACGTTTGTAAAACAGAATCTCAGAGGAAATAACCACTCCGGCTTGAACAATTGCCGCCAGCACAAAACTCATGTCGCCACCCCAGGAAAGCGGAAGGCCGTAATGGGCAAGGGCGTTCGTAACAACAGGGGTACGGTATACGCTATAGATAAGATTTGCCTTGCCGAAAACTTCTGGGGATAGCAAGTATCTTGAAATCGTTCGCCAAGTGGGCATACCTGAAAAATCAATTAAATTAGGATATTCCCTTATACTTCGGCCTAAACTATCGATGTTACGAATGCCAGTAAACGCCATCCCAACATTCGGATTCGTTTCAAGGGCGTTAATACAAGTTTCAAGAAAATCAGGCGCCATTACGTCGTCGCAGGCAAACCACATAAAATAAGGCGTACGGATATCCCGAGCCACAAATAGAAAATTTTCCACCGCCCCTAGATTCCTATCCTGCCGAATGTATTTGATACGACAATCACGCAGTTCAAACTCTTTTGCTATCTCATGAGTGTTATCAGTCGAAGCATTGTCTGAAACAAGAATAATAAAGTCTTTAAATCTCTGACCGAGAATGGAATCAAGAGCTGCTCGCAGAAAAACATCACCGTTATGAACAGGCAGACCAATGGTCAGCAAGGCTGTCGCGTTAACCATGAAACTCCTTTGGAACACTTTTCCGTGCTCGTTTTCTACCGACAAGCATCTGGAAGTAGTGAAAATAAAGCGCCCGTTTTGCTAGCCATTTAACGCTACGGCGTCTAGCTTCAGCTATCGGAATCAGATCAATGCTTCGACATATCTCTTTCAACGCAATCTGGTGATACCTCCACGCACCCTTTATTGAAGAAAGGCTTGATAATCGAGCATGTGCAGGAATCTTTCCACCGCAGAACTCCCAGTATATGTAGTTATATGTATCATTGCTTACCGATTTAAAAAAACCTGGAGTAGGAAGAACAACAAAGCCACCATGGTAAGCTGCATATAGGATTGCCGGAATCTCATTGGTACTTCTCATGCCAGCTCGTTGCCAGAAAAATTGGCCATCTATCAGCAAAGCGCTTCTCCTAAACAACGAATAAACGAGATTATCTACATTATTTTCAAGCACAAAGGACAAAGAGTCCTCTCCTTCTCGAAACTTATATTGATAAAATGCAGCACTCTGAGGAAATAACGGCATGGGATGACCATCACAAATGTAGCGCACCTCGGCACTCGCGGCAGCTGCGCGAGGATAGCTTTGTAATGCGGACAAGCAACGTTCAATGAACCAACATTCCCGCTCATCATCATCCGCAGCCCACATGAAGTAGTCACCACTAGAAACCCCTAAAACGTATGCAAAGTTCGCCGAAGCACCTATATTTTCATTCTGCCGTATCCAACGAATCCGATCATCAGCTCTTGAACACTCATTCAAGACACAAGCAACCTCAGGATCGGTTGATGCATTGTCGGAAACAATAATTTCGAGATTACGATATGTCTGCCGGCTAATAGACTCCAATGCCAATTTTAATTGGTTTGGCCTATTATAAGTTGGAATACCGACACTAACCAATGGGCTCATGTCGTCTTTACCCTTTACTAATTCTTGTAGCTCAAAACGCATTATTCGTACCCAAAAGTCCCCACTTTAACCTATTAACTTTAAGTAAGTTTTAGGGGGTAAACTAAATCCATAAATTAACCCTCAGCTTCTAGGAACCACATACCTAAAATATGATACAGCCTGTGCCAAGCGCTATTGCTGTTTTTGATGGTTAAATACCTTGAAGCCCAGGCCATGTAAAAAACATAACGAAAGCCGCAGATTACAAAACTATTTCCACAACCAGTATCATTCATGTACAAAACTACCGAACACGCCTTAAATACCCATCTGGAGCCACTGTAATTAACAGCTTATGCTGAATACTTTTGTCAATCTCAAATTCATGATGTGATTTTAGATATTCCCAAACCGCAGTCTTCGGATTGTCTCCCGGCCCCCATGGTCGATCGGGAAACATCTCGGCGGGCATGTCTTCAACTACGGTATCAAAGACCACGCAGTAACTATCTTTGCTAGTCAGTGGAGCATAAGCTTGCAGCTCGGCCAGCACATGCTCATGAGTATGATTACTGTCGAGACAGACCAATATTCGGGAATAATTGGCAGCAATGGCGTAGACCTGTTCAACAATCTCTGGCGCGATACTAGAGCCCTGAATCATTTGAATTCTCGAGGCCATGGGATGTGTCTCGATTGCAGTTCGATTATGGGCGCGTATGTCGATGTCGATACCCAGTACTTTGCGCTTGGAGAATTTCGGATCAAACGATTTGCCCTCTTCAATTGCCTCGCAAATATCAAGTTGAGCAAGCATGGAGGCACTAAAAATCAACGAACCGCCATGAGCGATCCCGGTTTCAATAATTAGGTCTGGTTTTATTTGCCAGATTAACTCCTGCATGGCAGTCATATCTTGCGGGTACTGAATAATAGGCCTGCCCTGCCATGAAAAGTTATATGAATATTTTGGAATCAGAGTGGCGCGCATAAATTCTAATGCCAAGTCGCTTAGTTGTTTGTTAGCTGCAATGGCAGAGACGCGCTCTGCTACTTCTTTTTGAAAATCACTCATGATCAATTCCGACATACCGATATGCGTTACCAGACATTTCTTTAATTTCCTCTAAATAATTTGAATTCATAACATAAATTGTCGAACCTTTTGGCAAATTTGACAATGCATCGGCTGGCGATTGCACCAATAAGCCAGTGGACGGCAAATATTTACCCTGCTTTGCCGGATTGATGTCAATTACAGTTCTGACGGGTTGGGCGACTCTATCTTTGAGTAGCGCGAATATCACACCTTTTGAGGCTCCACCCCAAATGGCGGATTGGACTGGCTCAGCCAAATCAGGCTCGATTAGGCTGCCTGCAAAGTTTTGTGGAAACATCACAGTATCATCGATATCGAGTTCTGGCTCTCTTAGCGTAGCAAGCTCGGCGACTGCGTATAGATATTGGTCACCAAATAACCGACCGCTTTCTACAACCTTGCCGAACATACGGTAAAAGTCGGAAATCCTGAAATAATTGACATGTTCGTAAAAAACGTCAAACCACGCTTTTCTCTCGCAAATCCAGTCAAAACAAGGCACTTCAATATAAATCCGACCGCTGCCACCATTCGCAAGCTTCAATTGCAATAAAAAATCATAGGGATTCTGAACATGCTCCAAAACGTGCCGCAATACCAACCCATTTGCTTTTATGCCAACTCCAGGCTCAAAGTAATGCCTCATTACTCTCGAATTATTCCCTTCATAAGTCGGGTCGAAACCAGTAATGTCGAATCCTTTACCCTGCAATAGTTCGAGAAAAAAACCTTTTCCGCAGCCCACCTCAACCAGAGTACTCCGTCCCATACAACGATCTACGATACCCGACACGGATTCGAGATGCTGGCGGAATAATGGGCTTAACGCTTGTTCGTTTTGGTAATGAGCGTCGTAAGCCATTAGCTCTGGCCGGAAAGCAGCGTTATACACCAAACCTGTAATTTGGTTTTCAACCAATTCTATATCACCTTTCGGACAGCTTTTTGCTTCTCTTTCAGTATCGTACATACGGTTCTGAAAAATCGGTAATTGCTCTTGTTTATAGAGCAATTTGTTTTTGACTTTTTGATTCATGGCAGTTATTTGACACCAACCACACAGGGTGGATCGACAAGATTGTCCGGACGAACGCCAAATTTTAATAAGTCCCGGCGTCCATATTCATCGGCGATTTGTTCGGCGAGTTGCCGTACCGTAATGGGGTAGCCGGAACAAATATTGATAGGGCCTTGCCGATAGCCTAATGCAGTTTCGACAATCATTCGTCCGGCCTCGTTAACATCAAGAAAATCCCGAATCTGGTTGCCGCTGGTTAGTTCGGCGGGCTGTTTTACAGCCAGTCTGGTCCGTAAATAAGGCACCAGTCGCCGCGCATCCTCGCCTTCTCCATAAAGATAGAACAAGCGGCACCAGGCAAATTCCAAACCTTGCTCGGGCAACCATTGCGAAAGCGCCATACAGGCTGCGGCCTTGGCTGCAGCATAGGGCGTTAACGGCCGTAACGGTGTATCGACGGATAACATTCCAGTGCTTAGATCGTATTCGAAACAGGTTCCGATACCGACAAAACGCCTCACTCCCGCTTGGGCCGCACCTTTTGCCATTTGCAACGTTCCCAATAAGCAATCGAGGTTTTTCTCCGATTGCAAATATTTTCCAGGTTCGGCATACCAAGCAACATGAATAACAGTATCGATTCCTTGGCAGGCACTCGCCCACCAATCTACATTTTCGGCAAAAATATCAGGCGACAAAACCAACGATTCTAGGTTATCCAGAGCCTTTATTTGATTTTGTTTTCCATCCCGAACCACAGCTCTTACTCTAGCACCCTGCTCAATTAACGCTTTTAATACCTGACGCCCGACAAAGCCTGTAGCGCCGGTCAGTAGAACTATTGCGCTCATGGGATGTATAGCTTAGGGAAGCGCTGAACAAATCGATTCCGTTTATGGCTCGACAAGCTCACCACGAACGGAATCGACCACTTATCATTCCTCCTGAGCTTGTCGAAGGATTTAATCAGAGCTTCCTTAGGTGTTGCTGTCAAAAACGCCATTCCTTGATCAACCAACCGAGCATTATGAGCCTTAGCCTTGGAGAAAATATTCCACAATAGAACCACCCGATTGTCAGAACGCTCGTCAGATATTACTGTGTACGGAGGAATGGGAGTATAACTATTCGGCATGCATTTGTTAATTTTCAAGAGGGTAGTTTTGGGTTTTGTATGTTCGCTACCGTACTTTTACTATTAACCTAGTCTTACCGAAGGATATTTCCACGCTGGCATCGACAGGCTCACCACGAACGGGTTAGCAGTGATAATTAGGGCAGGGTTAATAAAAACGCTATCGCAGCTGATCATGCAACTACGTTCATCGGAGAACGGTGGGTAATCATGTTGTGATACAAATCGATTATTGGGAAACAAAGTTGGTAATCGTCCCATACCAAATCTCCATATTCTACCCTGAATCCAGCGAAACGGCCCGGTTCCAGATAGGCACGTATGTCTGGATGTATGGCATGCAGCAAAAACTCCTTGAAATCGACTTCCTGCGTAGTCTCGTCGCTAAAGACCAGTCGAATGCGGTATTCACCGGATTGGGTTGCTGAAACGATGTTGATAATTGCGTCATTCATTTGAGCCTCCGATCGATACGCTCGGACGTGACTGTTTTATGTAATACAAAAAAATCTATCCACTTTGCAATAATTTCATCGGCTTTGGCGCTAACAATTTCTTGAAAAAAACGCATTTCGTTGCATTCAAGAGGCGCCCGCCCCTCGCTACGAGTATATCTAATCTCTTGGATTTCGCCGTTTATTAAAATGATTTCGGCTCGCGATTCACGACCTTGGCATTTGCCATGAACATGCACCGGCTCGTGTTCGTTAGCGTAAAACATGACAATTAACCCGAAATATTCGTACAGTTTCGGCATGATTTTTTCAGATGATGGCTAATTTTGGAATTGCTGTGACTAACTTCGTTCCCAGTTCTGTTAGTCTGACATTCTGCTCTGTAACCTCGGACACGATGTTCCAAGGCAAAATTACCAAGTAATCCGGATGCTGATCGATCAGAACATCGGGGGACAGAATCGGGATATGACTACCCGGCATAAATTTACCCTGCTTGGAAGCAGCGGCATCACAAACATATGGCAACAAATCAGGCTTTATGCCGGCGTAATTGAGCAAAGTATTGCCTTTAGCGGCTGCACCATAGGCGGCTACTTTTTTACCGGAGCGCTTTTGTTCGATCAAAAAGCCCACAAAATCATCCTTGACCCGATCCGCCTTGACCTGAAAGGCTTGATAGGCCTCCAGATCGCGTAGACCCCGTCGTGCTTCCTCGGCAAGTAACGCATCGACGGCGGAAGTCACTGAAATTGATTTTTCCGCATGGCAACCGTAAATGCGCAGACTACCGCCGTGAGTCGGCAATTCTTCCACATCCCAAATCCGTAAACCGGCTTGCTGAAAAATCCGGCAAACAGTATGCAATGAAAGATAGGAAAAATGTTCGTGATACACGGTGTCGAACTGAGTGTGCTCAATGAGACGCATCAGATGCGGAAATTCCAGAGTAACGGTACCGTTCGCATTTAGCGCGGTTTTCAATCCGTCTGTAAAATCGTTAATATCCGGTACGTGCGCATAAACATTATTGCCAATAATCAGATCAGCCTGCTTGCCTGCGTCCGCCAGACGTTCTGCTAAGGCTACTCCAAAGAATTCTTGCACAACTGGGATGCCGAGCTTTTCGGCAGCGGCGGCTGTGCTGGTGGTGGGCTCGATGCCGAGGCAGGGAATCCCTGCCTCGACGAAATTTTTCAGTAAGTAGCCGTCATTGGCGGCGATTTCAATGACATGAGTATCGCCATTCAAGCCAAGACGCTCAGTGATCATTTGTGTGTAACGCGCCGCGTGGTCCAGCCAGCTTTTTGAAACCGACGAAAAATAGGCGTAATCGTGGCTAAACAGCTGATCCGCCTGGGCATAGTCTTCGGTCTGCACCAACCAACAATGCTCGCAAACATAAAGCTTTAACGGAAAATATTGTTCGGGACCATTCAGGTCGGCTTTCGTCAAATAGGCGTTGGAAGGCGGCGCGAAGCCGAGATCGAGAAACACGTGTTCGAGCGGATTTCGACAATGTCGACAATTCATAAAACGATTCCAAGAAAATCAGCCGGGATGGCGGCATGCCGCAGGTCGCGCTCGGACAAATCGGTAACCGGTAACGGCCATCGAATCGCCAAGCGTGGATCATCATGCAGCACCCCGCTTTCGGCGGCAGGGGTATAAAATTCGGTATGTAGGTATAACAGTTCGCTATCGGCTTCCAGAACTTGGAAGCCATGGGCGCAACCCTCGGGGATCACCAACATCCGCCGGTTATTAGAGCTCAACTCCTCGGCGTGCCATCTCAGGAACGTCGGAGAACCGGCACGCAGGTCCAACGCCACGTCCCATACCCGTCCCCTGAGACAGCGCACCAATTTCATTTCCGCATGGGGAGGATGCTGAAAATGCAAGCCCCGCACGGCACCGACAGCCGAAGTACGAGAATAATTGATCTGAGCGATGTGCCGCCCCCCTAAAATAGGTGCCAGTTCCCACTCACAGAACAACCGCGCAAAAGCGCCCCTGTGATCGGTAACAGGAGTGGTTTCCACCACGAATAGACCGCTAAGAGATGTAGGTAGAATATTCATGGGCCGGCCCATTTTGCCCCAGCATCGGCAGCGTTTTTCACATAGCTGTCGAGCTGTTGCCGGCTGGTAACTCGGTCTTCATCCAGAAAACAGCGGTACCAGAATGTGGTAGCTTCAAGGGCATCAGGCAACGACCAGATGGATTGCCAACCTAGCAGGGTACGGGCTTTAGCGCTATCCAGATACAACAAATTCGCTTCATGAACCGTGGGTGAGGAACTGGTGTGCCATGCCAGTTCGGGCCAGTGTTCCTGCATGCGTGCCAACACTTCCACCACGCTTCGGTTTCCGTCCGGCTCGGGACCAAAATTCCAGGAACTGGCAAATTCCTGCTTCCCTTCAAGCAATTGCTGACCCAACAGCAGATAGCCGGAGAGAGATTCGAGTACGTGCTGCCAGGGTCGAGTGGCATTGGGGGAACGGATTTCCAAGGATCGTCCCGCGCTTACTGCCCGCATCAGATCCGGAATGAGCCGATCTTCCGACCAATCACCGCCACCAATCACATTACCGGCTCGAGCTGTAGCCAATAGTGGCAAACTCTCACCGTGAAAAAAAGCGCGGCGGTAGCTTGCCACCGCAATTTCAGCCGCCGCCTTGGAAGCACTATACGGATCATGCCCACCCAGTGCATCATCCTCACGATAACCCCAAGGCCACTCACGGTTTTCATAACACTTGTCAGTAGTTACTATGACAATGGCGAGAACCCCTTCAACCTGGCGCGCGGCTTCCAGCAGATTCAAAGTCCCCATCACATTGGTAGACCAAGTCTCCAACGGTTCCAGATAGGAGCGGCGAACCAACGGCTGGGCGGCCAAGTGAAAAATAATCTCGGGTTTAAAAGAGGTTAACTGTTGCGCAATAGCTGCCGCATCACGAATGTCGTAACGGTGATCGGGCATGTCGAGATTAAGTAGGCCCCAATGATTGGGTTCGGTATTCGGCGCCAGCGCCAGACCAGAGGTTTGAGCCCCCATAGCTTGCAACCACAAGGACAACCAACTACCCTTAAAACCGGTATGTCCGGTTACCAGAACCCGCCGTCCTGAGTAAATTCCGCCAAAACACGCTTCCACTACCAGACTTTCCAGAGTGGATTGGTATTCCAAAGGTCTTCCAAGTGAGTCTTGTCACGAAGTGTGTCCATGGCCTGCCAGAAGCCGGCATGCTGAAACGCCTTCAACTCGCCTTCCCGAGCAAGGCGCTGTAGAGGCTGTGATTCCCAACTGGTTCTATCATCATTTATATATTCAAGCACGGAAGGCTTGAGCACAAAAAAGCCGCCATTAATCCAAGCCCCGTCTCCCGCCGGCTTTTCCTGAAAACTTTTTACCGAGTTTCCATCCATGTCCAACGCCCCATAACGGCCCGGTGGCTGTATGGCCGTAACGGTAGCCTTCTTACCATGAGCACGATGGAATTGCAGCAAGGCACCAATATCGAGATCCGTCACTCCGTCGCCATAAGTAAAACAGAAATCCTCATTATCCAGATAATCACGAACCCGAAGCAGCCTGCCTCCGGTCAAGGTATCCGGCCCCGTGTCGACCAAAGTCACTCGCCAAGGCTCGGCATACTGCTCATGTACGATCATCTCGTTACGTGTCATATCGAACGTCACATTCGACATATGCAAAAAATAATTGGCGAAGTATTCCTTGATAATGTAGCCCATATATCCGACACAAATCACAAAATCGTTGATCCCATAATGGGAATAGATTTTCATGATGTGCCAGAGAATCGGACGGCCACCGATCTCGATCATGGGTTTGGGTTTAAGGTGAGACTCCTCGCTGATACGCGTGCCGAGACCTCCGGCCAAGATAACGCATTTCATCGAATTTTTCCTACATTCCAGGAAAATTGAGGCCTAAACATACCAGGAATAACATGCATATAACCGTTACGATAGGATACATCGGTAAAATCATCTACTACTTTGAAAGTCATAGCATGAGGAACGAGAAAATGAATATTTACGAGTTCCCCTTTCCACGAACTGAGTGCTAAAGTAACCCGAAATACACCTTCATTCAGCAAACATCGAGGAATTTCACACACAACCTTATAAATCCCTTTCTCGTAGTTAGGGACTAAGCAATCTGGTGGAGTAGCAATAAATACCAAAACATTTTCCACATTATAAACATGAAAATTAGGAATATAGGAGGCACCATCCGCAAAATATACCTCATATTCCATTTCCAGGAACATCCTTTGGTGATAAAGAAGAGTAGAAGAAACATCGCCATCCTCATTGCACACAGCCGCACTGCGTAGCCTTGCATAACGGTCCCCTGCATCAGATGAGATAGCTGCATTAGAGCCAATCTCGACTTCTTCGGCTCGATATTCCGCAATATTTCCCACTCTATTTTCTTCGTTATCAACGAACGAAGCCCCAATATATTCCTGGACAACATCAGCAGTTGGACCAATGGCTTTAACAATACCGTGTTCAAGTAATACAGTTCGAGGGCATATCTGATTAACCGATTGCACGTTATGACTGACGAACAATATCGTTCGTCCCTCATTACTGGCATATTGCATACGATCCAAACACTTCTGTTGAAAACGCAAATCTCCAACCGCCAGAACCTCGTCCAGAATCAGCACCTCCGGATCCAGATGGGCCGCGACTGAAAATGCCAAACGTACATACATACCACTGGAGTAATATTTGACAGGTGTATCCAAAAATTTTTCGATCTCGGAAAAATCGACAATTTCGTCAAATTTCTTTTTAATCTCGGACTTGGGCATACCGAGCACGGCACCGTTCATATAAATATTTTCACGTCCGGTTAACTCCGGATGAAATCCGGTCCCGACTTCCAGTAGGGCGGCAACACGTCCACGAATCTGTATGCGGCCTGATGTAGGCTCGGTTATCCGGCTCAATATTTTAAGAAGCGTTGACTTGCCTGCACCGTTCTGACCAATAATCGCAAGCCGTTCACCTTGAGCCACTTCGAACGAAACATCGTCAAGAGCCTTAAATTTTTCAGCACTATCAGGTACCTCTTCGATGAGATACCTTCTACTAGGACGCCTGAACACTTTACCAACAGCGTTGCGCATGCCTAACTCAATAGTTTCACGCATCGTGGCGCGACCATTTCCCTTATGAGAAATGTTGTAAATTTTACTGAGATTTTCTACCTTGATATCAAACGACATAACTACAGAAAGTCCACAAATGTTTTTTCGCAACGGCGAAAATAAAATATACCTGTTATGATCATAACCAACGTCATTAACGCGGATATTCCAACACCGGGTAGGTATGCCACAAAGTCATTTCCTAAAAGTGACCATCGATAACCATCGATAATACCAACCATTGGATTGAGGGAATACTCGAAACGCCAGCGCTCGGGGACTATGGTGGCACTATATCCAACCGGAGAAACGTAAATACCCAATTGGAGCAAAAACGGAACTAGATGCCGCAAATCTCGATAACGCACCGTCAGGGCGGCACACCAAATTCCAATACCAAAAGACAATCCGCAAATCCACAGAGTAAGTAATGGTAATGCCAACAACCGCAGGGTAGGCGTTGTTCCGGTCCAGACCATTACACCAACAATCAATAAACACGAAACCAGATAATCCACTAAACAAACCAGCACTGAATTCATCGGAATAATCAGTCGTGGAAAATATATCTTGCCAACTAGGGCTCCATTACTACTTAGGCTACTGGTACAATCCGATACAGCCGTGGCGAAAAAGAACCAGGGCAACATTCCGGCAAAAACCAGCAAAGTATAGGGCGCTCCGTTAGAAGGCAGCCCGGCAAGACGGCCAAACACCACCGAGAAAATCATCAGTGTCAGCAGAGGTCTAATTAATACCCAAGCTGTACCAACAACAGTTTGCTTATATCGGACTAGCAGGTCACGCCATATTAAAAAATAAAGCAGTTCGCGCTGCCGCCAAATGTTTTTCCAATAGTCTTGTGCAGCCCTACCAGCCTCTATGACCGTGAGGACGTCACGCCGGGATGAATCATTTTGTGTGCTTTCTATACTATTCATTAATTATTTATGATGCTTGCAATCATTGAAATCAGCATTTTTTACCAACTCATCGCGCTTAGCCGACGCGTAAACTAGATGTCGATGCACTAAACAAACACCTCGGAAACATTAAATGACAGACCTTGCAGATCTTTTTCAGATAGACGGGGGGCTTGCTGGAATGGCCAAACTACGCCAATTTCGCCATCATCCCAAGCAATACAACGCTCAAACTCGGGTGCATAGTAATCGGTAGTCTTATATAAAAACTCGGCCGTATCAGACATCGTGACAAATCCATGCGCAAAACCTTCCGGTATCCAAAGCTGTTGTTTGTTTTCGGCGGATAGGGTCGCGCCCACCCATTGCCCAAATGTCGGCGAGCTTTTACGGATATCGACTGCCACGTCGAACACTTCGCCCTGCACCACCCGCACCAATTTACCTTGCGCCTTGGGTGGCAATTGATAATGTAGTCCGCGCAACACACCTTGTTGCGATTTTGAGTGGTTGTCTTGCACGAATTCACGCTTCAGACCAGTCAGCTCTTCAAATCTTTGCTGATTGAAACTTTCGAAGAAAAACCCGCGCTCGTCGCCGAAGACTTTGGGGGTAAACAGAATAACGTCCGGAATGGAAAGACGGGTTGCCTGCACTAGAACACCTGTTGCTTTAACAGCGCGGTAAGATACTGTCCATAACCGTTTTTGGCAAGCGGTTTTGCCAGTTTTTGGATTTGCTCATCGTCAATCCAGCCGCTACGCCAGGCAATTTCTTCCGGACAGGCAATCTTCAAGCCTTGGCGGCGCTCTATGGTTTCAATGAAGTTACTGGCCTCAATCAAGCTGGCATGGGTACCGGTATCAAGCCAGGCATAACCGCGACCCATGATTTCGACCCTGAGCTGTTTCTGGGCCAAGTAAACTTTGTTGACATCGGTAATTTCCAGCTCTCCACGTGGCGAGGGTTTTAAATTAGCGGCTATATCCACGACCTGATTATCGTAAAAATACAGTCCGGTCACGGCGTAATTACTTTTGGGTTGTGCCGGCTTTTCCTCCAGTGACGTAGCCCTACCCTGCTGATCGAAACTCACTACGCCATAACGTTCCGGATCGAGAACATGATAGGCAAATACCGTTGCCCCCGCCGCCTGCTGGGTTGCGTTCCTGAGTTGCACATGCAGATCGTGGCCATAAAAGATGTTATCCCCTAAAACTAGCGCACTGGGATGATTGCCGATGAAGTCCTTGCCGATAATGAAGGCTTGAGCCAGGCCATCCGGGCTAGGCTGCACGGCATAGCGCAGATTGATACCCCAATCACTGCCGTCTCCGAGTAATTGCTGAAACAGCGGGGTATCTTGCGGGGTCGAAATAATCAAAATATCCTGAATACCGGCCAGCATCAAGGTGCTGAGCGGATAGTAAATCATTGGCTTGTCGTAAATCGGCAGCAACTGCTTGGAAACGGCTTTTGTGACCGGATACAGCCGAGTGCCGGAGCCGCCCGCCAAAATAATGCCTTTTCGGGAAAGTTGGGAGTCTGTCATGAGGTACGCCTGTCGTTATATTGGGTTACAAATTTACTGATTTGCCCAATACAATAACCGATGCTTCGCTTTTGCAAAACCGAAAGCTACTAAAAAATGCATCCGCAAATTGAGAACCGGCAACTTTGACGGCGCATTTCTGTTATAGAATGAACTGACAACAATAACAATCGAGGAACCAGAGATGATCACTGCCGCTATTTACGTTTTAACCATGTTGTTCGCCGCCTATGCCATTTATAGCGTGCGAAGCAAATAATTCTCCCTGCCCAGCCTAAGCGTTACCTAGAAAGCTCAGCGATAGCCGGAATTTCTTGAACTTCTTGGCCGACCATCCTCTCGATGCTTACCTGGTCCGTTTGAAATACGAAAAGACAGCGAATTATCAAGATTTTCGTCTATGACTGCGGATAACTACACACTCTCAACAAGGAATATCCCGGTTTTATTCAAAAAAACCGGCTTATTGATCTTGTTCCTTTTAACGCCGCTACTATCGAGGGCTGATGAGGTATTTGCGGTCGCTTTAACCGAATGCGGAGCCCGGCTTGAGCACCGTAGTGTCGAACCGGAGATATTGTTGGTCAGGAGCGATTGCCCCTTATCGCTGCAATCCTTGGCGGAGCTTCTGGATTCTGGCTTGCAAGGCATGTTTCCCGCAAAAACACCAGGCATTCGTTCCATTTACCTCGGCAGACTGATGAATTACCCGCAATGGTCGACAGCATTGGCCCAGGCGGCGGCAAAATCCCCCGCCTGGAATTCGCGGAAAGGACGACCGATGAAAACCAGTGAAAACGATAACCGGCGAGTCACGCTACTCCTCAACGGCCCCGCCTATCCGCAAGAATTGAAACCGGTGTTTTCGCGTTACCAGCTCCTGCCTTGCATTGCCGAAGTGGAAAAGGTGCTGGTCTATAAAGCAAAAGACATTTTTACCGATGACTCCGCCTCATCCAAATCAATTCCCGCCAATGCCCGCTTACCGGTTGATGCCCAGGTTTGGCTGAGACTGCAGCCCATTTCGACCGATTGCTCGCGTCGCTAGGAATGGCTTCGTGGCTTGCGAGCTATACCCTGATACTTCTATCTCCCGCAGAAATGAACAATGAGCAATCATGGCCTGCATATATTTCGACTTAGGAGATTTATGAAAATCAATAGACCCTCCCTGAGAAATTTGCCGTTGACTGAGCGGAGTCGAAGTCAACTATTCGCTTCGACTCCGCTCATCAGCGAACAAAATATTCAGCATTAGCGATAGGCTCAATATTTCCGATAAATCTCCTTAACTGACTCCCTGTTGATAACTCATGCCCCATACCACCATAAAAAGCAGCTTTTACGCTTACCTCTCCAGACTCAGATGGATTAAACGCTGGGGATTAAAGCGTAATGCCCACGCCGAAAACGTCATGGAGCACAGTTGGGAAGTGGCGGTGATCGCGCATACCTTGGCATTGATCAAAAATCGCTATTTTTCCGGCGAGATCGATGCCAACGCGATTGCTACCGCCGCTTTATATCATGACATCACCGAGGTGATTACCGGCGATTTGCCGACCCCGATCAAATACCATTCACCCGCCATTCTCGACGCCTACAAACATATCGAACAACAGGCCGAAACCGAATTGCTTAAGTTACTGCCCGATGCCTTGCAGGATGATTTTCGACCGTTGATTAAACACGAACAATTGCCGGAACAGCATCAGCAAATCATCAAGGCCGCCGACAAGATTTCGGCTTATCTAAAATGCCAAGCGGAGCTTAAGGCCGGTAATACCGAATTTGAAATAGCCGCCGAACAACTGGCCAAAAACATCCATGATTTAAAACAACCCGAAGTGATTTTCTTTATGCGGGCCTTCGTCCCCAGTTGCGGCCTGACATTGGATGGCCTGATGCAGACCAATTGATACCTCCGAGCATTTTTGTAACCGTTCAACAAAGCCCCGGTTTAATCCATTCTTAATCTGTTGCTAATTAAGGCTTAAGCAAGCCCCTATAGAATTATCCACAACTTAAATCACATCCCCTAGAAGGAGTTTGTATGTTCAGAGTGGAAAAATTAGCGGTACTGAGTCTACTGTTTTCATCGGTAGCCGTTGCCGACGGACATGGACATGGTCATCACGGCCACCATGGACATGGTCACGGCCATCATCACGATCATTACGTGGAAGTTGAGCGGGTATATTACCCGGAACGGGTGGTGCAGTACGTCCCCGCTCCACCACCACCCGCGCGTTACCAAAGTTACGACCAGCGTTCGACCCAAGGTTTGGTCGGGGGCGCGCTGGGTAGTGTGGTAGGTTATGAGATGAGCCGCGGCGATCCATTGGGCGCCGGAATCGGTGCCGCCGCGGGCGCCTGGATGGGTAACGGCATGAGCAGATAAGACCAAAACCATCCCTGCCACTTTAAAATCTACTTTTGATCACAAATAGCCTGAACTTCATTGAGTAGGCATTGATCCGTGGGAGGGGCTTTAGCCGCGACTGAAAGCCTCTTATCGCGGCTAAAGCCCCTTCCACACTAGCCAATGAAACCTGACAATCGAAAAGTAAATCCAGGCCGAATACCTTAGAAAACTATTATTTCCCGTCCAGTCCCCTACCCTACAACTAAGGATTTCGTCAAAATTAACTGCCGGAAGTTTTGGAGAACAATAATGTGGGGGGCAAATTCATTCGTCCATTGAAATGCTATTTGGCGAATAAATTCACCCCTACCTGGGAAGTGAATTTTTGCTGAATCCTAAACATTATAAGGTCCGGCAATCCAGTCTCTTAACACGGCCTCGTCGCGCTCGGGCAAATAGGCAAAGTCCCCGGATATATCGCGATACACCGCGTCGGCGCTGTGAGTCGATACCAACTTACCCTTGACCATGTAAAAAAACCAGGCGAACGGATAACCGGCCTGTCTATCGAATCGATTCAACACGTTGCTTAAAGCACTACCCTTCTTACCGGCAAAATCTTCCAGATGCGGCAGGTGGTTTTTGTGGATATTAACAATTTCCACGTTGACGATTTGTTCGCCGAAACGGCCGGTGTGTTGATAAGGCCGGATGATCCAATCCGCCGACATCCGATGTTTCAACCCGGCACTGCAGCGGTTCCAGTCGTCCATGAAGCGTTGCACCGGATGTTCGCCCGGATGGCGTTCGTTGATCACTTCCATGAACAGTTTGACATCTGTCTTACGGCGATAGGTATAACGCGAATGGCCGAAACCAAAACTTTCGATGCAGAAAGGTTGCAAGGGATCGATAAATTCTTCCAGATCTTCCGGCGGATTGTTTTGATCGACCAGCATCCTGTCGGACATTTCGCTGGTTTTATCGATCTCGATCAGAGTAAAGTCTTCGGCGCGGCCGCCGGTTTGCACTACAAAATATAGGGTTCTGCCTGTCTGCTTGGTCGCAATCAGTTTCTGATCCAAGGCATGGTCTATCAAGGTTTGTAAATTTTGTCCGCATTCCAGATAGGTCCGCTCGACCCATTCGATCAAATCGCTGGCGATGCGGTTACCGTCCATGTCCACCACCCCGCCCAATCGATACCATTCATCACCCGTCATCGCCAGATGAATCGGATAATCGGGGATCAGGCTTTGCAATTTGTTTAATAACAATTCGTCGGTCTGGCCGGGGATGATTTTCTTACAACAATCGGTAATATCCTGTCCGGCGAGGGCTAAACGCGATTCAGTCATGGTCGGAATCCAAGGCATGGGTTGAATTAAGGCGTCTTTGTGCGACTTCGCGCACATCAGGTTCGGGGTCGTTGACTAATGCAGCCAGGTATTTAGGATCAACTTTCAAAGCCACCGTGTAGCGTACCACCCAATCGCTATCATTCAGCAGGGCCACGGCATCTTCGGCCGGCAGGCGTTCGGCGACGATACGCCGCACATCCGCCATAGGATCGTTGGCCATCAATCCCAAGCTGACTTCCGGTAGACGTTCGGCGACAATTTTACGGACTTGCTCATCCTCGTCCTTGATGAAGCGAAACAAGCGGCCAGGTGCCAAGCGTTTGGCAACCATTAATCGCACGATGTAATCCTGGTCACCCGCAAGTAGTTCGAGATGTTCGGGATCGATGCGGTCGGCCACCGTCATCCTCACTTCGCGATCGGGATCGTTAATCCAGGCCAATAATTGCTGGGCCGGCAGACGGTACGCCACCGCGCGCCTGACCACCTCGTCCTCATCGTTTATTAAAACTTGCAGGGCTTTTTGCGGGGCATAGCGAACCGCAATGGCACGACGCTCCCAAAACTTATCTTGCAGGTAATGTACGGCATAGGCGGGATTGACCCGAAAGAAGCGATCAATCTGCCGGCCGCTTTCGACAAAGACACAAGTATCGCCAGGCATGCAGCGCCCCATCAGCAGGGTTTTGCCACGGAATGGGCACAGACTGCAATCGGCAATGCGCGGAGACACGGGATCGGCGGACTCGACCATCGGGAACCCCTAATCTTCCAGAACTTCGGCGATCACGATGCCCGTGGCATTTTCGTAGCTATTGGTCAGGCATAGACAATGTTCACGCCCATCGATCAAATAGAGATTGAACCCTTCACCTTCCAAGACCGGCTGGTTGTTTGGAAGATCATCTTCCATGCAATAGGTGAAATGTACCCCCGGATTTTCGCCTCTCAACTTCGCCACTAACGATTCATTCAATGATTCGCTTCCGATGATAGAAGCTATATGTTGCAGTTGTTCAGGGCTGATCATGGCAATTCCTGTTTATATGCTGGGTAGGGTCAAATCATTCGACGCTCGGCCTACGACATGATGAACAACAGGCCGAATAAATTCGACCCTACCTCGCTTTACATCATTTGACGAGCCGCTTAAGCCACCAAGGGCAAAATGCAGTTATCGATCGGACAAACCTTCACACATTGCGGCACATCGTAATCGCCGTTGCATTCCGTACAGGTTTTTTTATTGATCTCAAACACGACCGCACCCTCTTTAATCGAGTCGGTGGGGCATACGGGTTTGCAATCTCCGCAGGAAATACATTCTTCAGCAACAATATATAAAGACATAATAAGCTCCTTTTATAAACGTTTCGCTTGTAGAGTAATTGGAATATTGGGGGGCGTATCCAGTACGTCGAAATAATACTTGGACCCGTCGCCCAATACAACTTCACCACCCCATTTGTCAGGGCTATCAAATTCCAAGGACTCTACGGTCTCTTCCAAATCTTTCTTTGCAACGTAAAACAACAATTTGCCGTCTTCACGTTTTCTAAGCATGACGCTGGGCATGGTTTTCTCCAAACAAAAAGTAGGGTGGGCATCGCCCACCCCACGGGTGACAACAGGATTAACGAATCAAATCGTAGTTGTAGTCGGTGGTTCCCATGCCTTTGGTTTCTTTATCCAACTGTTCCAGTACCGCATTGACCAGGGTCGTCAGCATATACATCGCGCCTTCGTAACCCAGAGTCGTCATCCGGTGTAGATGATGGCGATCGAAGATTGGGAAACCGATACGAATCAAAGGTACTTCAAATTCCTCACCTTTGTAGACAGTATCGCGTTGGATGAATTTACCGTAGGAGTTGCCGATCATGAAGTCCGGTTTGTTGGTAAACATCAATGAGCGGAAGTGCCACAAATCCTTGCCGATATGCACGGTAGCGCTTTGGCCGTAAGGCGAGGCTTTCAACACTTCTTCAACCGCTTTTTTGAAACGTTTATTGGCATGATTGACCAGTACATCGGTGACTTCCGCACCCATTTCCAGCAGGAATTTGGTCATGCCCAAGGCAAAGTCCGCATCGCCGTACAGCGCGAATTTTTTGCCGTGCAACCAGGCGTGTGAGTCGGTCATCATGTCGACCAGACGGCCACGTTCGGTCTCCAGCGATTTTGGAATCGGTTTACCGGTCAGTTCGGAGATTTTCATCAACAATTGGTCGGTCCATTCCAGGCCCATCGGGATGTTCAATTTAGGCACATCCTGTTTCCAGGTGCCTTCGACGAACTTCTTGGTTTTTTCCAATTGCCAAGGTTGCAACAGAACGGTCGTGATCGCGTTCGGTGCGTCCTTGACTTCGTCGATGGTAGTGCCGCCGGCATACATGTTGAATTGGCCATCGGCTGGAGTATCCAACACTTCGGTAGGATCGCTCAACAGGGTGTAATCGACGCCCATTTCCTTCATCATCCGGTGGATCACGCGGAAGTTGCCCAAATAGGTTTCAAAGCCAGGTACAAAGTTAATTTTGCCGTTGGAGCCAACTTCCTTGCCTTCCATAAAGTTCAGCGTGAAGTAGCGGGCAATGCCTTCGAACATATTGTCCCAACCGGTAGTATGACTACCGACGAAGCTAGGAGTATGCGCGAACGGAACAGGATAATCCTGATCGATATGGCCTTCTTTTTTGGCGTTGTTGATGAACGCGTTCAAGTCGTCGCCGATAACTTCCGCCATACAGGTGGTCGATACCGCGATCATGGTAGGCTTGTACAAGGCTTTGGCGTTTTCCAGACCGGCAAACATGTTTTTCTGACCGCCGAATACCGCCGCGTCTTCAGTCATTGAGTCGGAAACGCAAGAGATTGGCTCTTTGAAATGACGGTTGAAGTAAGTACGGAAATAAGCCACGCAACCTTGCGAACCGTGCACATAAGGCATGGTTTTCTCAAAGCCCAATGAGCACAATACGGCACCCAGGGGTTGGCAGGCTTTAGCTGGGTTGACGGTAATCGCTTCGCGGTTGAAGTTCAATTCTTGGTATTCCTTAGTGGTCGTCCACTGGAATACTTCGTCAATTTGATCTTGTGGATGGCGTTCTTCGTAGTTCGCCCGTTTGTTGGCCAGACTTTCCTTGTATTCATCATTTCTGAATAAAGGATAACTAGGTTCAATTTTATCGACTTGTTGGCTCATGATAATCTCCTAACGCGCCACTAATCCGTGGACTACGTAACAGGCTAAAGGCTAAAGGCTAAGGGCAAAACGGATGACCGGCGGCCATGGTGGCGGTATATCTCACCTTTCAACCGCTGCCTTGCGCCTTATCTAAATTAAGCTGGATGCGCTGGATGAGCGAAAAGCTCGCTCCAGCGCGGGTACCGCCGTTTACGCGACGGCTTTGACCGGTTCGCTGGCGGCCTCGGTTTTCCAAGGCGCTTTAAAGCTTTTCCAGCAGGGATTGTTGATGGTCATGTCCATATCGCGAGCGAAGATGGCGAAGCCGTCATAGCCGTGATAAGGGCCTGAATAATCCCAGGAGTGCATTTGGCGGAACGGCACGCCCATTTTTTGGAAAATGTATTTTTCCTTGACACCGGAACCGACCAAGTCGGGTTGGACTTTTTTGACGAACTCTTCGAATTCGTAACCGGTCACGTCATCGTACAGCAGGGTGGCGTTACCCATTTCCTTGATGGTACGGTCGTAGTCGTCGTTGTGACCGAATTCATAACCGGTACCGACCACTTCCATGCCCAAATCTTCATAGGCACCGATCACGTGGCGTGGACGCAAGCCGCCGATGTACAACATCACGCGTTTGCCTTCCAGGCGTGGTTTGTATTTGGCGATCACAGCTTCGTATTCGGCTGAGTAACGAGCGATTACGCGTTCCGCGCCTTCTTTGATGCTGTCATCGAAGTGGCTGGCGATTCTACGTAGGGATTCGGCAATTTTGGTTGGGCCGAAGAAGTTATACTCGATCCAAGGAATATTGTACTTTTCTTCCATATGCCGAGCGATGTAGTTCATCGAACGGTAGCAATGGATCAAGTTCAATTTAACTTTTGGGGTATTTTCGATCTCGGCGATGGTACCGTCACCGGACCATTGTGCGACAACCTTCAAACCCATCTCTTCCAACAAGGTACGTGACGCCCAAGCATCGCCGCCGATGTTGTAGTCGCCGATCACGGCAACGTCGTAAGGGCCGACAGTGTAGCTTGGTTCCTTGCCGTCGTTTTTATCCAGCACCCAGTCGCGAATCGCGTCGTTGGCGATATGGTGACCCAGGGATTGCGATACGCCGCGGAAACCTTCGCAACGTACGGGCACGATGGTTTTGCCGTGTTCTTTGGCTTTGACTTTGGAAACGGCTTCGATGTCGTCGCCGATCAAACCGATTGGGCATTCTGATTGAATCGACACACCTTTGTTCAATGGGAACAAGGTTTCAATTTCGTCAATACATTTGGCCAGTTTTTTATCGCCGCCGAAAACGATGTCTTTTTCGGTGAAATCGGAGGTAAAGTTCATGGTACCGAAGGTATTGATACCGGTAGTACCGACGTAGTAGTTACGGCGGCCGGCGCGCGAATATTGTCCGCAACCGACGGGGCCGTGAGAAATATGGATCATGTCCTTAATCGGACCCCAAACCACACCCTTGGAACCGGCATAGGCGCAACCACGAATGGTCATGACTCCAGGCAGGGATTTACGGTTTGACGTGATACATTTATTGGACTTTTCCAAGCTTTGATCATTAACCGCCAAATGTTTTTCGCGGTCTTTTTTAGCTTTTTCGGGATAGACTTCCAACACTTCTTGAATAAGCGCTTCGGTCTCTTCTCTTGTCATGGCTGCCATGATGATCTCCTTTTGTGGTCGTGGGTAATCTCCCAACTGACCCCTGTTAGGAACTAGTTAAAAGCAGGTTGGATCGAGCATCCTCAACCCAACCTACGTACTTATTTAAGCAGAAGCTTCAGCTGCTGCTGTAACGCCGACGGTGCTTTCGTCAACTTCTTCCATCACACCGAATTCCATCAACAGTTCTTCCAGCTCATCCATCGTGATTGGAGTTGGGATGACCAGGTTTTTGTTGTTGACGATTTTGTTGGCCAGATCGCGGTATTCTTGAGCTTGTTTAGCTTGCGGCTCATACTCGATCACGGTCATGCGGCGGATTTCGGCGCGTTGTACGACGTTGTCGCGCGGCACGAAGTGGATCATGTGGGTGCCCAATTTGGCGGCCAATTCCATGATCAGTTCGTCTTCGCGAGCGGTTTGACGCGAGTTGCAGATCAAACCGGCCAAACGTACGCCGCCTGAGTTAGCGTATTTCACGATACCTTTAGCGATGTTGTTGGCCGCATACATGGCCATCATTTCGCCGGAGCAAACGATATAAATTTCTTGCGCTTTGTTTTCACGAATTGGCATCGCGAAACCACCGCAAACAACGTCACCCAATACATCGTAGAATACGAAGTCTAAGTCTTCGTCGTAAGCGCCTTCCTCTTCCAGGAAGTTGATCGCGGTGATAACACCACGGCCGGCGCAACCTACTCCTGGCTCTGGACCGCCGGATTCAACGCATTTAATGTCGCGATAACCGACTTTCAATACGTCTTCCAGTTCCAAATCTTCCACGCTGCCGGCGTCGGCCGCCATTTGCATGATAGAGTTTTGCGCTTTCGCATGCAGGATCAAACGAGTAGAATCGGCTTTAGGGTCGCAACCGACGATCATTACTTTTTTGCCGAGCTCAGCCAAGCCGGCAACCAGATTTTGAGTAGTGGTCGATTTACCGATACCACCTTTACCGTAAATAGCACATTGACGTAATTTCGCCATGATCTTCTCCTCTGTAGAGCGTGTAGTTAATGACAAACTGAATATTGCAATGCGCGTGCCAATCTATACGCAACTTTTAAGTATATGTTTTTAAAGTAAATTTAATAAATTTACCTTCCAAATGCTTGGTTGCATACCAAACAATTTGTGTAGGGGGCTGTTGCTTTACTCACAGAAATGATGTGGTTTTATCGATTTGGCCATTTTGACCCACGCCCACCATCGGGAAGGCCCCACTCGGCCATCGGCCTTGGCCCAACCTTGACTTTGCTCACGCCTCATCATTTCGGTACTGCCGTAACTTATATATAGCCATCGCGGTTCACATTTAGGCAATTTGGCCCCTCTCCAACCGAATGCCTACAAAGATGCCAGTAGTTGGGCTATATAGTTGCAGTTACCGATTTGACCGGAGCCATGAAATTCACAAACCAGAATTTGGTGAGCAATGACTCTATCTAATGCTTACGGCACTGATTACCGCCGGTTTAGCCATCCTAGTATTGAGCGCATGCCGACAGACTCAGTGGCCGTTGTGATAAACCTTACAATTTAAACAGAAACTACGGCGCGCCGATGATACCGGTGCTTCGGCCGCGAAGCCGGGCCTGACTGGCATGTGTTCCAACCTGGCCTATGCCTGAAAAAGTGGAGCGAATATTGCATTCTTCAAACTATGCATTTTCAACTCCGGAGCTCATCCATGTCCAATTCCGTCTTTTCCGAAATTCTTAGCGGTTTATATGATAATCAAGTCGTGCCTTATCTCGGCCCAGGGGTGCTGTTCGATTCGATCAGTAAACTCAATGGCGCGCCGATACCGGCCGACAGCGATAGCTTAATTCTGGCCATGAACGGCGGCAAGCCGATGGCCCCCAAGCTAATGTACGAATTCCCGCGCGCGGCGATGAATCAGGAATTAAAGCGCGGCCGCAATTACGTCACCCAATTTTTGGATAAAACCTACGGTCAAATGAAGTGGAGCCGGGCCGCCGTGCATGAATGGCTGGCGGAATGGAAACCCAATTATATCGTCGACATCAATCGCGACACTCAGTTGCAGGACAGCTACGCCGATGAGGAACACACGCTGGTCGTCGGTCTTGCCCGCGTGATTGGCAACCACTTCCGCTTCAAGATTTATCACTACGACGGCCAAAGCTATTTTGAAATCGAGCAAAACCAGGTCGACACCAAGTTGCCTATCCTATTCAAACCGATGGGTACGCCGAAACCGGAATCCAATTACGTGGCTTCCGATGCCGACTATGTCGATTACATCACCGAACTGATGGGCGGCTTCGCCATCCCCGACTTCTTGAAGGAATACCGGAAAGGTAAAAAATATCTGCTGCTGGGGCTGCCCTTGAACCGGGATTCTGAACGGATGGTAATGAGCGATATTACCTATGCCGCCGCCGAACACCGGGGCTGGTTCTTACGTAAAAATCCCACCGACAAGGAAAAACGCTTCGCCGATCGCTTAGGCTTTGAACTGATCGAAGCCGATTGCAAGGATTTGCTGGAACTGGTACTAACTCGCCAGGCAGCTTAATACCCCTTCGCAACTCCGGGAACGGTTTAGCGTTTCTCTGGGGCTCGTGCCCAAATTGATTGGAACAGGTAGGAGAGGCTCTTGCGCCCTCCTACATTTGACCAGCCGTCCCGATCATTAACCAACGATCAGTTTTGATAAAACCGGAAGCAGCCTTTGCCGGCATTTTTGGCTTCGTAAAGGCTGTGGTCGGCATGCAGCAGCAAGGTCAAGGCCGGCACGTTATCAGCCGGATACAGGGTCACGCCGATACTGGCCGAAACACTGACCGTGCCGCTGTCCAACGCGATGGGCTGTTCGATTTCGTCTATCGTGCGCTGCAGCAGTCCTCGGCAATATTCGGCGTCATTCAGATCGCCCCATAAAATCACAAATTCGTCCCCGCCCAAACGGGCCACGGTGTCATTTTTGCGCATCACGCCCGTCAGCCGTTGGGAAACGATTTTTAACACCAGATCGCCGGCATCATGCCCCCAATGGTCGTTGACCGGTTTAAAGCCATCCAAATCGAGATAACAAACCGCCAAATAGCAACGATTCCGCATGGCATCGGCCATCGCCAGCTCCATTCTGTCCGCCAACAACAAGCGATTGGGTAAACCGGTCAATGCGTCATGGTTGGCGGCGTGCTCCAAATGCCGCTGGCGTTTGATCAACTGGCCGACGCTGGAAAAAACCCCGGCATAATGACAGACTTGGCCTTGAGCGTTTTTGATGGCGGATATGGTCAGCCACTCCGGCTCTAATTCGCCTGACGGCGTCCGATTCCATATCTCTCCCGACCAATGACAAGTTTGATCGAGGCTTTGCTGGATTTGTTCACTCATTACTTTATCCAGAAATCCCGACTTAATGTTTTGCAAGGGTTTTCTGAGTAAAACACTCTCTTCGAGTTGGCTATTCTGACAAAAAGCGCTGTTAACATCGATGATATGGTACTGGGCATCGGTGATACAAATAGCTTCCAGGGTGTTTTCGAACACATTGGCGAACAGACGCAGCCGCATTTCGACTTTTTGCCGTTCGGCAATTTCCTTCATTAACTGCAAGGTTCGCGTCGACAGATTTTCGTACATCGCCAGCATGGTCTCGATCAATAATTGCTGGCCGCTGTTTTTGCTCTTGTCGAATTGAATTTTGGCTTGTTCGACTGACGCTCCCTTCTGCATCGCCAACACGATTTCGGCCATCTGCTTGTCCCTATCTAAAATGTGAAACGCCAGCCAATGGGTTAAAAAACAGACGATTTCCTCTATCACCTTGTCCAGGGGTTGATCGGTTTCTCGCTGCTTTAACGCTATCACGTCGGCAATAAAACTGGCGTGAACCTTCCTATGCCTGGCCAACATCGCATCGTCGGGCAGATACTGTTGCCAAATTTTCTCTTCGGTTTCAAAGTGATAAGCCGCGTAATCGGTCAATTGAGCAAAGATCTTGTTCAGCCCCGGAATATCGATATCGTAGGCCAGATGTCCCGCCAACAAATTGAGTAAACGCACCAACTGGCAATGTTGCGCATCGATCTCCGGAATACCCACCTCGAAGCCGGCGCTCCAAGGAAAAATTTCAATCGCTGTCATAAGTTTTTATTTTGTTTAAAAGCACCGAATTAGATAATTTTGAGAAAACCTGTAGCCACGGATACCAAAACTATCGTTTGCCGAGCGGACTCGTGCTGAGCGAAGCCGAAGTAGCCGAAGCGAATAGTTGACTTCGACTCCGCTCAGTCAACGTCGGACTTTTTTGGCATTCAGTCAACGACAGTTTTTGGGTGGGGCAAATTTATTGCCATAAATCACCTTAATACCCTGGTCTTTCGGACTTGGAACCGCAAGCGATCATGAATACCCCCGCCCCATGGCTCTCAGTCATCAAATCGCACTGCCCGCCGTTTTGCGCCCCAATCCCCAGGACTAGGATTGAACAGGCCCGCGCATCGGGCTCCGCAAAATTGGCAATGCCCCGTGGCATCCAAATTCCAGTCCGACAGCACATACCAGTCGCGCCCGATCAATAATTTCCCGCATTGATGGCAATAAGTGCTTTCCGCCGCCTTATCATGCACATTGCCGACATAGGCGTAACGCACGCCGTTTTTCAGCGCGATGTCGCGCGCCAGCAGTAGCGATGAGGTCGCTGTATGCGGTTTGTCGATCATTTTCCAGTCGGGATGAAAAGCCGTGAAATGCATCGGCACATCCGACCCCAATTTTTCCACCACCCATTGGGTCATGGCCTCCAATTCGGCCTCGCTATCATTTTCGCCGGGTATGATCAGCGTGGTCAGTTCGAACCAGACCTGAGTCTCATGCTTCAGATACAGCAAGGTTTCCAGCACCGGCTGCAGATGGCCGCCGGTGATTCTGTGATAAAAATCCTCGCTAAAGGCTTTTAAATCAATATTGGCCGCATCCATCCACTGATAAAACTCGATACGAGGTTCGGCGCAGACATAACCGGCACTGACCGCCACCGACTTCAAACCCAATTCCCGGCAGGCCCGAGCGGTATCGATGGCATATTCGTGAAATACCACCGGATCGTTATAAGTATAAGCCACGCTGCCGCAACCGTAACTCGCCGCCGCTTCGGCAATGGCTTGCGGCGAAGCCCGGCTCATCAAGGTATCCATTTCCCTCGATTTGCTGATGTCCCAATTCTGGCAAAACTTGCAAGCCAGATTACAGCCGGCGGTGCCGAAGGAAAAAATCGGCGTTCCGGGCAGAAAATGATTCAGCGGCTTTTTCTCGATCGGGTCGATCGCGAAGCCGCTCGATCGGCCGTAACTGGTCATGACGATTTGATTATCCAGATTCTGCCGCACGAAACACAGGCCGCGCTGGCCTTCATGCAACTTACAAAACCGTGGACAAAGATCGCATTGCACCCGGCCATCGTCCAAGGTATGCCAATAACGGGTAGCCACCGTGTCGTGAGAAATAAAAGTGGTCATACTCATCCTCCTGCCCGATTGAAATTCAGTAGTCCGGCTATTTAGAACAAATACCCCGGACAGCCGAAATCAACGCTTAAGCGGTTGATGTTAAATAAAACTCCGGGACAACATGCCCGGAACTTGGCAAAGTTGTTGTAACATATCCGGGCCGATACCATTAAAAAATTGTGTTGATGGCTTTTCCCGACGGAGGTACATGTCATGAACAGAAAGCCCGCCGTTGCAGGGAGTTTTTACCCTGCCGATCCCAAAACCTTAAGCAACATGATGACTGGCTTTTTGCGCGATGCCTATTGCGGCGGTAAAGCCCCAAAAGCCATGATCGCGCCGCACGCCGGTTATATCTATTCCGGCCCGATCGCCGCCAGCGCTTACGCCCGTTTAAAACCGGTTCGCGATACCATCAAGCGAGTAGTGTTAATAGGTCCCTCGCACCGCGTGGCATTTCAAGGCCTGGCTGTCAGCGAAGCCGACAGTTTCAGCACCCCGTTGGGCGAGATTAGCATTGACAAACCGGCGCTGGAATTGTTGCAAACACTGCCCTTTGTCGGTTTTCTGGAGCAAGCTCACGCGTTGGAACACAGCCTGGAAGTACATTTACCTTTTTTGCAGCAAACCCTAACGGATTTCAAGTTGGTGCCGATTGTCGCCGGCGATGCCAGCCCCGAACAGGTCGGTCAGGTGCTGGACAAGCTGTGGGGCGGCGATGAAACTTTGATCGTGATCAGTTCGGACTTGAGCCATTATCACGATTATTCAACCGCGCAACGTCTGGATAGGCACACCAGCGATTTAATCGAACATCTTCAGTATCGGGAGCTTTCCCCTGAAGCGGCTTGCGGCATGGTGCCGGTCAGCGGCTTATTAAAACTGCTGCGGGAAAAATCGCTGAGCATTAAGAACATTGATCTGAGAAATTCCGGCGACACCGCCGGCGACAAATACCGGGTAGTGGGGTATGGCGCTTATGTCGTTGAATGATTCGCAAAAAAATCAATTACTGGAACTGGCGCAAGCCTCGATCCTGCACGGTCTGGAAACCGGCGAACCGCTGCCGATCGACCCGCAAGACTATGCCGCGGAACTGACCGTCAACCGTGCAACTTTCGTAACGCTGGAGCGCCGGGGACAATTACGTGGCTGTATCGGCATGCTGGAGGCGGTTAGACCGCTGGTTCGAGACATTGCCGAAAATGCCTTCGCCGCCGCCTTTCGCGACCCCCGTTTTCCACCGTTAACCATCGCCGAGTTGGCCGATCTCGAACTGCATATTTCCATCTTAAGTCCGGCCGAAGCCGTCCACTTCAAGTCGGAGCAAGACTTGATCGAGCAATTAAAGCCCGGCATCGACGGCTTGATTCTACGGGAGGGTTATCGCCGCGGCACATTTCTGCCCTCGGTATGGGAACAGTTGCCCGATGCCAGCCAGTTTCTGCGCCATTTAAAACAAAAAGCCGGCCTGCCCGCCGACTATTGGTCCGACAGTCTGGAAATATTCCGCTACAGCACCGAAATGTTTTCCCGATCAGCCTAGCGCTCATAAAGGCTCGGCATCACCCCAACCATGACTTTCAGAGTAAATTGTTCGTCTTTTGTATTCGATTACAGACATTATGACGGAAATTTCTGAGCACCCTCCTACATGAATTAAGGAAACGCCGATTGTGGTTTTGTTTTGATTTATCTACTATCTAAACCCGTAGTGGTTATGGCGGTATTTCGAATACTCAATTAGTGAACCATCCAGATCACAATCGTATTTGGTGAGATAAAAAATTGAGTAATCCATTGAATTATTTTGGAACTCACAAGAACACCGTCCAGATATTCAACTAACGGTTACTGGCAAGAGTGGCTTCAGCCTCGATCAAGCCTTTCATTGCAGCCAAAATCGCTCCTACAAAAGAACCTCATCTTGGGAAATTATGGATGGCCAAATCCTAAGTCAGTGTTATTCGAAATTCCAGTCCATTGTGTGGACGCCCCATCAGGATTTGCTTTTATTATTCCGGCGCTTTCTAAATAAATAGAAGCCTGGTAACACCCTAAAACAGAAAAATGGCTAGGGATTATTTCAATAGATTTCACCATTCAGCGGTCGCCTGGGATAGTGTGTCTAAATGTTTAGATACCGATGCCTACAGCACCTTTGTCGAGCACATGCCTAGCGGTTTGAGCTATTGTAAAATATCCTTCCGCGACGGGCAGCCCGACGACTTCATTTTTCTTTACACCAATTCTGCTTTTGAAACGTTGACCGGCTTGAAACAAGTTTACGGCAAACCGGCTTCCAAAGTCATCCCTGGCATTCAAGACAAAACTCCCCTGGATTTTGAAACATGTTGCCGTGTAGCCATGGGCGGCGAACCGGAGCGATTTGAAACCTTAGTCGAGGCATTGGGAATCTGGTTTTCGGTATCCGTCTATAGTCCGAAACCGGAGCATTTCGTTGCCGTTTTTGATGTCGTCACCGAACACAGGCAGGCCGAAGAAAGTCTTCGCCAAAGCGAAACCTTGTACCGAAAACTGTTCAAGGCCAATCCGCATCCGATGTGGATTTACGACCTGGAGTGGCTGAGTTTCCTGGCCGTGAACGACACCGCCATCTCGCATTACGGTTACAGCAAAGCGGAATTTCTGTCGATGACGATTGCCGACCTTTGGCCTGGCGAAGATAGGCTAAAGTTGCGCGACAGCATCCAACGCCCTGGGATGGACACGCTGTATGAGGACGGTTTCTGCCGCCACATCAAAAAAGACGGCACGCTGATTGATGTCGAGATGACTTCGTACCGTTTTGAATATGCGGGAAGACAGGTGGAAGTGGTGCTGGCCCACGATTTTACCCAGCGCAAACAGGCGGAAATCGATCTACGCATCTCCGCCATCGCCTTCGAGGCTCAGGAAGGCATCTTGGTCACCGATGCCGATAGTGTGATTCTACGCGTAAACCGCGCATTCACGGCAATCACGGGCTACAGCGCCGAGGACGTCATCGGTCGCAATCCGCGCCTGCTAAACTCCGGCCGGCAGGATACCGATTTTTATGCCGCTATGTGGGACAGCATTCAAAACACCGGTTCGTGGGATGGTGAAATCTGGAATCGGCGCAAGAACGGCGACATTTACCCCGAGCATCTCACTATCACTTGCGTAAAAGATTCGCTGGGCAACATCAGCAATTACGTCGCCACGCTCACCGATATCACCTCGAAAAAAGAGGCGGACGATAAAATCAAGCACTTGGCTTACTACGATCCATTGACAGGGCTGTCTAACCGTAGATTGATGATCGATCGCTTGTCTCAGCAGTTGGCGCACGCCCGTCGATCGGGTGATTTGGTGGCTATTTGCATGCTTGATCTGGATGGATTTAAGCAAGTCAATGATCAACTGGGGCATAAGGCGGGCGATGCCCTGCTGGTTGAGGTGGCAAAACGCCTACAGGAATGCGTCAGGCAATCGGATACCGTCTCCCGTTTCGGCGGTGATGAATTTTCCTTGGTACTTGGTGACGTTAAAAAAATCAGCGAATGCGAGCAAACGATTTACCGGATCATTGCCCGATTGGCAAGCCCTTATCAAATCAATGGCAGTATTGCCCATGTCACCGCCAGCTTAGGTGCAACGATTTTTCCTAATGACGGCGACACCCCCGACTTGTTGTTGAGGCACGCAGACCAAGCCATGTATGAAGCCAAGGAGGCTGGCAAAAACTGTTATTGCTTGTTTAACCCCAGCCACCATAAACAGCAAATGTCGAATAAAGCCATGCTCGATAAGATGGGCAAGGCACTGGCCGATGGACAATTCACGATGTTCTATCAACCTCAAGTCGATTGCCGTCTGGGCAAGGTCGTTGGGGTCGAAGCGCTGATACGCTGGAACCACCCAATCCTGGGTCTATTACCGCCGTCGGAATTTATGCCGCTGCTCGAACATGACAATCTCATCATTACCGTCGGCGAGTGGGTGATCAATGAAGCGCTACGGCAGCTGGCTGAATGGAAAAAAGCCGGGATCGATCTAAAAATTAGCGTTAACGTCGCGGCGCGCCAACTGCATCAGGAACGCTTTGTCGTCCAGTTGAAAGCATTGATCGGAAATTACGACTCGGATATCACGAAGCGCTTGATCATTGAAATCGTCGAAACGACCGCGTTGGAAGATATCACGCTTGTCTCGGAGACCATCCGGCAATGCCGTGAATTAAATATTCGGTTTGCAATCGATGATTTCGGCACGGGCTTTTCTTCGCTTGCACATTTGAAGCACCTGAGGGTCGGTGAGCTCAAAATCGATAAAAGTTTTGTTTTTAGCATGCTTCACAATCCGGAAGATCTTGCGATCGTTAGCGGTGTGATCGGCTTGGGAGCCTCTTTCAAGCATGAGGTCATTGCCGAAGGCGTGGAGTCCATTGATCAGATATTGATGCTAATGGATCTGGGCTGCAACATTATGCAGGGTTACGTGATTGCCCGTCCCATGACAGTGGCACACCTGGTTTCATGGCTGAGGGAATTCGAGCCCGATCCCTTGTGGAAATTACCTTTTACTCAAGCCCCATCGCGGGATTATTTTGAGTTGCTATTGGCGGAAACCAACCATTGTCACTGGATAAACGAAATAGTGGAAAGGTATAGGGATAGTATGGAGGACTTTAATCCCGGGAAGTTTCTCGACTTTAAACAATGTCGTTTTGGCAATTGGCTCTATGGGGACGGGGCTCGTCAATTCGGCAAAGACAGTTGGTTTATCGAAATTGAATCGATACATCAAGGAATTCATCAATCAGCCCTACGGTTATGTAGATTTCAACGCAATGGAAATCTAATGAGAGCGACCGATGAAGCCAGCGACTTACAAAAACAGCAACATTTATTGAACGCCATGCTAAAAGCTGCCCGCGAAGCACTATCGAATCAATACTTAATGACTAATTTAACCAAATCACTGTGAATAAAATGATTGGACATGAATTGATAGTATGGAATGAAGAGCTAGTAACCGGTGTGAGCGAAATTGACGAACAGCATCGCATCCTGGTCAATAGCATTAATGAGGTCAATACTCGCTTGTCGAGCACTTCGGTCAGCGCTGAGATACTGGAGAAAATAACTCAGGATCTGCTCAGCTACGCGCTTTACCATTTTGAGACCGAGGAAAGCTTGATGCAAGAATTCAACTACTTGCAAACGCATGGTGAAGATTTAGCCATCCATCAACGCCAACATCGCGACTTCTCCGCAACAGTGGTATCGGTACGCGAAGACATAAAAACAGGAAAACTGATTTCACGCGAAGATTTGCTCTCATTTCTCAATAGTTGGCTGATCAATCATATTCTTAATACGGATAAAAGGTTAGGAGCGTTTATTTTAGAAAAGCGAAAAGAGCTTAAAGCCTAAAATTTAGCCTTCAAAGCCCCCATAATCCGAGGGCGCGACCACCCGCGCCTTGTTTGCCAAGCGCTCGGGACACTATAATAGGCAATTTTATCACTCTTGGCCCGGTTTAATCGCGCATAAACCCGCCCTGGGCATTTTCGCTCCGTATATAACGACATGACAAAAAACAACTGTTTCAAACCCTGCGACTTGGTGATTTACGGTGCCTTGGGCGATTTGTCCAAACGTAAACTGCTGATCTCTTTGTATCGTTTGGAAAAACACAATCTGATCGAGCAGGACACCCGCATCATCGGCGTCGACCGTCTGGAAGAAACCAGCGACAGCTTTGTCGCAATCGCCCATAAAAGCTTGCAAGCGTTTTTGAACAACAGCATTGACGACGAAATCTGGCAGCGTTTTTCCAAGCGCCTGTCCTATTTAAAAATCGACCTGACCCAACCCGAGCAATACAAACAATTGAATGGCGCGGTGGATGCCGAAAAACGGGTGATGGTGAACTATTTCGCGGTGGCGCCGTTTCTGTTCAAAAACATCTGCCAAGGTCTGCAGAGTTGCGGCGTGTTGAACGCAGAATCGCGCATGGTAATGGAAAAACCCATAGGCCATGACTTGAAATCCTCTAAGGAAATCAACGACGTGGTCGCCGACGTGTTTCACGAAGACCAAGTCTATCGTATCGACCATTACCTGGGTAAGGAAACCGTACTGAATCTGCTGGCCTTGCGCTTCGCTAATTCACTGTTCTACACCAGTTGGAACCATAACACCATCGACCATATCCAGATCACGGTCGGCGAAGACATCGGTATCGAGGGCCGCTGGGATTATTTCGACAAAACCGGCCAGTTGCGCGACATGTTGCAGAATCATTTGCTGCAAATTCTGACCTTCGTCACCATGGAGCCGCCCGCGAATCTATCCGCGGAAAGCATCCACATGGAAAAAATCAAACTGTTGAAGGCGCTGCGGCCTATTACCGCGCGCAATGTCGACGATAAAACCGTGCGCGGCCAATATACCGCCGGTTTTATCAAGGGTAACTCGGTACCCGGTTATCTGGAAGAAGAAGGCGCCAATACCGAAAGCACCACCGAAAGTTTCGTGGCCATTCGAGTCGACATCGACAACTGGCGCTGGTCCGGGGTACCGGTGTATATGCGCACCGGTAAACGCATGCCGAACAAGCGCACCGAGATTGTCGTCAATTTTAAAAATCTGCCGCATAACATCTTCAAGGACAGCTTTCATGAACTGCCGGCCAACAAACTGGTCATTCATCTGCAGCCCAATGAAGGCGTGGATGTCATGATGCTGAATAAAGTGCCGGGCATAGACGGCAACATCAAATTGCAACAAACTAAACTGGATTTGAGTTTTTCCGAAACCTTCAAAAAAAACCGTATCTTCGGCGGCTATGAAAAACTGATACTGGAAGCCTTGCGCGGCAATCCAACCCTGTTTTTGAGCCGTGAAGAAATCGAACAAGCCTGGACTTGGGTGGACTCGATCCAGGATGCCTGGCAGCATAACCATACCCCGCCCAAGCCCTACCCGGCCGGCAGCTGGGGACCGGTGGCCTCGGTCGCATTACTGGCACGCGATGGGCGTGCCTGGGAAGAATAACAACTACTATCTTATTGAGAGAATAACGATCATGGTTAAAGAATTCTTTTTTGAACAGCGTCATCATTTATTTACCGCCTTGGTTGCCGAGTGTCAGGACGTGTTATCGGAAGCTATCAGCAAGCACGGCGCGGCCACTCTATTGGTTTCCGGCGGTGGCACCCCCGCGCCTTTGTACGAGGCTTTATCCAAAACCGAACTGAACTGGAAAAAAATCAAAATCGCGCTGGTCGACGAACGCTGGGTGGATCAGGACCACGCCGCCAGCAACGAAGCGCTGATCAGACGTACATTGCTAATTAATAACGCCAAGACGGCCGAGTTTACCGGCATGAAAACCGCCGCCAAAACGGCAACCGCCGGCCAAGGCGAAACCGAAGCCCTCTATCGCAAGCTACCGCAACCCTTCAGTCTGGCGATTGTCGGCATGGGTCCGGATGGCCACACCGCATCGCTGTTCCCGCATGCCAAGGGCTTGGCGGGAGCCTTGAACACCGATAATGACAATCTGACGGCGGCCATCAGCGCCAACCAGACCGAAGTCACCGGCCCCAACACCGAACGGCTGACCCTGACCTTGCCGGCCTTGCTGAAAACCGACCGCGTGATTATTTTGTTCACCGGCGAGGACAAACTGGCTGTTTTCAGCGCCGCCCAACAACCCGGACCGATCGAAGACATGCCGATCCGCGCCCTGCTGCACCAGGAACAAGTGCCGGTCGAACTGTACTGGGCGCCTTGACCGATCGAAAGGGTTTGGTTGGTAATAATTTCCCTGAATTCATTGTAGGGGCGATTTTAAGCGCCCAAGGCGAATAACTCGTAAAAGCGCGTAGCGAATGCGCCCCTACAGGACATTCAAATATCGGGAGCTTATTTTTCACCGAATCCAAGGGTATGCCGGGGCGGCGCAAACCAACCCATTGACGGGAACATAGCCTTTTTAAGCTGCAAACTTCGTCTTGTCCACATTGACCACCCCTAACGGGGCACCTTATGAAATTTGAGATACGCGCCGCGCCACCTCGTAATTTGCAGCTGGATTTCTTTCGCGGCCTGGCCTTGATGATCATTTTCATCAATCACATGCCAGGCAACCCTTGGTTTGCTTACACGCCCTCGCGCCTCGGCCCTAGCGACGCCGCCGAAACCTTCGTATTTTTATCCGGTTTTGCCGCCGCCATCGCTTACGGCCGCAGCTTTAATCAGGCAGGCATCGGCCTGGGTTCGGTACGGGTGTTGTTCCGTTGCGGTCAGATTTATGTCGCTCATTTGGCCTTATTCATATTGATGACCAGCTTATTCCTGTGGATGAACAGTCAGGGCATCATCGGCGCTCACTGGCAGCTCGATAATCTGCATTACTTTTTCGACCAAACCCAGGAAGCGGTGCTGGCACTGGTCAGCCTGAAGTACGTTCCCAATTTCATCGACATTCTGCCGATGTATTTGGTGATCATGCTCTGGCTGCCGATGGCGTGGGTCTTGTCGCGCATCCATGTCTGGCTGCCGCTGGGGTTTTCCTTGCTACTCTATCTGGCGGCGCATCGTTTAGGTTGGGAACTCAGCGCCGACCCCACCAGCAGCCGCAGCTGGTATTTCAATCCTTTTTGCTGGCAACTGGTGTTTTTCACCGGCTTTGCCTTCAGCAGCGGCTGGCTGCCGATTCCGCGCTTTCACCAAGGCCTGTTATGGCTATGCTTACTGTTTGTGGCGTTTTGTTATCCGCTGGAAAACCCTTTCGGCTACCAGCGCCTGCCCTGGTTTGCCGCCTTGCGCGAAAGCTGGGCCGGGCTGCTGGATAAAAGCCATCTCGGCTTCATCCGCTACCTGCATTTTTTGGCCATGACCTATTTGGTCAGCCACTTCATGCATCGCCATCCGCACTGGTTACAAACCGGTCCAGCCCGCGAAATCATTGCGATGGGCCGTCAATCGCTGCCTATCTTCATGCTCGGCACCTGCCTATCGTTTGCCGGCGGCATGCTGCTGGACGGCACCCATCCCGATCTGGTCGAAAGCGCCTTGATCAATCTGGCCGGACTGGGACTGATGCTGTTATGCGCCCAGTTGCTGAACTGGCTGGATCAAAAACCCTGGAAAACCCTCGGCGAAACCCCCGCCGATAACATGGCAAACAATTGGCCGGCTCAATCGGTATTGGCATTAGGTTTGTTGTTGCTGACCGCCGCACCGATGCTGTTCCTGCAATCCCAACAACCACCGGCCGCCGCCATGGCCGAAGCCGAACCCGATCTGGTCGTTTCGCCCGAGAATCCAACCCAGATCACCGAAGAAGTGGTTTATCAACCCAACGACGAAGCGATCGAAATGCCCGATACGCTGTAAAATCGTCAACACTCATCATCCGGAGACATCCATTAATGCACCCCATATTAGAACAAGTTACCGAACAAGTCGTGGCTCGTAGCCGCGACACTCGCGCCGCCTACCTGGCCCGCATCGATGCCGCCATCGCCAACGGCCCTCACCGCACCAACTTGCCTTGCGCCAATCTGGCGCACGGCTTTGCCGTCTGCTCGGCCGTTGAAAAAGAAGAACTGTCGCATAGCCCCAAGGCCAACGTCGGCATCATATCCGCCTACAATGACATGCTGTCCGCCCACGAACCCTACAAGGATTATCCGGCGCTGATCAAGCAAGCGGTGCGGGAAGCCGGCGGCGTGGCTCAATTCGCCGGCGGCGTGCCGGCCATGTGCGACGGCATCACCCAAGGCATGCCCGGCATGGAATTGTCACTGTTCAGTCGCGACGTGATCGCCATGTCCACCGCGATCGGCCTGAGCCACAACATGTTCGACGCCGCACTGTATCTGGGCGTTTGCGACAAGATCGTTCCCGGACTGTTGATCGGCGCGTTGAGTTTCGGCCACCTGCCGGCGGTATTCGTACCGGCGGGCCCCATGACCAGCGGATTGTCCAACAAGGACAAATCCCGCGCCCGGCAAAAATTCGCCGAAGGCAAGATCGGCGAGAAAGAGCTGCTGGAATCGGAATCCAAATCCTACCACGGCCCCGGCACCTGTACTTTCTACGGCACCGCCAACAGCAACCAGATGATGGTCGAAATCATGGGCCTGCATTTGCCCGGCAGTTCGTTCGTCAATCCTTACACCCCGCTACGCGACGAACTGACCAAGGCCGCCGCCAAACAGGTATTGAAATTCACCGCCCTCGGCAACGATTTCCGCCCGATAGCGCATGTGATCGACGAAAAAGCCATCATCAACGCCATCATCGGCTTGCTGGCCACTGGCGGTTCGACCAACCACACCATCCATTTGATCGCGATTGCCCGCGCCGCCGGCATCATCATCAACTGGGACGATTTCGACAATTTATCCAAAGTCATTCCGTTGTTGACCAAGATTTATCCGAACGGCCCGGCCGACGTCAATCAGTTCCATGCCGCCGGCGGCATGGGGTTGCTGATTTCCGAACTGCTGGATCACGGCTTGCTGCATGGCGACATTCTGACCATCGGCGATCAACGCGGCATGGCGCAATACAGCCAAGTGCCAAAGCTGGAAGGCGGTCAATTACATTGGGAGCAAGGCCCAACAAGCAGCCTGGACCAGCAAGTCATCGGCAGCGTGGCCAAACCGTTCGCCGCCGGCGGCGGTCTGCATGTGATGCACGGCAATCTGGGCCGCGGCGTGTCTAAAATCTCGGCGGTGGCCGAGGAACACCAAGTCGTCACCGCGCCTGCCATGGTATTCGACGACCAACTTGACGTAGTCGCGGCTTTCAAACGCGGCGAACTGGAAAAAGACGTCATCGTAGTGTTACGCTTTCAAGGCCCTAAAGCCAACGGCATGCCGGAATTGCATAAACTGACCCCCATCATGGGTTTATTGCAGGATAAAGGTTTCAAAGTCGGATTATTGACCGACGGCCGCATGTCGGGCGCCTCCGGCAAGGTACCGTCCGCCATCCACATGTGGCCGGAATGCATTGAGGGCGGTCCGCTGGCAAAAGTCCATAACGGCGACATCATCGTGATGAACACGCAGACCGGCGAAGTCAACGTGCAAATCGACCCGGCCGAATTCGCAGCCCGCGTCGCGGAGCCCAACCATGCCACCGGCCACCATTTCGGCATGGGCCGCGAACTATTCGGAGCCATGCGGGCTCAGGCTTCGACGGCGGAAACCGGGGCGACAAACCTGTTTTTCGTGGATTAATTACAATAAAAATAACTGTCGGGCTTGTCCTTGCGGACAAAATGTTTTGCTTTACCCGATAAACACCATCAGCGTTGGGTTATCCCCTGGGCTAACCCAACCCATTAACTGGAAAACAATATGACCGTATCAATCAAAGAAGTAATGACCACCTCGCCCGTCATGCCGGTGATGGTCATCAACCACATCGAACACGCCGTTCCCCTGGCGCGCGCCCTGGCCGACGGCGGTTTGAAAGTATTGGAAATTACCCTGCGCACCCCGGTGGCGCTGGAATGCATTCGCCGAATCAAGGCCGAAGTACCCGATGCGATCGTCGGCGCCGGCACCATCATCAATACTCAAACCTTGCATCAAGCTATCGATGCCGGCGCGCAATTCATCGTCAGCCCCGGCCTCACGCCTAGCCTGCTCGACGCGGGATTAAGCTGCGGCGTTCCCCTCCTGCCCGGAGTCATCACCCCCAGCGAAGTCATGCGTTTACTGGAAAAAGGCATTACGGCGATGAAATTCTTCCCGGCCGAAGCGGCGGGCGGCATTCCGATGCTGAAATCCATCGGCGGCCCGCTGCCGCAAGTCACCTTTTGTCCCACCGGTGGTGTCAATCCCAAAAACGCCCCCGAATATCTGGCACTCGCTAATGTGGCCTGCGTAGGTGGTTCATGGATGGCGCCGGTCGATCTGGTCGATGCCGGCAATTGGACCGAAATCACCCGGCGCGCGGCTGAAGCGACGGCCTTGAAAAAATAAGCGCAGCTCTTTTGTAGGGTACGCATTGCGTACCCTACCAAGAAATTTATACTTCGAGAGGGATTAATGGGCATGTTTAAGCTTTTTCGAAACACCCTCTACATTCGTATTGAACCCGAGAATATCGCCTTACTGCATGTCGAATCCGGCTCTCAATTTGCCGATATTCCGATGTTGGCCATTGAAACCAGAAAAGGAAAATCAACCATCATTGCAACTGGACGCGACGCCCTCATGCTCTCCGGCAGAGACAATATCACCATCAGCAACGGCTTCCGGCATCCACGTACATTGCTGGCCGATTTTGCGATTGCGGAACAGACGTTAAAGCATTTTGTCAGGAAAACCCTGCCAAAATCGTTATTTGTCACGTCACCGGTTATGATTATCCAACCACTGGCCTTATTGGAAGGCGGATTGACTCAAATCGAAATTCGCGCCTTTGCCGAACTCGGCGCCTTGGCGGGCGCCCGCCAAGTTTATCTATGGGTAGGTCCGGAATTGACCCGCGATGAATTGAGCAAGTTGAACTTCGCGCGCGCCGGCGGCCAATTGCTTTTTCCATAAGCACAACTAAGCTTAGGAACAGATGAGAAACATGTCGGCAACTGTAGGTGCGAATTTATTCGCACTGTGCGGATAAATCCGTACCCAAAACCCGCCGCCCTCCCAAATTCAACGGTCGGTATCAACGGAGAATCAGATATGCAAACAAACTCAACCGAACCCTACAATCCCTTGACCATCGCCCTGCATTGGCTGATGTTTGTGTTGATGGTCGGCAGTTATACTTTTATCGAGTTGCGCGAATTGTTCCCCAAGGGCAGCGACCCGCGCGAGGCCATGAAAGCCTTGCATTTCATGGTGGGCTTGACCCTATTGCTGTTGGTTTTGCCGCGCATCCTGGTTCGCCTGTCGAGTTCGACACCCAAGATCATTCCGGAGCCGCCGGCCTGGCAACACTCGGCGGCAAAAATGGCTCATTTGGCGCTTTACCTGTTCATGATTGTGATGCCGATACTCGGCTGGCTGATGTTAAGCGCCGCCGGTAAACCTATCCCCTTTTACGGCCTCGAACTGCCGGCGCTGATCGGCGAAGATAAAGAGCTGGCCAAATTCATCAAGGAAATCCATGAAACCATCGGTGAAATCGGTTATTACCTGATCGGACTGCATGTGCTGGCCGCGCTGTTTCATCACTATTTCCAACGCGACAACACTTTGCTCAACATGCTCCCGGCATCATTGGCGCATCGTTTGAGAATTGATCAATAAGGATATCGCCAAAAACAACTTCCCTGAATAAGGATTTGGTTGAAAAAAATTTCCCTGATTTCCTTGTAGATACTCTGTTCCAAGTCAACAAAATTCCATCACTTTTTCACTCAGCGATGATGGGTGTCGGAATGACATAAAACCGTGTGTTATCGAACGGCTGGTCGTGCTTTAGCATGCCATGGATCGCATGCAGTAATTTACGCATCACTGCGCAGACGGCCTGTAAAGGTTTCTTGCCGTTGTCGACCAAGTGCTGGAAATAAGCGCTGACATGGGGATCATGCTGTTTGGCGCTCAAGGCCGGCATATACAATGCCGAGCGAATATGCCGGTTACCCGCCTTGGACAGCCGCATTTTCTTATGTACGCTTTTGCCGGATTCAAAGGCTTTGGGATCGAGCCCGGCAAACTTGACCCATTCGCGATGCGACAGGTTGGGTGGCAATAACAGCAGTTCGCCCATCAAAGCAATGGCGCTGGTTTGGGCAATGCCTTTGATGCCGGTCAGCAACTCAAAAACACGCTTGAGTTCCGGGTGCTGGTTGATCAAGGTCATCGCTTCGGCGGCCAAGGTATCGATGCGTTTTTCCAATTGACTGATCGCCAGCTTGGCATCGCGCAGCAACGCCTTTGGAGTTTCCTGAGTCGCACTCAGTGCATGCAGATGGTTTTTCGCGGCAGCTTTCTGACCGGTCAGCGCATCAATGCGGCGGGCAAACCCGCGCAAAGCCAGGGTCTGATTCGATGGCCGGGTCCAGGCGACAAAGTCCATGCGCTCGACGTATTCGGCCAGGGTATTGGCATCAACGGCATCGGTTTTGCTGTTTCTCATCAACACCTTGGCGAAGTTATGCGAGGCCTTGGGATTGACGACCATCACGGGAATACCGGCGTCATGCAACGCAATTGCCAGGTCGAAATGGTAAATGCCGGTGGCTTCCAGGCAGACTTTGATGCCCGGCAGCTTGATCAGCTTGTTGACCAAGCGGGCACGGTCAGAGCGGGTATTGGCATATTTTTGTGGATCGAACGACTTGCCGTTCTTGCGGATCACCAGCACCAATTCATCGGCTCCGACATCCACGCCGGCAAACAGGCGGTGGATAGATTCAGCGATGGCATTGATTGGGAGGTTCGTCATAATCGTTTTTTAATTCAGTTAAAGGTTAAGTACACTATTCACCGGTTCCCGACCCTGCGCATGCACCTACCTTCCTTGTGTATGCAGGCTCTAAGCCTCGGATACTCCACGGTATGGGTGAATAGGGCGGGGGCCAATCTACAGCACAGGCTCTGGTATTTACCAGTCCTCAGGGGCGAACGGCCTCCCAATGAACGATGACAGCTTAATCGGTTCTTCTAGGCTATCGGTTGTTAAAATTCATCATACAAGGGGCGATTTTAATCGCCCAAGGCGAATGAATTCGCCTCTACAGGACATTCGAATATCGGGAACTTATTTTTGACGGAATCCTAAGTTAAATTTTCCGCGAGCGCTTTTGAAATATTGATAGGGGTCGAATTTACTTGTGCCCTTGAGGACACAAGTAAATTCGACCCTACACTGTTTCGACACAGTAAGAGCATGTCATCCTCAACGTGTTACTATCCGAATACAATCAACGATTACGGTAGGCGAACATGAAAGCAAATATCGGTTTAATCGGCCTGGCGGTCATGGGCCAAAATCTGGTTCTGAACATGAACGATCACGGTTTCAAGGTGGCGGTCTATAACCGCACCACCAGCAAGGTCGATGATTTTCTGGATGGGCCGGCCAAGGACACACAAGTTGTCGGCGCGCATTCCTTGCAAGAACTGGTCAACAGTCTGGAATCGCCGCGTAAAGTCATGCTGATGGTGAAAGCCGGCAGCGTGGTGGATCAATACATCGAGGACTTGCTGCCTTTATTATCGGCGGGCGACATCATCATAGACGGCGGCAATTCGCTGTTTACCGATACGGATCGCCGCACCAAATATCTGCAAGAAAAAGGCCTGCTGTATATCGGCAGCGGGGTTTCCGGCGGCGAGGAAGGCGCCCGCCACGGCCCGTCCATCATGCCCGGCGGCAATCAAGTGGCCTGGCCGGCGGTCAAGCCGATCTTCCAGGCCATCAGCGCCCATGTCGATGGAGCCCCCTGCTGCGAATGGGTCGGCGATAACGGCGCCGGCCACTACGTCAAAATGGTGCATAACGGCATCGAATACGGCGACATGCAATTGATTTGCGAGGCTTACCAACTGCTGTCTGAAGGCCTGGGACTCAGTACCGACGAGATGCAGGCCATTTTCGCCGAATGGAATGGAGGAGAACTCAGCTCCTATCTGATTGAAATCACCGCCAATATCCTGGCTTACAAGGACGACGACGGCCAGCCATTGCTTAACAATATACTGGATACCGCCGGCCAGAAAGGCACCGGCAAATGGACCGGCATCAACGCGCTGGATTTGGGCATTCCATTGACGCTGATCGGCGAATCGGTGTTTGCCCGCTGCCTGTCCGCCCAAAAAGACGAGCGTGTCAAGGCAGCGAAGGCATTGCCGAAACAAACCACGACCTTTAAGGGCGACAAGCAAGCCATGATCCTGGCCATCCGCCAGGCCTTGTATGCCTCCAAAATCATTTCCTATGCGCAGGGTTTTCGTTTGATGCGGGAAGCGGCCAAGGAATACCGGCTGAGCTTGAATTACGGCGATATCGCCTTGATGTGGCGCGGCGGCTGCATCATCCGCAGCCAGTTTTTGAACGACATCAAACAGGCTTACCAACAAAACCCGGACCTGGAAAATTTGTTGTTAGCCAATTTCTTCGTCAATGCGATGAAGCAAGCCGAAGCCGGCTGGCGCCAAGCGGTAATTCTGGGCATACAACTCGGCATCCCGACGCCGGCCTTCTCGTCCGCCCTGGCCTATTTCGACGGCTACCGGACCGAAAGACTACCGGCCAATCTGCTGCAAGCGCAACGGGATTATTTCGGCGCCCATTCCTACGAACGCACCGACAAACCCAGGGGAGAATTTTTCCATACCGACTGGACCGGCCACGGCGGTAAAACCGCATCCAGCACTTATACGGTTTAAGTTTTCGAATTGCCAATTTATCAGGATTGGGGCGAGAATATCGATAGCAGGAATGCTGCCGTCAAGCTCCAAAAGCTACGCTAATGATTCGGTAAAAAACAACTTCCCGGCTGGACTCTAGTAGGAGGGGCTTTAGCCGCGACCGAAGGCTTGACAAGTCGCGGCTAAAGCCCCTCCCACACCTGCGATATACAAGCGTCGGAATCGGGAAGTTATTCTCTCTGGATCTGGACAAAATTGCCCCAGCCCTTTTATCAGTCGATAAAATCGTAAACTGTGTATCGATCCACCAACGGCCGCAACACGTCTTTAGCAATCCGGCCATACTCCGGATTTTTCAAAAAGGCTTCGAAGGCTTGCTGGCTTTCAAACACACTGGCAATCGCTACATCGTAAGACTGGTCCAGAGCAGAGCTGGCATGGCTGCGTTTGACGGCGGCCGGCGTACCGACATCGTAAGCCAGCACGCCGGGCAATTGCGACAGCGGCTTGCTTTCCGCTATGTATTGTTGCCTGAGTTTTTCGTCGCCGGGCTGCTTCAACCAGATAACCACCAGATGATGCAAACGGTGCCGAGATTCGGCCCGTTGCATCGTCGCGCAACCGGCCAGCAATCCGGCCAAAATCACGACAGCCAGCCGGCTGCGCCAAGACATCCGCATCAACCCACCTTCCACTTGATATTACAACCTATGCTGGGAATTTGGTTGGCCGAAATTGGTTGCCTGGCCAGCAAACTATCCAAGGCATTGCGTAAATCCTCGCCGGTCACCGGCAGATCATTTTTCGGCGTCGAGCCGTCCAGCCGTCCGCGGTAGACACAGGTCAGATCGGCGTCGAACAGATAAATATCCGGCGTGCAGGCGGCTCGATAGGCCTTGGCCACCTCCTGGCTTTCATCGAACAAATAGGCGGCGAACGGATTACCCCACTCCGCCATTAATTGCCGCATCTTGTCCGGCGCATCCTCGGGATAGAGTTCGACATCGTTGGAGCTTATCGCAATGGTGGCAATGCCCAAGGCGGCATATTGCTGGGCGATCGCAATCAACTGCTGTTTGACATGCAACACGTAAGGGCAATGATTACAGATGAACATCACGATGCTGCCCTGCTCGCCCTGTAAATCCCGCAAACTGAAATGCTTACCGCTCACGGTATCGGGTAATGTGAAATCCGGGGCTATCGTGCCTAACGGCAACATATTGGAAGAGGTGGCGGCCATGATTTCTCCTCGGGTAAGGTCAACAAAGTCCGGATTATAAATCAGTGTTAACGCTGGTTTTGCCGGAAAATTCGCTTTACTATGCCAGACATAGTCGGCATCCCAAGGCGTTTTTTTCAGATGATTGATATAACAACAAAAAATTTGCAATTGCTGGACGCGCCCCGCCTAGACAGCTACGTCTTAACCGAAAAGCTGGGGGAAAGCTTGCAAGCCCAGGTGTATAAGGGTTTCCATAATCATGTCCCCGATTACCCGTTGGTGATCAAATGCCTGAAATTGCTCTCCAGCTGGGAAGATCAATCCCGCCACCTGCGCCAAAAAATCGAACGCTTGAAAGTATTACATGATCCGCGGGTCTGCACCCCACTGGCTCTGGAAAGCAGCGAAGACCATCATTTCATCGTCCAACCCTGGTTTGCCGGCCATACCCTCAATCACTGGGCTGGCCAACAACAAACCATCAAATTCGGCGATTTCTTCACCCTGGCCTGCACGCTGGCCGACACCTTGCAGGCCGTGCATGATGCCGGCATCACCCATGGCGGCATCAAGCCGCATAATATTCTGGTACAAGCGGACAGTTTGAATTTACGCCTGACCGACTTCATCACCCCGCTGGATATCCGCGATGTCAGCCATTTCATTTACGACCCGGAATTTGTCCGCAACACCCTGGCCTATACCTCGCCGGAACAGACCGGCCGCATCAACTATCGGGTGGATTTTTCCACCGATTTATATTCGCTGGGCATTGTGTTTTACGAACTGTTGACCGGCCGTTTGCCGTTTTTTTCGACCGACCCGTTGGAATTGATCCATTCGCATCTGGCCGAGGAAGCCCGCAAGGCCGACAACATCAACCCGGACATACCGCATACTCTGGCTGAAATCATCGCTAAACTGACCCTGAAACAACCTGAAAAACGCTACCAAAGCGCGTCCGGACTGTTGGCGGATTTACTGCGTTGCCAGACTGAATACGCCAAAACCGGTGGTATATCCAATTTCAGTATTTGCCAACACGATAGAACCCGGCGGGTGATCTTTATCTCCAAAATGGTGGGCCGGCAAACCGAAAGCGAATTGATCCATCAGCAATACCAGCAGGTCATGCAGGGCCGTTTCCGGTCGATTTTCATATCGGGTCTGTCCGGCATCGGTAAAACCCGCTTGATTCAGGAGCTGCAAAAACCGCTGGTCAAAAACCGCGGCTATTTCACCTCCGGCAAATTCGATCAATATCAAAAAAACATCCCATATAGCTCATTGCTTCAAGCCCTGCGCAACCTGATCCGCACCTTTCTGACCGAGAGCGACGACCAGGTAGCGCAATGGCGCGGCAAGATCCTGGAAGCGGTGGAAAATAACGGCGGCGTAATTTGCGACGTGGTGCCGGAACTGGAATTCATTATCGGCCCGCAACCGGAACCGATGCACTTGCCGCCGGTAGAGGCCCGCAACCGTTTCAACAATTTGTTCGGCCGCTTTCTGGCTTGCCTGGCCAGCGAAAACAATCCGCTGGTCCTGTTTATCGACGATTTGCAATGGTGCGATACCGCCACCTTCGATTTCCTGCAAAACCTGTTTACCAACCATCATGAACACCCCTATCTGTTTTTCATGGGCGCGTATCGGCACAACGAAGTCGATAGCGCCCACCCGTTAACCAAACTGATTCGATCTGTACGGGAAAACGAGGGGCCACTGGCCGAAATCCGTCTGGAAGCACTCAGCGACAGTGATTGCCATGAAATGGTGGCCTATATTCTGGACTCGGAATTGAACACCACCGCCCATCTGGCCAACTTCATTGCCCACCTGACCGAAGGCAACCCGCTGTTCGTCAGCGAAAGTCTGGCTTGGCTGTATAACGAAGGTCTGCTCAGTACCGATGCCGAGCTACATTGGACCTGGGACATGAACCGCATCCGCGACACCCAGATGCCGGCCAGCGTGGTTGAGTTATTCAGCACCAAAGTGCGTAAATTGCCGTTCAAAACCTTGCATATCCTGAACCACTGCGCCTGCATGGGTAACCGCTTCACGATAGACGATGTGGCCTTGGTGATGGACAGACGCATCGAACAGCTATTCGAAGACCTGAAGCCGGTGCTCAGTCTAAGCCTGTTGCTGGAGAACAAATCCGATCTGCAATTCGTCCATGACCGGGTCCAAGAAGCCGTTTTGCGTCAAATTGATCCTAAAACCCGGCCTAAAATTCACTGGCGCATCGGCAATCGCTTGCTACAGCCGGTGCCTACCGGCACCAACCTGGAAAGCCTGGATAATTTATTCACCATCACCGCCCACCTGAATCAAGGTTGTCCGAACAAATTGGACGCCGAAACCGTTTACTGGTTGGTCGACATCAACTTTCATGCCGGCAACAAGGCGCTGGATGCGCTGGCCGGCGAAGCCGCCAACGAATTTTTTCTGAAGGCGCACGATTACCTGCCGGCCGATTGCTGGGAGCAGGATTACGATCTCAGTTTCAGGATTTATCAACGCCTGGCGAAAACCAATCTGATGTGCGGACGCTACGAACATTCGGAACAGTTGTTGAACCACTTGATCGAGCACGCCATCAGCGACCTGGATAAAGCCGAAGCCTTGGCCGAGCAAACCACCTCGCTATCTTCCTTCGGCAATTTCAACCAGGCCATCCTGACCGCCAACCGGGGCCTGGCTTATTTCGACAAATCCATTCCGGACGATCCGGAACTAGCCGAGCAACGCATGCAACATCTGATGGCTCAAATCAGCCAACAAGGCGACGTCTGGAGCAAAATCCTGCAAATGCCGTTCACCGAGGAACGTAAAAGCAAAATCGAGTTGGCCTTTTACAGCGAACTGATTCCGGATTTATATATGTGCGGCCTGGTGCCGCAACTGTATTTGTCGGCCGCGCAATCGACCCTGCACTGCCTGACCGGCGGCATGGACGAATCGGTGATTTATTCATTTTCGATCATGGGCCTGAACCTGGGCGAACAAGGCCAATTCGAGCAGGCCTTTCGTTATCAGGATCTGGCGCACGACCTATGCGCCAAATATCCCAACACCTTCGGCGCCACCCGAGGCATGAACGGCATCGTCTGGTGCAATATGCACTCGCGCAGCCACCCGGCGGAAATCGTCGATTACGCCCATAAATCGATACAATGCGGCAAAAATTGCGGCGATTTGTATAACGCCGGTTTGTCCTACGGACCGTTGATGTGGAATCTGCAAGTACAGGGCAAAAACTTGCGCTGGATTGAAGAAGCCGCCGAGGAATGCCTGCAGTTTTCCCGCAAGAATCAATTGTCGTTTTCGGTCGGTCTGGCCGAAGCGGTACTGGCCGGCTGGGTGCAACCGATGAAACCCGATTACCAGCCAGTTGACATGGACGAAACCTTAAGGAGTTGGGCCGACGACAATTACGTTTCAGCCTCCGGCAGCTATTTTGCGTTGCTCGGCTTTGCCCAATACTATCGCGGCGAATACACCGAGGCCGCGCACTCGCTGCAAGCGGTCGAGCAGTATTTGCATGGACTGACCGATAACGTGCTGAAACGCATGTGGTATGTATTCAGGGTGCTGAATCGCTTACGCCTGCCGGAAAAAATGACTTGGCCGGAAATCGAGGCCGAAATCAGCCCGCTAGTGGATAAACTGGAAACCTGGGCGGCGCTAGGCCCGTTGCTGAAACCCTATCTGGCCTTGATCCGGGCCGAAATCGCCTTGTGCCGCGCCGATTACCGCGAAGCGCGCAATCTGTATCTGGACGCTATCGCGCTAGCCGTTGCCCAAAACTACGGCCTGCTGACCGGCCACTTATATCAGATTCTGGCGGAATTATTAACCGCGCAACAATTGGGCGACGCGGAACTGTATTACGGCGAAGCCCGCCGCATCTACCGCCTGTGCCGCGCCGATGCCAAAAACAACCTACTGCAAGCCCACCATCAATATGTCAGCCCGGAAACCGGCGCTCGCGGCAATCGGCACGATATTTCGCATGCCACCCTGCCGAGTCTGGATATCAACTATCTGATGAAATCGGCTCTGGCTCTGTCCGCCGAAATCGACCTGCCCCGCTTGATGCAAAAAATCATGGCGGTGGTTTTGGAAAGCTCGGCGGCCCAACACGGCTACTTACTAATCAAGCAAGGCGACGAATTGCTGATCGCCGCCGAGCAACATGTCGGTAAAAAGCACTCAACCGCCAAACAATACTACCCGCTGGACAAGGTGCGCGGCATTTGCCGGGCGATAGTCAATTATGTGCAACGTACCCATGAAAAAGTGGTGCTGCACGATGCCTCGCGGGAAGGCGAGTTCCAGAACGCGCCGGAAGTACAATCCCTGATGTTACGCTCCGTGCTGTGTTTGCCCGTCATCAAGCAATCGGAGTTGATCGGTCTGCTGTATCTGGAAAACCGCCTGTCGGAAGGCGTATTCACCAGCGAGAAAATCAGCATGACCGAGTTATTGACCGCGCAAGCCGCGATTTCGCTGGAAAATGCCAAACTGCTGGAACAAACCCGTCTGGCCTATCTGCAATTGCAGGAAAACCAGGAACACATGCTGCAAATGGAAAAACTGTCGGCCATCGGCACCTTGGTCGGCGGCGTGGCGCATGAAATCAACAACCCCTTGATGGGGGTGATGAATTTTGTCGAATTCGTGGCCGACCGCAGTGAAGACCCCAAAGCCAAGGAAATTCTGAATCAGGCCTTGCAGCAGATCCAGCGCATTAAAAAAATCGTATCCAATATGCTGGTATTCATGCGCACCAAATCCACGCCGACCGGCAATTGTTCGTTGGAACTGGTACTGGAGCAAACCCTGCTGTTACTGGAAGGCGAACTGCGCAAGTCCGCCATCAGCGTGCATACCGATCTACCGGAAAACCTGCCCGCCATCGTCTGCTCGGCCGAAAGCCTGCAGCAAATTCTGGTCAATCTGTTGATCAACGCGCGGGATGCCTTGGCGGGCATCGAACAACCGCAAATCAATATTATCGGTCATACTATAGACAAAACGTTAGAGCTCTGGATCATGGATAACGGCCCCGGCATCAGCGAGGAAATCCAAAGCCGCATGTTCGATCCGTTTTTCACCACCAAGGCGCCGGGCAAGGGTACCGGCCTGGGATTATCGGTAACCCGCCGGCTGATCCAGGACAGCGGCGGCTCGATCACCGTGGAAAGCAAGCCGGGAGAAGGTTGCCGGATTCGGATGAATTTCCATATTTTAGATAGCTAATTTCCACGGTTCTCAGCATAATTGTTAGACCTTTCCATTCTTCAAACAAAAGTTAGAGACAAAGCATGCTAAATAATATTTTGGTGATAGATGACGATCCCGCTGTTCGGGGCGCATTCAAGCTTATTTTGGAAGAAGACGGTTACGTTGTTCGCGAAGCCGAGAACGGCGAGCAGGGCATTGAAATGATTCAGGACATGCGTCCCGATTTGATATTTCTGGATCTGCGCATGCCCGGCATTGACGGCGTGGAAACCCTGCGACGCCTGAAGGCGCTGGACGAGAGCCTGAATGTCTATATCGTTACCGCGTTTGCCTCCGAGTTTATGGATCAACTGAAAGGCGCCCATGACGAGGGCCTGCAGTTCGAACTGGCCAGCAAACCGCTATCGGCCTCGCAAATCCGCAACATCGCCCAGATCGTACATGTGTCCAAGGTCAATGAATCGCGCCGGGCCTCGCACCACAAACTGGTGCTAACCCTGTACGTGGTTTCGTTAAGCCCGGAAACCCGCCGTCTGGTCGAACAAATCAGCGCGGTATTGGCCGGCATTTACGAGCCCGGCCACTGGGTATTCGACGTGGTGGAAGTGCTAGGCATGCCGGAAAAAGCCCTGGAAAAGGAAATTTTCGCCACGCCGATGCTGGTGCGCGACATTCCCGAACCGGTGTTGAAATTACTGGGCGATTTATCGCGGATGTCATCGGTAATGGCGGCGATTACCACCCAAACCTCCGGCACCGGCGTGCAAACCATCATTATCTAAATCCTAGCCAGTAACCGATGTCCGATTCCCTGGAAAAACTCAACCTGATACTGGACACCATCACCGACGGCATCCTGGTTGTGGACCTACTGGGCACGGTGCTCTACGCCAATCAAGCCGCCATCCAATTACTGGAGCGGGAAGCTATCGTCGGCCAATCCCTGGCGATTCCGATCAACCCCAGCCCAGGCAAACCGCAGGACATTAATCTGATTCGCCACAGCGGCTTTGCCTGGGCCGAGATGCGTTCAGCCTCTTTCGAATGGGAAGGCGCGCCGGCTTATGTGATCGGCCTACACGACATCACGGCCCGGAAACAGGCCGAACTCGCGTTGCAACAAAGCGAGGCCTTGTTTCAAACCTTGGCCAGACTGGCTCCGGTCGGCATCTTCAAGACCGACCCGGCCGGCAACTGCGAATACGTCAATCAACGCTGGTCGGACATCAGCGGCATGGAAGCCGAAGCCGCCCACGGCGACGGCTGGATAGAGGCCATTCTTGTCGACGACCGGCAACGGGTATCCCAGGAATGGCAAAGCGCCATCCAAAACCAAACCGCGTTTAGCAGCCAATACCGCTTTCAACATCGCAACGGTCCGTTTCATTGGGTGATAGGCAGCGCCACGCCCGAATACGATAGCAACCGGCAATTGCTGGGATACGTCGGCACCGTCACCGATATTACCGACATCAAACGTAACGAGGCCCATCTGCGTCAGGCCGCCGCCGTATTCGAATCCACCCGTGAAGGCGTGATGATTACCGATGCCCAGCTATGCATCCAAATGGTGAACCGGGCTTTCAGCGAAATCACCGGTTACAGCCAATTCGAGTCGTTGGGTAAAACCGCCGCGCTGCTACGCTCCGGCCGCCATCCCCAGGATTTTTACACCAGCATGTGGTCGGAGATCGCCAATACCGGCCATTGGCAGGGTGAAATCTGGAACCGGCGTAAAAACGGCGAAATATATCCGCAATTGTTGAGTATCAGCACGGTTAAAAACCAGGCCGGCGAAGTCTGCAATTACGTCGGGGTATTCGCCGACATCACTAAACTGAAAGCCTCGGAAAAGGAGCTGGAATTTCTGGCCCATCACGATCCCTTGACTAACCTGCCCAACCGCATGCTGTTCATGTCGCGCTTGCAACACAGCATCGACCAAGCCAGCCGGCAAGTCGCCAAACTGGCGGTTTTGATGCTGGATCTGGACCGTTTCAAGGATGTTAACGACAGCTTCGGCCACTTGGCCGGCGACGACCTGCTGCAGATGGTTGCCGAGCGTCTAACCTCGCGCTTGCGGGCATCGGATACCATTTGCCGCCAGGGAGGCGATGAGTTTGTAATCTTACTGGAAGACATGAATCAACCGGAATCCGCCGCCCGGATTGCCAGCGAAATCATTGCCGCGCTGAACGAACCCTGGCTGCTGGCCACCGGCAACGAAGTCCGCATCGGGGTCAGTATCGGCATTGCTCTGTTTCCCGATCATGGCGCCGCCGCCGTGGAACTGATTCAACACGCCGACTCCGCCTTGTATCAAGCCAAAAACGAGGGCCGCAATTGTTTTAAATACTTCTCCGAGGAATTGACCATCGCCGCTCGCGAGCGGATCGAAATCGAGTTCCGCCTGCGCCAAGCGCTGGAAAAAGCCGAATTACGCGTATTCTTTCAACCGCAGCTGAAAATGGACAACAGCCGGATCGTTGGGGCGGAGGCTCTGATACGCTGGCAAACCGCCGGCGGCGAAATAATTCCCCCCAACCGTTTTATTCCGATAGCCGAAGAAACCGGCCTGATTAGCATCATCGGCAACTGGGTACTAAAAGAGACCTGCCGCCAAGGCAAACAATGGCTGGATGCCGGCCTGCCGCCGCTACGCTTGGCGGTCAACCTGTCACCGCAACAATTTCTGCACTGCGACATCTGCGACGTGGTCGCCAACACCTTGGCGGAAACCGGCTTTCCGGCTCATCTGCTGGAATTGGAATTGACCGAAAGCGCTTTGATGAAACGGGAAAAGGAAGCGATCGGCATTTTGAACCGCTTGAATGCACTAGGCGTTCATCTGGCTATCGACGATTTCGGCACCGGCTATTCCTCGCTGGCCTATCTGAAAGCCTTTCCGCTGGATGTATTAAAAATCGACAGGAGTTTTATCGAAGACATCCCCAAGCACCGCGACGACATGGAAATCACCGCCACCATCATTGCGATGGCCAAAACGCTCCGCATGCGAGTCATTGCCGAAGGGGTGGAAACCGCCGAACAAATGGCCTTTCTGCAAAAACGCGGCTGCGACTTCTACCAAGGCTTTTATATCAGCCCTCCCCTAGCACCCGCCGAGTTTGAAAGTTTCCTAAACCACTATATTCCGCCTCAAACCGAACTCAAACATTTGCCGGTCTCGTTGCTGGCCAACACGGGGTTTTAGCGTAACGCCGGAAAAAAAGTATAATGCTCTGTTTTTAACCAACGAGGACCAGAAAATGGCTGACTTAATTGCACCTTCCATTCTCTCCGCTGATTTCGCGCGCTTGGGCGAGGAAGTGGTGAATGTTTTAAATGCCGGCGCGGATATCGTGCATTTCGATGTAATGGACAACCATTTTGTACCTAACCTGACAATTGGTCCCCTGGTCTGCGAAGCTCTGCGCAAACACGGCATTACCGCGCCGATCGACGTACATTTGATGATAGATCCGGTCGACCGCATCATTCCGGATTTCGCCAAGGCCGGTGCCACTTACATCACCTTCCACCCCGAAGCATCCCGTCATATCGATCGCTCCTTGCAAATGATCAAGGATCTGGGCTGCAAGACCGGCCTGGTCTTCAACCCGGCCACACCGCTGCATCACCTGGACCATGTAATGGACAAGCTGGACATGATTTTGTTGATGTCGGTTAACCCCGGTTTCGGCGGCCAATCCTTCCTGCCGTCGGCCCTGCCAAAACTGCGCGAAGTCAGAAGACGCATCGACGAAAGCGGTTTCGACATTCGCCTGGAAATCGACGGCGGCGTAAACACCGCCAATATCCGCGAAATCAAAGCCGCCGGTGCCGATACCTTTGTTGCCGGTTCCGCTATCTTCGGCAAACCCGACTACAAAGCGGTGATAGCCGAAATGCGCGCGGAAATAGCTAAAGCCTAATTAGCGCTATACCGCTTCGGCTATACCCGCCGAAGCGGCTTTTCTTCCCGCCTGACTAGCCGCAACATCCATGGACTGGCAAAGTTTTATAAACCGCTGTTGCAGTCTGGATCTGGAAACCAACGAAAACGGCGACATCTTCGCTATCGCCGCCCAGTTTAGCAACCAGACCTTTCAACGCCGGGCGCCTTTCGACATCCACCAAACTCTGAGAGAACTGGATGCCTTCGCCGCCGACGCCGATTTTCTGCTCGGACACAATCTCCTGCTGCACGACCTGCCTGTCTGCCGGGCGCTGAAACCCGATCTGGCATGCCTGAATAAAATGGTAGTCGATACCTTATTCCTGTCACCCTTGGCCTTCCCGGAAAATCCTTATCACCGTCTAGTGAAAAACTATAGATTGGTTCGCGACGGTCTAAGCGACCCATTACTCGACGCCAAACTGGCGGAATCACTGTTTCAGGATCAATGGATAGCATTGCAAGACCAACAACAGCATTGCGACATCCTGTCGTTTTATCACTACGCGTTTTCCGGTGACGCACAATATTCCGGCCTGCAACAGACATTTATCGATCTGGGCGCCGGCGCCATCAACGCTTCGCGGGCCTTCGATTTATTTAAGCAACTCAGCCGCGACCAGGTCTGCGAAACCGCCTTTAACAAAGTCATCCTGACCTATCTGCCCGATCCGCATAAACGCCCTGCTTTAGCTTATAGCCTGGCATGGCTGCGGGTGGCGGGTGGTAATTCGGTATTGCCACCCTGGGTACGCCAAACCTTTCAGGATGTCGCCCCGGCCTTGAGCCAGTTGCGCGACATCCCCTGTGGCAAGCCCGCTTGCAACTATTGCCGGCAAATCCACGATCCGGTGACTCAATTGACTCGCTATTTCGGTTTTCCAGCCTTTCGCAACGAACCGCCCGCGAGCGACGGCGGCAGTTTGCAACAACAAATCGTGCAAGCCGCCATGGCTGACACACCATTATTCGCGGTATTGCCCACCGGCGGCGGCAAATCCTTGTGCTTTCAATTACCGGCCCTGGTGCGTTATCAACGCCGCGGAGTGCTGACCATCGTGATTTCGCCGTTGCAGGCCTTGATGAAAGATCAGGTCGACAACTTGCGCAATAAGACCGGCGCCCCCAGCGCCGCCGCGTTGTACGGCATGCTGACGCCACCGGAGCGCGGCGAGGTATTGAAAGCCATTCAAATGGGCGACATCGCCATTTTGTATGTTTCGCCGGAACAACTGCGCAATGCCGGCTTCCGCAAAGCCATCGCCCAGCGTGAAATCGGTTGCTGGGTGTTCGACGAGGCCCATTGTTTATCCAAATGGGGTCACGATTTTCGGCCGGATTATCTGTACGCCGCGCGCTTCATTCAGGAGTTCGCCGCCAAACAAAATGCCATGCTGCCGCCGGTGCAATGCTTCACTGCCACCGCCAAACAAGACGTCCGGGATGAAATCATCGACTACTTCCGCGCCCATCTGGCCCAGGAGTTAGCGTTATTCGAAGGTGGTGTCGAGCGCAACAATCTGCAATTCGAGGTGCAAACCGTCGGCGGCAACGAAAAATACGCCCGCATTCAGCAACTGCTCGACGAACGGCTGACAAACAGCGAAGGCAGCGCCATTGTCTACTGCTCTACAAAAAAACATACCGAGGAAGTGGCCGAGTTCCTTCAGCATCAGAACTGGTCCGCGGCGGCTTTTCATGCCGGCAAGGACGCGGCGGAAAAACGCCATGTACAGGAAAGCTTCGTCGACGGCAGTATCCGCGTCATTGCCGCCACCAACGCCTTCGGCATGGGCATAGACAAGGAAAACGTTCGACTGGTGATACACGCCGACATCCCCGGCTCGCTGGAAAACTATCTGCAAGAAGCCGGCCGGGCCGGCCGCGACCGGGAAGCCGCCGAATGCGTATTGCTGTTCGACGAGCACGACATCGAAACCCAATTCAAACTGTCCGCGCTATCGCAAGTCGACCAGCGCGACATCGCTCAGATTCTGCGCGGTTTACGCCGCAGCAAAAAAGACCGGGACGGCAATGTCGTCATCACCAGCGGCGAGATCCTACAGGACGATAACGTCCAAACCTCCTTCGACAGCGACGACCGCAACGCCGCCACCAAGATCATCACGGCGGTATCCTGGCTGGAGCGGGCCGGCTTTATCGAACGCAACGAAAACCGCACCCAGGTGTTTCAAGGCCGGCCTCTAGTGAAAAACCTGGAACAGGCCAAAGCCAAAATCGCCAAACTGGATTTATCCGAACGCCAGCAAAAACGCTGGTTGGCGATACTGGAAGAATTGTTCAACGCCGACAGCGACGAAGGCTTCAGCGCCGACGACTTGGCTTTGCTGGGCGAATTCGCCACTACCGAGCAGGATAAGCTCGGTGAAACCGCCAGTCAGCGGGTAATTCGCACCCTGTACGATATGACCTCCCAAGGCCTGATCCAGCAAAATCTGCTGCTCACCGCCTTCGTGCGCTACAAAATCGCCGATTCATCATTGATCCGGCTGGAAAAAATCTGTCCGCTGGAACTAGCCATGATTGAGGCGATGCGTGAGCAGGCCCCGGATGCCGCCGACGACGCTTGGCAAACCCTGTCGTTGCGGCACATCAATCAACATTTATTGGACAACGGCTACAGCCTCAGCAATCCGGAAGTGCTGAGACTGCTGTTGAACAGTCTGGCTCGCGACGGTCTCGGCTTGGCCGGCAACAAAGGCAGCCTGACTCTGCGCCATCGCGGCCTGGATCAATACGCCGTCAAACTGAATCGCGGCTGGAAGGCCTTGATCGGCACCGCCGAGAAACGTCAAGCCATCGCCAAGATCGCCTTGGACCGTATCCTGGCTAATATCCCACCGGATACCAAAGCCGGCGCCGACCTGCTGGTGGAATTTTCCGCCGAACAATTGATGGCGGAGCTGCGGCAGGATTTGGTTGCAGCGGCCGAGGTCAAAGATCACCTGGCCGCGGTGGAGCGGGCGCTGAATTTCCTGCACGAGCAAAAAGTCATTACCTTGCAACAAGGCTTGGCGGTATTTCGGCAGGCGATGACGATACGGGTGCTACCGGAAGCCAAATCCCGCCGCTACGGCAAGGGCGACTACCAACCACTGTCACAGCATTACGGCGAGCGGGTATTTCAAATCCATGTGATGAACGAATATGCCCGCCGTGGGCTGGAAAAAATCGGCCAGGCCCTGGCCTTTGTGGTGGCCTACTTTGCAATGGATAAGACCGAATTCGTCAAACGCTATTTCGCCGACCGCCGCGAAGTGCTGGAGCGCGCCACCAGCCAGCAATCGTTTCAACGCATCGTCTCGGATTTGCAAAATCCGGAACAAATCGCCTTGGTGGCGGGACCGGAAGACAAAAACATGCTGATTTTGGCCGGCCCCGGCTCCGGCAAGACAAGGGTAGTGGTGCATCGCTGTGCTTATCTGTTGCGGGTCAAACGAGTGCCGGCCCGCAGTATTTTGGTGTTATGTTTCAACCGCAACGCCGCCACCGAACTGCGCCGCCGGCTAAGCGATTTAGCGGGCGACGACAGCAAAGGCGTCACCATTCAAACCTATCACGGCCTGGCCTTGCGGTTAACCGGCCACACCTTGAACAATAACGGCGAGCCAATCGAGCTGGCCTTCTCCGGCATTATCGAAGAAGCCATCAAACTATTACAAGGCGACCAATCGCTATTAGGTTTGGAGGCCGACGAAAGCCGCGACCGGCTACTGGCCGGCTACCGCCATATCCTGGTCGACGAATACCAGGACATCAACGATCAGCAATACCGGCTGGTTTCCGCCATCGCGGGCCGCACCTCGGACGACGACGCCAAACTGACCATCCTGGCCGTGGGTGATGACGACCAGAACATCTACGAATTTAACGGCACCAATGTCGGCTTTATCAAAAAGTTCCAAAGCGATTACCAGGCCGACCTGCATTTTCTGTTGGAAAACTACCGCTCCAGCGCCCACATTATCGCCGCCGCCAACGCCCTGATCGCCCACAACCACGGCAGGATGAAACAACAGCAACCCATCCGTATCAACCGCCAGCGTAAAAATCTGGAGGCCGGTGGCCGATGGCGGCATCTGGATACCTTGGCGCGCGGCCGGGTCCAGCAAATCCAGGTAGCCAACGAAGCCAGCCAGGCAATGACGCTGGTGCTGGAACTGCGGCGCATGAGACAACTCGATACTCGGCTAGACTGGTCGCAATGCGCGGTGCTGGCCCGTGAATGGCGACTGTTGGATCCGGTGAGAGCCGAATTGGAGCGGCACGATATTCCGCTCAGCATCCTGCTGCCCGGCGAGTTGAAACTCAACCCATTCCGCATCCGCGAGAATGCGGATGTATTGCAGGCGCTAAAACAGGCCGGCAACAGTTTGAATTCGGCCTCGTTCTGGCTGGACTATCTGGCTGATCAATATCCGGCCAGCCTCGAAAACACCTGGATCAAGCAACTTCAAACAGTATTGCTGGACTGGCAACGAGAAACCGCCGACAGCGAAGTCAGTAATCGGCAAACCCTGGATTACGTCTGCGAAATTCTGGCCGAACAACGCCGAGAACGGCGGCTAGGCAGCGGCGTACTGCTCAGCACCATGCATGCGGTAAAAGGCATGGAGTTTTCTCATGTATTGATTGCGGATGGCGGCTGGACCAAACAAAACCTGGAGGAACAACGCCGGCTATTTTATGTGGCGATGACGCGTGCAAAGGAAACCTTATGCCTCATACAACGCCTAGATCAACAAAATCCGTTTCTGAAGGAAATACAGGGCGAGCAATTACTAATCAGGCCGGCGCCGGAACTAGCAGCACAAGAGAATGCCGGTAACCGGATTTACCAAATTCTGGGTTTGCAGGACGTGGACCTAAGTTATGCCGGCAGCTTTGCTTCGCCGATCCCTATCCATCAACAGTTGGCGACGTTGATGCCTGGTAGTGTACTGGGCATGGTCGACCAGCAAGGCCAGCTAAGTTTGCAAACGAACGGCATCACAGTGGCACGCTTGTCGCGGGCAGCCCATGCCGTCTGGCGGGACAGACTACACTCGATCGAACGCATCACGGTTATCGCCATGCTCAAACGCTTTCGCGAGGATGGCAGCGCCGAATATCACAGCCGCTGTAAAGTAAACGAATGGCTAGTGCCCGTGGTGGAAGTTGTTTATCAAGATACGCCAAGCATACTGGCTAGCTCCAAGGCATAGTTCCCGCATTTCGTATTTGACTCTGCCTTATTGCCGGCTATAGTTGATGCAAACCCAATTTAACTAATATTTTTCGACCAAAATCTTTAACTTTCCAAAGCAAGATGGAACTTAGGCGATTTATGGCAATAAATGTACCCAATCCAAGCAATTTGCCGTTGACTGAGCGAACGGCACATATTTGACCTTGGCAATGGGTACAAACTTTCTCAAAAATCACCTTAGTCTGCAAAGGTTTCAGTTTGATTCTTCAACCTAACGCTCATGAAGGCCCGACATCATCCCGGCAAATGAAAGTGAGTTGGCGGACATACCCATGACTTTCACAGTAATTTATTTGTCATAGTCAATGTTCCTAATGGCGACTAAGAATTTCGTCAAAAATAACTTCCGGAAATTTTGCAGAGCACTATGGGCGAATAAATTCGCCCCTACAACAGGCTCTGATGACAACGGTAAGCGGGAAGTTAATTATTGCCGAATTCAAGTTGTTTTGATTGCTCCGCCATCTTTTTGAGGAATATTTGTAGCCATGAACCACAAGATAGCTTCCGGAAGTTCCTATCCCTTGGGCTCAACCTTGCGTCCAGGCGGCGCCAATTTCAGCGTTTACGCTAAAAACGCCACCACGGTCGAACTGCTGTTGTTCGACAGCGTGGACGCCGATGCACCTAGTCGAATCATTCCTCTTGACCCACTACGCAATCGCACCTTTCATTATTGGCATATATTCGCCCCCGACATCCAGGCCGGCCAACTCTATGCTTATCGCGTCAACGGGCCTTACAGCCCGGAACACGGCTTACGCTTCGACCCCGACAAGATGCTGCTCGACCCCTATGCGCGCGGCATTGCCGTCGGCCCTAATTACGACCGGAAGGCCGCATCCTTGCCAGGACCCAATCTGGCTTCATCCATGAAAAGCGTGGTTGTGGATTATCGCGGCTACAATTGGGAAGGCGATGCGCCGTTAAGAAAACCGTTTCGCGGCACGGTGATTTACGAAATGCATGTGCGCGGCTTTACTCGCCATCCGCAATCCGGCGTCGCCGCCTATAAACGAGGCACCTATGCCGGGTTGATCGAAAAAATTCCCTATCTGAAAGATCTCGGCGTGACGGCCGTGGAATTGCTGCCGGTGTTTCAATTCGACCCGCAGGATGCCCCACAAGGCCTAAGCAATTACTGGGGTTATTCGCCGGTGTCGTTCTTCGCGCCGCACAGCGGTTATAGTTCCGATCCATCCCCGCTTGGAACCATCGCCGAGTTCCGGGACATGGTGAAAGCCCTGCACCGCGCCGGTATCGAAATCATCCTTGATGTCGTGTTCAACCATACCGCGGAAGGCGATCATCGCGGGCCGATGCTCTGTTTCAAGGGCTTGGCCAACGATGCCTATTACATCCTCGATCCCCGCAATGGCGAATATACCAATTATGCGGGCACCGGCAACACCCTCAAGGCCAATCATTCGGTGGTACGGCGCTTGATATTGGATAGCTTGCGTTATTGGGTCACCGAAATGCATGTGGACGGATTCCGCTTCGATTTGGCATCCATTTTGTCGCGCGACGAAGACGGCCGGCCCTTTCCCAATCCGCCGATTCTTTGGGACATCGAAACCGATCCGGTACTTTCCGGCAGCAAGCTGATCGCCGAAGCCTGGGATGCAGCCGGGCTTTATCAGGTAGGCAGTTTCATCGGCGACTTCTGGAAAGAATGGAACGGCCAGTTCCGCGACGACATTCGCGCGTTTGTCCGCGCCGATCCGGGCAGCGTCACGAAATTGCCCAACCGATTGTTCGCCAGTCCCGATATTTTCGCCGACGAAAGGCGCGAGCCGGAAACCAGCGTCAACTTCATCACCTGCCACGACGGCTTTACGCTTTACGACCTGGTGTCCTATAACGGCAAGCACAATGAAGCCAACCGAGAAAATAACCGCGACGGCTGCGATAACAACTACAGTTGGAATTGCGGCGCCGAGGGGCCGAGCGACGATGACCGGATCAACACATTGCGGCAACGCCAAATCAAGAACTTCCTGACCTTGACCCTATTCGCCGCCGGCACGCCGATGCTGACCATGGGCGACGAGGCCTGCCGTACCCAACGCGGCAACAACAACGCCTATTGCCAGGATAACGAACTCAGTTGGTTCGACTGGTCGCTGCTGGACCAACATGCCGACATCCACCGCTTCGTTAAGCTGCTGATACACCTGCGCGGCTTGCTGTATACCTGGCGGGAATCCTCGGCCACGCTTAACCTGTTTTTTCAACAGTTGCATATCGAATACCACGGCATCCAGCTGAATCAACCAGACTGGGGGGCAGACTCGCACTGCCTGGCGATCCTAATCGCCAAGCTGCAGCGTCCCTATGTGATTTATTTCATTTTTAATAGTTATTGGGAGCCGCTGGAATTCGAACTTCCCGATCGGTTTCAGAAATCCCGTTTGAGTTGGGCGCGCGTTATCGACACAGCCTTACCGTCACCCAACGATTGCGTCGAAGTAGATTGCGCCGTCAGAATGGAAGAACATAAATATTACGCTCAGTCCAGATCCATTGTGATGTTACTTGCCGAGCTTTAGCTAGCTTAGTCTTATCGGTACTCCCTCCTAATTGAGAGCCGAGAATGATGTTACAACAGAGATCGAGATTGCCGGGGAAGAAGTAGCTTCAGTCGCGACTTATAAGCCTTTAATTGCTAGCCTGGTCAGGACGCAGCCTCGACACAGAAAGTACTTCAAAAGCCAGCTGTCCAAGCGGGTACGTTCTTGCCGTCGAGCAGGGCCTTAGCTTCCAGTAAATCCGGGGTGTCAAAGCCTTCAGTGAACCAGCCATAAATCCCGTTCAACAAGTTCTTCGCATCGTCTAATCGACCTTGGCTCCGCCACAGTCGAGCAAGACTGGTTGCAGCCCGCAGTTCCAGTGCCTTGGCTTGCTGACGGCGGGCAACAGCCAGGGCTTGGTGGAAGCACTTTTCCGACTCTTCTTGATCGGCACTACCGGCTTCCAACAACAACTCGCCACGCAGACGGTGAACTTCGGCTTCGTAGTAGTGTTCTCCGGGGTTCTCGACAGCCACCAAGGCCTGGCTTAATGAAGCAATACCCAATTCTGGTTCGCCATTTTTAGCCAGGGCTTCGGCGAGTTGCGACAAATAGCGCGATTCGTAGGCTCGAGAGCCGGTTGCGCGCCAGGACGTCAAGCCGTGCTGGATCAGGGAAACCCCTTCTTCGCTCTGCCCCAACAGCGCGAGCGCCCAACCGCGCATGATGGTTGTCATGGCTTGCCACAACAGGAAGCCATGTTCCGTACACAGCTGTTCCAGCATTTCGCAGTATTCAACGACTCGAGTCGGTTCCCGGCGGTCGACGTACTGCATGATGGAGGCGCCAAGGGCGACGGCCTGGGTGTATGGATGACGGATGACCTCGGCCAATCCAAGGGCCTTGTCGTAACCTGTTTTGGCTTGTTCCGCAAAGCCCATCAGCCATAGAGTCTGTGCTTCGCAAAACCAGGCGCAAACTCCTGGGTCTTGAGTATAGGTATAAAACAGTGTGTTGTGGATAGCCGAATCGTAAAGCGCAATGGCACGCCGCGCATGAGTCAAACTCGATTCCAGCTTGCCGCAGGTCAGTAATGTTGCTCCCAGCGCGACATGCGCACCAATGAGTCCCACCGTATCTCCGGCTTGTTCCGCGGTGGCCTGCATTTGGCCGGCACAATCGAGGGCGTTGCCAAGATCGATCTGCACATAATGGAATGACCACAAGCCCCACAATACTCGTAGCAGGCGCGGCGATTCTCCGCTTTGCCGTGCCAGCTCAAGCGCTCTCTCGAAAACCTTCTCGAGATCGGGCGCTCCGTAACCCTGGGTAGCCTGCAAGACCATTGCGAACAGGGGGTACATGTCTCTGCCGTAGCGGGCGTAATGCGGTAGCATCGGCTGTTGATCCTCCAACAATCTCAACCCACGCCGCAACAGTTGCGCGGTTTCATGCAGAGCATGGCGGGCGAGAGCATTCGCTGCGGCCAATTGCAGATATTTGATTCCCTTTTCCCACTCTCGTCCCCGCTCGAAATGGAGAGCGAGTTCCGCCGCCAGTTCCTCTGGACGGATGCGGGTCGACTCCAACCATTCGCCGATCTTGAGATGCAGGCGGGCGCTTTGCAGTGGCGGTAAGCGGTTATAGGCGAATTCGCGATAAAAGGCGTGGCGGAAACGATAGCGGCCAATCGACTCCGACCCTGTAATGAATAACCGCGGGCGGGCGAGAGCTTCACAGTGCTCCTCGATCTGTCTATTGCCGAGGGATAGAGCGGCTGCCAGCGTTTCCGCCGAGAACGTCATGCCGACTACGCTGGCGGCTTCCAGCGCATGCCGGCAATCGTCCGACAATCGCTCGAACTGCCGCGTCAACAGTTGTTGTACGCCATTGGGCAGCGCCGAAGTCTGCATCGCCACATCACAGTCAGTGGCTTGTTCGTTCTGCACGGTTTCGACCAGCTGCACCAGGAAAAATGGTAAGCCGCCAGTGCGGTTGTGGACGGCTCGCGCCCAATTGGAAGCCTGGTCGCGATCGGTAAGACGTTGTGCCAGGTATTCGGCGATGGCGGCTTCCGACAGCAGTTCCAACGGCAGCTCGGAGCACAGCCCTTGTATCTGTAATTCTCTCAGCACGAGCATCAAGCCATGGTCGGTGAACATCACGTCCTCGGGGCGAAAGCTGCCCAGGATCAGCCAGCGAGCCGGTTGCTTGCGCCGCGCCAGATAAGCCAGCAGGTCCAGCGTGGCGTGGTCGCTCCAGTGCAGGTCTTCAAGGACAAGGATAAGCGGTTGCTCCGCGGTGCATCGACCCAGAAATTCGCCGAATTCCCTGAGCATGCGCATCTGAGTGGTGCCAGCCAGAACCTGCTGCATCAGCGGTTGATCAGCATCGTTCAGATACCAAGGCAGTTGCGCCAGCCAGGTGGGGGCGACCTGACGTAACAGCGCGGACAGACGGGCTTCGTCATGGCGAATCAGATCATTGAGCGCCTCCAGCACCGGTAAATAAGGCTCGCCCTGGCCATATTGCTCGACACACTGGCCGCGTCCCGTCAGTACACTATGGGCGGACGACTGCAGGAAGGCCTCGATCAGCGCGGTCTTGCCTATGCCCGGCTCGCCGGTGACGAAGGCCAATTGAGGTTTTCCCAGTACGGCTTTTTCCAATAGCCGGCCAAGTTCCGCCAATGGGCCGGCCCGGTCGACCAGATCAGGAAAACTTTGTAATGCCGCCGGATGTGACGTCATGGCCGGTGTTTGCACGGCGGAGGCGGCCGTCACCTCGGCGATAAAACGATAGCCCAGGCGGTGCACGGTCTCGATGTAGAGAGGATTTTTCGGATCGTCGTCCAGCGCCTGCCTGAGCGTGGTGATGGTGTTTTTCAAGACGCCCTGGCTGACGAAGCGATGGCCCCAGACGGCGTCCAGCAGTTCGTCCTTGCCGACCAAGTTGCCGCGATGCTCGATTAGGTAAATCAGCGCCGCCAGCGCCTTGGGAGGTAGCGGCACGGTGTTCTCACCCTTCAACAGCCGGGCGCCGGCCGGTTTGAGACTGTAGGCGCCGAAGTGGAACAGCTCAATATTCATAGACCAATGCCCCGATTAAGCCGGATTCACAAAATCGACAAACGTGACCGAAACCTAACGGTTTCGTGACGACTTGTTTCAGCTGATTTTCTATTCTGAGCCCCGTTCTCGTTGCTGTAGGTATCGAACTTGACGACGAGAAAACCGAATCGCACGGCATAATAGCAGGGGAGTAAAAAATCATTGAGAGCAGTGGTTTTTTAACGGCAACGATAAGACAAGGAATACGGGAATTTTTTATTTACGCACATTCCCGGCCGTTGGCGCAACTTTAGCCGCCGCTGCCCCGAAAAATCAGAGCAGGAAAGTCGGTGAGCGATCATGGTATGAAACAGGACTGATCCATTCCTGTCCATGGTCAGCGCGTCCGTGATAGGGGGCTGAGTTTGCTGTTCTATCAAGGAATTATGGCTCTGTGTGAAATCAGGTGGGTGGCTTTCGAAGACAGGCCGAAGACTCACTGAGCTCGAAATTTAATCTATTTGAGGGGGTTATGAACACAATTTCAGAAAACATCGCTTTTGCCAAGGCAGCGATAGACTACGTCAATATCAAAATGGATATTGGCGCTTCTAATAAGGTTTGGCCAATTTCCGAATGGTGGGGCAAAGGGGCGAAGATTGCCTGCGCCGGTTCCTATCTCAACGAAGGCGAGATGCGTGTTCAAGTCAGAAAAACCTTGAAAAGCGTCAAGCAGGCTTCCGGCAAATACACTAATGAAGACGTCTTGAATTCTCAGGCGGAATGGGCAAGCCTGTATGGATGTGGAAACTGTGGGGAGCAAAGTTCAATCGCGTTTGTCTTTTTGCGCAACAAAGGTGTCCGCTCCCTTGACTGGATGCATTTTATCGATCGCGATCATGCATTTGTCATAATCAATCGGCAAGCAGCAAGCGATGAGAAAGATTATAAATCCTGGGGTGCCGACGCGGTGTTATGCGACCCATGGAAAAGCGAGGCATGCTTGGTCAGTAAATCCAGCCTCTTTTCCCCTATATTAAAAACCGAATCCTTATTTAGATTGGATTGACTAGCTCTTTTCATCCTATCGACCTTCTAATAAGGGCACCGAGCTGTTAGCGATTCCGGAGTAGGCACCGAATGAAGTTAATGGCTTCATTCGCCGAAGTAGCCGCCCTCCCCATATCATATTCGCTCACATGCCAGCCGGGGCTTCAGGAGTCAGGTATTTAGCCATCGGCAAGGTCAGGCGGCCGTCGTGTGCCGCTCGAAGTGCTCAGCGGAACAGCCGTGCACTTCGAGCAACGTCTTGGCTTCCAGCAAGTCGGGTGTGGTCCAGCCTTCCGTGAACCAGGCGTAGACGTCCCCCAGCAGCTTGCTTGCATCGTCTTCCAGGTCTAGGTCCCGCGACAGCCTAGTCAAGCCAACCGCCGCCCTTAACTCCAGAGACTTGGCACCTTGGCCACGAGCGACGGTCAGGGCTTGTTGGAAACATGACTCCGCTTCTTCAAGGGATTCATTGCCGGTCTGCAGCAACAACTCGCCCCGCAGGAGATAGACTTCGGCTTCGTAGCGACGTTCTCCGTATAGCTCGGTTTTGGCGAAGGCTTCATCCAAGGTTTTTAATCCCTCGTCGAACCGTCCGCCCATCGCATAAGCTTCGGCGAGGAGGGTCAGATAGCGAGGTTCAATCCACCGCGAGCCGGTAGCTCGCCAGGTCGCAAGCCCCTGTTCGATCAGGACGATACCGGCTTCGGCCTGGCCCAGCATCGCGATCGCCCATCCGCGCATGATGGTGGCCATGGCTTGCCACATCAGAAAGCTATGTTCCTCGGCCAATCGCTCCAAGGCTTCGCAGCGTTCCAAGACGCGCGCCGGTTCCCGGCGGTCTACGTGCTGCCAGGTCACTGCGCTGAGGGCAATGGCCAGGCTGAATGGGTGGCCGAGGTCCTCGGCCAATGCCAGCGCATCATCAAAGACGGCCATTGCTTGTTCGGGAAAGCCCTTCAGCCAAACAACCAGGCCTAGGCAATACCGCGCACAGACCCCTGGATCCTGTGTATATAGTAAAAATAAGGTGCGGTGGCTATCAGGATCGTATAACGCCAAGCATTGCTGGGCGTGGCCTAGGGCAAGATCGAGTTCGCCACGGTTCAGGTAGGTCGTGCCCAGTGCAAAATGCGCGCCTATCAATCCCGCGGTATCTTCCGCTTGTTCGGCTTCGGCCTGCATTTGGCGTGCGTAATCCAAGCTAAGTTCGAGGTTGGACCGAACGTAGTGGAAGGCCCACAGTCCCCACAGTACGCGTAGCAGGCGCTGTGTTTCCCCAAGCTGATTTACCAAGCTGAGCGCCCGAGCATAGATGGTTTCAAGACAGTCCACGCCGTAACCCTGGATGGCCTGCAGGATCATGGCGTACAGGGTGTTGAGGTCGGTGCCGTAGCGGGCGTATTCAGGCGAGCCAGTCAGTTTGTCCTCCAGCAAGGCCAGTCCGCGCCGCAATAGTTGTGCTGCCTCGTGCAGCGCATGGCGGCCCACGGCATTGCCCGCGGCCAGTTGCAGGTATTTGACGGCCTTTTCCCAGTCGCGTCCCCGTTCGAAGTGCAGCGCCAGCTCCGCAGCCAGCTCCTCGGGGCGCTTACGGGCCGATTCCAGCCACTCGCCGACATTGAGATGCAGGCGGGCGCATTGCAGAAGCGGCAGGCGGTCATAAGCGAACTTCTGATAGAAGGCGTGCCTAAAACTGTAGCGGCCCACTAATCCCGAATTTGTGGCTGGATGGATGAAGTGCCTGAGGTTTGCCAAGTTTTCGCAGTATTCCTCGGCGTCGGTATTATCGATAGCCAGTGCCGCTGCCACGGCTTCGGCCGAGAAGGTCGAGCCAGCCACGCAGGCGGCTTCCAGCACACGCCGGTAATCTTCCGACAGGCGCTCGAACTGCCGGGCCAACAGCTGTTGCACGCCCTCGGGCAGCGCCGAAGCCTGTATCGCCACGTCGCGGTCAAGGCCTTGCTCGCCCTGTAGGGTTTCGATCAACTGCACCAGGAAAAACGGCAAGCCGCCGGTTCGGCTGTGGATGGCTCGCGCCCAATTACTGGTCTGGTCGCGATCCGTAAAACGTTGTGAGAGGTATTCGCCTATGGCGGCTTCCGACAGCGGTTCCAGCGGTAAATCCGTGCAAAGCCCCTGTATTTGCAATTCCCTGAGCACGTGCTTCAAGTCATGGCCGGTGAGCATCACGTCCTCGGGTCGATAGCTGCCCAGGATCAGCCAGCGCGCCGGTTGCTTGCGCCGCGCCAGATAAGCCAAGAGGTCCAGCGTGGCGTGGTCGCTCCAGTGCAGGTCTTCCAGGACAAGGATAAGCGGTTGCTCCGCGGTGCATCGACCCAGAAATTCGCCGAACTCCCTGAGCATGCGCATCTGAGTAGTGCCGGCCATCACCTGTTGCATCAATGTTTGATCGGTTTCGTTTAGATACCAGGGCAGTTGCGCCAGCCAGGTGGGGGCGACCTGGCGTAGCAGCGCGGACAGACGGGCTTCATCATGGCGAATCAGATCATTGAGCGCCTCCAGCACCGGTAGATAAGGCTCGCCTTGGCCGTATTGCTCGACACACTGGCCGTGGCCCGTCACCACTCGATGGCTGGCCGACTGCGAAAAGGCGTCGATCAGTGCTGTCTTGCCTATGCCCGGCTCGCCGGTGACAAATGTCAATTGAGGCTCGCCCAGGATGGATTTTTCCAAAAGCCGGCCAAGTTTCGCCAATGGGCCGGCTCGGCCGACCAGAAGAGGCGGGCTATCCAAATCGGGCGCGATCGTCGCCATGGCCGGCGTTTGCATGGCGGAGGCGTGGGCGGCCCTCACCTCGGCGATGAAGCGATAGCCCAGGCGATGCACTGTCTCGATGTAGCGCGGCGTTTTCGGATCGTCGTCGAGCGCTTGTCTCAGAATCGTAACGGTGTTTTTTAATACGCCCTGGCTGACGAAACGGTGCCCCCAGACGGCGTCCAGCAATTCTTCCTTGCTGATCAAGCGGCCGTGTTGCTGTACCAGATAAATCAGAGCGGCCAGGGCCTTGGGGGGCAGGGCTACGGTGCTTTCGTTCTTCAGCAGGCGAGCACCCGCCAGATCGAGGCAGTAGGCGTCGAAGTGAAACATCTCAATATCCATAGACAGATGCTTCGATTAAGCCAGGCTCACAAAAACCAAAAACGTGACTAAAACCTGACGGTTTCGTGACGACTTGTACCTGCATTTTTCCTAACCTGTGCATCGTTCCCAGCCCCGTGTCGCGATCCAAAATAAACATTCAAGCTACCTGCCTCTTAAGGAGAATAACAAAAATGAAACCTGGTATGCACGCTCTTTCCGGGCTGCCGGCAGGATTGATGCAACGACCTTACACGATTCATTTGGCATTGAGCGGCCTGAACGCTAGGGGAGATTCGTCAACCGAGAAACGAACGACTGGGCGACAAATCAGCCTCGAATCGAGTGGCTACGAATTTCTATCATCGTTATTAATTTAATAAACCTAAGGAAAATGCAATGAAAACATCCCATCTCGCAGCCATGATTCTTGCCGCGCAAGCCATGAATACTACGGCTTCGGCGTCGGTGGTATTACCTGGTGGAACACTTGCAGATCTTGCGATTGCCGGTACGACGAGCATTTATCATGTGTTTGGTCACGCTGGCAATCCCGGTGGTGATTCCGGTTCGGATACACCAGCCATCCGGATTGACTTTAACGCGGGAGCAAATAATGTCTTTTCAATTTCCGCCACTGGATTAGTCGGTTGTTGTTCGGACAGCCCAAATATCACACCTGATGGTGGAAACTCATCGGCACACATCAGTGGCACAAACGGTTTGTCCGGAATTTTAGGTAACGCCCAAATCGCATTGGTGGGTGTTTTTACATCGGAAATTGATCCATTCGGTTCGGTTGCTCCTGTATCTCTCAGCTTCGATGCCGCCAACCCCATATCGCTCTCACCATTGCTCGCTCAGGTGTTTTATATCGGCGATGGAAAATCAGGCAAGAATAATCCCAGCGGAACTGCGTTGACATTTACCGCGCCAACCAATGCAAGCCGGCTATATCTGGGGCTTACGGATGGATGGGCGTTCAATGGCCTGCCAGGTTATTACGGCGACAATCGCGGTGCATTTACGGCGAATGTCAGTCTGGCGCCCGTACCATTACCAGCCGCTCTTCCTTTAATGCTGACAGGTTTAGGGGCGCTAGGTTTAGCCTCCCGCCGCAAGCAAGAGGCGTAAGTAATCGAGAGCCGGCTCATTCCCGTGAGTTGAAAAGCCATGGGTACGGCGCGATTCGGTTAGCGTGCGGCGCAGTGCCGCGCCAGTTGCTATCTGGTTGTGCCGACCGTGCTAAGCAGATGCCGGGCCGAAGTGCCAACCAATATCATGGCATGACCGAAATTTCAGGGACTCTTCGCCTTTTTTTCCGCCCCCCTGCGTTACATCGTCGACCATATAATTATTATTAAGAGAATAAGATGATCGTATTTTCCAAAACAGCGCATGCCGGCTTGCTGGCCTGCGGCTTATTACTACTCGCGCCGACGGTATCGGCATTGCCGATGGCCGGTAATACACCCCCGGTATTGGCCATGGGCGTCGGCAACAGCCCTGTCGGAGAGGCCGGCCGCCACGCCGACATGCCGGTCGGCTACCGCTTTCAATATTTCACCGGCGGCCTCGGGGCCGACGACTGGCGGAATTGGCTGTCGCCGGACGGCAGCTTCGCCGATAAATGGCTGCAGGAGAGCCATCAAGCCGGATTGACGCCGGTCATCACTTATTACGAAATCGTCCATGCCGCGCCTTACCGCTTCGAGGAGCCGCCTACTCGAAACCTACAAACGCCGGCGACGATGAAGGCTTATTTCGAGAACTGGATCTTCCTGTTGCAACGCATCGCCGCGTTCGGTCATCCGGTGGTGGTGCAAGTCGAACCCGACCTGTGGGGCTATGTGGAATGGAGCAGCAGCGACCCGGCGCAGACCGAGATCGCGGTGGCTGCGTCGGGCCTGGCAGAGGCAGCAGGTTACGAAAACAATGCCAGCGGCTTTGCCAAGCTGATGAAAGCACTGCGTGACCTGTATGCGCCTAATGTGATTCTAGGTTGGCATGTCTCGGGCTGGGCCACACGCACCGACCTGATCGTCAATCAGGGCGATCCGGACAAGTTGGCCGTGGAGACCGCCAATTTCTACCGCTCCCTGGATACCGAGTTCGACGTGATGTTCACCGAAACCTCAGACCGCGATTCGGGGTTTTACCAGTTGCAGGGCGGGCCGGACCGTTGGTGGAAACCGGAAGACTTCGACCGTTTCCGCCAGTTCGTGTCCCGCTTGCATAGCGAGTTGAACCAGGATGTCATCATGTGGCAGATTCCGGTCGGCAATACTCTGTATCGCAAATGCAACAATACCCCTAACCATTATCAGGACAACCGCCCCGAGTATTTCCTAAAACCGGTGGTGGACAGCGGCGATACCACGCGCTTGCGGCAGTTCCGCGATGCCGGGGTGGTGGCGCTGATGTTCGGTGCCGGCCAGGACGATCAGACCCGCTATTTCGATTATGTCAAAGATGCGGTCGAGGACCCGGCGCCGATAGACAATCGCGCGCGCAATCACACCGACCATCTGAACGATTTGCCGGCCTTGAATAGCGACGACGACGGCGGTTTCCTGAGATTGGCCATTCAACGCTATTACGCCAACGGCGCATTGCCGCTGCCCGAGCGCGCTCCTTCGCAATGCGGCGACGGCATCGATAACGACCATGACGGCTTGATCGATTTTCCAAGCGACCCGAATTGCCAGTCTCCTACCGACAACAGCGAAGCGGAGCCTTTGCCTGCGTGTTCGGACGGCGCGGACAACGATACCGACGGCTGGATCGATTTTCCCGACGATCCGGGTTGCAGCGCCGCCGACGACGGCGACGAATCCAACGGGCCGGTGTTGACTACATTGCCATCCAACGTGGCGATCAGCAGCGATTGGAGAACCGGTTATTGCGCCGATGTGACCGTCAACAATAACACGCAGGCCACGGTGCTTTGGCAAACCGGCTTCGAAACGGCGGGCAGCATCACCAATATGTGGAACGCCGATTACAGCCAAAACGGCAATCAGGTGACGGCTAGCGGGGCGGAGTGGAATAACGAACTGTCGCCGGGCGAATCGGCCAGCTTCGGCTTCTGCGCCGACCGATCGGCTGCGCTTCCGGTCTGTAGCGACCAAATCGACAACGACGGCGACGGCTTGGCCGATTATCCGGCCGATCCCGGTTGCGCTTCAGCCGACGACGGCGACGAAACCGACGCCGATCCGGGGCAAATCCAGCATAGCTTGCATGTCGACTCCGATTGGGGATCAGGCTACTGCGCGACCGTTGCCGTCAGCAATCTTGGGACTAGCAGCCAGCAATGGTCTGTCGATCTGAACATTGAGGGCCGGATCGACAATTTGTGGAACGGCGTTTATAGCCAATCCGGCATAGGTTTGCATGTCCAGGGCGAGGCCTGGAATGGCAATCTGGCCGGCGGCGCGTCGACCAGTTTCGGCTTCTGCGCCAGCCGCTAGAGAAGGAGCGCGGCGCAGGGAAGTGCGCCGAAATCTTTTGGCCGGTCCCATACAAGGATGTTCCACTCTGGGGAAGCCGGCCACCTTAGTCTATACGTCTTGTTTATGCGGTCTTGAGGTTGGTTTTTTTAAAAAAGATTTTCAAGATCAGGTCCTTTTTTATGGTTTTTCAAGAAGTTCATATTTAATCTTTTGGGGGGAGAAATGTTAAAACACCCGGCGGCCGTTCTTGGCCTGATAATGATTCCACTGAGCCATGCCCACGCTTCGGCCCAAATTTCGGGGTGGGAGTCCCACGGAAACACAACGACACATTTTTCTCACTCGGATGAAAATGTTCCGGTGAAGCATAACTACACCACCCCCGGCGAGTATTCGCCAATTATCTATCCAGAAGGGGCTCCCACCGGTAACCACACCGTGGGATATGCGGATGCGGCCAGCCAAACCTTGCGGGCCTCGGCATATTCATGGGCACGCCCCGGGCAAAACGAAACACCTTCTAACAGCGCACAGTCAGTCATCGCTGCAAGTTTCGATAAAACCCTCACCGTCAATGCCGGAAGCTCCGGTCTTTCGGTTGGCGATCCAGTTACCCTTCGGCTTGCCATTAATTTCGATGGGATTTACTCGACTCATCAGGGGTGCACGACGATACCCTGCGTGATCACCTATGGCTACGATGTCAGTGATGGTGGCTGGGTTGATGTCAACGCCGGCTACCGCATTACCAACCCGAATCACTTGGTCGGGTCGGGAAACCGCCCCGAGGTAGTGGCCGACTTCAGTTTTCACGCAAAAGAAGATAGCTCCTCGAGGAGCTGGGGCTATATTGACCGCGTGTATGGCACCAACTACCCTTGGTGGATAGACAAATATGATCCCGATCACGATGGCATGAGTGACATGAGCGAGGATTGGTGGTGGAGTGCTAGCAGCAATAGTATCGAAACGGCAGCCGATAGTGGGCACAACACCTATAACGGCCCATTCGGGAGGGTGTTTTCAGGCACGGCGCCCAACATCGTACAGACTATCGATTTCCAAACCTATATCGGGGCTCAGCTTGCCATTTCCGCCGGCATGGATATCAGCACCTATGTGTATTATCACGGCGACGCTGGAGAAAAGACCGTCTATGGCAATTTCATGAACACCTTCAGCTCTGGCATCACATCGCTTAATGCGCCAGGAATTGAGTTATCTTACATAGTAGCTGCTCCTGTTCCATTGCCTGGGGCTGCCTGGCTGTTTTTGTCTGGTTTGATGGGTTTCTTGGCATTGAGGCGGGGCAAAACGGCAATCAGCGATTAAATGGTAGTGGAACTGCCTTTCGGGGCGAATTGTTGTAGTTGCGATATGCAGGCCGGAAACTTCGGCAGCCGTAGAGCAGTTGAAAGCCAGGCAAGGCTGGGTCCGGAGCTCGTGTCGGGTGCGGCGAAATATCGGCGTGAGCCGGTTTACATGTGATATGTAGTCATGACATTTATATGGCCAGTCCGTGACTACTTTTCAGTAGGTTCTCGCGGATAATGAACAATTGTCTGGATAGTCGTGATATTGCCGTGCTTGCCTTGGTTATATCGATTAAGACTATTCGGAACACAGCGACTTATCCACCAAAGCTCAATTTGGCTTTAAACATTCAATATGGCGTATGAAATTCGAATTAGATAGATACCTGAGCAGAATAAAGATTAGTAAACCCAAACCTAGCGTCGAAGGATTGGCGCAAATACAGGGGGCGCAGCTCAATGCGATTGCTTTCGAAAATGTCGATGCTTTCTTGAGCTCAATCCCCGACTTGGAGCCGTCGGCGTTAATCGAAAAAATCCTCGATAAGGGCCGTGGCGGATACTGTTTTGAATTGAATGGTTTGTTGGGGCTTGCGTTACAGGCGTTGGGTTTTGATTTCGAACCCATTTTGGCGCGGGTGAGGATGGGGCGTAGCGAAGGTGGTCCTCGCCATCATTTGGCATATCTCGTCAAAGCCGGCGGCGAGTCATGGCTGGTGGATGCCGGATTCGGCGGCCCCGCCCCCTTGCAACCGCTACGCTTGGTCAATGATCAGGAGCAGCAACAGGAGCATGAAACCTTCCGTATCCGGCATGAGTCGGACAGCGGCGATAGGGTGGTCGAAAAACGCCTGAATGGCGACTGGTTTAGCTTATATAGCTTCGACAGAGCGGCTGTGCGGCGCTGCGATCTGGATGCCGCGAATAGGCTGTGCGCCACCTGGAGTGAATCGTTGCTAGCCCAGAACCTGTTGCTTTGCCGCTATACCGACTTTGGCCGTATTCAGCTGTTCAATAATAGTTTTTCCGAATTTCGCGCCGATGATCAAATCAGCCGTTTAATCGAAACTATCGACGAGTTAAGTGCATTGATTCGAGACAATTTTGGCATCACCGTTTCGGATAGCGAACTATCCGGCATCGCCAATCGCTTGGGATTGGCTTAAGCATCAGGCTCATCCCCTGGCGGGGAACGCGGCGATTATCCTAGTATCCCGCAAGCCGGCAAGGCCCAGATTGGCATCATGGCGCGGCGCACCTGAGGACGGCGCACTGCGACGAATGCAATGTGGCTGTCTCGCATTGAGTTCGCCGATCTTGTCCATATAGGTTTAACGCATCATCGAACAAGGAATGCTCCACAACAATGTAGCGTTAGGTGAAGCGGAAAAATCGGCATCCAACCTGGTCAGCGAAGCTTTTTTAACGACGATGCTGTCGCCGGCAGTATTCAGCAGTTGGCCTATCGTTTCGGAAAAATCCGGCTCGTGTCCCACCAGCCAGACATCATCCAAGCCTCGGTCGGCCAGCTTGCCGAGTTCGGCGATGATCGTCCGCGGCGAGGTGGCCGTGCTTAGCCAGTCCACGATTTCCGGCGCCGGACATTCGGATAATTGTTCATGCAAAATCCTGGCGGTCTGCCGCGCGCGTAATAAGGGGCTGGAATAAATCGCCCCGGGAAACAATTGGTTGGCTTGGCAAAAAACCGCCAAGCGCTTGACTTGTTTTTCGCCTTTTTCGATCAAGGCCCGCTCGGCATCGGAGCCGGCAAGGCTTCTGTCTTCGGCGGTGGCGTGTCTCAGGAAAGTGATGTGCATGGCGGGCCTCCGGTTATAATGTGAGCGCGGTTTTTTATGGCGCACGACAAAGTAGAATTAGAAAAATGCTGGTTAGATCGGAAGTCATTTGGCCAATGTACTGTTCAACATTTCTACCAACTTACCGGCGTTGCTTGGAATCGGATTTGGTCAGGTTAGGATTATCCAGTAATCGTTATATAGGGTCTTTCCCATGTCGGCTAGTTTAGTGTTTGAACGCTTATTCAAACGCCTGTTTATTCTATGTGCCTGCATGGCCGGCATCCTGCATTTTTATAAAGACGATTGGCCTGAACCCGCTTATTACGACCTCGACCAACTCGAAGAACCGCTGCAAACGCCAACCGATAGAGAACCTTTTTCGATCGAGGCCAACGGCCTCGGCTATACCATCCATCCGAAATTCGACTACGACTTGCAAGGCGTTGTGGTCAGTTACAGCAATGCCGATGGTTTTACCAATATCTGGCATCACAAACGCTGGCAGGATTTTATCAACGTCCGTGACTTATGCGTGATTTGGGGAAACAACGTCGAAACCGGCGTATATAAAAACATGAAATTCAAGTCGGCGAGTGTCGGCTTCCGGCGGGAAAGATTGCTAGCCATCCCTGGCTAGCAATCGCGCCTACACCGCCACGTGATTGCCTGCGGCGGCCCTGGCCGTCCGCGTCACCTCGCCTTTGACCCAACAAGGGGATCAAAGCCTTGGCTCTCGCATGACTCGACGCCGTTTCGCGATGCCTTGCAGTTTTTCTAGTCGAAAAACCGCCCGGCGCTACGGCTTCCAGGGACTACTCAACCTTCACTCGCTAACGCTTCGTTTCCAAGGTTTCGCAGCGAGCGATAGCTGGACCTGTTGGGCCTATTGGCCCAATCGGGAAACCGCCGAAGTCTTTACCATGAACACGCTGTCCAACAATCATATTGTTACCGATAACGATACCATTAAACAGGCGTTAATGCGGGCGGAGCCCGGCGACCATATCCGCTTCAAGGGCAGTCTGGCCGAATATGTCAACCACGCCGCCGGATATACCCGTGGCACCAGCACTACCCGCCAGGATACCGGACAAGGCGCTTGCGAAACGGTGTATATCGACGACTTTGAAATCGTCAAAAAGGCCAATCCGGGTCTGCGTAAACTGGCAAAGTTGTTTAACTGGCTCACGCTGCTGACTTTGATAGGCTTTTGCGCGTTGTTTCTGATCGCGCCGGCAAGACCGCGCTATAAATGAAGCGCCACAAAATTTCAATGAATGGAGATCGACATGGCTGAATGTTCAATATCTTGCGACCAGCACGATTACCTTGAAATAGCCTGCATGCATGGCTATCAGGTCAAACTCACCCTCAAGGATCACCAAACTCTCGAAGGCAAGGCTATCGACACTCTGACTACCGCCGAGAAGCGCGAATATCTGATTATCGACAATGGGCAAAGACAGCAGGTCGAGCTGAATCGGTTGAAAAAATTACAAGTGATGACATCCAACGCCCAGTTTAAAGAAGTTGTTTTCTAACCAGCATATTCAAGCAACGTGTGCCGGTATGTTCGACGGTGAATTACAACAAGGCCTACTCGATGAATTCAATGATTGATAGCTTTGACATAGTCGATTGAGATCGATAATGTAGTCATACCAATCAACACAGGGAAATAACAATGGCATTTGAAGAGTGGATTATCGTTAATCACCCCTTATGGAAAAAACCAGCGGCGCTGGTTGGGCTTCGAGATACCCATTTCGTGGGCTATATCCCGCTGATGGACCCGCGAGATGCCAACGGCGATGGCCAAGTCTCGACCGGAGAGTGGCTCGCATCAAAGCTGCCGATCTTGGGTAACCTCAGCATTGAGGCCGAGAAGGGTTCGCTCATGATGGCCATCGCCACTGATAGTCGAGTACTGGATGTGCAACTAGACGCCCAAGGCAAGAAAGCCATCCTGAACGCCACCCTGGTTGCGGTCGAGCAAGCAATCTCCATGATTTATATCAAGCAAATTGCCGGCCCCGCGGCCGCACTGGCCCTAACCGGAACCTCATTGACTGGTGCTTCTTACTTTATCGCCAAAAAAGGGCTTGAACAGGTATTCAAGGCGATGATCGATAAAGCCATTGCACCGTTTGGTCAGACGTTATAAAGGGGTTATCGCGATCAAGTTTTATCGGACTGACGAAAACCACCGGGTGGCATAAGTTAGAAGTGGCGGCCAACAACCTGGCTTGGAATCACTTCCACGGCCAGCCGCCATCGATTTCACCGTGTTCGAAGAAAGTCCGGCAGCGCCGGCAAAGATAAAGCACGGGCGCCCCCATGTGTGGAGTATTGAGCGAACGCGATTTGCCGCCACATTGGGGACAAACATGAATGCGCCCATGCGTCCAATAGATAAGGCCCGCAAAACCCAGCCCAATCCAGAGAAAGTATTCGTTTAAACCGAAATACGCCAACAACGGTATGCCGGGAAACGTGAATAGCAGGGCAATGGCCAGCCAGATATTAAAGCGTTTGTTTGCCAGTGTCGTGAACGGTATTTCCCGGTATTCCACACCGGAGGCTTTCAAGCGGCTACCGTCCTCGGAAAAGACCACCCCGGAGTAACGATAACCTTTTCTACGCTCTGTCCATTGAGTGTCCATAATGCCATTACTCGATATCAACCAAGAAAAAACCAACCATCAATGCTTATGGCCGGAATCGTTTGTTAGCCGATCGGCTTGGAGAAAAGACCGACTTGGGTAGGGAGTTTTCCGCATCTTCGGCATTGCATGACCCTGATCAATTTTCAAACACATCGACATTTTTAGGCGGCTGGAAATTGAACATGGCATCGTTCAAGGCCGGATTGAGCTTGATGTTGGAAAAATAAATCCGGGTCAATTGGCCAAAATTATCGCTCAGTTCCATGCCGCCCAGCTGGCCGTGATTCAAACCGATCAGGATATATTTAAAACCGCTCTCTTCGTTCCTTGGCGACAGCTTGATCCAGTTTAAATCTTCGTCACTGCCCTGCTCTTCCAGGATAAATTTTTCATCGATATCGACTTGTCCGGTCAGCAACAACGCCGGGGTAGAGCCCAGCGAATCATCCAATTGCTTGACGGTGACCTGCTCCAGATCGGCATCGTAGAACCAAACTTTTCCGGAATTGGACACGATTTCCTGGGCAAACGGTTTTTGGTAATTCCAGCGGAATTTACCGGGCCGGCTCAGATAAAACTGTCCAAAACTACTTTGGGCGGCCTGCCCGGCCTTGTTGTAGCTGACTTGTTTGAAGTCGGCCGATAACGATGCGCTAGCCTTTAGAAACGCCTTCAACTGATTGATCGGCGTTTCTTCGGCCGAGACCATGGCGCCGTGCATGCCGGCCAGGAAAATCAATGTACTTAGGATTTTTTTCATCATATTCAAAAAGGATTCAAGTGATTAAGCCAGGAACCGGCGGCATCCGTTGCCGAGCCGCACTCCGAATATTCGCTGGGACCCGAACCATCGGCAAAGGGAAACAACCGGGCACCGCCGCAGCCTTCGCCGGTTAACCAACCCGTGGCCGCATCTATCCATTTCATTTCCACATTATCCGGCGGCACCAGCGTGACCGGCTGATGGCTGATTTGACGCATCAGCTCGGACCAGATTTGCAACGCGCCGCTACCCCCGGTCAAACCCGTGGGCTTATTGTCGTCACGCCCCACCCAAACCACCGACAGATAATCGCCACTAAAGCCGGCAAACCAGCTATCGCGTAACTCGTTGGTGGTGCCGGTTTTGCCGACCAGATTCATCTCGCCGGGCAGGTAATTGTAGGCCGAGCGGCCGGTACCGACGCGCATCACCTCTTGCAAGATGGTATTGGTGATAAAAGTGGCCGCAGGGTCAACCGCCTGACGCACGGTAAACGGATAACTCTGCAGAGCCTTGCCATCCGCCGCGTTGACAGCCCGGATCGAACGCAACGGAGTGGCGAAACCGTCACCGGCCAGGGTTTGGTAAATTTGGGTCACTTCCAGCGGCGATAAGGGCGAAGCGCCCAACAGCAAGGATGGATACAAGTCCACCGGCCTACTGACGCCCATGTTTTTCAGGTTATTGGCGATCCGGCTCAAACCCACGTCCATGCCTATCCTGACCGTGGCCATGTTGTAGGAATTGGTCAAGGCCGTATGCAACGGGACGACGCCATGTTCGCGATTATCATAGTTGTCCGGCGACCAGGTTTTGCCTCTTTCGGCCGGAATTTCCAACCGGCTATCGCTGACCGGGGTGGTAATCGTGTAACGATCCGGATATTCCAAGGCCGTCAGATAGACCACGGGCTTGATCAATGACCCTATCGGCCTCACCGCATCCAATGCACGGTTAAAGCCGATGTCGCTGGCCTCGCGCGCGCCGGCCAAGGCGACGATTTCACCGCTATCGCGTCGGGTAACGATGGCCGCGCTTTGCAGATCATTGCTCTTGGGACTTTTTTCCAGTTGTTTCAATTTCGCGGCAATCGACTGCTCCAGCGCTTCCTGCACCCGTGTATCCAGCGTCGTGACAATGCGCAAACCTTCGGAGGTCAGATCTTCCTCCTTGTATTCCTGCTTCAACTGACGCTTGACCAAGTCGATAAAACCGGGATAGCGGTTGGCGGAACGATGCGTCACCGAGGCTACGGCCAACGGCTGTTTCTTGGCTTCGCTCGCCTGTTGGGCATCGATATAACCTTGCTCCAACATCGAATCCAATACCAGATTGCGCCGTTCCATCGCCCGTTCCTGATTGCGGCGCGGGTCGTAATAAGACGGGCCGCGTACTAATGCTACCAGTGTCGATACCTGCGATAAATTCAAGGTTTTCAGCGACTGACCAAAATAAAACTCGCTGGCCAGGCCGAAACCATGCACGGCATTGCCGCCGTCCTGGCCCAGAAAAATCTCGTTCAGATAGGCCTCGAGAATTTCATCCTTGCTATAGCGATATTCCAAAATCAAGGACATCAAGGCCTCGTTGACTTTGCGCGTCAGGCTGCGCTCGGAAGTCAGGAAAAAGTTTTTTACCAGCTGCTGGGTGATGGTACTCCCGCCCTGAACCATGCCGCCGGCCTTCACATTGGCCCACATCGCCCTCAGAATGCCTTTGGGCGAGACGCCGAAATGGTGGTAAAAATCTCGATCTTCGGTGGAAAATAAGCCTTGCAGCAAGGTTTGAGGCGCTTCGTCCAGTTTGATCAGAATCCGGTCTTCCTTGCGAGTCGGATAGAAACTGCCGATCTGAATGGGATCCATCCGCACAATCGCCAGCTCCGCACCGTTACCAACATCGGTAATACTGGCAACGGCGCCACCGACGAAGCGGATATTGATCTTGCGGCTTTCCTGCAACTTATCGCCAAAATTAAAGGCACGGGTTCTGACGCTGGCTTGGCCGCCCTTAATCAAGTACGAGCCCTCGCCCGCCAATTGGTTATCCTGCCGGTAATGTAATTGCAGCAGCAAATCCTCAAAACTTTTGCTGCTATATTCCAGACCGGCATAAAGCTCTACCGGACTGGCATACACGCGCGCCGGGATAGACCAGCGTTTGCCCTCGAACTGTTCGCGAACGGTATAATCTAGGTAGCCGACATAGGAAGACAACAGGAATCCGGCCAGCAACAGCAGCGGAATCAGCGCTTTTATCAGCCACGAAGAATTTGACTTCGTTTTTCTGCGTCGGACGGAGGATGAACTGGATCGAGTTCGGGGTCTGGGTCGTCTTGCCATTCAAGTAAGATGAGTTTGCTATATGAGGCCGCGGGTAAAGATACAAAACCACGGGGTCTAGCCGTGGCCGATTATCTTGATTTCGGCGCTTCAACCGCGAAGAACGGAGTCGTGCGCGTCGTGCCGAAATAATTTATCTGGGTTTATTAAGGCTGCCATTATCCATCAATTCATAATTTATCGCGATGCATGATGCGATTGAATCGAAAAGACCATGCCAAATGCATAGCAAAACCGGGACCGGTTTGACACGGCTGGTTTTTTCATACTATACAATGCTAAGTTATTAGCATGCCGCCATTTCCAGGTTTAAGGATGGCGTTCTACAATCGTAAAATCAAGGCATTCATAGCTTATGGTTGCCGTCTTAATTTAATCTTAACTCTAGTGAATGATGTGAACGAAAGTGATCAACGCCGGCACCCGCGACTCAAGCATCGCGCCAAGATACGGGTCGTGCTGCCCATCCCATCCGGACTATTTTTTGCCGACATGCGGGATTTTTCGGAAAGCGGGCTTTTTTTGATCTATAAAAACGACGACATGCCGAAAGTAGGAGATGTTCTGGAGGTACAAACCACGGAATTCGAAGACGCCCCGATCAGGTCCACTAAAGTGGTACGGATCGAACCAGGCGTCGGTTTTGGAGTCGAGTTTATCTAACTCACGCCCTGACATCCAACTGGAAACCGCTTCGATTGGCTTCCTGCTGCCCGCGCAACAATTCGATGCCGGCCTTATTGGCCATTGCCGCCGCCTTGCTGGCCACGCTGAAATCCTGAGCGGAAGGTTGTGCGGGCGCCATCGCCGCTCTGCGAATGGTTTCCGCTTTACGCATTGTGGCTTCAGGATCGCCGGGAACAGCCGAGATATCGATACCGACTTCTCCGCCGGTAGCGTAGCGTTGTCCATCAGGGCCGGTAACAAATTGAAAATTCGCGCCACTAACGGCAATACCGCCGGCCGCGCTCAGATGCGCCTGTTCGTGGCTACGCACTTCGCGGTCGCGATCTTTTAAGGCTTGGATTTCCCGCTGTTGCTGCTGAGCATCGGTCTTGTCGGTTTGATTTTGGCCGGACGCATTGGTCGTTGGCGAAATCTCGGACACAGCTTTGGCCTGATCCTGATAGCGCAGGATAAAGGCTGAGTGACTAAGTGAAGAACTGGTTATCTGCATGGCGGGCCCGGTTCTATGTTGCAAAAACCTGTTTGCGAATATAACGCTATTTCAGACATTTGTACAAATTGTTTGTTCATTTTCCGGAGAGATAAAACCATGTCAGACAAACGGCGCATGGAAATCAGTCAATCGGCGATTACTGGCATAATACCCAGCCGGCAATCCGCCCCGACACCGTCCCACGCCATGCAAAAACCCTTCAAAATCCAGAGCCGCTATCAACCGGCCGGCGACCAACCGACCGCCATCAAACAACTGGTGGACGGCATCAATGACGGCGAGTTGCATCAAACCTTGCTCGGCGTGACCGGCTCCGGCAAGACCTTTACCGTCGCCAATGTGATCCAGCAAACCCAGCGCCCGGCGATGATCATGGCCCCCAACAAAACGCTGGCGGCGCAGCTGTATGGCGAGATGAAGGAATTCTTTCCGGAGAACAGCGTCGAGTATTTCGTCTCCTACTACGACTACTACCAACCGGAGGCGTATATCCCTGCTTCCGATACCTTCATCGACAAGGATGCCTCGCTAAACCAACATATCGAGCAAATGCGGCTGTCCGCTACCAAGGCTTTATTGGAGCGCCGCGATACTATCGTCGTCGCCACCGTGTCGGCGATTTATGGTTTGGGCGAGCCGGAATCCTATTTCCAGATGGTGCTGCACTTGGTGCGCGGCGACATGGTCAAGCAGCGCGACATCCTGCGCCGCTTAGCCGAGATGCAATACACCCGCAACGACACCGAACTGCGCAGGGCAACTTACCGGGTGCGCGGCGAAGTCATCGACGTGTTCCCGGCCGAATCGGAAGAACAAGCCTTGCGCATCGAGTTGTTCGACGACGAAATCGAACGGCTGTCGATGTTCGACCCCTTGACCGGCGAAGTCACGCAAAGGCTCGCCCGGTTTACGATTTATCCGAAAAGCCATTACGTCACGCCGCGCGATCAATTGCTGGTCGCGGTGGAGAAAATCAAGCTCGAACTGGCCGAGCGCCTGGAGCACTTGCGTGACAACCACAAGCTGGTGGAAGCCCAGCGGTTGGAGCAACGCACGCTGTTCGACATCGAAATGATCATGGAAGTCGGCTATTGCTCCGGCATCGAAAACTATTCCCGCCACCTGTCCAATCGCGCCGACGGCGAGTCTCCACCGACCATGTTCGATTATCTGCCGAAAGACGCGCTGGTGATCATCGACGAAAGCCATGTCACCGTGCCTCAGATCGGCGCGATGTACAAGGGCGACCGGTCGCGCAAGGAAACCTTGGTCGAGTATGGTTTTCGGCTGCCGTCGGCGCTGGACAACCGGCCGCTACGCTTCGAAGAGTTCGAACAAATCTGCGGCCAGCGCATCTATGTTTCGGCCACGCCGAGCACTTACGAAAAAGAACATTCCGGCGCGGTGGTGGAACAGGTGGTGCGGCCGACCGGTTTGGTCGATCCGCTGATCGAAGTCAGGCCGGCCACCACTCAAGTCGACGACCTGCTGTCGGAAATCAACAAACGCATCGCAGTTCAGGAGCGGGTGCTGGTGACGACGTTGACCAAGCGCATGTCGGAAGACTTGACCGATTACCTGATGGAACATGGGATCAAGGTGCGCTACCTGCATTCGGACATCGAAACCGTGGAACGGGTGGAAATCATCCGCGACTTGCGGCTGGGCGTGTTCGACGTGCTGGTCGGCATCAACCTGCTGCGGGAAGGCCTGGACATCCCCGAGGTGTCGCTGGTGGCGATCCTGGACGCCGACAAGGAAGGTTTCCTGCGCTCCCTGACTTCGTTGATCCAGACCATAGGCCGCGCCGCCCGCAACGCCAACGGCAAGGTGATACTCTACGGCGACAAGATCACCCGCTCGATGCAACTGGCCATAGACGAGACCGAGCGCCGCCGAAACAAGCAGATTATTTTCAATAAGGACCACAACATCACGCCTAAAACTATCTTCAAATCGGTCACCGACATTCTGGAACTGTCGATTCCGGGTTCCGGCGGTTCGATTTCCAGCGCCCGCGCCAAGGTCGCCGAGCCTGCCGTCGAATACAAGGCCATGAAGCCGAAGCAAGCCGCCAAGCTGTTGAAACAGTTGGAGGAGAAAATGTACCAGCACGCCAAAAACCTGGAATTCGAGGATGCGGCTCGGGTCAGGGATCAGATAAAATTACTGCAAGCGGAAATGGTGGTTTGATCCACCGCATACACTCATTACAGGAGATATAGATCATGTCTACAGCCTGGGCCGGCGGCGCCGATGCCATCGCCGAACGCATGGAAAAAATGACCGAATTGTTCGTGGCTGAAACCCGCAAGGCGATCTATACGGGCAAGTCGGCGACGCATTGCGAGGAATGCGGAGAACCGATACCCGAAGCGCGAAGAAAGGCAATCGCCTGTCAATATTGCTTGCCTTGCCAAACCCAACTGGAACAAGGAAAAAAATAAATCCGGCCGCAGTAACAACTGTTACTCCTTGTTAGCGCGAGCTCCAATCCCTCTTATCGGTCACGCGGCATATACCGCGCTATTCCACTTAAACCATTGGGATATGACATAGTTTTTTCATGCCACTTGCGCGCAAACACAATAAATAACTGATTAAAGTCTGCTTTTTATTTACGGCCCAATGTTTGCTTGGTCACACGACTTTACCTTGTGATTCAGGAGTTTTGGCCTTGTCATCTGCCTCCATCGATCGCCTGCAAGTATCGCGGCTGTTTCTTACTCATCGAGATGAGATCGTTAATTTCCTGATGCTGAAAGTTCGCTGCCCGGACGCGGCACAGGATTTGAGCCAGGAAACCTATCTGCGCCTGCTGCGCAAGGACACGCTGCAACACACCGACAACTTGACTGGTTATTTATTCCGCACCGCAGAACGTCTGGCAATCGATTTCCTCCGTTATGACCAACGCGTTACCAGTAAACACGATGAACTGAACGAAGAATTGGTTTGCCCGAATATCCAGCCGGAAGCCTTGCTGATATTGCGCCAACAATGCGAGTTATTGCTGGATGCCATCGCTTCCTTGCCGGCCCAATGCCGCCATGTTCTGCTGTTAAGAAAAATCGACGAAATGAGTTATGCGGCCATTGCGATGAAATTGGGGATTTCCGAAAAAACCGTGCAACGCCATCTGGTCAAGGCGATGCTGCATTGTCACCGTCGCTTGGCTGCGCCGGTCCCCGCATGAGTTTCAGTCAGCGCGCGCTTGAACAAGCCATAACCTGGTTCGTCGCGCTACAAGACGAAGCCTGCGAACAAACCACCCGCGAACGTTTTCAACAATGGTTGTCCCAACATGAATCGCATGTCGCCGCTTATGCGCGGGCCGAACACTTATGGGGAAACCTGGATCAACTCGTTACCGATGATATTCCGGGCTTAAAAGCCGCCCGAGCCGCGCAACCCCGCCAATGGCGCTCGACTATCAGTGCCGGCGCGGGATTACTGTGTATCGCCATTGCGCCAGGTTGGTGGCTGGATTACCGAGTGGAAGCGATCGAACTGGCCACCGGTATTGGCGAGCGGCGCAACCTAACATTGGCCGACGGCTCCCAAATCCAGCTCAATGCCGCGACGCGCTTGAGCGCAAAGGTTTCCTGGTGCCGCCGCCAAGTGGTTTTACAGCAAGGAGAAGCGATGTTCGACGTCGCCCATCGGACCTTTCCAAGCTTTACTGTCCAAGTCGGCAACATGCGGATTCTAGACATAGGCACCCGCTTCGATGTGCATATGCGGTCCGACGATAGCCAAGTTTCGGTATTGGAGGGCGAAGTGGAGCTGAAACGGGACGGCGCCTGGCTGGGCGATAGCCTGAAGGCCGGTTTCAGCCGCCGCTTCGATAAAAGCGGCCGGTTACAAGCCGTTCAAGTTGCCAATGCCGATCAAGCCGGCGCCTGGCTCAACGGCCGCTTGCTGTTCGACCGCGCTCCGCTGTCGGAAGTAGCCAATGAACTGGAGCGCCAGCATGATCTGAGTTTCGTATTTGCCGATTCATCCCTGGCAAATGAAACCCTCAGCGGCAGTTTCGATGCCGCCGACTTGAAACCCTTCCTCAACGCCGTGGAAAAAATTCTGCCGATTCGTGTGCAACACCAGCATAAAAAAGTCATTTTGTCCCGCCGGCGGCCTTAGGCGATTTATGGCAATAAATGTAGCACCCAATCCAAGCAATTTGCCGTTGACTGAGCGAAGTCGAAATCAACCGTTCGCTTCAGCTACTTCGGCACAAGTCCGCTCAGCGAACGACACATATTTGACATTGGCAATAGGTACAAACTGATGTGGCTACACTAAACCGGACACACTTTTTAAAATAATCTAAAAAAGCGTGAATCCAAAATGAGCCAAGAAAAACCCAATACCTATACAGCCGAATTCAGAGCCTCAGCCGTCAAGTTGGCGAATGAATCCGATAAACCGATCAGCCAGGTAGCCCAGGATCTTGGCATTAACGTCAATACCTTGCATACCTGGATAGGAAAATACAGTCGCCCCAAAGACAGCAATAAAGCGGTCCGTACCGATGAACATCTGTACGATGAACTCAAGCGCCTTAAGAAGGAAGTGGCCCGATTGACCGAGGAGCGCGATTTACTAAAAAAGGCAGCGGCGTACTTCGCCAAGGAACAAAGATGAAGTACGCCTGGATCAAGCAGCATGCAGAGGACTTTGCGGTAGATACCCTGTGCCGGTTCATGAGGGTATCCCGAAGCGCCTACTACGACTGGCTGAAGCAAGGCCCCTCTGCGGGCGAACAAGACGATGCCGCCCTATCCGAGATGATCCAAAGCACCTTTGGCAAAAGCCGGGCAACCTACGGTACGCGCCGTCTCAAAGCCGCCTTATCCGCTCAGAACCGAACCGTCAGCCGCCGCCGTATCGGTCGTTTGATGCGAGAAGCGGGGTTGGCCTGTAAAACCAAGCGCAAATTCAAAGCCACGACGAATTCGAAGCATCATCAACCGGTTGCGTCCAATCACCTGGATCGGCAATTTGCCGTGGAAAAGCCCAATCAAGTCTATGCCGGCGACACCACCTATATCCATACGCAGGAGGGCTGGCTGTATCTGGCCGTGGTGATTGATCTCTATTCCCGGCAAGTCGTGGGCTGGTCTATGGCCGAACATATGCGGACCAAACTGGTGAACGATGCGCTACTGATGGCGGTTTGGAAGCGCAAGCCCGAGAAAGGCTTGCTATGGCATACCGATCGCGGCAGCCAATATGCATCGGACAGCCATCGAGCCTTATTAACGCAACACGGCATCCGGCAAAGCATGAGTCGTAAGGGAAACTGCTGGGATAATGCCGTCTCGGAAAGTTTCTTTCATACCCTGAAAACCGAGTTGATACATCACCAGACCTATCGAACCCGATCCGAGGCCAGGCAGGCCGTATTCGAATATATCGAAGTGTTTTATAACCGCGAGCGACTTCATTCCGCCAATGGCTACCTGTCGCCCGTTGACTACGAATTGCAGCTTAAAGCTGCTTAGCTGTGTGTCCGGAAAAGTGTTGACACATCAAACTTTCTCAAAAGTCACTTTAACAAACCTGGCATGACAGGCATTCCAGGCCGCTGTATCAGCCAATACCAAAAATAATTGTCCAGTTTCCCTAGCCGTCTTCGTTATTAAAGACATGGCAAGGACAAAGCCTCGCCAATACCAGGAAACCATGGAGATGATTATGAATGCTATCGTCAAGACTAGCCGTCGCGACACCAAGACCCGCCGCCTGGCGCTTTGCGCATTGCTATTGGGGGCATCGCTGGAATTGTCCGCGGCGGATACCGCTAAATTCGATTTCGATTTACCGGCCCAGCCATTGGCAAACACGCTGGACAGCCTTGGCAAAAGCGCCGGCACTAAATTGATTTACGCCGATTCGGTTGTCAACGGCCTGCGGGCCGACAGCTTGCGGGGACGCTATACGGTGGCCGAGGCGTTGCAACATCTGCTACGCAAAAGCGGCCTGCAATACGAAGCCGTCGGTGACGGCATGATAGCCATCAAATCAGCTCCGCCCAAACCACAATCCAGCGGCGACAATTCGATTTTCGAGTTGGGCGAGGTTACGGTCAGCGATCAGCCCGAGGGCGGCAAGCTCACCAGCCGCGACATTGCCACTTCAGTGGATGTGATGTATGCCGACAAAATTGCCGATCAAAACGTATTAACCGCCTATGACTTGTTCCACCGCATGCCCGGCGTGCAAATCACTCAGTTCGGCCAAGGCACGACGACGGGTAAGCTATCCTTCCGCGCCTTCAACGGCGAAGGTCGGGTCAACGCGGTAAAACTGTTGATCGACGGCATCCCCAGCAACACCAACGACGGCAACATGCCGTTCATCGATGCCTTGTTTCCGTTGGATATCGAGTCCATCGAAGTCGTGCGCGGCACTAACGACCCCCGTTACGGCTTGCACAACATCGCCGGTAACGCCAATATCAACACCACGGCCGGCGGCAATTATGTCAAGGGCCGGCTCAGCTACGGCAGTTTCAACAGCCACGACATACAAACCGGCCTCGGTTACGAAAAAGACGGCTTCAGCCAGAACTATCAAATTTCCTACCGGGCCAGCGACGGCTACCGCGACCACTCGGATTCGGATAAGGATAGCTTTTCCGGCAAATGGTTCTATACGGCGGAAGACAATAAATACAAGGTGGGCCTAATTGCCCGCTGGAGCGACGGCAACGCCGAGGAACCGGGCTATTTGACCTATCAGGAACAATTGGCCGATCCCGAACAATCGATGCCGCGCAACGCCACCGATTACAGTAAACGCTCAATAGGCCAAGTCAGCGCCCATCTGGATGTCAATCTGACCGACGAATTGTTTTGGTCCAACAAAGCTTACGGCAATGTGTTCGACGATCAGCGCCTGGTCAAATTCGAACCGGTCTTCGCCCAAGTCAAACGCGATCGCGACGAAGTCCAATATGGCGCGATCACCTCGCTGACCTACCACCCTACCATTGACTGGTTGGAAGACTTCTCGATCGAATCGGGATTTGACTTCCAGCAACAAGAAAACAAATACCGCCAATATAGAACCGACAATGGAATACCGCGCACCCCCGCCAACAGCGCAAACATCAGGAATGACGAGCAATGGAACCTCCTGGTTTATGGCGGCTACGTCCAAGCCGTGATCAAACCCACCAAATGGCTGAAAATCACCCCTGGCTATCGGGCCGACCAAGTGGACGGCAACCTAACCAACTACCGGCCCGGCAGCATCGGAGAATACCCGGTCAACGATTACGGCACCATTTCGCAACCGAAAATCGGCGCGGTGATTACCCCGCTGGAAGGATACAGCCTCTATGGCAACTGGGGCCGAACCTTTCAGATTGGCGTCGGCAGCGCCACCTTCAAAAACCCGCAAGCCGCCAACATAGCTCCGTCTATCAACGAAGGCTGGGAAGTCGGCTTAAAAGTCAATCCCGTGGACTGGGCCGAGGGCCGGGTGGCTTATTGGGTGCAAGATGCCACTAACGAAATGAGCCGTAATCTGGCCAGCAGCGCCTCGACGGCCATTGGTTCCACCAAGCGGCAAGGCGTCGATATCGAAGCCAAAATTACGCCGATCGAACCGGTCACTATCTGGGCCGCCTATTCCTTGCAAGAGGCCGTCGTAAAACAAGCCCCTCCCTATGTTCAATATTCCAGCGAATACGTAGCGGGCAATCAAGTCGTCAACACGCCCAATTATCTGTTTTCCGCCGGTATCGATTATCAAATCACCACCGCTCTGCGTTCGTCGTTGTGGACCAGCGGGCAAGGCAATTATTTTGTCGACCAATCCAATACTCGCGGTAAACACGGCGAATACGCCTTGCTAAACCTGGACTTGGGCTATCAGGTTAGCAAGGAAGTCGAATTGCAGTTCCAGGCTAAAAACCTGGCCGATACTCAACGTGATTATCTGTGGTTCGACGAAACCTACGGCACCGCCGCCCAGTTGTTGTATTCCCCCGCGGAAGGCCGCGCCTTTTACGGTGCGGTCAACGTCAAATTCAACTTATGAGTTCGATGCCGAGACAGCGTTCATCCGCCGGCAAAGCCGCGATCCGCCGGTTTTGGCTTGCGATGCATTTGTACCTGGGCCTGACACTGGGAGCAATCATCGCCGTCACCGGCCTAAGCGGCAGTCTGCTGGTATTTTATAACGAGCTGGATACCTGGCTGAACCCGGCGCTGAGCGTCGACCGAACAACCTCACATCGCCTTGATTACGAAGCGGTATTTCAGGCCCTGCGCCGCGCGGAACCTAACCGGCCGCACGGCTGGCGCCTGGAAATACCCGACGCTCCAAACCAGGCCATCACCGCGCGCTACTATCGGCCGGCCGAAACCGCCGCGCGGGGATTCGCGCCGCTACTGGTTTCGGTCGATCCCTACAGTGGCGACATCGTGGCCAACCGCTTCTGGGGTGAATTCGCGATGACCTGGCTCTATGACCTGCACTATAGCTTGCTGCTGGGAAAATCCGGCAAAATCGCGATGGCGGTAGTCGGCGGTTTGTTGCTGATTTCGCTGGCTAGCGGAGTGTATTTGTGGTGGCCGCCCCGGCATAAATTAATCAATGCCTTGACCTTAAAAGCCCACGGCAGTCCTGCCCGCCTCAATTACGACTTGCATAAACTGGCCGGCATTTATGGCCTGATCGTGCTGCTGGTGTTGACGCTGACCGGAATCGCGCTGGAAATACCGGACTATGTCAATCCGCTGATTAACACCTTATCGCCGCCGCGCGCAGCGCCCAACCCTTATTCCGATACGACCCGGCGGGCAAGCGGCCGCATCAGCCTGGATCAGGCTCTAGCCGTGGCCGGGCAACGATACCCCGATGCCCGGCCTTGCTGGATCGAAACCCCGCGCGATGCGGACGGCAGCTATCGCATCAACTTCCGCCAGCCATGGGAGCCGAGCCGGCGCTTCCCCAAAACCAACGTCTGGATCGACCAATATTCGGGCGCCATCTTGGCAATCGACGATCCTTCGACATTTGCCGCCGGCGACACCCTATTGACCTGGTTGCATCCGTTGCACAGCGGCGAAGCCTTGGGCCTATCCGGCCGTTTGCTGGTACTGATTTCCGGCCTGGCCTGCCCGCTATTGTTTGTCACCGGCATGCTACACTGGCAGCGCAAACGCCGAGTTCAAGCCATTAACCGGTCCGCGAAAACGGCAAAACCATTCCCGCGATAATCAGCCAAGGATAGGCTTATCGGAATAGATTTCGCTGTAGGCTTCCCACTTAAACTGCCGAATTTGAGTCCTTGTCAATAACCGTTTTGACCTGCCGTACGTTATATTTTCAGTTAATTTCCACGCGAAAGCGGCATAATATCGTCCATGAAAACGCCAAAAAGACTTGAACCCTTAATCGACAGCGGCCTCGTCGACGACGTACTACGCTCGCTGAAAAGCGGCAAGGAAGCAGCTGTCTATGTAGTACGTTGCGGAACTGAAATCTGTTGCGCCAAGGTTTATAAGGAGGCCGATCAGCGCGGCTTTCGCCAAAACGTGCTCTATCAGGAAGGCCGCAAGGTACGCAACAGCCGCCGCGCCCGCGCCATGGAGAAAGGCAGCCGTTACGGCCGCCAGGAACAGGAATCAGCCTGGCAAAACGCCGAAGTGACCGCCCTGTACCGCCTCGCCAATGCCGGTATCAGAGTGCCTAAACCCTACAATTTCATCGACGGCGTGTTGTTGATGGAGCTAATCACCGATGCTGACGGCAATCCGGCGCCCAGACTCAACGATCTGGAAATGACAGCGGAACAAGCCCGCGCCTATCACGGCTTTCTGATTGGCCAAATCGTCCGCATGCTGTGCGATGGCCTGGTTCACGGCGATTTGTCCGAGTATAACGTGCTGGTCGATTGCGAAGGCCCGGTCATTATCGATCTGCCGCAAGCGGTGGATGCCGCCGGCAACAACAATGCCCGAATGATGCTGGAGCGAGACGTCGCCAACATGGCCGCCTATTTCGGCCGTTTCGCCCCCGAGTTGTTGCGCACCGACTACGGCCGCGAGATGTGGAAGTTGTATCAAAGCGGCGAATTGCACCCGGAAACCAAGCTGACCGGCCATTTCAAGGACAGCTCAAAACCCGCCGACGTGCGTAGCGTGATGCGAGAAATCGACGCCGCCCGCGAAGAAAACCAGGAAAGACAGCGCTACGCACAGTCCACGGCCATACCCTAAACCGCCGCCCGCCAATAACGAATTAAGATCTTAAGGCCAAGTATTCGCGGAATTTATCACGTCATAACCGGATACCATGATAGACTGGCATCTGAATATCCATGATCAGTAAAACTAATCCCTAACCTCTCGGATGCAAGCCGCGATCACACGAATGATCCGAGCTCCGCTCCACCATTCCCCCATCGAGACCCTTAATGCCATTTTCCAATCTCGGTTTATCCGAGGCTTTATTAAAAGCTATTGCCGATTCCGGCTACACTACGCCCACCCCTATTCAAGCTAAAGCCATACCCGCCGTTTTAACCGGACGCGACTTATTGGCCGCTGCCCAAACCGGCACCGGCAAAACCGCCGGCTTTACCCTGCCGATTTTGCAGCGCCTGGCGCAAACCAGCCATGACCGCAACCGCCCAGTACGCGCGTTGATTCTGACCCCGACCCGCGAACTCGCCGCCCAAGTCGGCGAATCCGTGCTGAAATACGGCGCGCACCAAAATCCACGTTTAAAATCCGAAGTGGTCTTCGGCGGCGTGAAAATCAATCCGCAAATGATGCGCTTGCGCGGCGGCGTCGATATTTTAACCGCCACACCCGGACGCTTATTGGATTTGGTCAGCCAAAATGCCGTCAAGCTAGATAAGGTTGAAATGCTGGTGTTGGACGAAGCAGACCGCATGCTGGACATGGGGTTTATCAAAGACATCCGCAAAATCCTGGCGCTGTTACCCAAGAAACGGCAAAACCTGTTGTTTTCCGCCACCTTTTCCGCCGACATCCGCAAACTGACCGGCGATCTGCTGGTTAATCCGGTAAAAGTTGAAGTCGCGGTCGAAAATGCCACCGCCGACACGATAGACCAGATCGTCTACACGGTGAATAAGACCGCCAAAACAGCCTTGTTGACCCATCTGGTTAAAAGCAAAAACTGGCAACAAGTGCTGGTATTTACCAGCACCAAGCATGGCGCCAATAAACTCACCGAAAAACTCAACACCGCCGAGATCAAGGCGGCGGCGATACACGGCAATAAAAGCCAAGGCGCCAGAACTAGTGCCTTGGCCGGTTTCAAGGCCGGCGAGATTCGAGTGCTGGTGGCGACCGATGTCGCGGCGCGAGGCATCGATATAGCCTTGTTGCCGCATGTGGTAAATTTCGAGCTGCCGCGCTCTTCCAGCGATTATGTCCATAGAATCGGCAGAACCGGCCGCGCGGGCCAAAACGGCCAAGCGGTTTCCCTGGTATCCCAAGACGAATACCAAGCCTTGAAACTGGTTGAAAAACTGATAGGCGCTCAAATACCGCGCGAACAGATAGACGGATTCGCGGCCGCCTAACTGCCCATGCCGCCGTTCGCCGGAGGTTGTCGTAAAAGCCCCCTCTCCTCGCGGGTTTCTGTTTAGACTTTTACGTTAACCTCCGCAGAGCGGAGTCGAAGCGCATTTACCGGAGCAACTCGTTGAAATGCGCACGGTCTAGTCGTTTTCAGGCTCGCCACCTCGGCGAAGCCTGCCGCGCTGCTCAAAGTCGAGTCACAAAGTTCCCTGTAAAATTTCCGGTTTTGGTATAGACTTCAAAAATTTCCTTGTCGCCAATCTGCGAATCACGTGCGTTTATTGCAAAAGCTATTTCATAAGCATTCCACAACGCCCCAGGGAGTCGTTGCTATCAGTTTTCTTGGCACCGGCTTTATAGTTGCAATCAGCCAATATCATGCAAACAATCGGCCCCGGCTGTTGTTTTGCGATGTTATCGAAGCTCCTCAACAGCAATGGCTTTCTAAACTACAAGCACTGGCCGAAACCTACCGGCTTGGCAACTATAGCTGTCATATATTATTGAGCCAGGAACAGTATCGGGTCTTCGATACCGAAGTCCCGCAAGTCGATGAACAGGAAATGAAACAGGCGGTACGCTGGCGCATCGCCGAGATGCTGGATTACCCGGCCGATCAAGCAATCATCGATTACTTTCCGCTACCCAAATCCAATCGCGCCAACAGCACACCGTTATTGGAGGTGGTTAGCTGCAATCAGGCCATCATTGCCCCCTTGCTGCAAACCTGTCATCAAGCCGGTTTGAAGGTTACGGTGGTCGAAATCCAAGAGATGGCTTTGCGCAATCTGGCCTTCCTGCTCCCGGAAAATACTCGGGGTATTGCGGTGCTGAACCTGCAGCCCAACAATGGACATATCATCATCCAGCAAGCCGGAGCCCTTTATCTTTCCCGAAAATTCAACATCGGCTATAACCAACTGGCCGACAGCGCTTTGAGCGCCGAATTGCAGATGACGACCGAGCACGATAATTTGGCGCTCGAAATCCAACGATCCCTGGATTATGTGGAAAATTACTTCGCCATCCCACCGATTTCCAGCGTAGCCTTGCTTCTGGCGCCCAACCGCACCGAAGCCATCGTCAACAATCTGATGATACATCACGGCATCACGGCCCGCGCCATGGATCTGTCGGCCATTATCGACGGCGACGTTATCCTGACCGATGCGCTGCAAAACAGCTGCGCGGCGGCGATAGGCACCAGCTTGCGCCCTTATGTCGAGGGCATGCGATGATCCAGCAGGTCAATCTTTTACCGGAGAAACTGGGTAGGCACACTCGAATCGGTTTCAACCCCTACTTACTATCGATCGCCTTGAGCTGTATCGCGATGATCGGCGTCAGCGGTTACAACGGCTATCGACTAAACAGTCTGGAAACCCAAAGCCTACAACTTCAGCAACAATTGCAACGCCTCACTGCCCAAGTCTCAAGCCTGCAAGCCCCCAACCCGCAAAACGATGCCTTGTTCAATCAAGAGTTGCAACAGTCTCAAGCCTTGTATCAAAGTTTGGCCCAAGTCGTGGAATTACTGGCCGACAAACAGACTGACCAAACCCAGGGCTTTTCCCGTTACTTGGCGGCCTTGGCCGGCCAATCCGATCCTAGCGTCTGGCTAAACAGGATCACTATCGACGCCGTTGGCAATGACATCGAACTACAGGGCAGCAGTTTTAAACCCGAGCAGATTCCGTATTTGCTGCAACGCTTGCAAACCACCAGCGCATTCAAGGGCCGCCATTTTGCCCGCCTCGGCATGCGGCAGTCGGAAAAGGCAGAGGAACAAATCGATTTTACCGTCAGTTCGAATCTCAACCCCGTCGCGGAGGCAACCAATGCAAAGCAGCCTTGAGCAATTGCAATTCCGCTATAACACGCTGAGTCAGCGCGAGAAACTGATGACGAGCGCCGCCGCCATCGCCTTGCTATGGGCCGGCTGGGACAGCTTGATCAATCAGGCCATGCAACAAGAACAACAGCGCCTACATTCCGAAATTCTGGCTTTGCAAACCGAGCTGTTGACCCAACAGCAACTGGTGCAACAAGCCGATTTGTCTGGAATTTCCCAAAAAAACCAGCAACAGCAACTGACGCAAATCCGGCAATCGGTTGAAAACCTGAAACGGCAACTCGGTACCGGCGACAAAAAATTCGTGCCGCCGGAACTAATGGCCAATGCCTTGCGCGACATCCTGAAACAACAAGGCCACCTAAAACTGGTGAAGCTGGAAACCTTGCCTGCCGCCCCCTTCGCCGGCCAAGACAATCAGCCGGCCTGGGTATACCGGCACGCCCTGAAATTGACCCTGCAAGGCGATTTTTTTAGCACCCTAGACTATCTAAAAGCCCTGGAAACCTTACCGTGGCGTATTCATTGGGACAGCATCGACTATCAAGTCGACGCCTATCCACGGGCCGAAACCCGCATCCAGGTTTATACCCTAAGTTTCGAACAGGACTGGCTGGGTGCGTAAGTTTATTCCGCTCTTCGTTGCCACCCAGCTGATAAGCTTTACCAGCCTGGCCCAATACCGCGACCCAACCCAACCCGGCAATCTACCGGCCGGCCCGGCTCAATCGGTCACGCCCGCAAACAGCGAAGCCGAATTGGTCCTGAGCGCCATCCTGATTTCAGACAGCTCCCGGCGCGCCATCATCAATGGCGTCTCACTCAAGGCCGGCGAGAAACTGGACGACGACACCCGCCTAGTGAGAATACATCCCGGCCATGTACTGGTTAGACAACACGGCATCACTAAAAAACTTTATCTGGTACCCTCCGTAAAAGACCGCTGACATGAAACCAATCCCCCATTTTTTTTGCTCACTCAGCGCCGCCCTGATTTTTTTACTCGCGGCCTGCGAAACGTTGCCGCCCGGCTCGCCTTTGGTAGGCAAAACCTTCCCACCGGCTGCTCCTGTTTCATCCGCCGCAATTGATTCCACGCCCCCCGCCGCAGTCACCGAGGCGCTGATACCCGGCTTCAACCCTGGGTTGTTGAGTGAACCCCTGCCTAGTGGACCCTCTACTTTCAACATTTCGGTCCACGAAGTCGAAGCCCGCGAGTTTTTCATGAGCCTGGTGGTCGACAGCCAGGAAAACATGGTGGTCCATCCCGATGTCACGGGCCGTATTTCGCTGGAGCTGAAAAACGTCAGCATCCCGCAGGTATTGAGCGCGGTACAAAAAGTTTACGGCTACGATTACAACAAAACCGACATCGGCTACATCATCTACCCGGCTACGTTGCAAACCAAAATATTCAAGATCGATCACATCGATTTACTGCGCGAAGGCAGCTCCAACACCCGCGTATCTTCCGGACAAATCAGCACCGGCGGCAGAATTTCAAACCGATCCGGGCAAGATCAAAGCCTCAATAATACCGACAGCAACGGCAGCAACCGCGCCAGCACCTCCACTTCCGGCAGTTGGATTACCACCTCGTCCAAGACTGATTTTTGGGACGAACTGCAGCAATCGTTGTCGGCGGTGGTCGATGTCAGTCCGATGGCGGCCAACAGCGATGAATTGAGTAATCCACAGACCGGCAGCAAAGTTGTGATCAACAAACAAACCGGTATCGTGGTGGTGCGCGCCAATCCCAGCCAAATGCGCGAAGTGGAAAAACTGATCGCAAGCACTCAAGGCCAAATCGGCCGCCAGGTAGTGATCGAGGCCAAAATCCTGGAAATCATCCTCGACGACCAGCATCAGGATGGGGTCAATTGGGCCAGCATTGTGCGCGAGGGTAGCCAGGCATTTTTGACGGCCACTAACCCATTGCCGTCCATCGTGGCCCAAACCGCCGATGTATTCACCATCGGCCTGCATGCCGGCGATTTTTACGCCTTTATCGAACTAATGGAATCCCAGGGCAAAACCAATATTTTATCCAGCCCGCGCATCTCCACGCTGAACAATCAAAAAGCCGTGATCAAGGTCGGGCAGGACGAATATTTCATCACCGATGTCTCGTCCAATAATAATTCCTCGGCCGCCACCACCACCTTTACTCAAGACATCACTTGGACCCCTTTTTTCTCCGGCATCGCGCTGGATGTGACGCCGCAGATCGCCGACGACAACAAGATCACGCTGCACATCCACCCGTCCATTACCCGGGTCGAGAATCAGACCAAGGACTTTTCAATTAACGGCGAGGAAAACAGCATTCCGATGGCGCTGAATACCGTGCGCGAATCCGATAGCATCGTGCATGCCGAAAACGGTCAAATCATCGTCATCGGCGGTTTGATGCAGGAAACCCGCGATGAAAATCAGCAAGGGGTTTCGCTGTTATCGCGCATTCCCTATTTGGGCACGGCGTTCCGCGAAAACAAAGGCACCGGCAGTAAATCGGAATTGGTAATTCTGTTGAAACCAACCATCATCGCCGGCAGCGAGGATTGGAAGGCTCCGATTGAAGAGGGCCGGCAACGGATGGAACAATTAGAGAAAAAGCAGCTGTGGAAATGACAATTTCGGCAATTCGGATGCGAATATATTCGCACCTACAAGCGATCAACTCCTGTAGGGTCGAATTCATTCGACCGAAATAGCCCAACTATCATGTACCTGCAACATTTCGGCCTAAATCAGCTGCCTTTCAATCTGACACCGGATACTGAATTCTTTTGCGATCTGCCCACGCATCGAGAAGCACTGAACGTGTTATTGATAGCCCTGCAAAGCGGCGAAGGCTTCATCAAGATCACGGGTCCGGTCGGTGCCGGTAAGACCCTGCTGTGCCGTAAATTGCTGAACGACTTACCGCCGCCCTTCGTCACGGCCTACATTGCCAACCCACATCTAGCGCCAGCTGCGTTGTATCAGGCCATCGCCGACGAACTGGAACTAAAATACAGCCTCAATACCGAGCAAAACCAACTGCTGGGCCAAATCAACGATTATCTGCTGTCTGCCGCTACTCTGCAGCATAGGATCGTGCTGATCATCGACGAAGCCCAGGCCATGCCGCTGGAAACTCTGGAAGCACTGCGTCTGTTAACCAATCTGGAAACCGAGAAACAAAAACTGCTGCAAATCGTGCTGTTCGGTCAGGCCGAACTGGATCAGCTGCTGCTGAAAAAATCGATTCGGCAATTACGCCAACGCATTACTTTCAGCTATATCCTGAAGCCGCTTAACTATGCGCAAGCGCGGGCCTACCTGCAACATCGTTTGCAAATCGCCGGCAATACCCACGTCGATTTACTACCCGCCGCCAGTGTCGCCGCGCTGTGTTTTTATAGTCGCGGCATTCCGCGCCTGCTTAACATCCTGACTCACAAAGCCATGCTGGCGGCCTACGGCAAGGGGCTTGGCAAAATCGGTTGGCAGCAAGTGCAATTGGCGGCCCAGGACACCGACGCCACCCGTGTTCGCTGGCGCTTGCTGGGTTTCAGGCCGGTTTTTCCATGGCTGATGCTGCTCGGTTGCGGAATTTTTGCTTACTTTTCGTCATCGTCATTGCCGTTATGAGCTTAATCAACCAGATGTTGCGCGATCTGGAGCAACGTAAACCTGCAGCCGGTCCATCCAGTCAACCGTTAAGCATACAACTTCCGCAACAACCAACCGGTAGCCGGTCTAAATGGGTTTGGCTGGCCTTGGCCGCGCTGACCTTCACCTATATTGTTTATCAAGACCGAACCGCCTCCCCAGGCCAGGCTGTCGCTACCCAACAACCCATAATAGCCTCGCCCGTGCCGGCCAAACACCAGCCCATCGACACTCAGCCTCCCGCGCCAAAACCCCAAATTGCCGCCGTTGCAACCGAAGCCAAAATACCTATAGCGCCAGCAGAGGCTGACGGCTCGGAACCCTCTCCCGCCGCCGCAATTCCAATTGCATCGGTATCGGAAAAGGCCGCCGCACCGGCCAAACCGAAACCGATGCCAACGCCGGTGGCAAACCCCAAACAATCAGCCTCATCAGCCGCCGAAACCGATACGGCAAGCCTGTTCCGCCAGGCCCAAGACAGCGCCTCGCTGCTGATGCGTAAGGAAACCCTAAAAGACTTGCTAACTCTCGATCCACGGCATCTGCCCGCCCGAAATTTGATGTTGCAAACCTTGATTAAATTAAACGAAGCGGCCGAACTGGATGCATTCGCGCAAGAAAGTCTGGACTTGTTTCCCAGCCATTTGGCCTTCATCACCGCCCGCGCCCATCTGCAAATCCAGCGCAAACAGTTTGCCGCCGCGCTGGCGATGCTGGAACAGCTCGACGCCAACCAAATCAACGACCAAACCTATTTATCGCTACTGGCGGCCGCTTACCAGCAACAGCAGCACTATCAAAAATCGGCCGACTTGTATCAAAGACTGACACAACTCCAGCCGAACAAGGCCGAGCATTGGCTGGGACTGGGCATCGCCTCGGAAAATCTGCACCACGGCCAAAGCGCCATTTCGGCTTACCGGCAAGCTTTGGCTAAAAACAGCCTGAACAGGCAGGTTGTCGACTATATTAACCAACGACTCGGCACTCTGACACGTTGACCACCATGGAACCGCAAAAAAAAATCCGCATCGGCGACCTCTTGGTCCAACACCGCATCATCAGCCATGAACAATTGATGCTGGCGCTGGCCGAACAGAAAAAAACCGGCCGTAAATTGGGCCGCACCCTGATCGACCTGAACTACATCGGTGAAACCGATTTACTCAACTTTCTATCCCGCCAGTTGCAAATCCCGTTTCTGGACATCGCCCAATACAAACGCAAACCGGAAGTCTGCAAGGAACTACCGGAAAATCTGGCCCGCCGTTTTCGAGTCATGCTGTTGGAAAGCACCGCCAACGACGTACTGCTGGCGATGGCTGATCCGACCGATTTGATGAGCCTGGACGAAATCAGCCGGGTTTTAAAAAAACGCATCCGCCAGGCCGTGGTGCGGGAAACCGACCTGCTGACCGCGATCGATCAGGCCTATCGGCGCACCGAGGAAATCAGCAACCTGGCCGAGCAACTCAGCGACGAATTATCCGAGCACAATTTCGACATCAACAGTTTGCTGTCCAACGCCGAAGTCAACGAGGCGCCGGTGGTAAAACTGCTGCAATCGATATTCGAAGACGCGGTGCAAACCAACGCCTCCGACATTCATATCGAGCCGGACGAGCGGGTCTTGCGCATACGCCAGCGTATCGATGGCGTATTAAACGAACAGGTGCTGGATAACATCAACATTGCCCCGGCCCTGGTGGTGCGCTTGAAATTGATGAGTGGACTGAATATTTCCGAAAAACGCCTGCCGCAAGACGGCCGCTTTTCAATCAGGATCAAAAACAAAGTCCTGGACGTGCGTCTATCCACCCTGCCGATTCAGAACGGCGAATCGGTGGTGATGCGGATACTCGACCAATCCAAGGGTCTGCTCGACCTGGAGCAACTCGGCATGCCGCCCGAGTTGTTGGACCGCTTCAAAAAACACATTCGTAACCCGCACGGCTTGATTCTGGTCACCGGCCCTACCGGTAGCGGTAAAACCACTACCCTGTACGCCGCGCTGTCGGCGGTCAATTATCCGCAAACCAAGATTATTACCGCCGAGGACCCGGTGGAAGCCAATCTGCCGCGCGTCAATCAGTCGCAAATCAACGAAAAAATCGGCCTCAGTTTTGCCAACGTGTTGCGCTCGGCACTACGGCAAGACCCGGATGTGATTTTGGTGGGCGAAATCCGCGACCGGGAAACCGCCGATATTGCCGTGCGGGCCTCGATCACCGGCCATTTGGTCTTTTCCACCCTGCACACCAACGGTGCGGTGGAGACCGCTACCCGCCTGCTGGACATGGGGATTGAAGGTTACATTCTGGCCAGTTCTCTTAAAGTCATCGTCGCTCAGCGCCTGGTGCGTAAAATCTGCGACCGCTGTGCCCAAGCGGTCGAGATCAAGGAAGATCAACGTATCTGGCTGGAACAAACCTTTAATCTGCCGGCATCCGATTTTGTCTTCAAGAAAGGCAGCGGCTGCCAATACTGTAACCACATGGGCTACCGGGGCCGAATCGGAGTTTACGAACTGCTGGAAATGCGCCATGAAACCCTGGATGCCTTGCGGCGGATGAACTCCGCCGATTTCGTGAGCGCTGCCCGAAGCACTCCCGGTTTTAAATCCTTCACCGAACAGGCTCTGGATTTGGTCAAGCAAGGGTTGACCACGCTGCATGAAGTCATCCGTATTTCGGAAGTCTAGGATGCCGCATTTCAGTTACCAAGCCCGCAACAACACCGGTAAACTGCTCGCCGGCAACCTGGAAGCCCAAAGCATCCAGCATGCCGCGCAAATTCTGAACAACCGAGGCCTGATTCCGATCGGGATCGAAGCCGCGCCAAATCAAACTGATTTATTGGAACAATTTTCCAGCTGGCGGGCGCTACGGCAGCTCAACGTCAGCGATTTGATGCTGTTCAGCCGCCAGATGTATAGTCTGACCAAGTCCGGCGTACCCTTGAGCCGGGCGATCAATAGCCTGTCCGAATCGTCGCGTAACCTGGCCCTGAAAAAAGCCTTGCTCAATATCAGCCGGCAACTGGAATCCGGCCTATCCCTGTCGCAAGCCATGTCGCAACATGGCGACATTTTCCCGTTATTATTGATCAGCATCGTCAATGTCGGCGAGACCACCGGCGGTCTGGAGCAGGCGTTTTTGCAAATCAGCCATTATCTGGAACGCGAAAAGGAAACCCAGACCCGAATCAAATCCGCCCTGCGCTATCCGACCATGGTGATCATCGCCATTAGCATTGCCCTGGTCATCGTCAATATCTATGTGATTCCGGCCTTTAAGGGCGTATTCGACAAGATGGGAGCGCAATTGCCCTGGCAAACCCAATTGTTAATGGGCGTTTCGGACTTCTTCCTGCACTACTGGCCGCACACGCTGGCCGGTCTGGTCGCGTTGCTGTTGGTCGTTGCCAAATATCTGGAAAGCCCGGACGGACTCAGGCAATGGCACAAACTGCAGTTGAAAATTCCGGTGGTTGGCAGCATCATCGAACGCGCCACGATGGAACGCTTCTCGCGCTCATTTGCAATGACGCTGAGTGCCGGCGTGCCGCTGGTGCAAGGCATCGCAGTGGTGGCCAGGGCCGTCGGCAACGAATATATCGGTTCCCAACTGCATAAAATGCGGATAGGGATCGAAAAAGGCGACAGTATCAGCCGGATGGCCAAGAGTATTGGTCTGTTTCCGCCGTTGGTGATTCAGATGATTCTGGTCGGCGAGGAATCCGGTAACATCGCCGAAATGCTGCGGGAAGTGGCGGACTTTTACGAAGGCGAAGTGGATGTGGAATTAAAAAACTTGTCCAGCGCGATAGAGCCGTTTCTGATCATCATCATCGGCATCATGGTACTGGTGCTGGCGCTGGGCATCTTTCTACCGATGTGGGATTTGTCGACCAACGTGCACCGCTAAGATTGCGTCAATCATGCCAACGTATTTTACCTCGGTAGCAAAAGTTGGGCTTGCGCTTATTCAGCTCAAACTTGCCAAGAATCCTCGGCCCTTCAGACTCCCGGCCGCCGGTATTGCCGGTCTCAATACATTCCTCTATATATTCCTTCAGCATATTGTCCGCCTCCGCCCTGGTGTGATAAGGGCCTGAATCCCCTTCGCGGGATTGGAAATACCAGCCGAAATGGCCCGTAACCGGATTGATGGCTGAATAGAGTCTATCTGTTTTAAACATCTTGCCGCCTTGGAAAACAACCGTTCTGTTAGTTTTCTATTCCAACAGACAGTTTGGTTTAGATAAGATTCAATGCCAACCCAAGGCGACACCAACCCGAGCCAGTGGTTTTGCAAAATCCAAGCTTAACCCTCAATGCTTCAGATGCGCTAGCGCCATGCATGAGGTCTAATATACTTCCCGAAAGTATATTTGCTGGTTGTTGCCTTTATAAATCCCGAATGTAGCCCTGGCGGCGGCCGAATTATCGTGTACGCCGTCATGATCCCAATCGAACCGCAACCACGGTAAGCCGGCAAAGTTGCCGCTGATGTCGATATAACCGGTATTTCCGGCGCCGGGCGCGCTGAAACTCAAACCGGCATCGCCGGCGACTAAGGTCGAATTTGCCAAAACCGCCTGTATCGAGCCCGACGGAGCAATCGTCATCACGGCATTTCCGGCTTGCGCCACACCGGCGGCGGTATCGGGATTCGTCAGCACCAACTGGCTGCTCAAGCTTAAACTCGTGCAATTATCCGCCGTATTAGCGACGAAACCGCTGCCGTTGAAATACTCGGCGAACAATGGTATTGACAACGGTAGCAGCTCGGAACCATAGCCATTTCGCATCACCAATCGCCCCCAACGCATGTTCTTATTTGCGCCGCTAAACGCCAAGCCATTGCCTACGCTGGCCGTCCCGAAATGCACGGGATTAGCGGCCGCGACGCCATTAACATTGGCAACCGCCACCGCATCGGTATCCAGTAAATTAAAACTCAAGGCTATTTCGGCATTAAAGGGGGCGACGGGATTGGTTCGGGTAACCGCCAAAATATTGCTTGAGGTGTCGGCAAAACTCAGACTACCGCTGCCATTGCCGTTATCCGTAACCGAGGGCGCGCTGCTGTTTAATACCGTCAAAGGCTGAGCGGCTTCGCCGTAACTTGGCGTAATTCCGTATGTGGCATCGGTCGGATTGATTTTCCAATAGCTGCCCGTGTAATTCCGGGTGACCGCCCCTGCCGTATTTTTTGCGCTAACGCTGGCAACCGGCTTAGTCACAAACTGGATCGGCTGACCGACATAAGTAAATGTGTTACAGGCCGGCGCGAACACCGGCGTATTCAACACCAGATCGAAATGGTCCGGTATGAAGCGGCCGAAGTTGGCGCTCGTCGCACTATTGCCGAATTTACAACCGAATTTGCCGGAAACCGAAGTGTTGGAAAAATCGCTGCTGCAATCACCGGCCGCCGAATCGACGGCGGTAAACGTGTCGTCGTAAACGCCTTGCGCCGACAAATTGAATTGCCCTACTTCGGAGTAGGTGAACAAGCTCCCGGTAGCGATCCCTGTCGCCGAATCCGCTGCGCCGAAAGTACCGACCAAAGTGCCAATCGCAACGGCGCCGCTGTGGGCAGCGACCTTGCCGGCATCCAATTTCGGTGTGCCGTTGTAGCCGACCGCACCGCTGGCGGCGGTCAACGAAAAACCGGCACCGGCCTTGAGCGTCGAGCTGCCGTCAGCGCTGGAACTAACGCTAAAATCGGTTGGCCGCACGGCAAAGTTATCGGTGGAACAGCCAATAACAGGTGATGTTTGGCTGGCATCGGTCACCCGGCAGCGTAGATTCGGATAAGCTTTGGACAGCGTCATACCGGCCGAACTTTTTCTACCGAGTTCGCTGGTTTGCGCCGCTTGGTTAAAGGTCAGGGTTTGGCTGACCGCAGGGCTAATCGCCGGTAGCGAAGAACATGACGCAGCGCTGGAACCGTCCACCAGCTCTAGCGTGACGCTGCGATTGGCATCGGCTGCGTAGGTCGTTTCAACGGCATCGGCAACATGGTCATTATTGCTGTCCTTGAGCGCCACGACGTCAAAGGCAAACGGCGTCCCCGACAACTTGGTGTAAAGATGACCGCTGAGGGCGTTGGCGGCGGATTCCACGCAATTGAACGAGCTAGGCATCACCGTCGCCGAGCTACCAAGCCGCTCCGCCCGCACGGTGACACCGGCCAGAAACGGCAAACCAGTCGAAGAACTGCCGGTGGACGTAAAGACAATGCTGGTCAAGATTTCAGTCTGAAAAGAACTCGGCAAGCTAAAAGCCTGCATGTCCAGATGTGCAGTGTTGGGCGTATTACTACCGATAACATTGAGCGTGACCGCGCTGGAACTGAGTGTGTTGGCAAAGCTCCCGCTATAGTGATCGCGCACATTCACGCCTTCCACCAAATGCACGGTATGAGTATCACCGTTGCTGGCATTAAAGGTAATCGAACCGACATTGCTGCCGGATTTACCCCAGGCGGAATTGATCAGGGTGTAAACGGTAGTAGCGCCGTATAAATTGGTAGGCAACGTCAGCGTCAGACTGGATGAACCGCTAAAGTTCGACAGATTTAGATTAGTGCCCCAGAAAACATTGTCGCCATCCACATCGGTCTGTAACTCAAAGGGAACGCCACCCAAGGTCTGAGTACCGTTGAACTTACCCGAATAAACGCTGCCATTACTCCAAGTGATAATATTCTCGTTTAACGGCGAAACAGGGACAGGAAAATAACCGAGCGCCGTGGACGGTGTTGGCGTACATTGCGGCGGCATCGGATCTTTGGGGTTTATTTTGACCACACAGGATGTAGCGCAACTCGAACCACAACAAACACTGTTAATCTTGGCCTCATAGCCCAGCTTAATTTCGGCGGAACTAGTCGACTTTACGCAGCCCTCGGCCACGCTATCCTGCGCGAAAGAAATGTTACCCGAACTGGTGGTAATAGAACCCGACACTCTTGCGCCATAACCCACCGAAACGTTACCCGTAGAGCCGGTTATTTTTCCCGCTATCCTGGAGTCCTGCGCGGTGCTAATAGCGCCGGACGTGGCGACATCGCCGCTTATCCGCGCCGAGTAGCCGATACTGACCGCGCCGCTATCGCTGCTGATATTGCCGCCCACCTCATTGTTCTGTCCTATGCTGATGCCGCCGCTGGTACTGGAAATATCACCCGCCACGGTAGACTCGAAGTTCAGCGAGATATTGCCGCTGGTGACGGCCAACGAACCGCCGAAGGTGACCTTGCCGCTGGAATCGCTGATCGAGCCGGCGCTGATATTGGCCTGGATGTTAGCCTCATAATCGGCCCGCAACTGGCCGGTGACAATCAAAGTCAAATCGGCCGCAGCCCCCCCGACATTGATCCGACTGGTATTTGTGTACAGATCGCCGTTAATGGTAATGCTGGCAATCTTGGGGGAGCTAAGGGTGATTTTGTCCCCATATCCGAGGGACAGGCTTCCACAACTGTATACGCCGTTACTGCCGCTACAACCGGAAGGCATTTTGTTGGGAAAAACGTAATTCGTCGCGTGGACAGTACCGATAGCCGCCAGCCAAACGGCAAAAATCGATAGCAGAAAAAACCAGGAGGGGGGCACGCGAACATTCGCCATCCGGTCAATCATTCTTCACCCCTGGTCGAACGCGTAGCGAACAAAGCTGAAGAGGTAGCCTCCGCTCCGAGACATCGAGTTAAGCGCCACAAGAACTTAGGTGAGGTTAGAAGCATGACAGGCCGGACAAATATGCCGCCCATCGCTGGTGCATATCCAGCCGGATTTGACCGCCATGCCCGGCTCCCCTTCGAACCAGGCCCTGCCATCACTGATGCGCCGGCCGTTTCGCTCCTGAGTCCGGGGCGCGCGCCGGAACTCGATGGACCTTAATCCTTGCGGATTGCAAATATCGCAAAAAATGAATTTTCGTATACTCATGTAGACTGTCTGGAGAAATACCTGAAAGTGGAAAAGTATGGCATGCAAATTGACTTTTGAGCCAAAATTGGCCGCAATTGCAGTATAGTCTACACTTATCGGGCTTCATCCTGATTCGGCTTTCTTCTTGTTCAAAACAAAATAAATATAAGGTAACAAAGTGAGATTACATAAACAGCAAGGTTTTACATTGATCGAATTGGTCATGGTAATCGTGGTACTTGGGATTTTGGCGGCGGTAGCCTTGCCGAAGTTTGCCGATCTTGGAAAAGATGCCAGGAAAGCCACGTTGCAAGGTGCCCAGGGTGCGGTTAAATCAGCCGCGGCTATTGTTCATGCAAAGGCTCTCGCCGAAAGCAAAACCACCACCGGCGACGACAGTGAATCCGTCACCCTGGAAGGCAGCACCGCTATTACCTTAAAGTACGGCTATCCTAATGCGGCAACAATCGATGAGGCAGCGGGGATTTCTTCAAGCGATTACCATGTGGCCGTTGCCAGCGGTGTCAGCACCATAAGCGGCACCAAGGATGGTGGTTCTACCGCCATTGGCAGCTGCAATTTTACTTACACACCGCCCGCTAGTGCCGGTGCCGTACCAACCATTTCCGCCGTGACTTCTTCCGGCTGCTAACGCTAAAAGCAAACCGCAATTGTCTCGAGGCATAGGTCCGAGCCTACCCCTCGAGACACGGCGTATCGCCGGACTACTAAGGCGATTTATGGCAACAAATGTACCTAGTCCAAACCATTTGCCGTTGACTGAGCTAAGCCCTGATTCAACCACCGCCGTGACGCGTTCCGCCAAGCAAGCCTGTCAGACCGGTTTCACCCTGATTGAATTAGTCATGATCATCGTGATGCTAGGCATTCTATCGGCCACTGCGATGCCCAGGTTTTTTGACCTATCCATCTTCCAACAACGCGGCTTTTTCGACGACACCCTCAATGCGATGCGCTACGCCCAAAAACTGGCGGTAGCCACCGGCTGCAATGTTCAACTCAGCATCGCCGCCAATCAATACCAACTGAAACGGCCCGGCGCCAGCAATCGCAGTTTATGCGAGTCGACCAGTGCCACAGACTTTACCCTCGAGGTTATTCGACCCGGTTCCGGCGAAGCCAGCTATCAAGGCAATCAATCCGGCGTAGCGGTCAGCGATGCCACGTTATATTTCCTTGCCAACGGCAGCGCTTCGACCGGAGCGACGATCACGGTCGGCGGCCGGCAAATCACGGTGGTGCAAAACACCGGCTTCGTCTATGACAGCACGCCTTAACCGACAAGCTGGGGTCACCCTGGTCGAGCTGATTTTAAGCATGGTAATCATCAGCGTGGCTCTGGTCGGCATATTGTCGGTGATGAATCTGACGGTCAGCCACAGCGCCGACCCGGTGGTACAACATCAGGCCGTCGCCATCGCCGAATCCTATCTGGAGGAAATTCTGCTGCAGCATTACAGCGGCGGTGCCAGCAGCGGCCGGGCCGATTTCGACGATATCGACGACTACAACAATCTGCTCGACAATGGCGTGCATGACCAAAACGGCACGGCCATCGCCGGACTCTCGCAATACACGATTTCGGTGTCGGTCTCCGCGCCTATTGCCCAGGAGGGTGGCGTCAATGCCAAACAAATCAGCGTCAGCGTGTCCGGCCCCGGCGTCAGCGGTTTGACTCTGGTGGGTTACAGGGCCGATTATTGATGTTTAAGCGCCAACAAGGTTTTACGCTGATCGAGCTGATTACCGTGATCGTCGTCATCGGTATACTGGCGACCATGACCACCAACATTATCACGCTGCCGGTCAACAGTTATTTCGACCAGCAGCGCCGTACCACGCTGGTCGACAACGCCGAATCGGCCTTGCGCTTGATGCAGCGCGACATCCGCCGGGCCTTGCCCAACAGCATCCGCGTCAGTGGCGGCGGCACGGCGCTGGAACTGCTGCATACCAGCAATGGCGGGCGCTATCGGGCCAAACTTTCCGCCGACGGCAGTGGCGATTTATTGGATTTTACCGCCGCCGATGGCAGTTTTGACGTCATCGGCGGCTTGAGTAGCGCGCCGACCGGCGAACTGGTGATCTATAACTTAGGCGAAAGTCTGGCCGACGCCTATGCCGGCGACAATCGAGCCAGCTTGAAAGACACCTCGACCACCACACTGATCAATTTAGCCGCGGCCAAAAAATTTCCGTTGCAATCGCCTCGGCAGCGCTTCTTCATCGTCGATACGCCCATCAGCTACCGTTGCGATTTGCCCAATAAGCAATTGTTGCGCTATTCCGGCTACGCCATCAGCGCCGCGCAGGCCAATCCACCCGCCGGCGCGGCCGGACAATTACAAGTCAATCATGTCGGCGCCTGTTCGTTTGCCTACGCGTCGGCCACGGCCAACCGTTCCGGCTTGGTAACCTTGCAAATCACCCTAACCGATAGCGCCGGCGAATCGATTCGATTGATTCATCAAGTACATGTGGACAACGCCCCATGAAAAAACAACAAGGCTTTTCCATCGTCATGGCGATTTTCATTCTGGTGGTTTTGGGTTTGTTGGGGGGGTACATGGTGCGGATGAGCGGCGTACAGCTTGCCACATTCAATCAGGCCCTGCTGGGCGCCAGAGCCTATCAAGCCGCGCGCGCCGGTATCGAGTGGGCCATGGCCCGCATCAACAATGGCGGCAATTGCGCCGATGTCAACGCGCAAACCGCCATGAGTTTTTCCGGTCTTGAAGGTTTTAGCGTGAGTTTGAACTGCACCAGCCAGAGTTTCTCGGAAGCCGACCAAAACCCTACCGTTTTCCGGATCAATGCCCTGAGCCAATTCGGCGCTTACGCCAGCAGCGATTATGTGGCACGCCGGATCGAGATCGCTATCGTCAATTGACCAACAATCCGCAAGGCATAAAAAAGCCCACATAAAGTGGGCTTCGTCCTGTTTTTATTATTGATGTGGACGCCTACCATTAAAAATGGCGGATTAATAACTTGCGATTATTCTTATTGTTTTGCCGGGTTAGCGGCCGCTTTCCTTCCTCTCCTCATTTTGAAAGAGTCGATTCTTGCGATTCGTCTCTACCTTATTCAAGGTAGGGGCATTCTATTCGATAATGATGGCCACGTCCAGTAAAACCGCGACAAATTGTCGCACTTAATTGAAAACAACAGAATAAGCGCTTTGATTCAATCAGTTAGAATAAAAGCGATAACTAAATAATCCCGGCTGCCTGTAAATCGGCATGGTAGGACGAGCGCACCAACGGCGCGCTGGCGACTTGTTGAAAACCCAGCTCTCGAGCAATCTCGGCATAACGTTTGAATTGATCCGGGTGAATATATGCCTTGACTGCCAGATGATCTTTACTCGGTTGTAGGTATTGTCCCAGGGTCAACATGCTGCAGCCGTGCGCCAGCAAATCTTTCAATACCCGTACCACTTCTTCTTCGGTTTCACCTATGCCCAGCATCAAGCCGGATTTGGTCGGTACATCCGGCAATAGCTGTTTGTGGCGCTGTAATAATTGCAACGAAGTTTGATAATCCGCCCCCGGCCGTGCTTCCGAATACAACCTGGGTACGGTTTCCAGGTTATGGTTAAACACATCGCAGGGCTGCTGTTGCAAAAGCGCCAACGCCGTATCCATGCGGCCGCGAAAATCCGGCGTCAGAATCTCGATGATGGTACTCGGGGACTGTAGCCGAATCGCGGCGATACAAGCGGCAAAGTGCCCTGCCCCGCCGTCGCGCAAATCGTCGCGATTGACCGAGGTTACCACCACATATTTCAAAGCCATCGCCGCAATGGTACTGGCCAGATTGCGCGGTTCCTCGGCATCCAAGGACTGTGGCTTGCCGTGAGCCACATCGCAGAAAGGGCAACGGCGGGTGCATAAATCGCCCATGATCATGAAAGTGGCGGTGCCGTGACTGAAACATTCCCCCAAATTCGGACAGGCGGCTTCCTCGCAAACCGTATGCAATCGGTTTTCTCGCAGCGATTGCTTGATTTGATTAACCTTGTCGCCGACCTGCAGTTTGATCCTGATCCAATCGGGTTTGCGCAACACCGTTTCCGGCTTCTCGACCTTGATCGGAATCCGTGACAGTTTGTCGGCGTTGCGTTGATGGGTTTCGGGAGTGGTGCGCGATGGCGCATTGAGTTTCATGATTCGATGGCCTTGATGATGTGATGAACAACCGGCACCGCCAGTTCGTGAGTCCGTATCTTGACGCCGAAATCGGCCAACTGGGTTACTTCCAAGCCGGCATGGCCACAAGGGTTGATGTTACGAAACGGCGATAAATCCATGTCATTGTTCAAGCTCAATCCATGATAACTGCAACCGCGCTTGATTCTAAGCCCCAGCGCGCCAATCTTTTTGCCGTCGACATAGACGCCGGGCGCGTCGGATCGAGCCACGGCGGCGACACCGAATTGACGCAAGGCGGCTATCATCGCGCTCTCCAACAAGGTTACCGCTTGACGCGGCCCCATGGATAAGCGGCGCAAATCCGCCAACAGGTACACCACCAACTGGCCGGGGCCATGATAAGTCACCTGCCCGCCCCGGTCGGTTTCGACCAGCGGAATAGCGCTTGTCCGCAACATGTGTTCGTGCTTGCCGTTTAGGCCCAGGGTAAAAACCGGCGGATGCTCGGTAATCCAAATTTCATCGGCCGTGTCCGCCGAACGCTCGGCGGTGAATTGTTGCATGTCGCGCCAGACGCTTTGATATTCCCGCAAGCCCAACTGCCGGAGGACGGTTTGCCTGTCCACGGTGAACTTACAGCGCCATCAACACATCAGGGTGATCGGTCAGACCCTGATAAATGGCATCGAGTTGTTCGCGGCTGGTGGCTTCTATCATGACCGTTACCGAGACATAAGTCCCGGCTCGGCTCGGACGGCTACTGACGGCGCCCTCGCGAATATCGCCGGCATGACGGCGGACGATTTCCACCACGATGGCGTCGAAATCGTCGCGGCTTTTACCCATCGCCTTGATCGCGAACTGGCAGGGAAATTCTAAAAGACTATCTGTTTCGCTCATGCTAACGATTGTTTATAGGCTTGAAATAACCGGTCCATTTTTTGAAAAACCGGCCCCGGCTCGCCATCGCCCACGATGCGGCCATCCAATTCGACCACCGGCACGATTTCACGCGTGGAGCTGGTCACCCAGATTTCGCTGGCGTTTTCCAAGGCTTCCAGCGCGATCACATCTTCCCGGCACGGGATTTGATGAGCCTCGGCCAGTTCCAATATCACATCGCGGGTAATGCCCGGCAGAATTTCGTTGGTTTTCGGCGGCGTGATCAGTTGGTCGTCGATCACCGCAAATAAATTGCTGGCGGCGCCCTCGGTGACATAACCGTTTCTGGCCAATATCGCTTCGGCGCAATCCTGATCCAGCGCTTCCTGCCGCAACAACACATGGGCCAACAAGGCCGTGGCTTTGACATGGCACAGTTGCCAGCGAGTATCGTCCAGCGTCACGGCCTTGACCCCGCTGATGCGACCGGCAAACGGCTTGATCTCGTTACACATTGCAAACACGGTCGGCACCACATGCTCGGGAAAGCCATGATCGCGCTTAGGCGCGTAGCCGCGGGTAATCTGCAAATAAATGTATTGATCCTTGCCGCTGTCGAGCATGGGTTCAAAAATCGCCCGCCATTCATCCGCGCTTTTGCTCAGTTCCAGGCGAATCGCCCGCAGACTGTTATCCAGCCGCGCGATATGGTCCTCGAACCGGAACAAACGGCCGCGATAAACCGGAATGACTTCGTAAACCCCATCGCCGAACAAAAAACCGCGATCCAGCACCGAAACCTTGGCATCCGCCAACGGCAGGTATTCGCCGTTTAAATAGACTGTGTCGGCCATTATTTCTCCAGCATGACCAAGACGGCGTCATACAAACGGCGGAAAAAACCACCTTCGGCAATACTATCCATCGCCACCAAGGGCTTGCTCAGAATGGTTTCACCGGCCAAAGTCACATTCAGGCTGCCGACCGTGTCGCCCTTGTTGATCGGCGCCAGAATGGCTTTATCGACTTGGGTTTCGCCCTTCAGTTCATTGAAATGCTTGCGCGGCGCGGTGACATAAATATCTTCGGCCACCCCCACCGACAGCTTGGAGGTCTCTCCTTTCCTAACCCTGGCTTCGGCCAAGGCGGTACCGGCTTCATACAAGCGATGGGTTTCGAAGAAACGGAAGCCGTAGTTCAACAACGACTGGCTTTCGTTGGCGCGCGCATTGGGGCTGGAGGTTCCCATCACCACCGCGATCAGCCGCATATCGTCGCGTTTAGCCGAGGACACCATGCAATAACCGGCATCGTCGGTAAAGCCGGTCTTGACGCCGTCCACGGTCTGATCCCGCCACAACAATTGGTTGCGGTTTTGCTGGGTAATATTGTTATAGGTGAATTCTTTTTGCGAAAACCAGCGGTAATATTCCGGAAATTCCTTGATCAAGGCTTGCGTCAGCAAGGCCAGATCGCGGGCACTGCTGTAATGGTTGGGCGTGGGCAAACCGGTGCTGCTCTCAAAATGACTATTGACCATGCCCAAGCGTGAGGCCTGCTCGTTCATCATCGTCGCAAAGGTCTGCTCGCTGCCGGCCACATGCTCGGCCAGGGCCACGCTGGCATCATTGCCCGACTGGATGATGTCGCCCTGCAACAAGTCTTCCACCGACACCTGTTTATTGACCTCGACAAACATCTTCGAGCCGCCGGTTTCCCAGGCGTTTTGGCTGATGGTGACTTTTTCGTCCATGGTCAAATGGCCAGATTTCAGCTCGCGAAATACCACATATACGGTCATGATCTTGGTCAAACTGGCTGGAGACACCCGTTTGTCCGGATCTTTTTCAGCCAGAATGCGGCCGCTGTTAAAGTCCATCAAAAAATAACTGGTACCGGCAATACTGGGCGCGGCCGGAGTAAATATCGGACCGGCGGCCTGCAAGCTTTGCACAGCCAGAAATAAAAGCAGCCCAACAAAAAGGCTAAATGTTGAACGGAAAGATAACATCATGATTGCAATTCAAAAGTCATTCTGGGAACGGCCATTGTACCACCGTCCCGCCCCGCTAAGAAAAACGGCGCGAAACTGGGGTGATTCAAACTGATGGGTGTTCCGTTTGCCTACAATGGTTCGGAGAAGCGGAAAAATGCCGAAGCATGCCGTTAATCCCCTTAGTCCGTCCGAGCATCGCAGTAATTGGCGAGAAATGCCCTCGGGGGAGGGAAAGGAGAGCCTGCCCCCACTTTTTCGAGCCTACCGCTCGTTTTCGGTGGGGCTGGGAAGCCCTTTCCGAAAACCCGCGCCAAATGCGGGAAGCACGAGTATCGGGCGGCATAATTACTGAAAAATACCGGATTTTCTACCAGAACTAGGAAAAAACTTCAGTGCCCACTTATAACCGTAGAGTACGGCAAGTGACGGCCAATCTGAGACGCTCAATTGAATGTATTTTCTCATTTTGAATAGCAAGTATTGGGAGAAAGCAGCCACTCAAAGCATGAGGTATTTACTCTTATTTCCAATAGAGGAATTCCCATTATCGGCACCTTTAATTATCTTTTTCTGTTTTATCATTCTTATCTCTTAAGGTATTTAACATTTCATGAGCCAGTATATCCATGGCTTCTTTAATTTGACTTTGAAAAACTATTTTATCATTACCACAGTAGGCATTCATTACATAACAAGATGGAGATTTTTGAGTTCGTACTTCATAAGGTCTATCTTGTATGCTAGCTTCAGATTCGCTATAAATCATAGTTTTTCCGAATAACACTTGACCTGACTTGATATCGTTGACAGTAAAATGCATGGCAAACTCCATGCAAAACGTGCCGTCTTTTGCGCATTCTCGAAGTTGAATACGCTGAATATCTGCTTTTAAAATCGTCTTCAGTCCATGAAGACTAGCCTCTTCCATTTGATTTAGAGAATGACTGAGATTGAGAGGAGCAGGTGAAAATGTTTTGGGGAATGTTTGAATAATTGCATCGCCAAGCTTGGTGGGAAAATCGTAATGCGCCAACTCTTGTTGCAAAGATGAAATACAGGGCTGCCACTTTGCTTCCGTATATTCACCATAACCAGCTCCTATTAAAGCGCCAACGGGTAAATACATAAGATATAACATTAATATACCAGCACATGCTTGACCGCATCCACCTCCGCTAAAGTTAGGAGATGGTGGATTATAAGCCTTGCCTGGATCGCCAATACCTGTGAAACGGCTCATCCCCCGTCTAACCCATGGTGGAGTAAATAATTCACCCTGCTGTTGAATCACCAAACCAATTGGTTGTAAATCGGCTAAAGTCCTATTGATTGCCAAAGGTTGAAGCAATTCAGTAACGAACGGCTTTGAGTCTGCGAAGAACTCTTGGGTGATCAATTTTGCTGCTTCCGTTTCATCATGAATGGCATCAACTACGTCGCAATTTACCAATAACCCATATTTTGTATCGTGACATTTACTGCCGAGGGAACCCCCATAAATTATTTTTACATCCTGCCTGACATGAAGTACAAAATGTTTAGATAAGGGTGTTATATATGATGATTCGGAAGCAGACTGATAAGTTGTTACCTCTAAATCATAATCGCCTGGGGGGGCATAAAAATAAATCCAACCTTGGGTCTTAGTTTCCTCTGACGGAGTCGCCACTTGGTCTGTTCGGGGATAAATCTTTACTGGCGCATCTCCAGTTGCTAGGTTTGATAAGGCCAAAGGGCGGATTCAAAACCGAAGTGCAACACCTCGATATTAATGAAAGAGAGTTGACTGTTGCGAGCTGTTCAGCAGCAATTCCCTGTAAACAGCGAGCGGACAGCGTACCCCAAGACCTTTTCGGGGGCGAGCGTTAATTTGATCGGCAATCGCATCGAGTTGTTGCTGGGTGTAGCCTGACAGATCAGTACCCTTAGGCAAATACTGACGAACCAGGCCATTCATGTTTTCGTTGGAGCCGCGTTGCCAAGGGCTATGGGGATCACAGAAGTACACAGCAATGCCGGTATTGGCCGAAAGCTGCTTGTGTAAAGCCATTTCGCGCCCTTGGTCATAGGTCATACTCAGCCGCATTGGTTGGGCAATGCTGTTGAGCTTATCGGTAAAGGCTTGCAGCACATTGGCGGCGCTGGCAGGCTGTGGATGGGGCAGTTTGATCAGCATCAGCAATCGACTAGTTCGCTCCACCAAGGTGCCGACGGCACTGGCATTGCCCGCGCCTTTGATGAGATCGCCTTCCCAATGCCCTGGAAACTGGCGGTCTTCGATTTCAGGTGGCCGCAGGTGGATGCTGAGCATGTCCGGTATCTGGCCGCGACGGTCTTGGCCTTTGCTGCGGGGCACACGTTTGTTTTTGGCCTGGCGTAGACAGGCAATCAGATCGCGTTTTAATGTGCCGACCGGCTGGGCATAGATGCAGTTGTAGATGGTTTCGTGTGACACGCGATACTCATGGCCTTTGGGATAGAGCGCGGCCTGCGCCAGAGCAATCTGCTCCGGTGACCAGCCTTGCTGAAGGAAATGCTGAACAACGCCAAATAACACGCCGTCAACCTGCAGTTTCTGTCGAGGTCTGGATTGTCGCCGCCGATGTTGACAGGCCTGGTGCGCTTGGACACTGCCGTAATGATCGGATGTGCTATTACGACCCAGTTCTCGGCTGATGGTGCTGGCGGGACGTTTCAGCACCCGTGCTATGGCACGAACACCGTAGTTTTGTTGCTTCAGACTGCTAATCGTGACGCGCTCTTCAGGCTGAAGCTGTTGATACTGTTTTGTGCTGATTTCCATGTGCATACCTTACTGGCATTTCGGGTGTTGCACTTCGGTTTTGAATCCGCCCCCCTTTAACTATTGAATACTATATAGCGATTAGTGCTGCTGATCCGTTCGGCATCGCACATTGATAACTTATTTTTTCAGAATTACCGAAAACGCAGATCTTTGAAAAATAATTATGTACGCCACCGAACCGACTGGAATGAATGATTTAGATTACAGTTCAGTTGGTATAAATTAATTGACTTGGCTTAAAAATATGATGTAAAGCCAATAATGAAAAATATATTTCAAAATTTTCAGTAGAGTTATTTTTTAGAAATTCTAATTAAATATACAAGACAAGTAAAAAAATGTTTTTTGAAAGATTTTTTTCAAAAATCCGACTATTAACCATCAAAGTAAAACTACTATGAATATAAAAAAACACACTACAAAATCATCTAACAATACCAGTTTGGCACCCAATATGATCCGTATAGCCACGCTGATAGGTATTGGACTTTCTATTGTGATTAATCCTGCATACGCCGAGACGTCAAATTCAGGTAATCAAAATTCGCAAACTAATTCTGCCAAAAAATCAGCGGATGGCAAGGGAAAGTTACCCACATTTGCCGAAGCCGATGTCAATGGCGATCATTTCGTGACGAAAAGTGAATTACAAAACTTCCCTTACTTGCTGCAGACCTTCGACAAAGTCGATGCGGGAAATGATGGCAAGCTAGAGCAGCATGAATACCAAAACCTGAAAATGGAAACCAAACGAGAAGGTGAAGTTAAGTAAGTTGTTATAAGCCAATGCAAGGACGCATTGGCAACTCAGCCGTTCAGTGAGTTTTATGGATTTAATCCTATTCGATTAGTCCTGACTATTTTACATGCCAGTTAATCTAACTGATTAGCTATGGCTAAAGACTGTCCCGCGCTAATAAGCGATTCGGGGCAGTCCAGTCGCCCAGTGTGAATTTCAATGAATATCAATTGATCAGACCTAGTTGCTATAGCCAATGCCTCTTCAAGCTCTCCTTCGGTGTGGACATCAACACCTAATCCACCGCCATACACCTCCACCAGTTTATGATACTGCCAGGGCTGGAGATCATTGTAGGGATGGTCGCTAATGACTCGCTCTATCGTGTAGCCTTCATTATTGATCAGAAATATAACGGGCTTGAGATGGTTGCGGATCATCGTTGACAGATCCTGGCCGGTTACTTGAAAAGAACCATCCCCCACGAATAGAACGACCTGTCTGGCTTTTGCCGCTATAGCGGCACCTAGGGTGGCTCCTATGCTGTAGCCGATAGAACCATAAAATGTTTGCCCGATAAAAGTGGCGCCTTTGGGCAGCAGTAATTCGGCAGCACTGAATAGCGATACGCCGGTTTCTGCAACGATAATCGCATCGTCTTCTATAAAATGACTCATGCGATCGAAGAATCGCTTGATGGTCAGCGGTTTTTGTCCATCAGCAGAGTATTGTTCCGAACGGCGATGAACACAGCCATCGACCGCCGATCGGATATCCAGGGTTGTCGAATCGCGTCGGGTAAGACTTTTGGTCAACCCAAGGATAAAGTCATGAAGTGACACGTTCTCGTAAACATGATGTTTGATCTGAAGGGAACGGCTGTTGACGCTGATCGTTTTCACATCATCAAGCTTGGCGGTAAAACCACCGGTGTTAAAATCGGTGAGCAATGCCCCGAGCTGCAATATGCAGTCGGCAGACTCTACTCGATTTTTTACGTAGTCGCGGCTCCGTTCTCCCTCATATAAACCGATGAATTGTGGATGTTGTTCTGACAGAACGCTTTTGCCCAACATCATGGTGGCATAGGGAAAGCCGGTTTTTTCAAGAAAATCTGCGAATGGTTTTTGCAGTTCAAATCGTATCAACTCCACATCGCCAATCACCACTGGTTTATCGGCATTGTTTAGCATCTTCGTGGCTTCATTGATCGCCTCAGCGAGCACATCAGGATCACTACCGAGGTCAGGCGGGAACAGGAAAGCCTCAGGATAACGGCATTTCATCATCACCACGTCAGCGGGAAGACTTATATAGACCGGTAGTTGATGAGAAAAACACACCGATAACACCCGGTCGATCTCGGCGGGTGCCATATCAGCAGAAACCAGTTCAGTCGAGGCGGCCGTAATTTTCTCGTATATTCGCAGCGGAATCTGATAATCGCCTAATGTGTGATGCAGCAATGGCCGGTTGCGGAAATTAATCGTCGCCGGAGAACCGGTGATTACTACTATGGGCACTCTCTCCGCGAATGCGCCCGCCACACCGTTGAGCGCGCTTAACTCACCCACGCCATAGGTTGAAGAAAATGCGCCAATACCCCGAATACGTGCGTAGCCGTCAGCAGCATAGGCTGCATTGAGTTCATTGCAGGTACCGACATAGGCCAGGTCGCTTTTCAAAACCTGATTGAAAAATCCCAGCACAAAGTCGCCCGGCACACCAAACAGGTGATCCACGCCTATCTCTTTCAGTCGAAATATCAGGTAATCGGCAACGGTGATGTCTGAATTACTCATAGTGATGGCTCCTGATCTTGCTGCGTAAACAAAGTCAAATGGTTAATTCGTGAAAGATCAACTTGCGGCTTTGAACACCGCTAATGATTAAATGGCTGAATGGCTATTTGGATAGCCTACCTGCAAACTATGATTTGGTCGGTACGGCAAAGCACATTGATGGCTTGTTGCTCAATTACGTCGTGCATTTACACCTAAGTCCAGAACGTCAACCGTATCTTGTCATCTATACAGATATTGGAGGTTTTACCGAATGAAAATTGAACTAAAAAAGAAATCGGGGATGTCAAAATAATTTTCAAAAAATCTAATTCTGGGCAGATAAAGAAATTCATCTTCAATGTGCGACAACGCACCGACTCTAAGACGATTTTCCTAGAAACTTTAACCCAGCTTGCTTCTTGATGTCTTTAAACAGCCTGTTTGAATGTAAGCCAAATCCAATAAATAGAATTATATACACGAATATTTTAGGAGATATGTCATGGGTAAATATTTTATAGGTTGGCTGCTGGGCGTGCCGGTGATTGTTTTGGTCATTATTTATTTATTTTTCAATCATTAATCGCTCTGTCCACCTGCAGCCATTTAAAAGACTGTTAAGGTCGGCGTGCCATGTGTAATTAGCATGGTGTTGACATCATCAGATTTTGAAACCAACCGATCCTTTTTCTTTTTTATAAGGAATCCATTATGGAAGCAACAAACAATACCAACACTGTCGATGACACCGTTGACCGAATTAGATCAGGCGCTCACTCGGCCGTTGACAAAGTAGCCAATGCAACCTCTCAGGCAGCAGAAGTGCTGGGTCAAAAAGGCGAGCAATTGAAAAACGTGGAGCAGCAGTTTTTAGAAGATTGCCGCGGTTACATTGATAAAAATCCCGCCACTTCATTAGGTATAGCCGTCGGAGCCGGTTTTCTGTTAAGCCGGCTGTTGAGCGGGCGCTAGACCATGAACCTGGTTCCGAGAACAGGTTTTACCAAGCAACAGCGATTTAACGATGACATTTGTCGTTAGATCAAGTGGGTGGTCATTCGTTGAAACAAAAGAATAAAGCCTGCCATTCAATTATTTCGAAAAAGAAACACTCACTATTTAGGAGCTAAATATGTCAACACGCTTATTGTTAGTTACGTTCACTTTGACAGGCAGTTTAATAATGATGACGGGTACTGTTCGAGCCGAACAGAATAGCGCCATCTATCTTGCGGCCGACTCAACATTGGAAAATACCGAGATCAACGTTCGCGACAAGGATAACTCGACGTTAACCCCGGAAGATCAAAAGGAAAACGAAGGCGATATCAAAATTACAGCGGCCATCCGGCAAGCTGTGATTAAAAATGAGTCATTTTCAGTTAATGCGCAAAATATAAAAATCATTACCCGTAATGGAGCCGTGACTTTGCGCGGGCCTGTAAAAAATGAAGCCGAGAAAATTAAACTGCAAGATATCGCCAAGCAAACGCCTGGTGTACTGCAGGTAAATAATAACCTTGAATATTAAGCGCCATAAAGGCCTTGGAGAATCACATGACTAAAGCAGTTTTCTGTATCGCCCAAAATACCGATCAGGGAGAGAGTATTGTTAATGACCTGATTGCCGCAGGTTTTTCAAATAATGATATATCGGTGCTGTTTCCCGACAAATCCAGCACCCAAGATTTTGCGCATGAAAAGCACACCAAGGCACCGGAAGGAGCGGCGATTGGTGGGTCAGTGGGTTTAGGTACTGGCGGTGTACTCGGATTGTTAGCCGGGATTGGTGCGCTGGCTATTCCAGGCGTGGGTCCCTTTATCGCCGCAGGACCCATTATGGGCGCCTTGAGCGGAGCAGCAGTAGGTGCTACCGCTGGAAGTTTGACGGGCGGTTTAATCGGACTGGGTATTCCGGAGTACGAAGCCAAACGCTATGAAGGAAAAATCACCGGAGGCAATGCTTTGATTTCTGTCCATACGACAAGCAGCGAAGGGGTTGATAAAGCAAAAAAAATCTTTGAGGCCGCCCATGCCGAGGATATTTCCTCGACGGGAGAATCGTCAGTTTAAGCTTGATGCCGCGATTGCATGTCGTCAAAAAAATAATCAACCAGGAGTTTAATTATGCATACCATAGACACACTCAACAAATTTCTAAAAGACGAATTATCTGCAACGGAAACCTATCAACAGGTGCAGGACAAACTTGCCGAAGATGCCGCATTGGGCGAATCGAAGGATCTTAGGCCCATTTATGAGGATCATAAAGAGGCCGTTTCCAGTTTACAGACGCTCATCAGTCAACTGGGAGGAACTCCCTGCGAGGATTCAGGAGCTTGGGGCACTTGGGCGCAAATAGTCCAGGGAGGCGCTAATCTGCTGGGTAAAGAGGTGGCACTCAAGTCTTTACAGAGCGGCGAAAAAAGTGGCGCAGAAGCATATGAGGAAGCGTTGCAGGAGACTGAACTGCCTTTAGAGATTCGCTCTTTGATTGAAACGCAGTTGCTGCCTGCTCAACAAGCTCATATTCGTGCTTTGGATCGGCTTTTGGCCACCGAAACTGATTAGTTTTTCGTCCTTACCTTAGCGCGCAGTTTTTAAATGAAGCCAGCGTGGATTCAAATTAATTCGTGCTGGCTTTATTTATTCCGTTACCGGCCTTTAAATAAAGGTTTTTGATGTTTTTAAGGGAGTCGCCAATGTCACTATTTCATGCTGAAGATTCAACAAGATCAAGCCTGGATCGCGTTCGTAGCTCCACCGCTTCCGATGTCAACGAAGAAATAGATCTTCAAACAGATATCAATACTCAACATTATAAGGGCAAATGCAAGGCAGAAATTCTTGAGCGTATTCAAATGCTGGATAAGGAATGGGATATAGAACGAGTGCTTGAAGTCAATGCCTCTACTTTAGCTCTATCCGGTCTGATTCTCGGTTTAATCAAAAATCGAAAATGGTTATTTCTGCCCGGCATTGTTTTGCCGTTTCTGTTGCAGCATGGCATACAAGGATGGTGTCCTCCCTTACCCCTCTTGCGCCGGTTTGGTATCCGTACCCGGGGAGAAATCGACCGGGAAAAATACGCGCTTAAAGTCCTGTTAGAGAAAAACTGAATTGAATGTAAGATGCAATTTATGCTTGCGGTGAGGTTCATAGGGTATACAAGGTATAGGAGCGAGCCAACTATCCCCCTTAATTATTATCTAGCTTATGAATTACGATAATTGGACTGTTAATATGAAACCGATTAGTAAAATTTTTTTCAAAGGGTTAATCGCTATTATTCCCCTTACATTCACTCTTTATTTGCTTATCTGGTTTGCCGGTACTGCAGAATTGGCACTGGGGAATATATTCAAATTTTTCTTCCCTGACAGTTGGTATATAAAGGGCTTGGGGTTTGTGTTAGGTCTTCCTCTAGTGTTTTTTTTCGGGGCTTTCCTAGAATCTCGAACGTTACGAAGCCTGTTCAATAACTTGGAAGAACTTGTTATCCAAATTCCTGTTGTTAAAAGCGTTTATACAACAATACGCGATTTCAGTTCTCTTTTTTCCAGTAAAAACAAAGGAAAATTTAAACAGGTAGTTCTAATTAATGTACCTCCCGGCAATGGTCAACAAATAGGTTTTGTCACCGTTTCAGACTTTGAAGAAGTTTTACATACTTTTATTGCCGATGACCAGATTGCCGTATATTTGCCATTCAGTTATCAGATGGGGGGCAACACCGTCATTATGTCACGGGGAAATGTAACAGAAATAGATATGTCTGTTGAGGATGCTCTACGTTTTATCGCAACAGCGGGAGTTGTTGGCAATGTCAATGATGACAAATATAGATGATTCTCTGTTCTTGATAACGCTTCCCAATTTACTTTGAACTCTCGGGCAAATTTTATTCCAACCTAACTGAATAAAATTCATCCATGCCATCTCCCAACCCAACCATCGCCATTCTTTATGCATTTGCTGCGAATTTAGGCATTGCAGCGGCAAAAACCGGTGCTGCATTCTGGACGGGTTCTAGTTCTCTATTAGCCGAAGCCATTCACTCGTATGCCGATTGTGGAAACCAAGTACTATTGTTCATCGGTATGAAACGATCTGAAAAAGAAGCGACCCGTAAACATCCCATGGGTTTTGGAAGGGAATCTTATATTTGGTCCATGATGGTGGCATTCATCTTGTTTTCCGTAGGTGGCGTGTTTTCCATTCATGAAGGATGGCAGCGATATATGCACCCGCATACTGTTGAAAATGAGGGTGTCGCATTGCTTGTTTTGCTGATTGCGTTGGGTTTGGAATATTTTTCTTTAAAAAAGGCGCTGGCGGTAATTCAACCAGAGAAAGGCGTCCGCTCACTGTGGCAATGGTTTAAAGATACTCAGTCCAGCGAATTGATGGTGGTTACAGGTGAAGACCTGGCAGCCTTGGCTGGACTCGGGATTGCGCTGGTAATGCTGGGCCTGACAATGATTACCGGCAATACCGCCTATGATGCCGTAGGCTCGATTTTAATCGGGGTTTTATTGATTACAGTTGCCGTTGTGGTGGGCACAGAGGTGCACTCTTTGCTGCTCGGTGAGGCGGCTGTTGATATCAGCGATAACGTACAGCAATATCTGGAGAATCAGCCCTGTGTACTACAGGTACTGAATGTATGGGCGATCAATCACGGCAATAATGTCATGGTTACCATTAAAGCCGAACTCCAACCCGATATGATCGTGATGAATGCAGTTGATGAAATTAATGCGATGGAACGGCAAATCAAGCAAACGCATGCGCGGGTTAAATGGATATTCTTTGAGATTGATAACGCTGATTAAGTTATTGACGGTTACTTACCTGGCTTTCTTTTCCCAGGATCTCCCAACAGGTAATAAATAAAGCCGCAATAATGGGGCCTAGTACAAATCCTGTTAAGGAAAACCAGGTTAATCCACCCAGAGTGGATACCAATACCAAATAATCCGACATTTTACTGTCTTTACCTATCAGCCGTGGCCTCAGAAAATTATCAATCATACCAATGACTAAAATACCGATTGCCAAAACGATAGTTCCTTTTAAAGTTTGTCCTTGTAAAAATAAAATGATCGCGGCAGGAGTCCAAATTAGAGCGCTGCCTATAGGTAATAACGATAAAACTATCATTAACATACCCCATAAAAAAGCTGCTGGAATGCCTACAAACCAAAATAATAATCCCCCGATACTGCCCTGAATGACAGCGACTAGTAATCCGCCTTTGACAGTCGCTCGAGCTACGCTGGTGAAACGCTCAAATAACTCTATTTCTATCCTGTCACCTATTGGGATTAAGGACATGAGTTTTCTTATCAATTGTTGGCCATCCCGCAATAGAAAAAATAGAATGTAGAAAGCTAGGGCAACCTGAACGATCAGATTTAATAGGTTCTGGGTCAATGCGGGGAGTTGTTGCGCTATATATTTTACTGCTTGGGTAAAGGCATTCCCTGCTGAGGCGCTTATCTGCTCAACGCTTACTGCTTCCATATGTGAAAGCTTATTGAATATTGGCAAAAGAAGCGCGAGAGTATCTTGAAAATAAACTTGAGGATTTATTTCCCCGTTTTGTATCTTTTGATAATAGGCTGTGCTTTCATCCGTTATCATCAAGGTTAAGGTCAACAAAGGAAGAACAAAAACCAGAATAATCATCATCATGGTCAAAAACAACGGCAGTATTTCTGAGTTTTTAAAATAGTGTTTAATCCACTGATAAACAGGATGAAAAACTACCGCCAGAATGATGGCCCAAAAACAAGCTAATAAAAAATCTTTAATCAATAGAAAAAAAGATACCGTCACTAACAAAACGAAGGTCAGAAAAAGAATATAAGGGGTATTTTTTTGCATGGCCACCAACTTGAAGCAAATGAACAGTTTAGGTACCCTATCATTGCAATAATGAGTTCCCAAAACAGTTGGAATCGGGGTCTGAAGTCCAGTGATACGAAAACGTACACTCAGACCAGATATAACCAAAAATCAAGTCTAAAAATTAGTCTGTTCGATAGCGTAGCTTATTAGAGATTGGGGGGTTCTGATCCGTTCAGCATCCAACATTGGTTGCTGAATTATTCAGAATTTCCGTGGACATCGAAACAGGCTTGCAACTTAAGGTTTCTCTTGCAACGCCTCTTGAAACAAACCGGACCAACCTTCTGAGAGGGCTTGAGCCGATCAATGCCAATCGTTTTTGTGGGTTTTCTTGATTTTTTCCCTGACATCACTAAACCCATTTTGCCTCTTGCCGACATTCTGCTGTGGGTATCTATCTACCTCAATATCGTCTTGGTCCCGTTGGGTATTAATTACATTCTCACTTACAGATGGGGTTTCTTCGGTTTGCTGATTAGTCTGTTTATGTTTCATCACGGTTTCCTGACAATTCGTTGCTGTTACCCAAAGGTCTAATAACAATTCTCGTCGCACGGTAAAAACAGTACCGATAAAAATGAAATGATTCAGTGCGGTACTGCACATAGGACTGGGCGTTGAAAAGCGACATGTTCTCCGCCTCTGACGAGTCTCATCTCCGTTGCGGTAGATAATTCGAACCAATCACCCAAAGCGAACGCCCAGAAAACCTCATTTCAACCTTGGTCAGTTAAGACAAAAACTGCACATCACAAGACGCTATGTGATTAATCGTACAGACATCCTGAAGCAGAACGGTATATACATACGGCGTAATCGCTTTTCCTTGAAAATCGTTCTTAAAGGGAGTTCTAACATGTATAAATTAATTGTCGGATTTATCCTGCTCATCACTTTTCCCATGCTTTGTAGGGCCGAAGTGCTTAATGACGCTCAAAGTTCGCCCGTCCAGCCTTCTGACACCGAATCACAAACGACCTCGGAAAAAGCCAATGGCGACTCTGCGGACACGCAAGGCGGAGCTTACGATATCTGCCTACGCGCCACTCAGCGCTTCGAACAACAGGAAAAAGAAAAAGGAACCGAAAAAGCCGCAATAGCATCACTATCCGCTTCGTGCAAAACGGAATTGAAGCCCGCCAAGTATTGGTTTTGCATGGAAAAAGAAGCTATCGCGGAAGTCGACTTTAATGCCGCCCATTGGCGTTGCGCAAAAAAACTTAACCATTAAATTAACAATGGATTCAGAAGCTAATCGTAGAGGCATAATGTCAGTATTGAGAGTTGAAGACTCAGCAAAAACAAGCCCGGATCAAATTCGAAAATCAACTGCTGTCCATGTAAACGCAGCAATCGATCACCAATAATCCCAAGGTCAGGCAAGATAAACTGGCAGTTAGTCCGCGAGTGACACACAATAGCGATCGCTTATAATGCACCTAATGAACTTTAGTTTCGTTTATTTAAACGTACCCAAAGTTAATCCGTTGCCTGCCGTATCATTTTCTGGCAATCAATGTTTTCAACCTCGCCTATATCTATCGGCGGTAGCAGCATGAGAGTAGACAAAGGGTCAATTGAAAATTTTGGTTTTAATATAGTGCCGGAAACATTTAAGGTGGAACGAAGGGTAAGCGGACTAAAATCACGCGGATAAGGGGTGATCGCTACTTCAAATGTTTCGTTTTTAAATGACAAATAGCCATTGCCATGAACAACACTATCCTTGGTATTCAGCAATAAAGTTTTTAACTGACCAATCCCGTCTTTAATATCGACGTCAACAATCGCGCAGAGAATAGGAATTTGAGTATCTCCCGAGATATAGTAGCCAAGAGCGTGGAAAATATCTAAACCTATCAACTCTACTATCAAAGCGCTAATTTTACCATCGTGTTGCACTAAATACGCTTCTCCATTGGAACTTGAAAGTATAGCTTTAAGTGAATTGCCAGACCCTTTTATTTTCAATTTACCGTTAATTTTTCCCAATGTTTTCTGAATATCTTTAACTTCCCTGATTAGCTTGCTCAAAGGTAGGTCAATCACATTAATTTGGATGTCAACATCTGCCGTGTTTTGAGATCCATAGGCTGACATCCAAAGATTTACCCGTCCATCGTCAATTCCGAACATGACAGGTTCGAATTTCAACACACCATTATTGAGCGATATTTGACCGTCAAAGTTGGTTAGGGGGATTTCCTTGTTAATGATATTCGTGGCTCGAAGCCGAGCCTTGCCATTGGCGGCATGAATTTGTTTAAAATCGAAATGACGCTCGGGTATCAAAGTATTATCTTCAGTAACACTTTGATCTGTGTGGCTGGGTTCGCCGCCAATAAATCCGCTTAAATCGGCAAGGTCAAGCGTTTTAGCGAACAAATCCATATCGAAATACAAGAGTTCAAGTGTTGGATTGATTAGAACTGTTCCTTGCAAATCACTATGACCAATTTCACCATTAAAATGATCAAAGCGCCAAGTGCTATCCTGACGGCTTAAATCCCCCGTTATTTTATAGGCTGAGCTAGGTGGTAACGGGATGCCGATTAAAGGAAATAATTCGGCAATATCAGCTCCTGTAAAAGAAAGCTTAAGCTTTGGATCAGGCGCTTGCAGAGGATGAATCACTGTGCCGAGAATAGCTATTTCCGTTTGGCCGAACACCATATTCAACTTGATAGGATAGGGATTATTTTCTGAGCCTAATTCTGCATAGGAACCGGCAGCAGCCTGGATATTTAGCGTTTTGTGTTGGTAGTTGCCCTTACTTTCAATGATAATCGGCAGTTGCCAGCCACCAGAGCCTATCAAGGAATCTATATTCCCTTCAAAATTCATATCACGGATTTCATCATAATAATGAAATATTCCAGAAATAATATGAAGATTCTCGAAAATAACCGGTAACTCAAGAGCGCTTGAATCAGCTTTCGGGCCAGAAAAACGCCAGTTTGCATCATTTTTTTTATTTTTTAATAGGAATAACTCCGGCTTGCTAATGCTTAAATCATTAATGAATATTTCACCATGAAAAAGCTTTGAAATTGAAATTTGTAATGTTAATTTATCGATTTGTGCAACATTTTCAGGACTCGGCCAAGCCGTATTTTTGATTGAGATATTACGAAGAGTCAGTTCAGGTTGCCAGCCATATTCAAAAATAGTTTTGCCTTTTATATCAAGCTTTAACTTTTGGGTATTAACGCTATTCTCAATAAACCAAATCCTAGCATTATCGGAATAGGCAAAAATTAGTAGCATACTGCCAAAAGCAAATAACCCTATTAGTAACATGACTAAAAATATTCGGGTTAGGCTTATCAGTTTGCAGTTCATTGGTTATTTGAGAACGCTGGCGGTAGAGTTTGGCGACGGGATTGGCACCAATAAGAAACTCAAAAATGCCACCTTTAACAACCAAAACGAATTAAAAGCTTTGTGCCTGGAAGTCAAAGGTGAGGCACATGCTTTGGATAGCGAAATTATCAAGCCAGTGTTCTGATACTGGCTTCGCGCTCCCACTGCCGGGTCTTGGCAGCAGCGATGAAATCATCCACGCAATCGATGTTAAACACGCCGCCATCAGGTTTAATATTCGCCGTGGTCAGTAAGACTGCGCCGCCCTCGTCAACAATTAGCGCTTTCAAATGACCAAACGCATCGCGCACGAAATCAATGGCGGCGGCTTCTTTGGCCAATGACGCGGCGGCATGTTCGGTCAGGAGGATGGAGACCGCGTCAAACATTACTGACGGCGTACCCGCCAATTGGCCATCGACTTTCATCAGCCAGCCGTCAGCGAGTGTGGCTTCAGCTATTACCGTGGCGACAATTTTGCTTGTTGCGCCGGCGTTGGTCACAGCTTGCTGCACAGCGGCAATACTTGCCGCATCCGAACCCTCCGCGATCAATATCCCAACACTCCGACCCTCAAGTGTATTCTTCATGTTACCGATCAGCTGTAACGCCGGCGATGACTCCAATTCCTGGATCGCCACCGCCGCAGTTGGCGCTGGCGGCAATTCAATCAGACCTAGGCCGGAGGCTACCCGCTGCGCAAGGTCTTGTTCGATATGACGTAGGTGACCGACCATCGCGGCACGAATATGCGGATGTTCTACCTTGGATAGTTCAAAGACCAAGGCCGAGGCCAGATGCGCTTGTTCGTAGGCAGACTGACTCAGATAAAACTGCCTGGCCTGACTGTAATGATCGGCAAAGCTCTCGGGTCGAATTCGCCCCTTGGCACCACTCTCATCAATCGACGCACTGCGAAAGCCGTTGGCCGCTTGTTCGCGTGGCGAATCAACTGCCAGCGTATTGGGTTCGTAAGCCACCCGCCCGCGCGCTTGCGCCATTTGCATGTGACCGTCGCGCTGGTGATTGGCGAAGGGACACTGCGGTGCATTGACCGGGATTTGGTGAAAATTCGCTGAGCCCAGCCGGGATAGTTGCGTGTCCAGATAGGAGAACAGCCGGCCCTGCAATAAGGGATCGTTGGAGAAATCGATGCCAGGCACCACATGAGACGGGCAAAACGCCACCTGTTCGGTTTCCGCGAAAAAATTGTCCGGCCAGCGATTCAATACCATGCGGCCGATAACCCGCAACGGCACCAACTCTTCCGGGATCAGTTTGGTAGGATCGAGATGATCGAACGGGAAGGCATCGGCATCTTCTTGCGTGAACAATTGCACCGCCAAGTCCCATTCCGGGAAGTTGCCGGCGCTGATCGCTTCGAACATGTCGCGACGATGAAAGTCGGAGTCGGCACCGGCTATTTTCACCGCCTCATCCCAGAGGGTGGATTGCAAACCCAGCTTCGGCCGCCAGTGAAATTTCACGAAGGTCGAATCGCCGGCGGCATTGATCAAGCGAAACGAATGAATACCGAAGCCTTCGATCATCCGCAACGAACGCGGCAAGGTGCGGTCCGACATCACCCACATCACCATATGCATGGCTTCCGGTGTTAAAGAAATAAAATCCCAAAAGGTGTCATGTGCCGACGCCGCTTGCGGAAAGCCACGGTCAGGTTCCATTTTAACGGCATGAATCAGATCGGGAAATTTAATAGCATCCTGGATGAAGAACACCGGGATGTTATTGCCGACCAAATCCCAATTGCCTTCCTTGGTGTAGAACTTGACGGCAAAGCCGCGCACATCGCGCGGCGTATCGGCGGAGCCGGAGCCACCGGCGACAGTGGATATGCGCGTAAACAGCGGCGTTTGTGCGCCCAATTCGGTCAGCACTTTGGCGGTGGTGTATTGTTCCAGGGATTCGGTGAGCTCGAAAAAGCCATGCGCACCGGTACCACGGGCGTGGACGATGCGTTCCGGTATTCGCTCATGGTCGAAATGCGTGATTTTTTCGCGCAGAATGAAGTCTTCCAGCAGCGTCGGGCCATTGGGATTAGCTCTCAGAGAATTCTGATTATCGGCAATCGCTAAACCCTGATTGGTCGTCAAAGTGGGCTGATCGTCGATGGCTGACTGGTGCCACTCGCCGCCGTTGCCGACTGAAATTGTCGATACTTCCTCCCCAAATTGGGCTGGTTCGTTCGCTACGGTTAGAACAGGTGTTTTTGCTTTATTCATGATGCATCCCCAATGGATTTAGCGTGTCGGCTTATAATCGAAAGATCATCCGACACCTAGCGCTTGGGGTCTGTACGCTACGCCACTTTTAAAAGCTTGATCGTGATTTGAGTTGTTTAACAGAGGTGGGCCGTATTATTTATGCCGAGTTTTCCAATTCTTACTGGCCGCAATTGATCAATTGAATAATTTCCGCCGCAATGCTGACGGCGATCTCTTCGGGCGTATGGCTGTTGATCGGCAACCCCATCGGCGCGCGCAGCCTGGCAAGTTGTTCGGTAGACATACGGTTCGCCAAGCTGGCTTTCAGTTGGCTAACCTTGTGGCGGCTACCCAGCACGCCCAAGTAGGCAAATTGCTTGCGCGCCAAGCGAGCCAGCACTAATTCGTCCCTACTGTAGTGATGGGTCATGACGAACACAAACACGTCCGGCCCGTCCGGCACCTGCTCGGCAATGTCGCTGTAAGGTATCCGCCATTTTTGCCGGGCATGGCCGTTCAATGGCATCGATTCCGCTTGTTCGCGCTCGTCGATCACGGTGACATCGAAATCCAGCCAGTCCAGAACCCTGGATAACGCCAAGCCGACATGTCCCGCGCCGATAATGTAGGCGCTACGGCGCATCCCCAGCGCTTCTTGATAACGCCAGTGTTCGCCGTGTTCAAACCTTGCTCGGGACATTGCGGTTGACATCGGCACGATACGCAAGCCCGATGCGAAAATACTCAACCCAAACGAAGTAGGCTGCCGGCAATATTCCAAGCATTGTTCGAACAGACGCCTATCCTCGCTTCGGCAGGGATAGAGCAACACGGTTTGCTCGCCGCCGCAAATCATCCCGGAGGCCTCAAGACCAGCTTCCGGATGATGCACGCGCCGACACAATCGCGGCTCGGCGTCGGCCTCGGCCAGCAAGGAGCGGGCGATATTGATCATGCCGGATTCAACGGCCCCGCCGCCTATCGTGCCCGCGCAGCCCTGGCCGCTGACCGCCATTTTGGCGCCGATCTTGCCCGGCGAACTGCCAACGCTATCGACCACCACCAGCAAGGCCGCCGGCTGCCCCAGCGTCAGCGCCTCTATCAACCATTGCCACAGCTCGCCCCGCTCAGCCAAACCAAACCTCGCTCAGCGCGAAATAAATCGCCATTACCGCCGAATACGACGCGCTGGCTAAAAATCGCCAACTTAGCGGCACCCGATTCTGGATCGTATAATTCATCAACAAGCCTATCGGCACGATATGCAGGAACGAGTCCACGCCTATCGCCAGCAAGTGCCAATCGATTTCGGACCCGCGCCCCGAAAATAATTTGATAAATGCCAGATGGCGGGCAATCCATAACGGATTGAAAAAGGCCTGGGCCAACAATGCCCTTTTAATCTTGTTGCCGCGACCGCTCCGGCTGAAGCGCGTTTCTATCCAGCGGAAATAAGCCGGTATTTCGCTGGCGTACAGCGTGCCGCCCAACACCAGCACGCCTAGCGCGCGCGGCAGCATAAATTCGCCGCCGATCAGGGTGGCGATGCTGTCGCCGGTCGCGTAAACCAAACCGCCGCGCAAGGCGTTTCGCCAACTGAAAATGCGGCTAGCGCTAGCCATGCAGCGCCAGCAGAACTTTTTCCGGCGTCAACGGCGCGCAATAGTCCGGCCGCCAAGCCGGATTAAATGCCTGTATGGCTTTGACCAAGGCAAAGTAGCCGGCAATGCCGTACATCAAGGGCGGCTCTCCGACAGCCTTGGAATGCAGCAAGCCCGCCGGATTATCCGCCACTTCCAGAAAATGCACGTCGATCTCCGGCGCAAAATGCATGTCGGGAATTTTATACGCGCCGAGATTATCGGTTAACAGCCGGCCATTCTGGTCGAATACCACTTGTTCCAGTGTCATCCAGCCCAGGCCTTGCACCACGCCGCCTTCGATCTGGCCATGATCGACCCTCTCGTCCAGTGGTTGACCGCTGTCGTGGACGATGCTGACCCGCTTGATACGATAGCGGCCGCGCAGACAATCGAGCGCTACCTCCACCGCCGCGCAACCGTAGACATGATAGGCAAATGGCTGCCCCTGATTGACGCTGCGGTCGAAGAACAGATTCGGCGTTGCGTAATGCGCCTGCGCCGATAACCCCGTCCGCGCCATATAAGCCTGGCTGACCAGTTGTTTCCAGCGAATCTTGGTCGGCTGGCCTTGCCTATGTACCCGGCCGTGCTCGATGTCGAGTTGCTCGGTGCCGGCATCGCCCAGCAAGCCGGCGGCAATCTCAAGCAGGCGCAGCCTGATTTGCAAACAGGCCATGCGCACGGCCTGGCCGTTCAGATCGGCGCCGGTGCTGGCGGCGGTCGGCGACATATTGGCTACCCGGCTGGTATTGGTACTCTCGACCTTGACCCGTTGCTCGCCGATACCAAGACTGAGCGCGGCGACCTTGGCGATCTTGCGCCTGACGCCCTGCCCCATTTCCACCGCGCCGCAACTGACGCCGACGCTACCGTCGGTATAGACATGCACCAACGCATCGGCCTGATTCAAAAAAGTCGCGGTAAAAGAAATGCCGAAACAGACCGGCATCAGCGCCAACGCTTTCTTTTCCAGCACATGCCCGGCATTGAATGCGTTGATGGCCCATTGGCGCCGGCTTAAGTCGAAACGAGTTTGCAGCGTATCCCAGCTAGACTCCGCCAGACAGCGCTGGGCAGGCATGCCGTAGTAAAACATCTGATGTTCCCGCAACAAATTGCGGCGTTGAATCTCGCCGGCATCGATGCCCATGATCTTGGCGGCTTTGAAAATCGCGCACTCCAGCACGAACATCGCTTGCGGGCCGCCGAAGCCGCGAAACGCGGTATTCGGCGGTAAATGGGTCCGGCAACTAACCGCGCTGGCCCGCAGATGGGGAATGAAGTAGCTGTTACCGGCATGAAATAGCGTGCGCTCCAGAATCGCCAGCGACAAATCGGCAAACGCACCGGCATTCTGATAAAAATCGACTTGATAGGCCAAAATCTTGCCGGAGGCATCCAGCCCCAATTTGAAGTCGGCGTCGTAGGGATGGCGTTTGCCGGTGAGCTGGCAATCCTCGCCGCGCCGTAGTGTCAACTTTACCGGCCGTTGTAACTGTTGAGCCGCCAGTGCCGCCATCGCCGCGAACGGCGCGGCCTGTTCTTCCTTGCCGCCGAAACCGCCGCCCAAGCGCGGCACATCGACTTCAACCTGATGCATGGAAAGCCCCAGCACTCTGGCGATGATGCGCTGGGTCATGCCGGGCGACTGGGTGGCGGAAATCAGCCGCAGGCCTCGGTTTTCCAGCGGATAGGCCAGCGCGGTCTGCGTTTCCAGATACATATGTTCTTGAGCGCCACTGGTGGTGGTGCCTTCCACGACCAGCGCGCAATCAGCCCAGACACTGTCGACATCGCCACTATTGAAAGTTTGCCGTGGCGCGATATGCATGCCCAGACTGTCGGCCTCGCGGGCATCGAACACGGTGGGCAGCGGCTGATAATCGGCCTTTACCATTTTGGCCGCCCGCCGGGCTGTAGCGGCGGATTCCGCCACCAGCAGCGCAATCGGCTGGCCGTGATACAGCACTTCGGTATCCGCCAACAGCACTTCGTCGGCCGAGACATTGCCGACTTGATTCAAGCCCGGAATGTCGGACGCGGTGAACAGCGCGATCACACCGGGGCAAGCCAAGGCCTCCGCCGAATCGATCCGTGTAATCAGGCCGTGGGCAATCGTCGCGCCAACCGGCTGCGCATACAACAAGCCTGCCGGGGTGGGTAAATCATCGACAAATTGGGCGGCGCCCAGCGCGTGCAATTCAGCGTCATCCAGTCGCATGCAAAGCCTCCCACACCAGCAGGTCCGGAAACAATTTTAGAAAATGCGCATAAATCAGCTGCCTTAACAGCAATCGCTTGTATGCCACCGAGCCGCGCAAATCACAAATCGGCGAAATTTCGTTTTGCGCAATCGCGGCGGCCTCACGCACGCTGTCGGCACTAATGGGCTTGCCGCGCAGATAATCGCAGGTAGCGCTCAGGTAAAGTGGAATCGGCGCCACCCCGCCCGCCGACAGATGCACAGTGTCGATGCGGCCGTCATCGAGTAGCCGGATCGACATGGCCGAATTGACGCTGGCGATGTCCAGAAAAGTCCGCTTGCTGACTTTTTCGAAACTGAATCGAACAGCCGGTGCCGGACAGTCGAAGCTTATCTCCAGCAATTGTTCGCCCGCCCGACAAGCGGTTTGTTTATAGCCGCCGAAAAAATCCCGTAGCCGAATGCCACGCCGGCTATTGTCGATGCCTAGCCGCACACTGGCATCCAGCGCCAGAAAAAACACCGATAAATCGCCGATTGGCGAGGCATTGGCCAAGTTGCCGCCTAGCGTGGCATGTTGGCGGATAGGCGCGGAACACAATAAGGTTAAATCCCGGGCGATGCTCGGCAGCAAGCTTTGCAGCAATGGCGAGGCACGCAGTTGTTCGATGTTGGCCATCGCATCGATCCGGCATTGTTGGCCGTCCATTCGCGCGCAGTCGCGATTGCCGGCGGAAGGCAAGAAACGCAGCGTCCTGCCGCTTAAACCGTCCGCTTGCCGGACAAACAAATCGGTGCCGCCGCCGACCAACAGGGCCTGCGCTTGCTGATCTTCCGCCGCGTCCGTCATCGCCGCCAATTGCCGGGCAATGTGGGCAAAATAATCCGGCAACAACCGCCATTCAATACAGTCATTGATCCGGTTTTCCGGCGTCGAATCCGTCAGATCGAACTGAGCGCAAAGCCGATGTATTGCGCGCTTGATGCCGCTATAGCCGGTGCAGCGGCACAGATTACCGGCCACCGCATCGATAGCCGCATCGGCATCCGAGCGCGGGCTGTTCAGAAAAAAAGCGGTCAATGCGACCACCAAGCCCGGCGTGCAAAAACCGCACTGAATCGCGCCGCAATCGACCAGCGCCTGTTGAAGCGGATTGAGCTGTTCGGCGTTCAAGCCTTCGATGGTTACCAGATGCCGGCCGGCCACCGCGCCCAACGGCAGCAGACAAGCCGTGGCGGGCTGATAGGTCATCAGCGCTTGCTCGCGTTTACCCAGCAACACCAGACAGGCGCCGCAATCGCCTTCGCGGCAAGCCTCCTTGCAACCGGTCAGACGCCAATGCCGGCGGATCAGATCCAGCACCGGCGTAGCGGGCGCGGCATCGATTTCGACCCGCGTCCTGTTCAGTAAAAAAACGCTGGTGGCCATGGCTTAAACACTGACTGAAGTGAATTGAAAAGTCCGGCCGTCGAACAGACCTTTGTCACTTAATTTAAGCTCGGGAATCACCAGCAAGGCCATGAACGACAGTGTCATGAACGGCGCGCGCAAGGTCGAACCCATTCGTTTGGCGAGCGCGTCCAGTTCCGCGTAACGGGCCGCCACGCTATCGCCGTCGGCATCGCTCATCAATCCGGCGATCGGCAGCGGCAGGCTGTCGAAACTATCGTCATGAACGCAGGCGATGCCGCCCCGGCTATCGATAATGCCGTTCACGGCCCTGCAAATCGACTCGGCGTCGGTGCCGACGACTATGAGGTTATGCGAATCATGCGCGACGCTGGAAGCCAGCGCGCCCTGGCGCAAACCAAAGCCCTGGATGAAGGCAACCGCCGCTTGGCATGGCTGATAACGGTTCACCACGGTCAACCATAAAATATCGCGTTCCACATCCGGCATCAGCATGCCGTTGTTGACCCTGGGTTTCAGCTGTATTTGCCGTGTCAGCAATTCGCCATCCAGGGCTTGAATGACCCGAATCATGCCGCCATGATCGGCCAGCGCCAGATCAACCGGCTGAATTTTGCGGGCATCGAAGCGGTTGACCCGTTCCGATTTAATCGCCGGCAACAGGCTTTGGCCTTGGTCGGCGAGCAATTGGCCGGCTATCCAGGTCTTCAACGGTTTCAAGCTTTGCGGGTCGGCGACCAGCACCGCGTCCATGCTATCGCCGATGCGCAATTGACCTACCGATAGGCCATAGTGGCGGATGGGATTGATACAGGCGCATTGCAACACATCGAACAGGTCATGGCCCTTGGCGATAGCTCTGGCCGCCAACACATTGATGTGGCCGGCCAGCAGATCGTCCGGATGCTTGTCGTCGCTGCACAGCATGACTTGGTCCGGATAGCGGCTGATCAAGAAATGCAAGGCCACGAAATTACGGGCCGCCGAGCCTTCGCGGATCAAAATTTTCATGCCGAAGGCCAGTTTGGCTTCGGCCTCCCGCAAGTCGGAACACTCATGGTCCGTGCCGATGCCAGCCGCCGCGTAGCGGCCCGCATCTTCGCCGCACAGGCCCGGTGCGTGGCCATCAATGGGATAGCCGTACGCCCGCGCCAAATTCAGTTTTGCCAGGATGTCCGGATCGTCCGCCAATACGCCGGGATAATTCATCATTTCCGATAGGTAATGAATATCCTGGGTTTGGAACAAGGCTTTTAATTGCTCGCTGTCGAGCCGGGCGCCGGCGGTTTCGAACGGCGTTGCCGGCACACAGGACGGCGCGCCGAAAAAAAATTTGAATGGCGTCATCCGGGCATTTGTCAGCATGTATTCCACGCCTTCTATCCCCAGAACATTGGCGATTTCATGCGGATCGGACACCGTCGCCACCGTGCCATGCCGAACGGCCAAGCGGGCAAATTCGCAAGGCGTCAGCATCGAGCTTTCGATATGCACATGGGCATCGATGAAACCCGGCAACAGGTAAGCCAGTTCCGAATCCTGGCCGCCCAATTCAGTAATTGCGCTAATCACGCCGTCGCGCCAATGCAATTCCCCGGCAAAAATGCGTCTTTCAAGGACCTGGACTATGTTGGCGGTCAGCGAGCCATCGCGCGAGCCGGCTAGATAAGTATCGGAAGTCATGACCTACACCGCTTAATGTTAATTGGCTGAAATGGTTTGATCGTTTCCATTCTGTCAGACAAGTTTTAATATGGCCTAAAATTTACCGTAACAGTATAGAATCATCAGGGCAAGGAGCCGCTTTCAAGCCTACATTGATGTATTCACGGCGGAGTGATTTTTAAGGTATCAAACGATGAATCATCCAATCAGTGTGGTACAGGCCGACCTGACTTACTTGCCAGTCGACGCCATCGTCAATGCCGCCAACAGCTCGTTGTTGGGCGGTGGCGGAGTCGATGGCGCGATTCACCGCCGGGCCGGGCCACAATTGCTCGAGGAATGCAGGCAATTGGGCGGTTGTCCGACCGGTGAAGCCAAAATCACGGCCGGTTATCATCTACCGGCAAAATACGTGATCCATACCGTTGGCCCGGTCTGGCAAGATGGCAAACACGACGAACCGGCCCTGCTGGCAGCCTGTTACCGTAATTGCATGCAATTGGCCGAAAGCCATGCTATCCGCAGCATGGCGTTTCCCTGTATCAGCACCGGCATTTACGGCTATCCAAAACTATCGGCCGCCCGGATAGCCGTGGCCACGGTCAGCGATTATTTGCGCCGCCAGGGTTTGAATCTCCAGGTGACCTTCTGCTGTTTTTCCGCCAGCGACGCGGAAATATACCGCCAAATCTTGGCCGAATATCCGGATCAAGCCTGAGTCTGGAAAATTATCACATCCTTGCCGATAAATTCTACCCGGCATTGGTAGAGCTGCGCCAGCCATTGCATGGTCTCGGTGGAAAAAAAACTAATATGGGTAGGATCGTTTTTGTAATGCCATCGGCCGAAGGCTTCGGCATCGATCACCAGCTTGGTCATGATGGCCAGCAGCCCCAGCGGCTTGAGCATGGCAAACAAACGCTGAAACTCCCGCCCTGGCCGCCGAAAATGTTCCACCACTTCGGTGCAGGTGATGAAGTCATAGCTTTGTTGCAAATTTTGCGGATGTTTGGCGTAGTAAGGATCGTAGGTTTTGACCCTATGACCCCGCCGTGACAGCATACTCGCCAGTAATGGCCCTGGGCCGCAGCCGTAATCCAGACCGGCCGAATCCATTGGTAACCTGGCCAGTAATGGCGTGCTCAAACGCGACAGAAAACCTTGATAAGCGGGATCGTCCGCATCATTTTCGTGTAAGTCATAAATGGCTTTTTCCATTGTTGGCTCCAGATGCTGATACTCCGGCACAAACACTAGTTGACAACAACGACAGCGTAAATAATCGCGTTGCTTGTCCCGTTGAAACGCCGATGGGGTATCGCTGGCACAGAGTGGACAATGAATAATTGGCATGAATTTTGGCGAGTATAGTGATTAAACTTGACGAAGGCCGGATTTACTGTAGAATGCGCGGCTTACAACTGCGGAGCGGTAGTTCAGTTGGTTAGAATACCGGCCTGTCACGCCGGGGGTCGCGGGTTCGAGCCCCGTCCGCTCCGCCAATTTAGTTTTGCCCATCCGTTTTCCGACGCATTTTCGCGTATTTGCCTGACTTGAAATTCTCGATTCCGGCACCATAATTCCCCTGCAACTAAAACATTTTTCGTACAACGCAGAGGAGATTTGAAATGAGTAGCTTAAGCCCATTCGTTAGTCGCGGTCTGTTTGATGAATTGTTTCGCGATGTCAATCCCGGTTATTTTATCAAGCCTTTACATGGCGATCCGTTGCCGGCCCAAATCAAGGTCGATGTTAAGGAAAATCCCAACGAATATGTCGTTGAAGCGGAGATACCCGGCGCCGGCAAAGACAATATCCAAGTCAATATCGACGGCAATGTCGTCAGTATCCGCGCCGAAATCAGCCAAGTTGACAGCCAAACCAAGGACGATAAATTACTGCGTAGCGAACGCTATTACGGCGAAGTATCGCGTAGTTTTCAGCTACCGACCGACATCGACGAAACCACCAGCAAGGCCCGTTACGATAACGGCGTATTGACGCTAACCCTGCTGAAAAAGCAGAAACAAGGCGGCCAACGCATGTTGATCGAATAACGCGGTTCTGTTTCAGGGTGGACGATCATCGTCCACCCGATTTAAGGCTATTGCCGAGAAAGCTTGTACCCAATAGCGATACCCAATATATCGTTCACTGATGGGAGTCGCTAACGGACTTGTGCCGAGCGAAGCCGAAGCAGGCGCAGCGAATAGTTGACTTCGGCTCCTCTCAGTCAACGGCAGCTCAGCCAAACGACAGTCTTATCGGCGGTCAGTCAAAGACAGTTTCTTGGTGGGGGTAAATTTATTGCCCGACCTAAAGCTCTTCCGCTTCCCGGCAACGCCGCCAGATGATTTTAAAAGTCTCCGTCAACGTCGGGTCGTTTTCCTCAACCCGTTGATTCACTTCGTCCGGCTCCAGCCAACGGCTGTCATCGATTTCATCGGCGGCTGGACTGAATGGCCCGTTGTGCCGGCAACGATACACCTGGATAAACTCCATGCCCAATGCCGGCGTCGGCTCCAGCTTGAACAACTCGGTCAAACAGGCCGAAACGCCCAGTTCTTCCAGTAATTCTCTCGGCGCGCAATCGGCATAGGTTTCGCCGTCATCGACATGGCCGGCCGCCGAGCTATCCCACAGGCCTTTATTCAAGTCTTTTTTCATCGAACGCTTTTGCAGCAACAGCTGGCCCGAATCGTTAAAAACCAGAATATGCACCGCCCGGTGGCGCAAGGCCAAGGCGTGAATTTCACTGCGCGGGCGGCGATCGATGATGCGATCGTGCTGGTCGACAACGGCAAGGAGCTCATTATGCATGACTGACTATCGATTCCGGGTTAAAGGTCGTGTATGGTATCGCTTTTTGATTGCGCCTCGCAGAGCAAATATGGCCAGAAGAAGTGAACACACTCAAGAACAAATCCGGGAGATGGTGCTGAAGGCGGCGGAAAACATCGTCATCGAAGAGGGATTCAAGGCCTTGACCGTCCGCAAGGTGGCGATGGACATCGGTTATACGGTGGGCAGCATTTATATGGTCTATGCCAACATGGACGATTTGATCATGCATATCAAAGCCAAAACCCTGGACGAATTGGCCGAACATATGCGTAGTATCAAGCCACCCGCCAATGTCGAACAACATATCCAGTCCCTGGCCGACATCTACTTGGCGTTTGCCCACCAACATTTCAATCGATGGCGGATGATTTTCGATGCCCAAAGCGACGCCCCGGTGCCGGACTGGTATCAGCAAAAAGTGCAAAACATGTTTGTGATCGTCGAAGACCTGTTTCAACGCTTGCTGCCCGAGCAGTCGGCGGAACAGGTGCGGCTGGCGGCTCGCGCGCTTTGGTGCGGGGTACACGGGGTTTGCGTGCTATCGTTGAATGGCAGCCTGGGCGGAGTCGGCGCCGAAAACGCCGAAGCCACGATCGGTTTACTGGTACAAAATTTTATTCAGGGCTGGAAGCAGAAGGTGCATCAGGCAGATGCATAACCACCAGAAAAGTCGCCAACACCAATAAACCACCCAGCGCCAGCAGCGCCACAATCGGGCCGACCTGTTGCGAGGCCGCCAGGGTATAAGTGCCTACCGCCAGCAGCATCGCCGCATTTTGAAAGAAGTTCTGCAGCGCCACCGCCCCGCCGCTACCTATGCTTTGCTGCCCCAACTCCTGCAGAGCCGCGTTGATCGGCACGATAAACATCCCGCCGGCAGTCCCCATCAAGAACAACACGAATCGGGCCGGCCAAATCGCATCGGTAAAACTCAGCGCCATGATCAACAAGCCCATCAGATAGGCCGGAATCCGCGCCCGGCGCAGATGCTCCAACGGAATGATATGCGGCACTAAGGCCGAGCCGGCGATGATGCCCAGGGCCAGAAACAAGGTCAGATTAGCAATATCGCTGGCGTTATGCGTCATCAGCACCAGCGGCGCCCAGGCGATAATAATCACCCGCACACTGGCGGCGGCGGCCCAAAACAACGACGCGCCCAGCACCGCAAAGCGAGAACGCGGCAGCGATAAAAAGCTACCCACTTCCCGCGCAAACAGCACGATTTTCGAACCGGCTATCGGGGTTTTACTGATGTTGACCGGCAGAAACAACGTGGTGGCCGCCGAAATCAGGAACAAAACGACGGTGCCGATCAAGGCCCAACTGGTCGAATAATCGGCCACTTTGGCCCCCACCACCATCCCGGTCAGAATCGCTAGAATAGTCGAGCCTTCTATCCAGCTATTGGCTTTCACCAGACCGTTATGACCGGCCAGTTCCGGCAAAATGCCGTACTTGGCTGGACTATAAAGAGCGGCGCCGACACCGACGATACAATAGGCAATCAGCGGCTCGACTTTCAACAGCAACAATCCCGCACCGGCGGCCTTAATCAGATTGGCGATAATCAACACCCGCGACTTGGCATGATTGTCGGCGAAGGTTCCAACCCAGGGCGCCAATAACACAAAAGCCACCAGAAACACGCTTTGCAAGGCCGGCACATACCAGCCCGGCGGCTGGGCGGTTTGCATCACCAAGGCGATCACGGTAAACAAAATGGCGTTGTCGGCAAAGGCGGACAAGAATTGGGCGATCAGCAATGGGTAGATGTGTTTGCTCATGCTCTATGCCTCGTAGGACGTCAAGGCCGCGGCCTGCTTGGTTGATTCGATGTAATCGGTTTTCCCGGTGGGCAATACCGGAATCTTCTCGACCACGAACACTTTTTTCGGCAATGTGATTGAAGCCACACCAGGCGATGCCTCGGCCAGTTGCTTGGCTGTGGCATCGCGCCGGGTGGTCAACAGCACCAGTTGTTCGCCTTTTTTCGGGTCGGGCAGGCTGACCACGGCATGCTGGGCTTCCGGCCAGGCATTGCCGGCCAATTGCTCCACCGCCGTCAGCGACACCATTTCACCGCTGATCTTGGCGAAACGTTTGCTGCGGCCTTGAATGCTGATGAAGCCTTCGTCGTCGACTTGCACGATGTCGCCGGTGTCATACCAGCCTTCACCGTATAGTGAACAAGGCGGCACCAACACGCCCGGATTGTCCGGCAATAGATAGCCTTTCATGATGTTGGGGCCGGCCACATGCAACTTGCCGCCGTGCTCGATGCCCGGCACCGGTTCCAGCTTATACAACATGTCAGGCATGAAGCGGCCGACGGTGCCGGCCTTGTAATCCATCGGCGTGTTGACCGAAGTGACCGGCGCGGTTTCGGTGGCGCCGTAACCTTCGAGGATGCGAATGCCGAATTTATCCAGCCACATCGCCCGGGTACTCTCCTGCAATTTTTCGGCACCGGCCACCACGTAACGCATGCTGAAAAAATCGTAAGCGTGGGCTTTTTTGGCATAGGCCGCCAAGAAGGTATTGGTGCCGAACATAATGGTGGCGCCGACTTCGTAGGCCATTTCCGGCACGACCGCATAATGCAGCGGAGATGGATAAAAAAACGTGGTCATGCCGTTCATCACCGGCAACAGGGTCCCGATGGTAAAACCGAAGGAATGAAACATCGGCAAAAAATTCAACACCACATCGGTCGGATTGAAGTCTATCCTGGATTTGACTTGCTGATGATTGGCCAACACATTGGCATGCGACAGCACCACCCCTTTCGGCGCGCCTTCCGAACCGGAGGTAAACAGCACCACTGCGGCATCATCGGCATCGTAGGCATGGCTTTTGTACCAGTAGTCGGCGGTTTTGGCCTCGATCACGGCCTTGAATTTATCGACTAGCGTTAGCGATGCCGCCAGGTCTTCCAGATATACCAGCTTTACATGCTTGGATAGGGCCTCTGCTTCGTGCTCCAAATGCGCCAGCCCGATGAATTTGCGCGAACTCAGTACCAACTTGATTTTGCCGGTATGGCAGGCCGAGGCCATGCCGGCCGAACCGATGGAATAATTCAACATCCCCGGCACGCGTCCGTACAACTGCAAACCCAAGATCGCACACAGGGTTTTGGTCGAATTGGGCAACAACACGCCGACGTTTTCCCCGTCGACGGTCAGGGGGCGCACCAACTGGCCGAGAATGATGCTACGGGTGATCAAATCATCGTAGCTCAACGGTTTGCGTTCCAGGTCTTCGGCCACAGTATGACGGCCGCCATGAGTCCGGCGAGCCTCCAGCAAGGCCGAGAACAGCGTTTGCTGGTAATGGCTGGTGGCAAACAACATTTCGGTCATGATGTCGGCCAGAATATGACCACTCTGCTTACGTCTGACCTTGCCGGTAAATTTGCCGTGGGTATCGATCCGGGTCGGCGGCATGATATGAATGGTGATAGCCGGAAACCAGCGCAAACGCACGATGTTTCTGAGCTTGGAAAAGTGGCTGTACTGCGCGCCGTCGATGCGTATCGGCAGGATCGTGGCGCCGGATTTGTCGGCCACCATGCCGGTGCCGTCGTAAATTTTCATCATCGAGCCGGTCACCGTGATCCGGCCTTCGGGAAAAATCACGGTTTTGGTGTCGTGTTGCAGATGATGGATCAGGGCTTTTAACGACAATGGATGGGTGGGGTCCATCGGAAATACTTTGGATAAACGCAGGAAAGGTTTTAACCACCAGCGTTCGGAAATTTGGGTGTTGATGGCAAAGGTAATGTCATCGGGTAAAAAAACCCCTAGTAATAACGGATCCAGAAAGGATACGTGATTGGCGACGATCAATACCCTGTCGCCGGCTCGAGCGTAATTATCGAGGCCGATGACCTTAACCTTGAATAGTAATGTCAGTAGCCAGTGTAGAAATTTCTTTAACATATAGATACGGCCCCATGAAGTTTGAACTAAGGCGTTCATTGATTGTCTTGATGGCATGGATAAAGAAGACGCAAGATATCAAACACTGGCGCAACTGCATGAAAGGCGAAAGCAGGTCGTGCGATTGCATAATAAAGGCATCAAGATCATGGCCATTGTCGGCTTGACGGGCCTGACCTATCCGACGGTCAGGCGAACGTTGGATTTGTATCAGCAAGGTGGTTGGCGAGCGATAAGTCCGACGAGCCGGGGCCGAGAAAAAGGCCAAGGTCGCATGCTAAACGCTGAGCAAGAACAGCAGATTCAGCGAGCCATCATCGACAAACGCCCGGAACAATTGAAAATGGATTTCTGTTTATGGAGCCGGGCCGCCGTGATGCAACTCATTGAACAGGAATATGGGATAAAACTGCCGGTGAGAACCGTGGGCAAATATCTGGCCCGCTGGGGGTTTACGCCGCAAAAACCCATCAAAAAGGCTTACGAACAACGCCCTGAAGCGGTTCAGGCTTGGCTGAATGAACAGTATCCCGCCATTGCGGCCAAGGCAAAAGCCGAAGGCGGCGAAATTCACTGGGGCGATGAAACCGCATTGACCAACACCGATGTGCGAGGCAGAAGCTATGCGCCAGCAGGACAGACTCCGGTGACTTATGCGCCAGGCGGCAAACGCGAAAAACTCTCCATGATTGCCACCGTCACCAATCAAGGAAAAACCCGTTGGATGATCATTGACGAAGCCTTCAACGCCGACAAACTCATCGAATTCCTTCAGGCGCTGATCAAGGATGCCGGCAAAAAAGTCTTTCTGATCGTCGATAACCTGCGCGTCCATCATGCCAAGCCGGTCAAGGCTTGGTTGGCAGAACACAGCCACCAAATCGAAATGTTTTATTTACCCAGCTATAGCCCGGAACTGAATCCAGAAGAACGCTTGAATGCCGATCTGAAGCAGGCGATGGGCAAAAAAGTCCCGGTCAGAACCAAAGCCAAATTGCGCGATGCCGCGAATGAACACATGGTGCGATTAGAACAATCCCCTGATAGGGTTCGGAGTTTCTTTCAGGATCAACCGGTGAAGTATGCCGCTTAAAACTTCATGGGGCCGGATCAATAGTATGCCTCCTGGGGGCGCATCTTATCAGACGAATTGCGATTTGCAGGCGATACTATAAGGCTTAATTAAACTATGTTCAATTTATTATTGGTTTTCCCCCTTGTTGTTTGAGGTTGAAATACGCTGTTGGCTTCGATTGCACCGTTGGCTGAGCGGAGCCGAAGCCAACGTAGACTTCGGCTCCGCTCAGCCAACGAAAAAGCCCTTCAACAGACCTCAATTTGCGCGCTGAAAGCGCCAATAAGCCTTATGCAGACTCAGGCATTGGCTGACGACGACGGGCAAGCGATCTTGCAAGGTGGCGCCCATTTTGTATCCCAGCCATTTCAAACCTGTTCTGAGGATGGCCGAAGGGATCAGTCCCGGGGCGAATTTGAGTAAATAGAGCATTTCGGACCGCACAAAGCGCAAACCCTCGCCCGAAGCGCCACCGAATGTTTGTTGCAGCCATGGCGTTTGCGCATGGAATACGCCGATGTCGAAGTAACGTTTAAATTCGTCGCTAAAACCGTAATCGTGCGAATGAAACACCCTAGCCTCGGCGCAATAGGCGATTTTCCAATCGGCAAGCAACAGCTTGCCGGCCACCCAGGTATCTTCGTTCATAATGGTGTTCAAAGGAAAACCGCCGACCTGCATCAAGGCGGCGCGCCGATAACCGGCAAACGAGTTGGAGATAAACACGGTTTTGATGCCAAAAACGCCGCGATCTTCCAATCCGCGCAGCTGACTCCGATCGGGATAATTAAATAAGCGGGCGTGCGCGCCAATCGGCCCGGCGTTTTGATGCGGCAGCTGGCGGCCATAGGCCGCGCCCACCCGTGGATTTTCGAATGCCGCCAGCAAATTCTGGATCGCTTCCGCATCCGCCAATAAGGCATCCTGGGTCAGAAACAGAATCAGATCGATATCGGGCATTAAATCCACGCCCCACTGCCGGGTACCGCCGTGATTAAACGCCGATTTGGCTATTACCTGAATCTCAAATCCCCGTTCCCGCGCCAATGCCACCGTATCATCGTTGGAGGATGAGTCGATCAACAGCAAACGATCCGGTTTCCGGGTTTGTTGCACTAACGCGTCAAGCCAGGCAAGCCAAAGCCCGCCGGCATTCAAGGTGGGCACGATCAGCCCGGTTTTAATCATAGGAAGCTCCTTGGCTTAATTGATCAGCGGTTTTGGTCCGAAGCGGTTTCATCATGACTTGCCAGATTCGCTCCCCCAGTCTGACCGGATTTAATTGCTGTTCAACATAATCGCGGCCGCTTGAGGACATGCGTTGCCACTCCGATTCATTCAAGGCTTGCGCCTTTTGCAGCGCTGCGCAAACGGCAGCTTCATTTCGATCGAAAACCAGACCTGCGCCTAAGGCTTCGATATGATCCCAGGCCAAGCCCTTGGCCACCAAAACCGGCCTGCCGGCGGCCAAGGCTTCCGCCACCACGTTGCCGAAATTCTCGCGCATGCCGCCAGCCTGCTCCAAACCGGACGGTAATACCAGGAAATGACTGGCCGCCAGTAAATCCATCACGCCGGTTCGCTCCAGATACCCCCGATAGCTGATTGCACCCTGGGCTTGTTCCAGCAAGGCCTGAAATTCCTTGAAATATTCGCCATCGACACTGCGTCCGGCAATTACCAACCTATCCGCCGGCCGGCGCACTTTCAACCAGGCCCGAATAAAGGCATTGATACCCTTTTCCTGCTGCACATGCCCCAGGAAACACAGTTGCATGCCTTGTTCGGCCGGGTACGGAGCCACTTCAATATCCCGGCTGTCAATGCCGTTCGGTACCAGTAAAATACGGGCATCTTGGCCCAACACATTGCGCACGCCTTCGGCTTCGGTATCGCTGGTGCAATGCACCGCTATTGCCCGGCGCAAAGTCGGAAAGGTCAACAGTTTGTAATACAACCATTTATGCGGCTTGCGCCGGCGTATCAATTCGACATGTTCCGGCATCAAACCGCCATGCACGGCCACCATGAACGGCTTTCCGAGCAGGCTACAAAACACGGCCGCCAGGGTCGAGGGCCAGGTGGCAATGCCGTGGATATAAATTACCGGAGCCCGCAGACACAATTTGAATAATTTGGCTATTGCACCCAGGCCAAAGCCCCAGCGCCGGAAGCCATAGCAGCGGTACAATCCGACATCGACCTTGGCGCCAAAATCCACTTCGTCGGGACGCAAGCGACCGGCAATGGATTCGTCCGAAGCCACCAAGGCCATATCATGCCCACTTGCCGCCCAAGCTCTGGTCAATACCCCGCACGTCACCGACACCCCGCCGTAACCTTGGGCCGGCGGCACATGCGTGGTCACAATTCCTACATCCATCTTGTTTCTCCCGATTTAAGCCGTGAATAATTTTGTTTCATCTGCCATAGGCCATAAAGCCGCGCCAGATGCCGATCAGGTTGTAAAACGAATACGACAGCTTGCCGGGATTCAGCGTCAGCAGGGCCAGCGTCATCTTCAATACCGGGGCCACCAGCATCTTGCGCAGGATGTAATAAGTGATGAACAAATCATGCTCATTGGCGAATTTGCGTATGTAAGCGCCGATACCGGTGGAATACTTCAACATGCGGGCGGTGCCCAGCGTGTAATGATCCTTATCGGCATGGTAAATCTTGATTCTTGGCGTATAAAAAGCCTTACCGCCGGCCCGCAACAAACGATACAACAGCTCAAAGCCTTCGGCGCCGGCATATTTGGAGCCGATGCCGAAATCGTGATCCAGATGGAATTGCTGTCTATCGACCCTATCCAGCGCAAAAAACTGGGTAAATTCCACCCCCATCATGTTCAGCCGGGAAAAATAACGGGCTCTGCGGCTGTTGACGCCTATGCTGAAACGGGTATCGGAAAAATCGTACGATCCCACCACCAGAATCGACAGTTTTTGCCGGTTTACGAATTCGCGCACGACTTTTCTGAGTACGTCCTTGTCATATACGCAATCGTCATCCGGAAAAGCGACGATCTGTCCCCGCGCCAAGCCGATACCGTGATCCCTGGCCCTGGCGTTACCGACAAAATCAACCTTCACATGCTTCAAATCCAGGGATTTTGCAAACATTTGCATGATGTTATCGATCTTGCCGTCTTTATTTTGATCGATGACGATCAGCTCGAAATTCCGGTAGCTCTGAAACAGCAGCGACTTCAAAAAATCCAATAATTCCAAATCCCTGCCCAGGGTGGCCAATACCAGTGACACTTTCATGAGTCTCTCCTTGCCTGATTAGCGGCTTTTGCTTGTACATAAATGGTGGCTTCATACCAGGTGAACATCAACGCGAATTCCAGACCAGCCATGCCGTCCATAAAGCCTCCCCTCAAGATAAAGTGATATAAAAAGCGGGCGATGATGCGTAGCCAGGACCGCCCCAACAACACACTCAAGCGGCCGCGGGTGGTCATCACCGCGCCGTGGGTGGGTTGCAGCCGCACTTCTTGCGCGGCCTTGTCGACATGCTTATGCATCCATTCGATGATCTCGCCGTGATAGAAATAATGCTCGTAGGCCAGTTCGGTATAAGCGATGCGGCAGCTGTCGGTCACCGCTTCGCCGTGGCCGGTATGGTTACGAACGAAGCGTACCGTTTCCCGCCGCGCCAGCCTTGGGTGATAAATCGGATAACCCGGCGCATGATTCAGGCGTTTACCGCGTAAATACAGTATCGACGGCACCATCAACACATCGGCCTGCTCCAGCTTCAGTTCCCCGGCATCGAAGCTCTGGTAAAACGCCGCTGGATAGACTTCGTCGGCATCGACAAACAACAACCAGGGTGTACCGATGTCGCATCGATCCATGGCAAAGTTACGTTGCTCGGCGAAGCCGGGCCAGGGATTGCTATAAATCCTACAACCGCGTTCCTTGGCGATCGCCAGCGTGTTGTCGCTACTGCCGGAATCGACGATCACGATCGGATAACGCGCCGGAATCGCCGCCAAACAGCGCGGCAGGTTCGCTTCTTCGTTTTTGGTCAAAATAACCACGGTCAACATAGCTAAACTTTTATCCCTTCACCGCATACACGTTGATATAAATTCCCAATCCCAATGTGTTCATTAATCGGGAAAATGGTTGTTGCAGCCTTTTGACCAAAGCATCAACCGCCAACGCCGTCCGGCCGCTTAATTTCAGCCGCTTCGACAAGGCATTAAACGGGATGCGGGTGATCTGTTCGGTTTTCACAATGCGTAAGCCGTTCCGTTCCAACAGGACTTTCAAGCCTTGTTCGGTAAAATAATTGACATGTTCCGGCACCCATAAGCAGGCGTTATCCCGCGTTCCCAGCAGCTTGACCAAAAACGAGTCGTAATTGGGTACCGCGCAAGCCAAGACGCCACCCGCAGCCAATAAACCGGAAACCTTTTTGATGGCCGTATCCGGTTGCAACAGATGCTCCAATACCTGCGACATCACCACCGCGCCGAACTTTTGCTCGGTTTGATATTGTTCAAACATTACCGGCAAGGGTTCATGCCCATTCAATGCTCTGAACACCCGGTTTTCGTATTGGCCGGGATTGATACTGACCGTGCCATAACCTTGGCGACGTAAAGCCTGAGTGTAAAAACCGAATCCGGAGCCGATGTCCAGCGCCAGCCGATTGCCGGACCGGTTGAGCCGATCGGCCTCGGTGCTCATGCGTTCGGCGTCGACCATACAGTTGGGAAACTCGACCTCTTTCGCCAATACTTGTTCCAAGCTGACCGGTTGGGTCAACGCTTGGCCGGAATACTGATAGATGGCTTGCAGCCACCGCGGATCCGGCGGCTGATTCAAAAAGCCGGTGCCGCAACAGTCGCAGCGAAAAATATCAAACGCCTCGTGTGTTTCACTGTGCGTGTACTGATAGGTTTTCCGGCGCCAATAGCTGATTTTCTCGCCGCCACAGCTGACGCAGCTGTGTAAGGTTTGTCCATAGGTGCCGGTCAGGCTCGATGCGTAATTCATGGTATGTCTCTTTGATCAGCGGTTATGACGAATACAGGTTTAAGGATCGGGATGCAACACGGCTGGAACTAAGCTTTGTTCAGGCAAGCCTATTCCACGGTGGCTATAGCCCGGCGCCTTGCGCCAGGGTTTGGCCAACAACGCCAACACTAGCGCTTCGATACCGAAATATAGCGGATTGGCGATCGCGGCCCCCGCTAAGCCGTAATGGCCTACCAACAGCGGCAGGCTGATCGCTGCTGCCAGCGCGCCGCAAATCCGCCCTTTTAATACGGACTGCGTGCGTTTTTTCGCCAGCAAGGGTTGCGCCAGCACAGTTCCCAGCGCACTCAACGCCGCTCCAACCGCGATGGCGGGCATCAACACCACGGAGGCCTGATAGGACTCGGCCAATAACAAGGCCGCGACCCAATCCTTGCACAGCATTACCAAAACAACGCCGAGGACGCCGACGCCAAAAACGCTGGCCAACCACAGCTTCAACACCGAAAAGGCTTCCTTGGTATTGGCCTCGGCAAAGCACTGGAAATAAGCCGGTTGAAACGTGCGCAGCAATACCATCGCGCTGCGATTGAAGGCTTCGTTGATAATGGTGTAACTGGCGGCATACAGCCCCACCTCGGCGGCGGTCAGCATATAGCCGATCACGTAACGATCGCCCAGGCCGTTGATCCAAAAAATTAATTCCATCGGGATCAACGGCAAGGCATAGGCCCAAACCTGGCGTTTGAATTGCGCGGCCACCAAGGCCTGATTGAGATGATGGCTCCCTGTCTCGCCGCCATGCACGATGGACCACAGTGTATTGGAGGCTACGCTGGCGAAGATGTAACCCAGCAATACCGCTCCCGGATTTTGACCTCCGCCCCAAACCAAACCAATCGCCAACAAGGGCCGCAGCACGCTGTCGGTTGTTTGCCAAAAACTGGCGCCGCGTTGCTTGCGTTCGCCTATCAATAATTGAATACCCAATTCGCGTCGCACGGTGACCGCCAGCAGTAGCCCGGTCAGTGCAAACAAGCCGAATTCAGCACCGGCCCAATAACAATAGATTCCGCCACCCAGCATCAATAGGGCCATCGCCGTCGCGGTGGATTTGGCCGTCAGATTGAACACGGTCCTGTGTAATGCGCCTCGTTCCCGCTGATTGCGGCATTCCGGTATCAGCCGCATGCCGGCGCAAATAAAGGGATAGGAAAACACCGCCACCCCGAGCGCGACAAAACCGTTCAACAAGGCCACCTGGCCGAAAATATCGGGCGTGACCAGTTCGGTCATCACCCGCGTACCCAGCAGCAAGGCCAGCGCCGACATCACCTGGCCGGATAATGCCCAGAAAGCGTCACCTAATAAGCGTTTTTGTTTCAATACACCGAACATAAGCTCATCCGTCACGACCAACGTTGGCGATAAGCCGGGGATAACACCGGACCCGCCGGAACTGTAGCTGCACCAGGCTTGCGTCGGGTGCCCAGCACACTACCCCACAAAAACATCAACAAGGCATTCTGTGGAAAATACTCCCACATATTGAATGTCAGCCCCGCAACGAAAATAAACATCACCACCAAGCCTTTATGGGCGTGGACAGACATCCGTGTCGTGATCCACAAAAACAGCAGATAGGCCAGTAACCCGATCAATCCGTAACCATTCAACAAAAATAAATACAGGCTGTCGGAGTCAAACTGCCCCGGAAAATGCTCGGCGCCAAACAGGATATTGATGGTATTGGAACTCAAACCTAGCCCCCAGCCGAACAGCAAATCCATCGGATCGTGAATATGATTGGCAAACACTCGCTGCCACAAATCGATTCGGCCATCCTGGGTCGGATCGGCATCATCCCGGCCGCTCAACATCGGGCTCGAAGCCAGCAACAGCGCCGCCACCGCCAAAATCGGCGCGGGCATGATCAAGGCCCAACGATCACGCGGCCGCAACACCGCATATATCTGAAAAAACATCACCAGCAGCGAGCTGATAAACGCGGTACGCGAGCCGCTCAACAAGGCCAGAAACACACTAACAGCCAGCCAGTTGCGCATGCCCGGCACCAGCGAAAATACCAAGGCGCAAGTCGCCATGCAGGCGCCGAATAAATTGGGGCTGACGAAGGTGCCGAACGGCCGCCCTCCCCCCAAAAAAGACACGCCGAACAAGGGCGGCGCCCATAAAGCCTGGGCAATCGCCAATACCGTCTGCAAGGCGATGAAATAGCGCAGATAGCTGGCGAATTTAACCAGCACATAATCGCCTGCCCCCAAACGGCTGGTGACGAATCCTATCAACGCCAGCGGCAGATATTCGAACACCCTCAGACCAGCCATCGGCACCACCAGCGGCAAGTCCAGGTACAGAGCATAGCCCACTTCGAACAATACATAGCTGGCGATAACGGCCATGAACGCCAGCACCGAACTGGTCAAGGCGCCTTGGCGCAGCCTCGGTTCCAAAAACGCATAGACAATCAATACCAGCAGCATGGCTTCGCGTAGGATACGCAAACCGAAATCCTGCTGGCCGTAGACTTCCTTGACCCCTTTCCAGGCCGACTCCACCTGCGGCAAGGCCGCCACGGTAGAGGCACAAACCAACAGGAACAACAGCGCCGGCAAGTCTTTTTCCAGACGAATCCGCATAGTTTAAGCCCGCACACTCTCTTCGACGGCTTCATCCTCGGCCATCACCGGCAGAAACTCGGCATCCTGCGGCTTGCTCATCCAATCGCCCCAATTCTGGAAACGGGCATGCCACGGCGTGGAATCATTATTCCGCATGTCGCTACGTGGGTAAGCATAGCCGTAATAGGGGTAATACGAAGAGCCTTCCTTCATGTCGTTGATGATGAAGCCATTCGGTTTCACGCCCACTTGCTGCAAACGCCGGAAACTGACTTCCAATTCCTGCGCGGTGTAACGGCCTTCCTTGACCACCAGAAAAGTCGCGTCGGCATGTTTGCCCATGATTGCGGCATCGGTGGCACCCAGAATCGGCGGCGAATCGATCACGATATGGTTGTAAAAACTTTTCAATTGCTCCAGCGTTTCGGCCAGGTCGCCCAGCACCAGCAACTCGGCCGGATTCAACACCATGTTGCCCCTGGGGATCAAGTCCACGCCGATTTCCGGCAGACTGACGATCACCTCGCCCAGCGTGGCTTTACCGGACAGCAAATCGGACAGTCCCGGTTGTTTATTGATGGAAAAGGTTTCGTGCAAGCGGCCGTTGCGCATGTCGGCATCAATGATCAATACCCTTTTCTTGATACTGGCCAACAGGGCCGACAGGTTGGTGCTGACGAAGGACTTGCCCATGCCGGGCGCCGGACTGCTGACCATGATGACCTTACTCATGTCGCTGGCCAGGGTCGCTTCCAAGGTTGTGCGCAAGCCTCGCAACGATTCCACCGAAATATCCAGCGGGTCCTGGCTGACCAAAATACCCGGTTCGCGATCCTTGCCTTGATCGATCAAACGCGCCAGTTGCCGCTGCTTCTTGCTATGCGGTATCGCGGCGAACAACGGCATGCCGACTTGATATTCCAGCAAGGCCGGATAATTGTCATGCCGTTGCAGCGAATGGCGTAAAAACACCAGTGCCGAGCCCAGGCTCAAACCCAACAAACCGGCAATCGCCAACAACAGGCCCGGCTTGGGCCAGTAGGGTTTTTCCGGAGTCACCGCGAAATCGACGATGCGCGAGTTGCCCAAGGAACCCGCCGCCGCGATCCGCTGTTCCTGCGCGCTATTCAGCAACGAGGTATACAGCTCGGTGTTGACCTGCACATCCCGCGCCAGACTGACCATATTTTGTTGGGTTTTGGGCAAATCCTTGATCCGTTTTTCCAGGGCGGCCAACTTGCCATTGACGCGTTTAATTTGAGCATTGGTGGCGATCATGTCGGGATGCTCGGCTTCCAGACGTTGATTCTGCTCGTCGTACTTTTGTTTCAGTTGAATGCTCAAGGTCTCCATTTCGGAAGCCTGTTTCAGCAATATCTCGGCTTCGGCGGAAATATCGACCGCGCCGTGTTGTTGCCGGTAAGCACTCAAGCCCTGCTCGGCTTTTTCCAGGCGTTCCTTGACGATAGGCAACTGGTCTTCCAGGAAGCTCAATTTTTGCGAGGCTTCGGCCGATTCCCAATTCACCGTCGCGTTAACGTAAATATTGGCAATGTCGTTGACCGATTTAGCCAGTTGTTCGGGATCGCGGCCCTTCAGTTCGACGCTAAGAATATCGGTATCCTTGGATACTTCCTGCACCGCGAAGGCTTTTTGCAAGGTCTCTATGGCCGCCAACGAGGTCTTGCGGGTCAATTCAAATTGGGTGCCCGGATGCGCGACCAACTCGCCCAGTTTGATCATCACCGGCTGGCTCTCGCCGATGTCGGCGCTAACCAAGTCTCCCACCACGCCTTCCGCCAATGCCTGATCCTTGGGTCCGCGTAATTGAAACCGGCCCTCTTCCAGCGCAATCAGGGTAAATTCCTTATGCAAATAACGATCCGGCACTTCGAATTGATCGATTTTCAATTGTTCGCCGCCCCAGGCCCAGCGGCTGAATCCCCACCAAGGTTGGGCAATGCCCTCGTGCTTGTCGTGCTTGCGGGCCAGGGTTTCGCCGATGACGGGAAAATAACGCGGTGAATACTCGACCATCAGATTCAGATCTTCCACCACCTTGCCCAAGACCGAACGCGAGCGCAAAATTTCCACTTCGCGCTGGGCACGAGGGTTTTCCGCTTCGGTGGAGGCACTGTTCGCCTCGCTGCGTATAGTGGTGGCAAGCAGCGCCTTGTTCTTGTCGATCCGGAGCAAGGCATCGGCCTTGTAAGTACGCGGCGCCAACACCAAATACACGGCGGTCACGCTCAGCACGGCCGCCAGCGCCAACAGAATGGTTTTTCTGCCTTCGATCAGCAGATCGACATAATCGCGGATACTGACGCCCTGCTCTTCTATCCTAGCCTGGTTAATCGGCGTAAATACCGGTGTGGCTTCATTTTGAGAATACATAGTTTTCATAACCTATTCGTTTGAAAATGATCAGTTCCCCTGTTTGAAAAAGAGGGGCTAGGGGAGATTATTTAAATAAATCCCCCTCGGTCCCCCTTTTTCAAAGGGGGAAAATCAATATCTACATCCCCATCATCGCGGCTTGCGACATGATCGCGGTGAACGAGCCCGGTAAAATCTGGTTCAGCACGCGCGACCATTGCGTCACGCCGGCCGTACCCACAAACAGTGTGTCGTGGGCCTGTAACGGAAATTGATCGGCTAAAATCATCGCATCCGGTGATTCGGCATTCAGTTGAAAAATCTCGGGATGCATATCGCCGGCGCGAATCACATAGATATCGCCGGGCCGCGAAGTATTGAAGTCCACCCCGGAAGCTTCGGCCAACGCCTGCGACAAGCTCATACGGCCCTTATTGATCTGTATCGCCTGCTGGCGATTGGCCTCGCCCATCACAAACACTTTGCTGTCTTTTTGATCGGCTATGTTCAGCACATCGCCGTCTTGCAACAGCAGGTTCTGGGTAGTCTGGCCTTTTTCATACAACGATTGCACATCCAGCTTGTAGAGTTTGCCGTCGCGGGCCAACGCCACATTGGCAAAATCGGAGTCCTTGGTAGCGCCGCCGGCGCGGCTAATGGCCTCGGCAACGGTCATCGGGGTTTCGTTCAGGGCGAGTACGCCAGGGTTTTTGACTTCCCCCACCACCGCTACCCGATGCGCTTGAAACGACAGCACGCGAATATCGAGTTTGACCTTTTTGAAATATTTGGACAGCTCGCGGGTCAAGTCCTCGCGCGCTTCGCTGACCGTCTTGCCGGCGACATGAATATTGCCGACATAGGGGTAATACAGGTCGCCATTCTCGTCCACTACCTTACCGGCCAACTCGGGCATGATTTTCTCGCCGCCGGGATCATTCAGTTCCGGATGCTCCCACACCGTGATTTGCAATCTGTCTTGAGGGCCGATGCGATAGCTGGTTTTGCTGCTATCCAGTGGTGGAAAGTTGTTGACCACTTGGCGCCGAGCCGTTTCGCGTTCGATGATCAGGTCGGCGGTAATCGGCACGATACGGGTTTTTTCCTTGACCAGTTGACCATCCTTCATGGTCGGCAACTCGATCTCAGTCATGTCGCCATCGCTATTCATATCCATACCCGGCGCCAAAAAACAGCCTGGTAACAGCAAAGCCAGCATGATGGGAATCAATCTAAACATGGCAAATATTTCCTTAATAAGCATTTTTATTGATGAAGCCGGTCAACACGGTACGGAAGGCGATTTCCAAATCGAACCAAACCGACCAGTGCTGGATGTAATACAAATCGTGTTCGATGCGCTGATTTAAATCGGTGTCGCCCCGCCAGCCGTTGACTTGAGCCCAGCCGGTGATGCCGGCCTTGACCATGTGTTTTTTCATGTAATTGGGCACTTGCTCTTTAAAGACTTCGACGAAATCCGGCCGTTCGGGACGCGGACCGACCAAGGACATATCGCCCCTCAGCACATTGATCAGCTGCGGCAGTTCGTCCAGACTGGTCTTGCGCAAGAAGGCACCGAAAGGGGTCGCTCTATTTTCGCCAGGCTTGGCCCACACCGCACCGGTCTTGGCTTCAGTGCCCACCGGCATCGAGCGAAACTTCAGCATCGTGAACTTGCGGTTGTTCCAGCCCACCCGTTCTTGTTGATAGAACACCGGCCCGCGCGAACTCAATTTCACGCCCATGGCGATGATCAACATCAGCGGACTGATCAGCAGCAATAGAATCAAGGCCAGCAAGCGGTCTTCCATTTCCTTGATATAGCGATTAATGCCGTGCAGCGGCGACACCGAGACATCCAGGGTCGGTATACCGGCCACTGTATTCAGACTCAGAAACTTGCTTTGCTTGAAGGCGAAGCAATCGATCACCAGCCGGATACTGACCGGCAAATGCCTTAATTCGTGTTGCACCCGTTCGGCCAGCGATGCGCCGGGGAAAGCCACCCAAACTTCGTCCACCGCTTGCTTGGAAATCAAACCGGTCAAATCGCTTAATTTGCCCAAACGCGGCAGCGAAAAATCACCGACATCCAGCCTGTCTTCCAAGCGGTCATCGACAAAACCGACCACCTGCAATCCGGCCCAGGACGACTGATTCAACTGCCGGCTAACGGCAACCGCCATCTGATTCAAGCCGACCAAAATGATACGGCCCTGGCTCCAACCCCTGGCGCGCAACCACTTCAGGACTTGAGCCAGCACGCCACGAGCCGCCAACATAAACACCAGCCCCAATGCGCCCCAGGAAGCGATCCAGCGGTAACTGGAACCGAACCAGAAATGTAATCTGACCAGGGCCACGATGGACACTACCGCCAGCAAGGCCAACAACCAAGCGCGGACGATGCGCGGAATTTCGCCGCGCATCGCATCGTTGCGCCAGGGCCGATACACTTGGCCGATTTCAAAAAAGATGATAGCGCCCAAAATGCCTAAGGCAATCACGAAGCGGTAATGCTGATCGATCACGAATTCGCGCAACCAAAAATAGTGCGCCAGCCAGGCGGCTCCCAATAACATGACCACATCGATAACCCTCAACAACAGGATCACCGTGTGCCCGTATTGCTTGAACAACCCGTTGAAGATATTTCCCAAACTGAGTGGCATATTTGCTAAACCCCTGTTTCGTCTTTGTACAATGAAGAATCCTGGCACCTTTGGATGCCACCCAAAGCAACCGATGAAACTGGTTGCCACGCTTAGGGACAAAGCTTACAGAGGCAAGATGAGAACAATCCGTGGATTGGATTAAGATCGGATGAAAGCAGAATTAGATTTATATGAAGCCAGACGCTACATTGTCAGCTTATTTAGTGGCAAGGCATCTAGCCAGGAAACTGTACAAATGTGTTAGGCTTTTACCTCTTTCAATGACTCGGGACAGGTCTGTCTGGTTGATCGAGCAAACCCCAGGACTCAATGCTTACAGCAAGAGCATGCCTCATGTTTAGCCCACGTTTTTTTTACCGCTTATTAAGTTGCCTAGCCGCGCTAATTTTGTGGTCTAGTCATGCCTCCGGCAAGGAAGCTTTGACCTGGGGCGTCTTGAACTTTCCGCCCTTTCAAATATTGGAAGGTTCGCGTCAAGGTAGCGGCAGTTTCGATGGCGAACTGCAAAGGTTGATCGCCCGCATGCCGGAGTACGCACACGACGTGGTACCGATGAGTTTTGCCCGCCGCCGCGAGGATTTCATTGCCGGTGCCAATCTTTGTACGCCCGGAATATTCAAGCCCCCTGCCCAAGCTTTGAATCTGGCCATCTCGATGCCGGCGTTGACGCATTTGGACAATAGAATTGTTTTCCTCAAGGACAAGGCCAAGTTGTTCGGCGAAGATAATCCGATAGCCCTCGATACGCTATTCAGCAACGAAAAACTGGTCGGCGCCGTGGTGCCGGGCCGTTCATACGCGCCCAACATAGACGAAGCCATTCAGCGCTTTCGAGGCAAACCCAACCTGATGATACGCCCACTTGAAACCCGGCAATTATTTGAAATGCTGCTGAACGGCGACCTTGATTACCTGATTCTGTTTTCCCACGAAGCCGCCTTCCTCGCTGACCAATCCGGCGGCTCGGAACTCATCATGAATCGTCCCATTGCCGGAACGCCTCCATACCTATACACGCATGTCGCTTGCACCGGCAACGCCTGGGGACAGGCCATCATCGCCAAAATCAACGCCATCCTGCTGTCGGAACGCGAACAAGCGCAATACCGAAGCTATTCGGAGCGCTGGTATCCAATCGAGGACCGGGAAAAAGTGCGCGGCTACTATCCGAATATGCTCAAGGAACTCAAATAGGTTAATGGTATGCCCAGCATCAAGTCACTTGCCGGCCGTCTGTTCAAACTGGTTTTTGGCTGGTATCTACTGTTGGCGATATTGGTCACCTGCTTTCAACTCGGCTTCGAATTCTTATTGATCAGGTCCACCATTGGCGCCGATATGGCGGCGCTAGGACAATCCTTTACACCGGCCGTTGCCGACGCCATTTGGACTTTCGATCAGCCCCTGCTCGATTCGCTGATCAACGGCATGGGCCAGGCATCGATCATCACCGGCGCCAAGATTGAAAACAGCCGGGGCGACATCCTAGCCAAAGTAGGCCGACTTCCTGATGCGAATGAAGCCAAATCCGATGATTTTCTGGCCCCGTTTCAGATGCATGAGCTGTCGCTGTGGTCCAAACCGCTAACGGAAAGCCATGTCAGCCGCGAGCTGGGAAAAATGGTGCTCTACAGCGACCGTAACGTGGTATTGGTCAGAATCAAGTACAGTTTCATGGTCATCCTGATCAACTCCTTGGTCAAAACCGCGGGGCTATGGTTGATCTTTTATTGGGCCATTACCTGGCGTCTGTCCAAGCCCTTGACCAAGCTTTCCCAAACCGTGTCCACCCTGAATTTCAGAGCCGATGAGATCGAACCGGTACCGATAGAATATCGCGAACAAGACGAGGTGGGACAACTGGTCGCATCCTTGAACGATATGCGCCTCCGGCTTTACACCGCGCATCGGGAACTGGAACAAAAGGTTGTCGATCTGGCGCAAGCCCGCGATGTCGCGGAGGCGGCCAATCGCGCCAAGAGCATTTTCCTGGCCAACATGAGCCACGAACTGCGCACGCCCTTGAATGCCATCCTCGGCTTCTCCAGCATGATGCGCAAGGATACGCAACTTCCCGAGAGTCCGAGAAAAAACCTAGACATCATCAACCGTAGCGGCGAACACCTGCTGGCCCTGATCAACGACATACTCGAAAAGGCCAAAATCGATGCGGGCCGTTTGCAACCGAGGGAAACGCCGTTCGATCTGGACGATATGCTGCGCGATGTGGTGGACACCATGCATTTGCAAGTCCAAGAAAAGGGGCTGCAATTACTGATAGACCCATCCTCCTCATTTCCGCGTTTTATCATCGGCGACCGTGATTGCCTGCGCCAAGTGTTGATCAACCTGATCGGTAACGCCATTAAATTTACCCAACAGGGTAGCATTCTGGTCCGCCTGGGTACTCGACGGGACGAGTCCCCCCGCCTATGGATCGAAATCGAGGACACGGGGCCCGGCATCGCACCGGAAGATCAACAACGGATTTTCGAACCTTTTGTGCAACTGGGCGAACATAGCCTCAATAAAGGCACCGGGCTCGGACTCTCCATCGCCCGCCAATATCTTGAAATGATGGGTGGCGGCATTGAGCTGGAAAGCAATCCAGGCAAGGGTGCGCGGTTCAGGATAGATTTGCCGCTGAAGGAAGCCAGCGAAATCACTGTCATACCCCAACCGGTACAGGCAGGACAAGACGTAGTGGGCCTGGCTCCCGGCCAACCCGAATACCGTATCCTGATCATCGAAGATCAGTCGGAAAACCAGCTGCTGCTATCCAAGCTGATGGAAACCCTTGGTCTGCGGATCAAAATTGCTGTGAACGGCGAACAAGGCGTACAACTGTTCCAGAGTTGGCAACCCCATCTGATTTGGATGAATCACCGCCCACCCGTTATCGATGGATGCGATACCGCCAGGGCAATCCGCCGACTCCCCGGCGGCAAGGCAATAAAAATCGTTGCAATCACCCCATCCGACTTCATGGCGCATCGTGATGAACTACTTAACACCGGAATGGACGATGTAGTCAGCAAACCCTATCGAGCCCACGAAATCCATGGCTGTTTATCGAAGCAACTAGGCTTGCGGTTTATTTATGAAATAGCCCCCGAACAACAAGCACTATCGACAAAATTAAGCCCCGAGATGCTCTTGGTTGTACCGAAAGAACTACGCCAGCAGCTGCAGCATGCATTGGAAAGCCTGGATACAGAGCTGATTGACCGTATGGTTGAGCAGATTGGCCCCTACGATCAAAACCTGAAAGCAGTACTGGTCAAGTTAACCGACAATTTTGACTTTCCGGCCATTTTAAAAGTGTTACGGAACAACTGAGGCTATCAAATTGTACCTATTGCCGATGTCAAAATTACCGTTGGCCGAGCGGATTCAAGGTTTGCTGAACGAAGTCGAAGCAAATTGTTGACTTCGACTCCGCTCAGTCAACCACGGTTTTTTAGGGCAGCGGTAAATTCATTGCCATGATTTACCCAGGAAATCGCCGAACAACCCGACATCCCAGCCAAGAATGCCGGCGGGTCTTTTTTATTATCGTCACTAATCGTCGTCTCAGTTTCTAATCTTGTATCCGCTCTTGAACACCCACCAGACAAAAGTCAGGCAGATGATCAGGAAGCCGAAGGTCATGGCGATACTCATCCCAACATCGACGTCGGCTATACCATAAAAACTCCAGCGAAAGCCGCTGATCAAATACACCACCGGATTGAACAGGGTGATCTTTTGCCACAAGGGCGGCAACATATTGATTGAATAGAAAGCGCCGCCCAGGAAGGTCAGCGGAGTAACGACCAACATCGGTACTACTTGGAGTTTCTGAAAACTGTCGGCCCACAGGCCGATGATGAAGCCGAATAGGCTGAAAGTTACGGCTGTCAGCAACAGAAAGCCTATCATCCATACGGGATGAGCAATCTCGTAGGGCACAAAAATGCGAGCGGTACCTAGAATCAACAGGCCCAACATCACCGACTTGGTCGCCGCCGCACCGACATAGCCGATCAAGACTTCGACCCATGAAACCGGCGCCGACAGCAGCTCGTAAATAGTCCCTGCCCATTTGGGCATGTAGATGCCGAAAGAAGCGTTGGATATGCTTTCGTTCAGAAGATTCAGCATCACCAAGCCGGGAATGATGAAGGCGCCGTAAGCGATGCTGTCGATGTCGCCCATCCGCGAACCGATGGCTTTGCCGAAGACGATGAAGTACAGCGAGGTGGTCAGCACCGGCGCGACGATGCTTTGCGCCAGAGTACGAAAGGTGCGCGCCATTTCGAAGCGGTAAATGGCGCGTATGCCGTAGATATTCATGCCATAGCCCCCTTGGGCCGATGTACCAGACTGACGAAGATGTCCTCCAGCGAACTCTCGCTGGAACGTAAATCCTTGAATTCGATGCCGTGCTCGCCCAACGAACGCAGCAGCTCGGCAATACCGGTTTCCTCTTCCTGGCTGTCGAAACTATAAACCAGGGTATCTCCATCGTCGCAGAGCGCCAACGACCAAGCAGCAAGCTCGGCCGGGATAGAGGCCATGCGCTGCCTCAGACTCAGGGTGAGTTGCTTCTTGCCGAGCTTACGCATCAATACCGCTTTGTCCTCGACCACGATCAGTTCGCCCTTATTGATGACGCCGATGCGATCGGCCATATCTTCGGCTTCCTCGATGTAATGCGTGGTCAGAATGATGGTGGTGCCGTTTTCGCGCAGCTCGCGCACCATGCGCCACATGTCGTGGCGTAACTCCACATCGACGCCGGCACTCGGCTCGTCGAGGAATAATATCGTCGGCTCATGCGCCAGGGCCTTGGCAATCAGCACCCGGCGTTTCATGCCGCCGGACAGCGCCATGATTTTCTCGCCGCGCTTGTCCCACAGAGACAAATCGCGCAGCACTTTTTCCAGGTGGGCCGGGTTGGGCGCCTTGCCGAACAGTCCCCGGCTGAATGCGATCGTGGCCCAGACCGACTCGAACGCGTCGGTATGCAATTCTTGCGGCACCAAGCCAATGCTGGCCCGTGCCGCGCGATAATTTCGCACGGTGTCGTGACCGTCGGCAATGATGGTGCCGGAACTGGCATTGACGATGCCGCAGATGATGCCGATCAATGTGGTCTTGCCGGCACCGTTGGGACCGAGCAAGGCGAATATCTCGCCGCGCTTGATGTCCAGGTCGATATTTTTCAGCGCTTGGAAACCGCCGGCATAAGTCTTGTTAACGCCGCGCACGGAGATGATGGAGACGGAAGTAGAGTCATTCATGGCTGCGGATGAGGCATCAAAAGTTTCCACACGTCCCCCAACGGCACCGGGCTCTGGCTGTGTATCAAAATCCGCCGATAAATATTGTGAATGTTCATGGTGGCCTAGTTTCTAGTAATTGTTCCGACTATAGAGTATAAAACCCATGCCTTACAAGGCGGCTTTGTGTTTCCCCGACAAACAGCGCAAGGACTTCACGCACCAATCCGACTGTTTAAATAATCTGTCCCTACATTCCACTATGAATTTTGCATCCGATAATTGGGCCGGTGCTCACCCGGCGATTTCGCAACGCTTGATGGAAGCCGCGGCCGGATTTTCGGCGCCTTATGGCGAAAGCACGCTGGATCGCAAGATCGAGCAAAGGTTTAACGAGCTATTCGAACGTGAAGTGGCGGTGTACTTTGTCAGCACCGGCACAGCCGCTAATTCGCTGGCCCTGGCCGCCGTCAACCGTCCGGGCGGGGTTTCCTTTTGTCACCGAGAAGCCCACATGCTGGAAGATGAATGCGGCGCGCCGGAGTTTTTTACCCATGGCGCGCGTCTGGCGCCGGTGGACGGAGACAACGGTAAAATCGATCCTCGCAATCTCAAAGCCGAAATCCAGCGTTTTCCGCCTAATTTTGTCCACGTGGGTCAACCGATGGCGATTTCCATCACCCAAGCCACCGAAATCGGCACGCTTTACCAGCCCGATGAAATTACCGCCGTCGCCGAGATAGCGCAAACTTACAACTTACCCTTGCATATGGACGGCGCCCGCTTTGCCAATGCGCTGGTGGCTTTGAACCTGACACCGGCCGAAATGAGCTGGAAACTCGGCGTGGACATCGTCTCATTCGGCGCCACCAAAAACGGTTGCTGGTGCGCCGAAGCCCTGGTCTTCATGAATCCGGAACTGGCCAAGGATTTGCCTTTCATTCGTAAACGCGCCGCGCAACTGGTTTCTAAAAGCCGGTTTATCGCCTGTCAATTTGATGCCTATTTACACGATGATTTGTGGCTGGACTTGGCCCGTTATGCCAATACGATGGCCGAACGTTTGCAAAACGGCATCGTTGCCTCTAAACGAGCCCGTTTAGCCTGGCAGCCGGAAGCCAATGAAGTGTTTTGCGTGTTGGATAAAACGCATGCGGATCAGCTTCGGGAAAAAGGTGCCGTTTTTTACCCATGGAACCCTCCACGCGCAAAACCCGGCCTGTTAGAACAACACCAGGTGCTGGTCCGATTGGTCACCAGCTTTGCGACCGAGACTGATCAAGTCGATCGATTTCTTGAGTTTTTGGGTTGAAGGTCGATTTTCAGGTTCACCTGGCATTGAATTGAACTTGGCGGCTGCAGTTTTCGGCCGAAATTTTTCAAAAAATCGACTGACAAAAATCGACCCAAAGCGACAATCGGTTTAATTTTGGCAATGACCGCAAATAGACAATAAGCCGATGCTGGGTTTGCACAGGTAGGCTGGGTTGAATGATAATGAAACCCAGCTTTGAAGCCGAAAAGTTTTGAAATTCAAAAAACATTTTTGGATGCAAAGAAACTTGGCGATTTCAAAGCATCCGCTGGGTTTCGCGTTGCTCTACCCAGCCTACGGCCATGAAGGTTTAAACCAAGAATGTCTGTCTGAAAAATATACTATCACCTTTATACAGTCATTTTTCATCCAAGGGTGCGATAGCGTAGCATATCCAATGCAGAGTGTTTCGCTATATGACCTAACAGATTGGATATTTCTTATTGTATCCTTGAATAAAATTAAACAAGCTATTTCTTTGTAAGCTATATCTTTTAAAGAAAAGAAAATAATATAGAAATTAACACTAAATTTATAATGACAGCTACTACAAGATGTTTTAGAGCCTGCAGTAAGTTATTTGTTCAGCATGCATTAGGCGATATGTTGAAAAGCAATGAATATAATGACATCGATGAGCAACTTGATTCGATTCTATTATTGTCAGATAGGGTTTTAGCTGCGTTCATTGAAGATAGAGAATTTGGTCGGATATCGAAAATAGCCGACCTTCTAAAGGATATTAATGCAACCGTTAAAAATCAAAGCGAAAACATAAGTATATTTGAAGAACTTCTCCAGAATACGGAGCTATGGCTTAAGCTTTTGTTGTGGTTAGTTGATCCGGCAAAATCAACCAGTTTAAAAAGCAACCCTCAAAGTTATACTCTTTTCCCTTGTATACGAGAGCTTGGTCTTCTGACTCAAGCTGAACTAGACACGAAAGAAAATGATGTAAAAAATATTTCAGACGAAGTAAGAATATTAATATACTGGAATCGAAAAGATAGAAATTATTTAACTCACGCCACCTATGAAATTCCTGATTATATAAAAGCAAGATTTCCATCTGTAGCGTTAATAACTTTATTAGCCCCGGTATATAAGCATCAAGAGGTTATAAAAGCGAAGTTACAAGGCTTAATCACCAATCCATTTCCTGAAGAAGCGAACGAATTAATAGCGATGGTAGCGAGTGAGAAAAAGAGGCATCTTGAGCATTTTAATGCACGAGAAAAATGGGTAAATAAGCTATCTGAATATTTAAAACCCAAGCCTGATTCTTCAAAACCATATTTATTGTTGAGTGGATATGAAGGAATTGGAAAATCTGCGTTGGTTTCCAAATTAACAGATGAATTATCAAAATCAAATGCGTCCATAGGCCACTATGCTGGTAGTGTAAGAAAATTAGCCCCCTGGCTGCCTGATGTCATTTTGCATTTTGGTAAACAGTCAAATCACCCAACAACAATTGTTCGGTCGTTAATTGCCCAAGCTAATACACTTCTTCTTGAGCCCGAAGCATTGCCAGAATATGAGACCAATAAATCACATCATGAATGGTCAGAAAAACGTGCTTATTCACCCTTGAAAAGAGATACATCGCAAGAAGATGGTTATGATGAATCTGATAGATATCAGCAAGACATTAATAACAATACAATTACCGATATAAAACAGTATCGACAATTATTGTATTTAATATTTGAAAAGATAGCACAAGAACATGGGGCGTTTGTTTTAATTATCGATGCGCTCGATGAGATAAGTTCTGATGGCACAACCTTAGATTTTCTACCCGAGCGCTTGCCTAATAATGTATCCGCGTTATTGACTGCACGCCAAAACACACCGGTCATAAATTGGCTAAAAAGTAACCGAGATGTAACCAGTCTTCATTTGGATGAGCTGGAAAAAGAAGAAATTCATTTAATTACACATCTTGAGCCTGAAAATAGTCTTAATTCCAAAATATGGGAAGCCAGCAAAGGATGGCCATTATTGGTTGTAGAAACAGCAAAATATATACATCAAAATGATAAGCCTTCTGACAAAATCCCTTTTTATGATAAAGCAGATAGCGTCTTTGATCGGCAAACAAGGCAATGGAAAGATATTAATGAGGTATTGCAGCTTCTTTCCATATTCGAGCCAGCAATTCCAATTGATTTAGTATTTATTCAATCATATTTAGAGTTCAAATTTAAAAATAGATACTATAGCCAGCCAGAGTTAAGGGGGTTATTGTCTCCCATCGCCTCGCAGATAGAAGGTTTGGAAATAGGTCAAGTCAAATTAGCGCTAAAAGCTTTTGCGGAATATGTTCGCGAACGTTATTGGAGTACAATTGACTTGGAACGTATCCTACAATCTATTACAGAATGGTTGTCTGAAAATGAGGAAGTTAACGCTAAGGTAGTGGCTGAATTTTTAAAATACTGGACTGATTCATCGCAAGTCAAAAAACCAAAATTATGTAAAGTTGCGGCCTTACTTGTTGATAGACTAATCAAGAATCGATCGCCTGACTTTCTATTTGATGTTTATAGATATGCTCAAGAGAAAAGAAATAAAAGAGATAAAATATTAAGCTTTGCAGCTTCTTTTTTAGAAGCCGCTGCAGTTAATAGACACGTTAAAGCCATGAGGATATTCGGATCCCGCCTAGTAGATGGTAGAGGTTTGGACATGGATAAGGAAAAAGGCGAAAAATGGCTTATCGATGCTGCTAATAGTGGTGATGTTGATTCAATGTTGAATTACGCAATGCGACTTATCAACGGGTATGGAGTGAATAATGACGTAATTCTAGGTGAAAAGTTAATTCGCAAAGCAGCAGAAAACGGTAATTGCAATGCTCAAAACCTTCTAGCAAATTTATTACTTAATGGAAATCAAATTTCCAGGAACTCAGAGGAAGGCGAGGAATTGCTTCGTCGGTTATCAGAAGAGGGAAATGAGGAAGCTATTTATGTCCTTGCTAGTCGTCTACTGGATGGAAAGGGGCTAGATAAAAATGCAGATGAAGGCGAATACTTGTTACAGGAACTGGTTGATAACGGAAATAAAAAAGCAATATTTACAATGGCAAGACGCTTGCTAGAAGGCAACGGTTTAGAACAAAATATCAGCAAAGGATATTCATTGTTAGAGAACCTTGCTAAATCAGGCAGTATTAGTGCAATGATTGAGCTTGGTACTCGTTTAATGGATGGAAGAAACATTCCTCAGCAAATTGATGCCGGGCAAAAATGGTTGCAGAAAGCAATTGATGCAGATAGTAAAGATGCAATGCGAATTATGGCTAACCGGTTATTGGATGGGAAAAACATAAATCAAAATATTCAAGAGGGGCAACGTCTTTTGTATGCGGCTGCAAATGCCGACGATTCCGAATCTATGCTATTACTCGGTGATCGACTGATTAAAGGGGAAGTCCTTACAAAAAACCTTAAGCAAGGAGAAGCCTGGCTAAAAAAATCCGCTGAAACCGGAAATGATGACGCGATGTTCCTTTTAGGCTCCAAATACCTTGAAGGAAATGGCCTTCATAAAAAACCTGCGCAAGGCGCAGAGTGGCTCAGAAAGTCCGCAGAAGAAGGAAATATCGACGCGATGTATACTCTTGGCACAGCTTTGTTAGATGGCGATCATTTAAAGCAAGATATATCCAAGGGTAAAAAATGGCTTAGCATGGCTCTTTCTAAGGGCAGCAAATATGCTGCTTATGCTTTGGCACTCGATTCTTACACGAATAATAATTTTGCTGATGCTGCGAAATTCTTTTTGCACGGTCATGATTTGGGGGATATGGATTCTACCAACAGTTTAGCCTATATGGCCCGGAGAGGAGAAATACCAGTATTTGATGAACTGCCTTCAATTACAGATCTGTTTAATTCTCTGATAAACAATAACTCGCCTTTTGGGCTAGTTAATTACTCACTTGCTTTGGCGTCCGGCTATCTTTACCCCAAAGACTGGCTAGGAGCTGATAAGATAATATCATCCCTAAAGCTTGTCGCAGGAGATAGCGATAAGATTCAACAAATTATTAATTGGTGGCATAAGGAACTGGCTTTGAAGAATGATGCTGAAGGTCATTTAGTTATTGGTTGGCTTTTACGGCATGGCTTATCTGAGGATCCAGATAAACTATCTCTTATAGAACGTCTGAGGCGTGCACGCGAGGGAGGCTGGGATGTTCCAGAATGGATGGAATCCATTCCTGTATAAGGCCATAAGTTGCGCTGCTATAGGGTGCTGCCGTCAGGCGCACCGTTCGCGATTGTTGCGCCTCGCATGGCTCGGCACAACCTATAGGCGGGCGCACATTTTGGGATTACGGCTGGCAGCTTTGATCAATCAACAGACCTTCGTCATAAAAACCATCCGTCCGCTCTTGGCCGACTGCCGCCGGCCAAACCATAAGCATGAATACCCTCTTATCGACCAAGCTCAGATATATAGGGCACAATGGCGACAACGTATTGCATCATTTATCAAAAAGGCTATCGCCTATTGCACCCTATAGAAACACCTTATCGCCTTGATCGAGTCGATCGATTTCTTGAGCTTTTGCGGTAATGGCCGATTTTGAAAGTTTAGCCCCTCATTGAAACTGGCGGTCAGAATGATTCGGGGGAGGGATTATCCGGCGCAGTCACGACGCCTATTCGGCAACACACTCATCACCCACGCACGCATTGACCTCGACCGTGACATGGTCCAGATGCACGAAACTGGCCAACAAGGTTTTGTAATAACTGGGCGGCCTTGGAAAGCGGGTCACCAGCACAATAATGGCAGCATGATGCGACGGGCTGATGCGCCAGATATGTATATCACTGACTCGGCATTCACCGTCTTCTTCCAAGGTATCCAAAATGGCGCGCCGGTAATGTTCGTCTATACCTTGATCCAGTAACACCGGACTGGTTTCCTTGATCAAGCCCCAGGCCCAGACCAAAATCACCAGCGCGCCGACAAAGCCCATCACCGAATCCAGCCAATCCCAGTCATAATATTTGCCGGCCAATAAGGCCACGATCGCCAATACCGAGGTCATCGCATCGGCCATCACATGCAGGTAAGCGGCGCGTAGATTATGGTCGTGGTGGTGGTGATGGTGTTCATGATCGTGATGATGTTCATGTTCATGATGGTGGTGCTCGTGGTGATGATCGCTCAGCAACAATGCACTCAACAAATTGATCACCAAGCCGGCGACCGCGACCAGAATCGCTTCATCAAATTGGATGGCTTGCGGAGCGACCAATCTTTCGGCCGATTCGGCCATCATCATAAACGCCACCATCGCCAGCGCCACCGAACTGGCAAATCCACCCAATACGCTGACTTTAGCCGGGCTAAAGGCGAAGGTTTGGTCCTGTTCGTGGACACGACTATAGCGATAGGCGAAAATCGCAATCATGAAGGCCATCACATGAGTGGACATGTGCCAGCCATCCGCCAGCAGGGCCATGGAATGAAATTGCATGCCGGCCACAATTTCCACCAGCATGGTGGTGAAGGTCAGTACCAACACCCATTTGGTACGACTCTCGCCCCTGCGATTGATGCGGGCAAAATTATGCGAGTGCTGCCAATTATTTAATTGATGTTCGTGCATGATGATCCTGTTATCCCTGGCGAAACAGTTGCGACGCTTCGGATTTTAACCCAACCCGGCGCTTCCATCGGCATCTATCTGAAATCGCGCTGCAAACCAGCTCAATCCGCCGTAAAATAGAACCTTTGTCTTTGTTTACGGGAAAGCGATTTTGCAAAACTTCACCCCTGTTTCCGCCCTGCTCGGCGGCGCACTGATTGGCTTCAGCGCAGTGTTACTACTCTGGTTTAACGGCCGAATTGCCGGCATCAGCAGCATCATGAGCGGTCTGTTTACCACCGGCGGCGCTAACCGGCACTGGCGTATCAGCTTTTTAATCGGCTTGATGTTGGGCGCCGCCATTTGGCAATTTTATATGCCGGAAGTCCTGCAATTTCGCCAAGGTTACCCCCTATCATTGATCATGGCCGGCGGCTTTCTGGTCGGACTCGGCACACGCATCGGCAGCGGCTGCACCAGCGGCCACGGCATCTGCGGTATCGCCCTACTCTCACCGCGCTCGATCGCCGCCACCTTGACCTTCATGGCTAGCGGCTTGTTGACCGTTTATCTGATCCGTCACCTGTTCGGGATGGGCGCATGATGAATCTGATTTTGGCATTAGTTGCCGGCACGATTTTCGGTTTGGGCTTGTCCGTGTCGCAAATGATCAACCCGGATAAAGTGCTGGGTTTTCTGGACATCAGCGGCGACTGGGATCCGAGTCTGGCGCTGGTAATGGCCGGCGCCTTGGCGCTAGCGATACCCGGCTTCCGCTGGGTACGCCGGCATGATAAGCCGGTGCTGGACAGCCGCTTCCATGTCACCGATAAAACCGCGCTGGACAAACCCTTGCTGATCGGAGCCGCCGTGTTCGGCGTCGGCTGGGGCATGACCGGTTATTGCCCCGGCCCCGCTTTCGCCAGCCTGGCGCTGGGCAATACTGAAGCCATCGTGATGGTTGTCAGTATTTACGCCGGCTTCTGGGCCGCCGGCTTTTTCAACCGCAATCAATAACCGTGGCCGCGTCGGAACCGATTTACAGCGTTTCCCAGCTGAACCGCGAAGCCAAACGCCTGCTGGCGACCCACTTCATGACGGTCAGGGTGGAAGGCGAAGTTTCCAACTTCAGCGCGCCGTCATCCGGGCACTGGTACTTCACATTGAAAGACGCGCAGGCCCAAGTGCGTTGCGCGATGTTTCGGGGCCAACAGTCACGGCTTGGTTTCAAACCCGGCAACGGCGACATGGTGATAGCCAATGCCCAGGTCAGCCTGTACGAACCACGCGGCGACTATCAGTTAGTGATCGAACACCTGGAACAGGCCGGCGACGGCGCCTTGCGCCAAGCTTTCGAGCGTTTGAAAATCAAATTGCTGAACGAAGGCCTATTCGATGAACATCGTAAACAACCTATCCCGCTGATTCCCAATCAAATCGGCGTCATCACCTCGGCCAGCGGCGCGGCGATACACGATATTTTGACTGTATTGAAGCGCCGCTTTCCGGCGATTCCGGTCTTGATTTACCCGGTCGCGGTACAAGGCGACTCGGCCAAATTCGAGATCAGCGCGGCGCTGGAGCTGGCCAACCGGCAAGCCGAGGTCGATGTGATCATCCTGGCTCGCGGCGGCGGCTCGCTGGAGGATTTATGGGCCTTCAACGAAGAAATAGTCGCCCGCGCGATTGCCGCCAGCCGAATACCGGTGATTTCCGGGGTCGGCCATGAAGTGGATTTCACTATCGCCGATTTCGTGGCCGATTTGCGCGCACCGACTCCCTCGGCAGCCGCCGAACATGCGGTACCCCATCAAGACGAATGGCTGGGCGGCTTCAAATTCATGGAAAACCAGCTGATCGAAAAGCTGAACCGCCTGCTGATTCAGCAACGGCAGCGCCTGACCTGGCTGAACAAATCCCTGCAGTTGCAGCATCCGGGCGAAAAACTGCAACGCAACGCCCAGCGCCTGGACGAACTGGAACAACGGCTGAATAAATCCATACAACAATCGCTGCGGCAACGCGGGCAAGAATTGGCGCTGAACAGTCAAAAACTCAAGCAATTCCAGCCCAGCGATAAAATAATGCAGCACAGCCAACAACTGCATTATTACCGGCAACGCCTGCAACGGGCGATACAACTCAAGCTAGCCTCACTCAAGCAACGCCAAGCCGGCATCGGCCACACTCTGCATGCGGTCAGCCCGCTGGCCACGCTCGATCGCGGCTACGCCATCGTTCAACAACACGGCAGCGGCAACATCCTAAAATCGGTCGCCGACATCGGCGACAACGATCTGATCGACACGCGTCTGGCAAAAGGCCGCATCGTCAGCCAAGTAAAGGAAATTATCCATGATTAAACGACTCGGTTTGTTGTTTTGTCTGCCGGCGCTGTGTCTGGCCGACCCGCTGCCGCAAGCCGCCCCGGTACCGGGCGGCATCGCCGAAATCGCGATAGGTGACATTAGCCAGCCGGCGCCCAAAGCCTACTTCAACAAGCAACGATTACTAGTCACGCCGCATAACGGCCAATGGCTGGCCTTGGTCGGCATCCCGCTCGACGCCGTTGCCGGCATGCAAAATATTGTTATCGAACGAACTGATGGCCGCGAGCAAATCGCTTTCAGCATCAACAACAAAAAATATCCGGAACAGCGGCTGACCATCAAAAACAAACGCATGGTCGATGAAATGACGCCGGCGGATTTACAGCGTATCGAAAGCGAAAAAATCGAAATGGCCCGGATCAAAACCGTCTGGAGCGACCGGCCGGCCGATACCAACTTCCTGGCACCGGTCGACGGCCGTTTGAGCAGCCTATTCGGCTTGAAGCGATTTTTTAACAACCAGCCACGCAATCCGCATAACGGCCTGGACATTGCCGCCGCGACCGGCACCGACATCCTGGCCCCGGCATCGGCAACCGTGATCGGCGTGGGCAATTACTACTTCAACGGTAATACGGTCTTTCTGGATCACGGCCAGGGTTTGATCAGCGCCTATCTGCACATGAGCGAAATCGGCGTCAGTCTCGGACAGACCATCAAACAAGGCCAACGCCTCGGCGCGGTTGGCGCCACCGGCCGAGTCACCGGCCCGCATTTGCATTGGATAGTCTATTTAAACCAGGAAACCGTCGATCCGGCTTTATTTATCGGCCAAGACCTACCGCGCTTGGCGGCAAGGAATAAATGAGGGTTGCCCGAGAGCAAGTATTCCGGCCCATCATGGCGTTAGGCGTATGCATGCACGGAATGCATGATTACCCGATTGCGGCCATCCCGCTTGGCCCGGTACATGGCTTTATCGGCGGCCACAACCAGCGAGCTGAATTCCAGTCCGGCATGGACTGAATCAGCGATCCCAATGCTGATGGTGCTGCACAGAACTTCGCCACCGAACTCGATCAACGTTGTAGCAAAGGCTTGCCGCAACCGGTCCGCCAATATGCAGGCATCCTTCTCCAGGCTAGCCGGTAGCAAAATACAAAATTCCTCGCCTCCGTAACGCGCAAGGTAGTCGTCGCCACGTATCGATTGTTGCGCTATCGCGGTCAAACGCTTCAATACCTCGTCTCCAACCTGATGACCATAGCGATCATTGATGGACTTGAAATGATCCACATCGATCATCATGATCGCAAGCGGTTCTCCGGTACGGGAACAACGCGCCAGCAAGCGGGCGGCTTCCTGTTCCAGGCTTCGCCTGTTCATGACTCCGGTTAATGCATCGGTTGCAGCCATTTTTTGATGATCCGCAGCCAGTCGGTAATTCAACATCAGCACAAATCCGAACACAATACACATTTGCGCCATGCTGCCTATAAAAAACGAGGCCGGATTTAGCGGTATCCGCGAATAAAGCCCATAGCTATTGGCTGGCAACATAAAAATGAAGATTGCCCTGACCAAAAACAAACCAGCGAGCAGCGCGAATGACGCCCCGGTAAACCAATACGCGGTACGCAACGGTTGTTCCAGCCGCATGAATAAAGCCCGCGCGCTGGCCGCGTTGATTAAGCAAAGCAATAATGAATTGGCGATGGCTCGGGAATGAATGTCGGGATAAAGAACCGCGAACCAGATATTTTGATAAAACGCCAGGCCGGCCATCAACCATGGAATATATTTATTGCATTGTCCGGTCTTAAATACCTGGATACCGTTGTATTGAAAAGCGGCCCCCACCAGCGCCAACGCTGCACCAAAGACCAAAGCCCATGGGTTAGCCGGTGGAGCGAGTTGGGTATAGGAAAAAGCCAATCCTAAGCCGATGTACAAACTGCCGGCCGCCCATTGCCGCACCCCACGGATGTTGCCGGCATGTAATCCGACCAGCGCCAGCAAGCCGGAAAACAGCAAGCTCAGCGCCGAAATCATCACCATCATCGTACGAAGATCGAGATTCATTGGCTGGATTACCCTAGGCGAGAAGGTGCATTATTGATTCAGTTCAAACAGTTGGCTTGGTGTTAATTCTACGCCTAAACATCAAGCAAGCCGCATGGATTGAAAAAAAATTGTAAGCGGAAGCTTACGGCCAGCCGCCGCCGATACAAGCAAGCCCCCCCCACGGAAAGGGTTTGAACCCAAACGAGCCGTTCAGCCCGATTAAAACTCGCGCCGGCCGTTGAAAGCGTGAGCCAAGGTACCGCTGTCGATGAATTCCAGCTCGCCGCCCATCGGCACCCCATGGGCGATACGGGTAGCGCGGATATTGAATTTGTTGGCGATTTCGCCGATAAAATGCGCGGTGGCCTGGCCTTCGATGGTGGAATTGGTAGCCAGAATAATTTCCTGGATGGCACCACTAGCCAAACGCTGTTCCAGCAAATCGATACCCAGTTGATCGGGACCGATGCCATCCAAAGGCGACAGGCGGCCGTGCAATACAAAATATTTGCCTTTAAAACTGGTGGCTTGATCGACCACCCAAACATCCGCGGCGCTTTCCACCACGCAGAGCAAGTCAGGGTCGCGCAGCGGATTGGCGCAGACATCGCAGACCTCGGATTCGGTCAGGGTACGGCAATCGCGGCAATAGCCAATGTTATCCATGGCTTGCGCCAGTATCCGGCTCAACTGCCTGCCGCCGTCGCGATTGCGTTGCAGCAATTGAAACGCCATGCGCTGCGCCGATTTCCGCCCGACACCGGGCAAGCAGCACAAGCTTTGGATCAGCTCTTTCAGCAAACCCTGGTTTTGCATGATTAGAACGGCATCTGAAATCCGGGAGGCAACGGCACGCCGGCGGTGACATCGGCCATTTTGTCCTTTTTCATTTTGCCGACTTTGTGCACGGCATCATTAATCGCCGCCGCCACCAAATCTTCCAGCATGTCTTTATCGTCGCCCAGCAAGGACGGATCGATATGGACCTTGCGCACTTCGCGCTTACCGGTCATCAAGATCGTCACCAATCCGCCGCCGGATTCACCTTGTACCTCCATCGCTTCCAGTTCCGCTTGGGCTTTTTTGAAGTTATCCTGCATTTTTTGGGCTTGCTGCATGATGCCAGCGAGTGCGTTTTTCATGGTATCTCCCATCTAGTTGAGCGGTTCTATGCTGCCAGGCATGATTCTGGCGTCAAAATTTTCTTTTAAGGCCTGAACATTAGGATCGGCGTTGATGGCATCCACCGCCGCCTGTTGCCGGTCTTCGCGGGCTTTTTGTATTTCCAATGCCGGCGTCATTTGCTGACTGATTTGCGGCGTGATTTGCAGTTTTAAAGGCTTGCCGTAATATTTTTGCAGCGCCTCGCGTAATTTTTCTTCGGCGATGGTGCCTACCCGCTGAAATCCAGGGTCGATCAGTAAGCGGCAAACATTATCGTCCATGCCGTCCAGCACACAGTTATTGGCCAATTCGCGGGTGCGGCCGCCGATTTTCAAGGCGGCGATAATATCACTCCAACTACCGGGTTCGGCACTGCGTTCGGCGACTGGGGGCGGCGATAAGGTCAAATCATTGGATGCCGCCGGCATGGCGACCTGTGGTGTATGCGCGGGAGCGGCAGTTTGCGGCACCGAGGGCCGAGGCGCGACGGCTGGTTCCGGCTGCTGAAAGGAGGCGGGTTTAGCCGCCGATGGTGTTTCAGTTTCGCTGGATTGCGGGCGAAAGGTCAGCATTCTGAGCATCACCATTTCAAAACCGCTACGCGGGTCGGGCGCCAAATCCAGATCACGCTGGCCGATCAAACCGATTTGATAAAACAGTTGCACATCTTCCGGCAATAAGGCTTTAGCCAGATTGGCCAGCAATTGCGGATCGAATTCATGATCGACAAAATCCGGCAGTTGCTGACGCAAGGCCACTCGATGCAAGACCCGCAGGATTTGCTGCAGAATATCGGCAAAATCCGGGGTCAATTCCGCCACCTCGGCGATGGTATCCAACACCCTCCGGCCGTCTTGAGCCGCCAAGGCTTGTAAAATATCGTCTATCGGCTGCTGGGCGACGGCACCGAGCATGCCGCTCACATCGGCCAGATTGACGCTGCCGCTGCCGTATACGATGGCCTGATCCAGCAAACTCAAACCATCGCGCATGCTGCCGTCGGCGGCCCTGGCCAACAGTTTGATCGCAGCCGGTTCGAAGCCAATTTGTTCCTGGGCCAGGATGTAGCCCATCTGCTTTTCGATCTGATCCGGCAATAGGCGCTTTAAATTGAACTGTAAACAGCGCGACAGCACCGTGACCGGAATTTTGTGCGGATCGGTGGTGGCCAGCAAAAATTTGACGTGGGGCGGTGGCTCTTCCAGGGTTTTCAACAAGGCGTTGAAGCTGTGCCCGGACAACATGTGCACTTCGTCGATCAAATAGACTTTGTAGCGGCCTTGATTGGGCGCGTATTGGGCATTATCGAGCAAATCGCGGGTATCTTCGACCTTGGTCCGCGACGCCGCGTCGACCTCGATCAAGTCCATGAAACGGCCTTGTTCGAAATCCCGGCATACCGGACATACGCCGCAAGGGTTGCTGTCCTGTAGATTTTCGCAATTGATGGCTTTGGCCAGAATCCGGGCAACCGTGGTTTTTCCCACCCCGCGGGTACCGGTGAATAAATAGGCGTGATGCAATCTATCATGCTGCAAGGCATGAATCAGCGATTGACTGACGTGCTCCTGGCCGACTAGCTGTGTAAAGTTACTGGGACGCCATTTTCTGGCAAGAACCTGATAAGCCATTAGCGAGGAGAAAAGGGGACTGTTTGGGCGGATACTGTGCCAGCCACATCCCGGCACACGCATCCGCTGCTACCGTTGCTTCCTTCCGGACCTGGCGGGGTTTACAGCGTATCGTTGCGAGAGGACCGACACAGTAACCATAAAACATCAGCCGAAAGCTGAAGAGCAGGCATTATGCCTAAAATGCACCGCCTTGGCAAGCCAATTATTGAAAATTGATGGATTTAACCGCCGTACCTAGTGCATGGGCAAACGAAGCGCCAAATTTACCGGCCAATCGATCGATCAAACGTTCTTGCGGGGTAAAGTTTAATTGCTCCTCGGTGCCTATCACTTCGCGCGCAACCGAATCGACACTGCCGAAATCGTCCGCTAGACCGAGCTTGACGCCTTCTTCGCCGGTCCAAACCAAGCCGGAGAACATGTCCGGAGTTTCTTTCAATCGATCGCCACGCCCCTGCTTGACGGCGGCGATGAATTGTTGATGCACCTGATCCAACAGGGATTGCATATGCTTGGTTTCCTGTTCCTTCACCGGCGAAAACGGGTCCAGCAAGGCCTTATGCTCGCCGGCGGTCAACAAGCGGCGTTCGACACCCAACTTTTCCAGGACATTACTAAAACCGAAACCGTTCATTATCACGCCGATGGAACCGATCAGACTGGCTTGGCTGACATAAATCTTGTCGCTGGCCGAAGCGATATAGTAGCCGCCGGATGCGCACATATCTCCCACCACCGAATAAATCGGCATATCCGGATGCTCGGCTTTTTGCCGGCGGATTTCATCGTAAATATAGGCCGACTGCACCGCGCTGCCGCCCGGCGAATTGATGTTCAGGATGATGCCCTTGGTGTTCTTGTCCTTGACAGCATCACGCAAGCCCTCGATCACCGTAGTGGCATTAGCCGACTCGCCTTCGGCAATCATGCCCAGCACATCGATTACGGCCGCATGCTGCTTACCGGAACTGATTTCGGCTTCGAAGCGCGGATAAACCAGCAACCCCAGCGCCACGGCCAGATAAGCAAAAGTTAAAAACTTAAAAAAAATTCCCCAGCGCCTGGCCTTTTTCTGTTCATCAATGGCCGAAAACGCCAGTTTTTCCAAAACCTGTTTTTCCCACCCCGCGGCGCCTTGCTCGGATGTATTCGGATGCTGTTGATTTTCCATGTTTGGATCTCTTAAATAATGTCTAATAACTCAGTCGGATAGGATAGACAACACAAGGGGCGAAATTGTTGCAATGTCGATTCGGAATGTGCGCCACAAGTCACGCCGACCGCGACGACTTGCGCGTTCAACGCCATTTGCAAGTCATGTACCGAGTCGCCGACCATCAAGGTCCGCTGCTTGTCGACGCCCAATTCAGCCACGATCTGATCGATCATCAACGGATTGGGCTTGGACGCGGTTTGATCGGAGCAACGCGTGGTGCAAAACAAATCGGCCAGACCGGTAGCCTCAATGGCCTTGGCCAAACCGGAAGCCTTTTTGCCGGTGGCCACCGCCAATCGGTAACCCTGGCGTCTGAATTGCCGCAACATGTCGGAAACTCCCGGAAACAAATCGTCCGGACTGATTTGTTTGGAGAAAAAATTTTGACTGTAATGCGCGGCAAGCTTGGCGCGGGTCTCCTCGTCAGCCACAGGAAACAGTGTCTCGATCGCCTTCTCGATACTTAAACCGATAATGTCCCTGGCCGCCTGCGGCTCGGGTACCGGGCAACCATAATGCGCGGCGGCCCGCTGAATACACTGAACGATCCAGTCGATCGAATCGACCAAGGTGCCGTCCCAATCGAAAATAATCAAATCAAAGCGGTTTTTCATGGCTCAGCAAATCTTGTAAATCGTCGGGCAACGGTGCGACAAAATGCAACTCGGCACCGGTCACCGGATGGGCGAATTGCAATTGCTCGGCATGCAAAAAAAGCCGCTTATAACCGCGTTTTTTAAAAGCCTTGTTGATCTCGCTTTCGCCGTAACGGTCGTCGGCCACAATCGGATGCCCCAGCCAGGCCGCATGCACCCGAATCTGATGCGTACGGCCGGTTTTGGGGGCCGCATGCACCAGGGTGGCATCCTGAAATTGTTTCAAGCGGGTAAACAAGGTCTCGGCCGACTTGCCGGCCTGGCTGACCGTTACCATGCGTTCGCCGCCTTGATTGACGTTTTTCAGCAGCGGCACGTCGACCAGCTGCTTTTTGCGCTTGAACTGACCGGCCAACAAAGCCAGATAGGTTTTCCGAATCCCATCGCCTCGAAACAACTCATGCAGCACCTTCAAAACCGAACGTTTTTTGGCAATCAGCAAACAACCGGAGGTTTCCTTGTCCAGCCTGTGCACCAATTCCAAAAACTTTTGTTGCGGCCTGATTTGCCGCAAGGCTTCAATTACCCCGGATTGCACGCCGCTGCCGCCATGCACGGCGAAGCCCGAGGGTTTATTCAGCACGATAAAACCGTCGTCCTCGAACAAGATGTGGTTTTCCAGACTGTATTTCAAGGTGGGTTGAACGATAACCTCATCGGCCTTCTCGGCGACTCTGACCGGCGGAATCCTGACGATGTCGCCCAAAACCAATTTATAACTGACCTCGACCCTCCCCTTATTGACCCTGACCTCGCCTTTTCTAACCATCCGATAAATTCGAGTTTTGGGTACGCCCTTAAGGTAACCGATGAGAAAATTATCGAGTCGCTGCTCGCAATTGGCTTCGGTGATTTCCAGCCATTGCACTTGTGGATTGATCTGGTCGTTAGCGGTTTTCATGCCATAAATAATAACAATTTATCTCCAATCCATGTTTAAAATTGCTGCTGCCGGTAAAGATTGCTATATTAAGATAGTTTATCGATGGATAGACTTAACAAAAATAATTAGCCCATGGCCGGACGTTATACGTCCTTGCCAACTAAAGAATTTTTTCGGGTTTTATCGCTCAACCCATGATGAGCGACTGCATCCTTAAAGCACAGAGCACAGTTAAACAGATCGCCCTATCCAAGCGCCGCCCCTCGGCATGTCCGATGATAATCCGCTGCTCCACAACGACGCTCCGCCGTTTTCAGTCAGCCTGGCCGCTCCTTTAAAGATAAAGATCAAGGTGGGAAAGCCACCTTTATCCGCGACAGACAAGCTGTTTAATTCTCTTAGCAAGGATACATATAACAACAAGGATAATTGAATGAAAAGAATGCTTATCAACGCCACGCAGCCCGAAGAGCTGCGAGTGGCATTGGTAGATGGTCAAAAACTGTATGATTTTGACATCGAAGTCCCTTCAAAAGAACAAAAAAAATCCAACATTTACAAAGGCATCATCACCAGGGTAGAACCCAGTCTCGAAGCAGCCTTCGTCAATTACGGCTCCGAAAAACACGGTTTTCTGCCGTTCAAGGAAATCGCGCCGGAATACCGAAACAGCGGCGAATCCGAAGAAAAAACCAATAAAATCGGCATCCGCGAAGGCCAGGAAATCGTCGTTCAGATCGAAAAAGAAGAACGCGGCAACAAAGGCGCCGCCCTCACCACCTACATCAGCTTGGCCGGCACCTATCTGGTGTTGATGCCCAACAATCCCAAAGCCGGCGGCATTTCCAGACGCATAGAAGGCGAGAATCGCAGCGAATTACGCGAAACCATGGCCGGCCTGGAAATCCCGGACAGCATGGGCTTAATCATTCGCACCGCCGGTTCCGACAAAAACGTCGAGGAGCTGCAGTGGGACTTGAACTACCTGCTGCAACTCTGGGAAGCCATCGACCGCTCCAGCAGCGAGCAAACAGCACCGTTCCTGATCTTTCAGGAAAGCAACGTGATTATCCGCGCCTTGCGCGACCATTTGCGCGGCGACATCGACGAAATCCTGATCGACCAGGAAGGCGCCTTCAAACTGGTGCACAACTTCCTCAAACAGGTGATGCCGCATAACCTGCAAAAAGCCAAGCTGTATCAGGACAGCGTACCGCTGTTCAGCCGCTACCAGATCGAAACCCAGATCGAAATGGCCTACAAGCGCGAAGTGTCGCTGCCGTCCGGCGGCTCCATCGTCATTGATCACACCGAAGCCTTGACCTCGATCGATATTAACTCGGCCCGCGCCACCAAGGGCAGCGACATTGAGGAAACCGCGCTGAACACCAACCTGGAAGCATCCGACGAAATCGCCCGCCAACTGCGTTTGCGCGACTTGGGCGGATTGTTTGTGATCGATTTCATCGACATGATGTCGAATAAAAATCAGCGCGAAGTCGAAAACCGCCTGCGCGACGCCTTGAAAATCGACCGAGCGCGCATCCAAACCGGTCGTATCTCGCGTTTCGGTTTGATGGAAATGTCCAGACAACGGCTGCGTCCTTCGCTGGGCGACTCGACCCAACTGACCTGCCCACGCTGCAAGGGTCAAGGCACGATCCGCAACGTCGAATCGGTCACGCTGGCCGTACTACGCCTGATCGAAGAGGAAGCGATGAAAAAAGGCACCGAGCGCGTCATCGCCCACCTGCCCATCGACTGCGCCACCTTTTTGCTGAACGAAAAACGCTCGGCCATCCAGGAACTGGAAACCCGGCTGAAAGTCAGCATCGTGGTATTGCCCAGCAAACACATCGAAACACCGGCTTACGACATCGAGCGCATCAAATCCCTGGAAGGCATGGAAGATAAACCCAGCCACCTGCAAATCAAGGAAGACGACATCACTGTACCCGACTTTGCCAAACAAACCGGCCCCAAAGCCGAGCGCGCGGCGGTGAAGGAATTTTTACCGGACGCCCCCGCCCCGGTACAAAACAAAAAGACCTCAACCAGCCTGATACAACGTTTCTGGCAACGCCTGATCGGCCAAAGCAAGGTAGCGGAAATTGCGGAATCTTCCACTAAAACCAGCGAAGGCGAAGGCAAGTCCAAATCATCCGCCCGCAACAATCGCCGCGACCGAGATCGTCCAAGCGGAGGCCGTAACAACCCGCGCAGGAACAACAAACGCGGCTTCAATCCCGCCCAACCGGTTGAAGCCGGCGCCAACGCCGAAGACAACAGCTCGACCGCAATCGAATCGGTGGCGGATACCAGCGACAACGCCGCAAGCAAAACCTCGCCAACCGGTGACCGTCCCGCTCGCAGAGGCCGCAATCGCCGCCGTAATCCACGCAACGCCGGCGAAAGAAGACCCGAGCAAAGCCAGGGGGAATCCGATAGCCAAGAGCGCATCTCCTCGCCGGTAAACAGCGCCGGCGACGATCAACCACGTCCCTATGCGGCGGACTTTGCCGAACGTAAGCAACGTTCCAGCGCGGAACAGCAAGAATCCAGACCCAGCGAAAGTCATCAACCGACATCCGCTGCCGAAGACTAAGCGGAATCGATGGCACCGGCTTCAAACCTTCATTGGTTTGAAGCCGGATTGCCGGGCCGAAATACCTCCCCCCCATTCCGCCTACCAGCCCGGTAAACTCCCGATTGGATTTACAAACCCCTTGTCACAAACCTTAGCGGTTCTTTTACAAATAAAACCGATTTAACCCCTCTTATTTTTTCCCGAAAAAAACGCGATAATAAGCAATTGATATACCAATCATTTAACAAACCATGACACTCTCCGAAATCGCCACCGAAGGCGGCAGACGCCGCACCTTTGCCATCATTTCCCACCCAGACGCCGGTAAAACCACCATCACCGAAAAACTGCTGCTGTTCGGCGGCGCGATTCAGCTGGCCGGTTCGGTCAAGGGCCGCAAGGCTGCGCGCCATGCCACGTCCGACTGGATGGAAATGGAAAAGGAACGGGGAATTTCGGTCACCACCTCGGTGATGCAGTTCGAGCACAACGATTGCATCATCAACCTGCTGGACACGCCGGGCCACGAAGACTTCTCCGAGGACACCTACCGCACCCTGACCGCCGTCGATTCGGCGTTGATGGTGATCGACGTCGCCAAGGGCGTCGAGGATAGAACCATCAAATTGATGGAAGTCTGCCGCTTGCGCGACACCCCTATCCTGACCTTCATCAACAAGCTGGACCGCGAGGGCCGCGAACCGATCGAGCTCTTGGACGAGGTCGAAAGCGTGCTGAAAATCGAATGCGCGCCGATGACTTGGCCGATCGGCATGGGCAAGCGTTTCAAGGGCGTCTATCAATTGTATAAAGACGAGATATTGTTATTCAGCCCGCACCACGGCGGCCGCATCGCCAAGGCCGAAATCGTCAAGGGCTTGAACAACCCCCACCTGGATGAGCTACTGGGCTATCAGGCTGAGGAACTGCGCGAGGAAATCGAACTGGTCAAGGGCGCCAGCCACGAATTCGACCATGGCAAATATCTGCGCGGCGAACAAACGCCGGTGTTTTTCGGCTCGGCAATCAACAACTTCGGCATCATCGAATTGCTTGATGCCTTTGCCGAATACGCGCCCGGCCCGAGGCCCCGCAAGGCCGAACAGCGCGAGGTCGAGCCGAGCGAGGAAAAATTCGCCGGCTTCGTTTTCAAGATCCAGGCCAACATGGACCCGGCCCACCGTGATCGGGTGGCCTTCATGCGTATTTGCTCCGGCAAGTTCGACAAGGGCATGAAAATGCATCATGTGCGGATCGGCAAGAGCATCCAAGTCGCTAACGCGATCACCTTCCAGGCCGACAGCCGCAAGAACGTCGAGGAAGCCTATCCGGGCGACATCATCGGCCTGCACAACCACGGCACCATTCAGGTCGGCGATACCTTCACTCAGGGCGAGAATCTTAAATTCGGCGGCATCCCCTACTTCGCCCCGGAGTTGTTCCGCCGCGTGGTATTGAAAGACCCGCTACGCGCCAAGGCTTTGCAAAAAGGTCTGGTGCAACTGACCGAGGAAGGCGCGACCCAGTTATTCAAGCCACTGAAAAATAATGATTTGATCTTGGGCGCCGTGGGTATTTTGCAGTTCGATGTAACGGCGCATCGCTTGAAAAACGAATACAACGTGGAATGCGTCTACGATGCCTCGCCGATCAACACCGTGCGCTGGGTCAGCGCCAAGAATCCAGCCAAGCTGGAAGAATTCAAGAACAAGGCTTTCGAAAACCTGGCCGAGGACGGCGGCGGTTACCTAGTCTATCTGGCCAGCAGCCGAGTCAATCTGCAACTGACCGAGGAACGTTGGCCGGATATTAGCTTTAGCGCGACCCGGGAACTTTGATTCACGGCCTCTTGAAGAGTAGCCCTCGGCGGTCTATGGCGCTGCCGAGATTACCCCCTCTTACCTCAAGTTTCCCTCTCTTCCACACGTTATTTCCAACCCGGCAAGCGCCAAGCGTGATACTCTGACCCCGGAGCCGGTTGGAATTCGGACCCAAGCAAGTGCCTTATCGGCCTGCATGCCTCTTCAGGTGAAGCGCTGTGCCCGTTCGATCAGAACCTTATCGACACAAGCCATCACCATGAGTAAACATGACCAGTCCCGACAACCCCCTCTGGCTGCAATTTTGGCGCGACCAGCGCGACGACTTTCACCAGGAGGCGGTCAATCCGCTGTTAATCAAGTTTTGGCCCAGCCTGAAGCTGGCGCGGGATAGCCGGGTATTTGTGCCGCTTTGCGGCAAAAGCCTGGATATGATCTGGCTGTTACAACAAGGCTATGAGGTGGTTGGGGTCGAGTTGAGTCCGGTGGCGGTTCAGGCTTTTTTCCAGGAAAACAGGCTCAAGCCTAGCCGCAAAAAACAAGGTAAATTCACGGTTTGGTGGCACGGCAAACTCAGCATTCTGTGCGGCGATTATTTTTCGCTCACCGAAGCCGATATCGGCCCGATCGATACGGTATACGACCGGGCGGCCCTGACCGCGCTACCGGAAACTATCCGAGCCCATTATGTAAACCACTTGCAACGCATCATTCCTGACAACTGCACGATTTTCCTGCTGACCACCGAGGATGCGGAGGCTAATCAAACGCTGGCTCAGACGCTGGGCGTTGCCGAAGAAATCAGCGCGCTGTATCAACGCAATTTTACGATCGATTTGGCTCACGTCGACAGTGTGTTCGAGCTAAATCCCGGTGCGCCGGATCAATCCGCCGAACGCACCGAATATAAAGTGTATTGCCTGCGTAATAAACCGGCCGTAGCCTTTATTTGAAAGGTTTTAAAAAACACGCTCACTCGCGGCGCCAAACCCGCCAGCAATTTCGCGTCAATCACCCCGTGTCCGGTCAATGACTCCCGGCTGACAGGGGTTTGGCTGCACTCACCCATGCAGCAGCTCTCAATCACGCATAACAACCTCTCCCAACCCCATAAAATCATTAAAGTATTACTTTGGATAAGTTGAAACTTGCCTGTATGATTGTTCCCAGCAATGAAAAGGCTAAAAGTCATCGGCAAGAATGACGAAGCCACTACTCCCCGCCGTTCATTGCCAACATAATTCCAATAAAAAACGCATACGGGAAGGAAAGACATGAACAATATCTCGGAAGAAGAACGCCAAAAAATACTGGCCAGCTCGCCGGTCGGCACCTGGGCCTTGATGCTGATTGTCGGCGGCGGCATGGTGATCGCCTGGCTACTGATGTACTACGGGGTGTTTCTACCCCGCGGCCATATCGGATAGGAGGCTGCCATGCATATCGATCAACTGGAAAAAAAATGGGCCGGCATTTCCCTGGGGATTGCCGGCCTTTTTGTCGTCGTCATCCTGACTTCGGCCTTGTTTCACGGCATCCATGCCCCGAGTAACGTCGAAACCATAGATTCGGCCCGCCTGCATTTGTCCAAGGAATTTGCCGAAGATAATCTCGGCGCCCAAAAAAATCCCGATGGCAGTCTGACGGTGCGGATGGTAGCCGGCCGCTATGGCTTTTATCCCAAAACCCTGACTCTGCCGTCAGACACTCATATCACCTTTCGCTGGGTCAGCCTGGACGTGATTCACGGCGTACACATTCCGATGACCAATATGAGCACGATGATCGTGCCCGGCTACGTGGCGCAGGTAAAAACCGAGCTGCACCATACCGGCGATTATCCGCTGCTGTGCAACGAATATTGCGGCATGGGCCATGCGCATATGTGGAGCAATATCAAGGTGATTAGCAAGGCAGAGTGGGAAGCGCTTAATAACAATGGGGGAGCGCATCATGGATAACGCAGTCGAGAAAAAATTGGCGCTGACCCATCTGTGGGTCGCATTCGGCGCTTTCGCGCTGGCCTCGGTGATGGGTTTGTATCAGGTCATCGAACGTAGCGGCTTTTTCGGTTTTCTGGAGTCGCGCGAGGTCTATTACGCCTCGGTCAGTACCCATGGGGTGTTGATGGGCTTCGTGCTGACCTTCTTCTTTATCATGGGTTTTGGCTATTACGTCGCCACCAGCAGTTTGAAGCTGCCGGTGTGGAATAAAACCTTCGCCTGGACCGGCTTCGGCGTGGCGCTGACCGGCGTGGTACTGGCGGCCTTACCGCTGCTGGCCGGCCGGGCATCGGTGCTGTATACCTTCTATCCGCCGCTGATGGCGCATCCGATTTTTTATATCGGCGCCACCTTGCTGGTAGTCGGCTCCTGGTTCTGGTGTGTGTCGATGATCGTCATGTACATGCAATGGAAGAAGGCCAACCCCGGCCTGCCGGTGCCGCTGGCGATGTTCGCCACCACCGCCAACGCTATCTTGTGGCTGTGGACCAGCGTCGGCGTCGCGGCCGAAGTATTGTTCCAATTGATTCCCTGGGCCTTGGGCTGGATAGACACGATTGATGACGGCTTAGCACGAACCCTGTTTGCCTGGACCCTGCACCCCATCGTCTACTTCTGGCTGATCCCGACCTATACCGCTTTTTACACCCTGGTGCCGAAACAGGCCGGCGGCTTTGTGTTCAGTGACGAAATGGCCCGGGCCGCGTTCATCCTGCTGGTGGTATTCAGCTTGCCGATCGGCTTTCACCACCTTTATATGGATCCTGAACAAAGCCACGGCTGGAAACTGCTGCATGCGGTCGGCACCTTCGTGGTGACCTTGCCGACCTTCATTACCGGCTTTACCGTAATCGCCTCGCTGGAAATCGCCGGCCGTCTGAACGGCGGCAAGGGCCTGTTCGGCTGGATCGCCGCCCTGCCCTGGACCAATCCGATGGTGCTGGCCATCATACTCGGCTTGTTGATGCTGATCTTCGGCGGTTTCGGCGGCCTGATCAACGCCAGCTATGCGATGAATGCGATGGTGCATAACACCGCCTGGGTATCCGGCCATTTCCATCTGATCTTCGGCGGCACCACCATCATCATGTATTTCGGCATCGCCTATTACTTCTGGCCGGTGTTGACCGGCAAGCCGCTGCATTGTCCATCAATGGCAATTACCCAGTTGTGGACCTGGTTCGTCGGCATGATCATCCTGACCACGCCTTGGCACATCCTGGGCTTGCTGGGCCAACCGCGCCGCATCGATAGCGTCAATTACAACAATCTGTTGACGCTGTCCTGGGAACCTTACGAAGCGACGATGATATTCGGCGGCGCGATCCTGATCTACTCTTCCGGATTGCTGATTTACAACCTGTATAAAACCCAGGTCGGCAGCGAAAGCTACCAAGGCGAAGTGGAATACGCCGAACCGATCCATGCGGTGACCAATTTGCCCAACTATTTGAACAGCTTTAGCCTGTGGAACATCGTCATCGCCGTATTCATGTTGATTGCCTTCGGTTACCCGATCCTGCAATTCTTCTTGATGGAAACCTTTGGTTCAGGCAGATGGGGGGTCTGATCATGAAAAAAATCATTCTAACCACAGCCTTATTGTTACCTACGCTGGTAAGCGCTCAACCATCCTCGCAAGTGGCGTGGAGCGCCGATCAGATTAATTTCGTCAAGGCCGGCAACCTGCGGAAAGGCCAGGAACTGGCCAAAACTTGCGCCGCCTGCCATGGCGACAAAGGCATCAGCGTTTCGCCGACTTATCCGTCCTTGGCCGGGCAATTGCCGACTTACCTCTACAAACAGCTGCAGGATTACAGCAACGGCGACCGCCAGGATCCGATGATGACCGCTGTCGCCAAGGGTATGAGCCAACAAGACAGCGCGGATTTGGCTGCCTGGTTCGGCTCGCAACAGCCGGCTTTTCAATCACGTAGCGTTATGGTGTATGAGCAGGCGGAAAATCTGGTGAAAAACGGCAGCACCGACCGGGTGTTACCGCCTTGCGAAGTCTGCCACGGCGCCGACGGCAAGGGCCAAGCGGTCGATTTACCGGGAGTTTCCGGTCAAAATGCCGCTTATATTTCGGCCACGCTGAGGGCCTTCAAGGCCGGCGAGCGTCATAACGACATCTACAGCCGAATGCGCCTGCTTGCCGAAAGCCTGACCGAGCAGGAAATTGAAGAACTGGGGTTTTATTATCAAAACATCAAAAACTAAACGTCTGTCGATATAGCGCGGGCCGGCATGTATTGTGCCCGCCTGCCTTAGGCGATTTTTTGAGAAAGATCATACCCATTGTCAGTCCTTCGTTCGCTGTGCGAAGCCGAAGTAGTCGAAGCGAATGATTGACTTCGACTCCGCTCAGTCAACGGCAAATATCTCGGACCGGGTAACTTTATTTCCATAAATAGCCTTAGCCCTTTTGCTCACAACCTTTTGGATTGCTTATGTCCAACGAATGCAATGTACCCGCTAAATATGCCTACAGGGGCGCCAATCTAACCAGTTTCGGCACCTCGATCAAATTACTGTTTACCGGTTATTTGGTCACCATCGCCGCCGGTTATCTGATGGCGCTGATACAAATTCTGTTTACCCACGGCATGGCCGACGGCAAATTCGGTTTGTCGCTGAATGATGTGGTATATAGCTACTACGGCGATCGTTCCGGCTCGGTACTGGAATCGAAACTGAATGGCTCGATGAAATTCAACGCTCCCGACCAAGAGCGCTTCAAACTGATTCAATGGGTGCGTGACGGCGCCTCGGAAGCCGAATACAACGCCAGTATCAAAACTATCGTCGATCAAAATTGCGTGATTTGCCACAACGCGGGCGCTAACTCGTTGCCGGATTTTTCCCAATTCGCCAACCTTAAAAAAGTCTCGGAATCCAGCGAGGGCGCCACCTTTCAATCACTAACCCGTTTGTCTCACATCCATTTATTCGGCATCAGCTTCATCTTCATGTTCGTCGGCATTATATTCAGCTTCAGTACCGGCGTGCCCTGCTGTTACAAGTATCCGGCGATAGTAATGCCTTACCTGTTTTTATTGATCGACATCGCCTCCTGGTGGCTGACCAAACTGAACCCGCATTTCGCCTGGCTGGTGATCATAGCCGGTTTTGGGCTGGGGATTTCCTTTGCCTTCATGTGGTGCGTATCGATGTACCAGATGTGGATACTGGGCGGCGTCCTCGGCCAGTCGGACCGGCGCAATGCGATCATGCGTGATTGATTGCCCGCTTCCACCCATCCTTAATCTAAACTAATTTCGTATAAAGTGAGCCGTCATGGATAACCCCGCATCCATCCAATCCAAAATCCTGTTAAGCATCGCCAGCGTGTTCCTGCTGCTGATGTCGGTCAGTATCCTATTCATGGCCGATCGACAAAAACAAATGATACAAACCCTGGCCACCGATAAGGCTCACGATATTGCCCACGGTTATTTCGACGGCCTGAACGCAATGATGCTGGCCGGCTCGATGACCCAAAGCCGATTTTTACGCGAGAAGATCGAATCCCATGCCGACGTGACCGATGCCCGTTTGATTCGCGGAAAAGCCATCGTCGACGTATTCGGCCCCGGCGCGCCCGAGCAAGTTCCGGCCGACGAACTGGATCAACAAGCTCTGGCCGGCAACGCGGTCACCGTCAAAAGCGGCAGCGCCACGGGTGAAGGCATTACGATACTGGAACCCGTCATCGCCAGCAGCAACTTTAAGGGCACCAACTGCCTGAACTGCCATGCGGTGCCGGAAGGCACCGTCATGGGCGCGGTACGTATTTCCTATTCGCTGACCAATCTGCATGCCAAAATCAATGAAGACATCCTGATTGCCGGCCTGATCGCCGCGGTTTTATTCATTGCCGGCATGACGCTGATCACTTTTCTGATGCGAAAAATCGTGGTCAAGCCGCTGGCTGAAATTCGTAATACCATGAACCTGATCAGCCAGAATGCCGATTTACGCCAACGACTGACGATAGATTCCAACGACGAAATCGGCCAACTCAGTACCTCATTCAATGCGATGCTAAGCAACTTTGCCAACAGCCTGAATCAGGTATCGGAAACCAGTCTGGAATTGAGTAACGCCACCGCAAAAATTTCCAGCGTTGCCAGCCAAACCACGGCGGCGGCTAAACAGCAAAACCAAGAAACCGAATCGGTTTTACATGCCATCAACCAACTGGAATCCTCGGTCAAGGATGTGCGCAGCGGAGCTGGCGGAGCCGCCCAGGCCTCGATCGAAGCCGATCAACAAGCCGCCAAGGGCGCCGCCACCACCAAAAACGCCATCGACGGCATTTATGAATTGGTGGCCGAAATTGAACGCGCATCGGAAGTCATCAAACGCCTGGACGAAAAAAGCAAGGGCGTCGGCTCGGTATTGGATGTGATTAAAGGCCTGGCGGAACAAACCAACCTGCTGGCACTCAACGCCGCCATTGAGGCGGCCCGGGCCGGCGAACAAGGCCGAGGCTTTGCCGTGGTGGCGGATGAAGTCAGAACCTTGGCTACCCGCTCGCACAAAGCCACCGAGGAAATCGAAAGTATCATCGAACAACTGCAACACGAAGCCAAGGATGCGGTGGCCGTGATGGAAAATGCCAAGCTCAGCGCCGAACAACGCCGCTCACAAGTTCAGAGCGCCGACGAAGGCTTGAACCTGATTGCGTCCAGGGTAGCGCACATTCGCCAATTGAATGCGCAAATGGCGGACGCCGCCGACAACCAGAACCAGGTCGCCCAGCACGTCAGCCAAAGCGTCGCCAACATCGGCCGCTTGACCGATCGCACCGCCCAGGACGCCGCGCAAACCAATGCCGCCAGTCACGAACTGGTTAAGTTGGCTAATCGCCTGAACCAATTAGTCGCGCAGTTCAAGCGATAATGGATCGGGATTCCGTCAAAAATAAGTTCCCGATATTCGAATGTCCTGGGGCGAATTGATTCGTCCTGGGCGATTAAAATCACCCAATCATTTCGCCTCGTCAACCATTCGCTTGGTTTTCTCCTCGATTTCCCTGGCAATTTGCGCCAATGCGGCATCCTGGGATAGCGCCGCAAGCATTTCGGCCGGCTTGATCAGGCCGATCTTCGTTTTACCTTTGTCCGTGAACACCGAGATACGGCACGGTAGCGCCATGTTTAGACGCATATCGGTTGAAAGAACCTTCGCAGCTTGCCCCGGATTGCAGACCTCGAAAATCTTGCACTGCTCATCAAATGAAATACCTTTACCGCGAAGGGTGGTTCCTAAGTCGTGGACATGCAGCACCCCGAAATCGTGCCGTTTAACCGCGGCATCGAGGTCCACCGACGCCTGTTCGAATGATTTGCCGGTCTCAACAATGTAGTACATGGGTCATCTCCATCTTTTCAAAACTAGACATTAAAGCAGACATTCGTTTCTCCTCGTGTTTTTCAGTTGCATCCAGACCTGTTTCCATGCCTAACGAGCTAAAGGGCGGGCGCGCGACGGTAGCGGAGGATACCGGCAAACGCAGGTTGCCAGGCGTTTGGTTGACCGAATGGTTAGGCCAAGCAGCGGAAACGAAAGAAGACATACGGTGCAACGGCAACCCAGACTAGGACAACGACCCAGACTCGCCCCTCGAAAATGTTGTAATTCGCGAGCAATTCAGACCAAGAGTGTCCGCCGACAAAGTGGAAGAAGAGAAATTCAAATGCCACCGTAAGCGCGGCCCACGCCAGGCCGATGGTAATGGCGTCGTGCGCGGAAGACGGCGGGTAAAAGCGAATGAAGACCCAGATAACTGCCCCGAGCGACAGAACACTTGTCACCGTGGACACCTGATGCGCGGTAAGCTCACTCATGTGTTTGCCATAGCTGAGGTCGCGCGCGGCACCATTTGCTATTGAAACAAGCAGCATGACGAACCATGCGGCGAGGTATTTCCAAGTATCCAAAACATCCATGATGAATGATGTAGGCATGGCCTAACGTTTGAATCCACAGACCAGCGCAGCTTTTCGCGCAAGTTCGGTGAAATAATGGGTTGGGCCGCGCACTATGACAGCCCCCAGTGCTTTTCCAATCGAAAAACCTCATCAAGCAGCATTTGTTTTCGCACATCTTCGCCTCTGCCTCCACCAGCATACATCGAGCGAGGTACTTCGAATTTTTCGATTATTTCCTTCGCCATGTGCGACCGTAGGCTTGAATATTCAGCCCGCGTAGATTAGCGACAGCGTAATCGTACGAATTTGAAAACAACTTTCCTCCGATTACGCTGTCGCTATTCGGAGCTACGTGGACTAGAGGCGATCATACAACAAGGACTGGTACTCCCAGCCCGTTACCCCGAAAGCTGGGTCGTCGACGTCAAGTCGGTCGGCAGCGGCGACAAGGCGTTGGTTTATCTTGGCCGCTATCTTTATAAAGGCGTCATCCAGGAAAACGACATTGTCGCCTGCCGCGACGGTCAGGTGACCTTCCGTTATCAGGACAGCAAGAGCCGCCAGATGCGGACTCGAACGCTGCCCGGCGCCCAGTTCCTTTGGCTGATTCTCCGGCATGTCTTGCCCAAGGGTTTCAGGCGGGCCCGCAACTTCGGTTTTTTGCACCCCAACAGCAAACGACTGATCGGCTTGCTGCAATACCTGCTCGGTTTGAATCCAAACCGGGCACTGGCATGGCTGAGAAAACGGCCACCACTCACCTGCGCCTGCTGCGGCGGAGACATGCGGATTGTGAAAACACGCATCCCGGCGATCTTACGCCGCCAGACAATGCCCACCGGCCAACCGGGTTGAGGGGGCCACAGGCTATGTAAACGATTAACGAAACCGGCCATACGATCATCGGCCTTTTCAAGGCCGACAGCTTCGTTCGGCCAAAATCAGGCTAAAGCATCCCAAAAAGCGGCCTTCCGATGCCATCGAAGCGATAGGTCGCCACTCCTATGCGAGTTCTGGGTCTTGAAGCGGTAACCAAGCCTTCGCGACCCAAGAACTCCGAAAAGCTATTTTCTTAAATAAAGAATACCGTTAGCACTGTGACCACCGGGCTTGTCCAACAACCGGTTCAGATTGTGGTTCGCGTTGCTCACACAATCTAACCTTATTCGTTATACATTTTTAATTTTATTGAGGTAATACACATGAAAATACTCGAAACCATAAAAGATAGGTTTTCAATTTTTTGTCGCCGATACGCACTAAGAGAAGCAGGTTTAATGGGGTTGTTTTTGTTCGTATTCGAAGAATTCTTTAAGGGTGATCCGTAAACTGCTTCAGGAACCCTTGTATTAGCGTTAAAACACCAGCATCGCTGTTCTCGAAATGCTCATAAACTTTAGCTATGAAATCCTTTGCTTCGATAAGTCCTTGCCTAGTCAGCTCTGCAACAATAGTTTTAATTACTGCTTTCTTGGCGGCATCTAACAGCGGCGATTTCTCTATAGCTTCACAAACAACGGAGGCTTCCAGTGTGGTACGGAAGCCTCTACCTGTAAGGGAGATTGTGTTTTCGGATTCGCTCACTATTTGGCTCCTAGGGTTGCGATGTATAACGTTACGGTAAGGCGACCGCCGCTATAGGAAGCTAAGCGAAGCCAATTACCTTGAATTAAATTTGTATTTCAAAACCGCCAACGGGCGGCGGGTCGCTTTGACTGACTTGTTAGGCTCTTTAAGTTGCAATTATTTAAATTAACGTTTTTTTGAAAAATTACGAAAGATTGAAAAACAATTTTTATCTATATTCGGTGGTACTGATGGTATTAATGATTCTTTTATAAAAGGCAAAATACTTTCATAATAATTATTAAAGCAAATATATTCTTTCGAATCTGTACTATTCATTTCTCCTTTAATTCCCTCTAGTTTTTCAGATTGTTTTACTGCCTCTATTAATTGCGAATGTCGATTTAGTATATGTACATAACACTCATCATGATATTTTTTAATGACATTAATCTTTTCCTCTAACTCTTGAAAATAAAGTAATTGAAGGGCAATAGCTTCTTCGATAGGAGCTACTGTTCTACAGTCATTAGATTTTTTGTGATTGTCTTCTGTTATGCCAAGTACATTTAGTCTTTTTTCATTAAGCCAATACTGATTGCTGAATAATAACTTAGCGATTTCTTCAGATTTCTTTTGCAGCAATGATCTGTTTTCCCTTAATACAGTGTTTTTATGTAACTTATATTGTGTTACGAGAACAGTAATTAAGGCGATAGCCGCCGTAATAATATAACTAATTGACATGGTTAAGTTACTTTTGAAATTAAAATTATTTATAACGAAGCTAGCACTCAGCTAGCAGGCAACTAATAAAGCTGACGCAGCCAAATTGGAACTGAGCCTTCATCCAAGAAAAGCCTAACTATTGATTATCAGGCAAATCTGCCCGTATAACCTGATATTGACCTACTTTTCAGGCACATTGGCATGCGTATTCGGAAAACTGGGCATATTTGCCTCGATAACTTGCTATTGGCCGGCTATTCAGGCAAATTTGCCTGCATATTTAATTTGCGACTCACTATAGCCGGTAAGAAAATGATGTCAAGCGTGAATTCACCTACCTTGCTGGACGACGTTCGCCGCATCATGCGCCTGAAACATTATTCCTTGCACACCGAGCGCACCTATTGCGATTGGATCAAGCAGTTCATCAAGTTTCACCGGATGACGGAACGGCCGGCTTTGTTCGAGGAAAGCGAGGCCAAGATAGAAGCTTTTTTGAGCCATTTGGCGACGGAACGCCATGTTGCGGCCGCCACTCAAAATCAGGCGATGAATGCGTTGGTGTTTTTGTACAAACAGGTATTAAATCGGCCGCTGGAACAACGCATAGATGCCATTCGCGCCAAATCGCACCGGCATATGCCGGTGGTATTATCGGTGGATGAGGTCAAGCAGGTTTTGCCGCGCGTCGAAGGCGTGGCGCAATTGGTGGTTAAGTTACTGTACGGCAGTGGGTTGCGGATTACCGAGGCGGTGCGACTAAGGGTGCAGGACATCGATTTTGCCTACAGGCAAGTTACCGTGCGCTCCGGCAAGGGAGATAAGGACAGGGTGACAACTTTTCCGGCCAGCATGGCGCCATTGCTGCAAAATCATCTGGAGAAGGTGAAGTCGATTCACCAACAAGATTTGGCGGCCGGATTTGGCGCGGTGTATTTACCGTTTGCGCTGGCCAGGAAGTATCCTAATGCCGAACGGGAATGGGGCTGGCAGTATCTGTTCCCGGCCCGTTCGTTGTCTGCCGACCCCTTATCCGGCATTACCCGGCGGCATCATCTCGATCAATCCTTGATTAATAAGGCGATACGGGCGGCCGTGCGGCAGTCAGGTATTGCCAAACGGGCTTCCGCCCATACCTTCCGCCACAGTTTCGCCACGCATTTGCTGCAACGCGGCACCGATATTCGTACCATTCAGGCATTGTTGGGGCATAGCGAGCTGGAAACCACGATGATTTATACCCATGTGTTGAATCAAGGTGGGCAGGGAGTAGTCAGTCCGTTGGACGATTTAGGGGTTTAGTCGTTGGCTTGATAAAATCCCGAACAAGTCGGTTACGCTCATGGTTCCACCAAGCCGCGTTTATCTCCGATGGAAATCGAGGTCCATGACTTTTCCGTAGGTCAGCCGCCTAGCTCTTGCTTCAGGCAATTCCGGTCAAGCTCGTTTTCCCAAGCGGAAACCACCAGCGTAGCCACGCCATTTCCGACGAAATTGGTCAGCGAGCGCGCTTCGGACATAAAGCGATCAATACCGAGGATCAAGGCCAACCCGGCAACGGGGATCGACGGCACGACCGCCAGCGTGGCGGCCAGCGTGATAAACCCGGAACCGGTTACGCCCGCGGCACCTTTGGAGGTCAGCATCGCCACGCCCAATAGGGTTAACTCATGGCCCCAGCTGAGTTCGATATTCAGGGCTTGGGCGACGAATAAGGCAGCCATCGCAAGGTAGATATTCGTGCCGTCCAGGTTGAACGAATAGCCGGCGGGGACAACCAGTCCGACCACCGATTTTGAACAACCGAGTCGCTCAAGCTTGTCCATCAGGGGGACCAGGGCCGATTCCGATGACGAAGTGCCGAGAACGGTCAACAGCTCTTCCTTGATGTAAGCCAGAAAACGCAGAATGTTGAATCCGGAAACCGCCGCGATCAGGCCCAGCACCACGACGACAAACAGGATACACGTCAGGTAGAAGCTCAGCATCAGGTCGACCAGGGGCGTCAGGGCGGCAACGCCATATTTGCCGACGGTAAAAGCCATGGCGCCTCCGGCGCCGAGCGGCGCCAGCTTCATGATCAGGTTCATCATGGCGAAAAAAATCCGGGAGCATTCTTGGATAAAGTGATACACGGTTTTACCGGTTTCACCCAGATGCAGCATCGCGTAACCGAACAGAATAGCCATGAACAACACCTGCAACAGGTCGCCGGAACCGGTGAAAGCATCGGCAAAAGTCTTCGGAATGATATGCAGAATGAAATCCAGCGCGCTTTGACTCGAGGCGGCCTGGGCATAATTGGATACGGCCTTGGCATCCAGCGTGGCCGGATCCACGTTAAAGCCTTTTCCCGGCTTGATGATATGCATCACGACCATGGCAATGCATAGAGCCAGCGTCGACACTACTTCGAAGTAGAGTAGCGCCTTGCCTCCGACCCGGCCTACTTTTTTCATATCCTCGGCGCCGGCTATCCCGAGCACGACCGTGCAAAAAATCACCGGACTGATCAGCATTTTGACCAAGGAAATAAAACCATCGCCCAGCGGTTTTAGGGTCACGGCGGCCTCCGGCTTAAAATAGCCCAAGGTACCACCGGCGAGAATGGCCAACAGCACCCAAAAGTACAGATATCCGGTTAGTTGTTTCATTGAGTCCTCTGCTATTGGTTTTCTTGTACTCGATTAAGCCACTTCGCCGATACAAATGCGAAGAGCTGATTGGTTTTAGGCGCGCGAGCTGGTTTTACGGTTGCAAGCCACAAAGGCCGTTCCCGCCTGATTACCCTATCGCCCGATTTAAGCATGAAAGAGACTTGGATTGGGTTGGAAATAAATTCCCTGAATTCATTGGGTCGAATGACCCGTAGGAGCGCCTAGCGAATTCGCCCCTATAGGACATTCGAAATCGGGAACTTATTTTTGCCGGAATTCTTACTCACTCATTGAGCCAGCGAGGGTTGTACCAACAGTGCAGCGTCTTCCGCGGCGCAATCACGATTGGGTTTCAACCCTTTGCCGCGCACGGCGGCAATTTCAGCCTTGGCCGCCTCGAGATCGGCTAGAAACTCAGGCGCCGCGTGTAGCCTGGCCACGGCGCCGGCCGCTACATTGCGCCCTTGCACGACATCACTGTGCCAATGCACGTTGCATACATTGCGGCTCTCGCCAAAGCTACGGCCCCGTAACAGGATGGCGTTGGTTTGTTCCGGCGAAATCTCCGCCAAAATCAACGCCCATCCCCAACCGATCGCGGTATGGCCGGAAGGATAAGAGCCATCCTTCACCAGCCAGGATTGGTCATTTGGAGTACATAGGGGTTGGTTGTTCCGGACAAAAGGGCGAACCCGTTTGTAATGATCCTTGGCCGCGCGGGTCGAGCCCCCCACATCACTCAATGTCCGGCGCAACAACCGATACAGACGCGGTGTATCGGCCTCGCTGACGGGCGCGTTCAAGGCGCAGGCGAAGGTAGCGGCCGCATGCGGAAAACTCAAATCGGCATCCGAGATGGCCAGCGCCCAGCGCGGCGTATCGCGCAAGGAGAAACTCCTCCGGCTAATATCCTCATCAAGGGCCAGGGCAGACGAATCAGGTGGCGGAGGCGGCGGGACCAAGGTCAGACTATTCGGCAGTTCCGCCGCAGGCAGATAGCCGACGAGACGTTCCGAGGCTCCTGTCAACGTGGAAACAGGTTCATCCCGGACAGTCTGATTAACACAGCCGGCCACGATGACGCTAAGCACCATGCTCGGGAGGATAGCCCGCCAGCGCATTTTTTTCCTATTCATTTATCGCTCCCGTCACTGTGTTAGAGCTATTTTTGAGAAAACTTGCACCCATTGCCTATGCCAAATATTACGTTCGCTGGGCGGACTTGTGCTGAGTGAAACCGAAGTATAAGGCTAACCGAGATAGGCATGGTCTTGTGCCGAACCAACCGAGGTCTCCATGGGCCTAAAAAACCATTTGGATTCCGTCAGAAAAAACTCCCGATATTCGAATATCCTGTAGGGACGAATTCGCTACGCGCTCTAACGGGTCATTCGCCCAGGGCGATTAAAATCGCCCCAATGAATTCAGGGAAATTATTTCCAACCAAATCCTTAATCCAGCAAAAACACGAACTCCGTCCCGACGGACGCCATCATTCGACTCGACCTTGCCGTAACATTTCCAAGGCCAAATCGGCCATGTTTCTTGAACCTCCGCCCTGGCCCAGGCGTACTTTTACCAGTTGCAAACCTTGCAGACAAGCGGTTCGATAGGGTTGATCGCTGAGTAAGGCCTCGATTTCCGCCGACAGGCTTTCGGCGCTGACGGCATCCTGAATCAGCTCTTTGACGATAGAGCGGTCGGCGATGATGTTGGGTAAGCCGATGAACGGGATTTTGACCAATTGCTTACCCAACCAGTAGGTCAAGGGCGACAGCCGGTAAGCGATCACCATCGGCACGCCCAGCAAGGCGATTTCCAACGACGCCGTGCCGGAAGTAGTCATCACCGCATCGCAGCATTGAATGGCATCGTAAGCCTGTTGCTTGACCACCTTGATCGCCAGCGGATTGTCCCGCAGATGAAACTGTAACACCGCATCATCAACCGAATCGGCTTGCGGCAGCACAAATTGCAGATCCGGATGGTTGCGAGCCAGTAGTTCGGCCGCCTGCAACATTACCGGCAACATGCGTTTGATTTCATTGACCCGACTGCCCGGCAAAATGCCGACCACCGGCCGAGCTGGATCCAGGCCGAACAGGTCAAAATCTTCGGCCCGGCCTCGCAACGGTTGAACCTTGTCGACCGAGGGATGGCCGACATAGCGCACCGGCACGTTTTTAGCCTCGTAATAGGCGGTTTCGAACGGAAATATCACCGCCATCATGTCGATGGCCTTGCCGTAGGTCAACACCCGCCCGGCCCGCCAGGCCCAGACTTGCGGACTGACGTAGAACAGTACTTTCACGCCCCGACGCTTGGCAAACCGGGCCAGTTTTAAATTGAACTCCTTGTAATCCACGCAAACCAGCAAATCCGGCTTTTCGTCGGCGACGATAGTTTTCATGACCCGCAAGGCCCGCCGAATTTCACCGTAATGCTTCAGGATTTCAACCAATCCAATCACCCCGATACCGGACGAGTCGAAACGGATGTCGATGCCGGCCCGCCGCATTTTATTGCCGCCCATGCCGATGCCGCGCAGCGACGGACACTGCTGTTGCAATTCCTGAAACATATGGGCGGCGTGCTGGTCGCCGGAGGATTCACCGGCGCTGAACAGCACGGTGTAGGCTGAATTGGAAACGGTCATAAGATATGAGGTGGTGAGCCGTGCATTACCTAGGCTCACCCTACGCATTTGAATTTAAGCCGCCAAAACGCCACGGATCACGCCAACAATCCGTTTAACGGTTTCATCGCTCAAATTGGAACAAATCGGCAACGAGAAACAGCATTCCGCCACCGATTCGGTGACGGGCAGCGACAAACCGGCACAGGTTTCCTTGAACACGTTTTGCCGATGCAGCGGTACCGGATAATACACCGCGCAGGCGATTTGATTGTCCTGCAGGGCTTTCATCACCTCGTCGCGCCGATCGCACAATAAGGTGTATTGATGGTAGACATGCACGCCAACACCGTCTTCATAAGGCGTGGTCAACGGCAAATCGGCCATCAATTCGGAGTACAGGTGGGCGGCATGCCGGCGCGAGGCATTGTATTGGTCGATGCGTTTCAGCTTGGCGCGCAACACCACCGCCTGCAATTCGTCGAGACGGCTGTTGTAGCCGATTACGTCATGGTAATAACGCACATCCGAACCATGGTTGCGGTATTGCTTGATCTTGGCCGCGGTTTCGTCGCTATTGGTGGTCACGAGGCCACCGTCGCCGAAACAACCTAGATTCTTGCTGGGGAAAAAGCTGAATCCGGCCGCATCGCCGAAACTACCGGTTTGCTGATTGCTGACGGTGGCGCCAAAAGATTGGGCGCAATCCTCGATCAGTTTCAGACCGTGATTTTGGCAAATGGCTTTAATCGCTGGCAGATCGGCCGGCTGGCCGAATAAGTGTACCGGCATCACCGCCTTGGTTTTGGCGTTAATGGCCTTGACGATGTTTTCCGGCGTAATATTGAAGGTACCCGGATCGATATCGACAAACACCGGCGTCGCGCCGACGTATTTGATGGCCTCGGCGGTGGCGATAAAGGTAAAAGCGCTGGTGATAACTTCGTCGCCGGGGCCTATGCCTTCCGCCAGCAGCGCCAGATGCAGCGCATCGGTGCCGGAAGCGCAGCCGATGGCGTGTTTGACGCCCAGATAGTCGGCGGCTTCCTTTTCGAAAGCCTGCACATTCGGCCCCAGGATAAAGGCGCAATTGTCCAGTGTGTCGGCAAAGCCGCTAACGATTTCATCTTGAATTTCGGCGTATTGCGCCTTCAGATTAACCATGGGGATCATAACGTTGGCCTCTAACCGTGTTTCAGGAATTTGGTGATTTCGATGGCGGTAGCCAGCGCCTTGCGCCCTGCCTCGCCCGGTACCAGCGGATTTTCGCCGGTCTTGATGCAATTGACAAAATGTTTGATTTCCTCGAACAGCGCATCACCGCTCTCGAATACCGATTCTTCGGTAACGATCTCGGGAATGCCGGGGAACATTTCCTTCTCGCCGGTTCTATGCTTGACCAACACCCGGTTCTGAAAATCGACGGAAATATAGGAACAGGGCCGGAACATGCGCATCTTGCGTTCCATTTTCATGCTGATCCGGCTGGCGGTAACATTGGCGACGCAGCCGTTTTTAAAGGTGATGCGGGCATTGGCGATGTCGGTACCCTGGGTCAGCACCGCGGTTCCGCTGGCATCGATTTTTTCCACCTCGGAATCGACCAAGGCCAGAATGATGTCGATATCGTGGATCATCAAATCCAACACCACGCTGACGTCGTTGGCGCGGGGGTTAAACGGCGACAAGCGGTGCGATTCGATGAACAGCGGCTTGTCTTCCATTTTTTCCAGGCCCCGGACCGCCGGATTAAAGCGCTCCAAATGGCCGACCTGCAAAGTCACATTTTTTTCCCTGGCAATCGCGATCAGATCGTCGGCTTCCTCGACGGTAACGGTAATTGGTTTCTCGACTAAAACATGAGTGCCGGCATTCAGAAAATCGCGTGAAACGCGGTGGTGAAGACTGGTAGGCACCACCACGCTGACGGCATCGACCTGTCCCAGTAAGGGCTGATAATCGGTCATGGCTTCCGCGCCATACAACTGCGCCACCTGCGCCGCAGCATCGGGATTGATGTCGACCACGGCGACTAATTCACAATCTTTTAATGAAGCATATTTCTCCGCATGAAATTTTCCCAAATAGCCTGCACCGATAACAGCACATTTCAGTTTACTCATAGACGACCACACGTTGATTCGCAATCACCCTTACCCGATTATGAACAAGGGAATAAAACCGCGCATTGTAACATTAGATTGATGGCCGAATCAGCGGCGGTATCAAGTGCGAACAGGATAAGCCAGGGTGGATGGAGTAAAGCCACACCAACAACCACACTTCAACCGCCGGTTTTCTGCTTTGTCTCACTCCGCCCTTTCAAACAAGAGCGGGAAAAAGCTGCCGGAGTGAAGCATGAAAAATACACATTCAACGGGCGATCTAGCGATTAAGCCAAACTGGCTACTCGGTTTCGTCGAGTTTGATCCAGCGCAAACGATTGGCGTTGCTGACCACGGTCACCGATGACATCGCCATCGCCGCGCCGGCTATCATCGGATTCAACAATAGACCGAATAACGGGTACAACAAGCCGGCGGCCACCGGAATACCGATGGTGTTATAGATGAATGCACCGAACAGGTTTTGCTTGATGTTGGTAACCGTCAACTTGGACAACGCCATCGCTTCCGCCACCTTCAGCAAAGAACCTTGCAACAACACCACATCCGCGCTTTCTATCGCCACATCGGTACCGGTGCCGATTGCGAAACCGACATCGGCTTGGGCCAAAGCCGGCGCGTCGTTAATACCATCGCCGACCATGCCGACGATTTCGCCCCGAGCCTGCAGTTCTTTCACCACGGCGGCTTTATCCCGCGGCAACACTTGCGCCCGAATTTCGCTTATGCCGGCTTGAGCCGCAATCGCTTTCGCGGTAATTTCGTTGTCGCCGGTGACCATCAATACCCGCACGCCGAGGCGCTGTAACTGTTGCACGGCTTGCGCCGAGTCGGCCTTGATCGGATCGGCCACCGACACGATACCGACCACGGCCTGATCGACCGCCAACAGCATCGGCGTTTGTCCCAACGCGGCCAATTCGATCATTTTATCGTGGTGAGATTCGATGGAAACGTTGTTTTCGGCCATCAGCGCGGCATTGCCCAGCAGCCAATGCTGATCGGCAATCCGGCCGGTAATACCATGTCCGGCCACGGATTGAAATTTCCTGACCTTGTCGAGTTTGAGCCGTTGATCTTCCGCCGCCGCCAGTACCGCCGCCGCCAAGGGATGCTCGGACCCCGACTCCAGACTGGCCGCGCGTTGCAATACTTGTTCTTCACTATAGCCTTCGAACGCGGCCACATGCGCCAGCGTCGGTTTACCGATGGTGACGGTACCGGTTTTATCCAGGATCAGGCAAGTCAGCTTGCCGGCTGTTTGCAGGGCTTCACCCTTACGGATCAACACCCCCATTTGCGCGGCGCGTCCGACCGCCACCATCACCGAAATCGGAGTTGCCAGTCCCAATGCACAGGGACAAGCAATCACCAACACGGTCATCGAAGTGACGAACGCATAACCCAGGGCCGGATCAGGCCCGAATATTAACCAGATAAAAAAGGTGAATACCGACAAAGCCACCACCGCCGGCACGAAAATACTGGCAATTTTATCGGCCAGTTTGGCCAAGGCCGGCTTGCTGCTCTGCGCCTGCCGCACGCTTTGAATAATCTGCGCCAACGCGGTATCGCGCCCGATACGGGTGGCGCTAAACAAAAAACTGCCGTTTTGATTGATGGTGCCGGCGGCCACCGTCGAACCAACCAGCTTTTCCACCGGCAAGGATTCGCCGGTCAACATCGATTCGTCGATGGTCGAATGCCCTTCCAGCAACACACCATCCACCGCGATTTTTTCGCCGGGCCTGACCCGCAAGGTTTCGCCCAACCCGACTTCTTCGATAGGGACGTCGATTTCCCGGCCCTCGCGCACCACGCGCGCGGTACGCGGCTGCAAGCCGATCAGCGCCCGGATGGCGGCCGAGGTTTTACCGCGCGCGCGGGTTTCCAAGGCACTGCCTAAATTGATAAACGCCAAGATCACCGCCGAGGCTTCGAAATAAGCATGATTGGACAACGACGGCAGTTGGTCGGAATAATCGATCACAATCGACGAATACAGCCAGGCGGAACCGGTACCCAGGGCAATCAAGGTATCCATATTGGCCTGCTTGACCCTCAACAATTTGATCGCACTGGTGAAAAAATGCCCGCCGGAATAGAACATCACCACCAAGGTCAGCAAGGCTACATTGGTCCAAAAACCGGTGCCTTCGGCGGTTCCCATCAGCGGAAACCAATCCAGATGCGCGCCCAGCATCAGCGGTAGACCCAACGCGCCGGCCACCCCGGCTTTCCGCATCAGATCGAGGTAGCGCTCCTCCTCCTGCTTTTCCTCGTCGGCCGGATCCTCGAAGCCTTCCATCACCGCCGCATCGTAACCGGCTTGTTTCAAGGCGGTCTTCAATAACTCGTGGTCGGCGACACCGGTCACCACGGCGGAATGGTCGGCGAAATTGACATTGACATTGCTAACCCCCTCGACCGATTGCAACGCGGTTTCGACGGCGGCGATACAGCCCGCGCAACGCATCCCCAAGATGGATAACCGAGTTTCTTGTTCCTGATTAATCTCTTGCTCACTATTCATAACAACCTGCTTGGCTGGGTAGTCTCAAAAACCTGGGGATGCGAAAATCTCGCTCACTCGACCGAAAATCCGGCGTCGATGATGGCATCTTCAATCTCATCGAGATCGGTTTTATCCGGATCATATTCGACATCGACCCGCTTATCCTGGTGCGATGCCTTGACCGATACCACGCCGTCAATAGCCGATACGGCCGTGTTTACGGTATTTTCACAGCCGCCGCATTTCATGCCGCTTACGTTGATTGATACAGTTTCGGACATAATGTTCCTCCAATTGATTTAAATAGCTTAATAGAATTTAGGTTAACCCTAGAGCACGCTCGACTAAATTTTACCGCTCATGGTATAAGGCGCTCATGTTTCCATCATAGTTCAACGCCTCTTCATTCGTAAACTAAATGACAGACTTCCTGATAGGTCGCCAGCAAATTCTGGACAATAAACTTAACACGTTTGCCTATGAAGTCCTGTTTCGCGGTAAGGATTTCGACTTATCGGCCAAGGAAGGCGCTACTTGCGCCACCAACCAGGTCATTACCGATACCATCCTGGAAATCGGCCTGAATGAACTGGTGGGCCCGCATCTGGCGTTCATCAATTTCACGACCCAAAACCTGCTGGAAAAAACCCCGCTTCACCTGCCTAAGGACCGGATTGTGATCGAAGTTCTGGAGAATGTGGAGGTGGATACCCTAATTATCAACAATCTGCGCGAATTATCCGACCAAGGCTATACCATCGCGCTGGACGATTTCGTACTGTCGCCGAATTGGGTGCCCTTATTGGAATTCGTCGACATCATCAAACTGGACATCCTGGCCAACAGCCTGGAACAAACTCGACAACTAATCGAAAAACTAAAACCCTACAAACTTAAATTACTGGCGGAAAAAGTCGAAACCCACCAGGAATTTGAATTACTGCGCGAATGGGGTTGCGAGCTATTTCAAGGCTTTTTCTTCAGCAAACCCAACATCGTCGAGGGCAAACGGCTGGATGTACATCAGACGGCGGCCATTCAATTATTAGCAGCCATCAACCAGGAAGATGCCGGATTTAAGGAAATCGGCAAAACCATCTCGCAAGACGTGGCCTTGAGTTACAAATTATTGCACTACATAAACTCCGCCTATTTTTCTATACCCAATAAAATAGAATCGATTCAACACGCCCTCACCTACCTGGGTTTGAGAGAAATCCGGCGCTGGGTAAATATTCTGACCTTATCGTCGATGTCGGCAAAACCGCCCTCGGTGCTGCAACAGCTCCTGGTCCGAGCCAAAATGTGCGAACTGCTGGCGGTTGAAATCCATCAAGATCGCGACACTTATTTTTTAATCGGCCTATTGTCGGGCTTGGATAGTATTTTGGATCAACCGTTGGAAACGGCCCTGAAACACTTACCCCTATCCCACGATGTCGGCAGTGCGATTTTGTATAAAACAGGATTGGCCGGAGAAGCGTTACAATATGCGCTGGATTATGAGCGTTGGGAAATTCAAGGCTCTACTTTCCGTAACATTCAACCTCAACGCATCGCCGCCATCTACTTGGAGTGTATCCAGTGGTGGAGCACCAGCATTTATCCTTTTATCCGCTAACCCTTGCAACAATCACCATGAAAAAAAGTTTGACCTTATTACTTGCCGGATTGCTGTTCAGCGCGCAACTACTGGCGGACGAACTGAAGAGCGTAAGCCCCGAGCAATTACTCGACATGCAGCAAAACCGGAATGCGCTGGTGATCGATGTGCGCACCGAAGCCGAATGGCAAGCTTCCGGCGTCATTTCCAATAGCCATAAACTGCAGTCGTTCGACAATCAGGGCGCATTCGATCAGAATCCATGGCTAGCTAGTCTGGAAAAGCTCAAATCATCGCCCGACCAACCGGTTATTCTGGTGTGCCGCTCCGGCAACCGCAGCGGCAAAGTCGGCGCGTTGCTGGCTCGGCAACTGGGCATGAAAAATATCTACCATCTGGAAAACGGCCTGCAATCCTGGATTAAGTCCGGGCATCCGCTTTCACCCAATTGTCTGGCCATAGCCTGCAAATAAACACCATGTCATTAGTCTCGCTCAGTAATCAGACCGTCGCCCTGGCCGGTATTGCTCAGGCCTGCTCCCTGGTCCGGCAATTAGCCACAAGCGGTAACGCCGACTCGGCGGCGATGGCCGCCAGCATAGGCAGTTTGCTAAAAATCGACTCGGCTAGCGTAATCGATGTTTTTGGCGGCTTGCCGGGAATCCAGCTCGGCCTGCAACAACTCGACAAGCAATTGACCAGCCGGGTAGTATCCAATCCGGAGCAAGCCCGCTATGCAGCCCAATTGGTCCATTTGCAAAAACAACTCAACAAAAACCCCGACATGCTGAACACGATTCGGATCGGCATCACCAAGGCTCAGGCCCAATCCGAGCATTTCGGCGTGATGCATGAAAATGTGCTGGCCAATCTGGCCGAAATTTACCATGCCACGATCAGCACGTTACAGCCGCGCATCATGATCAACGGCGACCCGCAATATCTGGGTAACCAGGCCACGGTGAATAAAATTCGCGCCTTGCTGCTGGCCGGCATACGCGCCAGCCTGTTATGGCGCCAATGCGGCGGCAGCCGCTGGCATTTGCTGTTATCACGCAAAAAACTGCAAGACGAAGCCAACCGATTATTGTCGCAAATTTAACACCATGCCCGAATTACCCGAAGTCGAAACCACTTGCCGCGGCATCGCGCCGCATATCCAAGGCAAGGTTTTCCAACAAATCATCGTACGCCAGCCGCAATTGCGCTGGCCGGTTTCGGATGGCTTGGCGGCCACGCTGGCCGGTTTGAGTTTGTCTCGGGTCAGCCGGCGCGGTAAATATTTATTGCTGGCCACGGAACCCGGCACGTTGATCCTGCATTTGGGCATGTCCGGTAATCTGCGCATTACCGGACTGGGCCAGGAGATAGGCAAACACGACCATGTCGATTTCGTGTTTAACGACGGCACGGTATTACGCTTCAACGACCCGCGTAAGTTTGGCGCGGTCCTGTGGACCGATACTCCCGTCGAGCAGCATCCCTTACTGGCCGGTTTAGGTCCGGAACCATTATCGGATGCTTTCGGCGCCGATTACTTGTTCAGCCACAGCCGAAACCGGCGGGCGCCGATCAAAAACTTGATCATGGATAGCCATCTAGTCGTGGGGGTCGGCAACATTTATGCCAGCGAATCACTATTTTTAGCGGGCTTGCACCCGAACAGGCCGGCCGGAGACATCGGCTTAGCCGATTGCCAACGCTTGGCTGAAGCCATCAAAACCGTATTGCAACGAGCCATAGAGCAAGGCGGCACTACGTTGCGCGACTTTACCAACGCGGAAGGCAAACCGGGTTATTTTCAACAATCGTTGTCGGTTTATGGCCGGAAAGGCCTGTCTTGCCTGAAATGCGCCGAGCCCATCCAACAGGTTAAAATCGGCCAACGGGCCAGCTATTTTTGTAAGGTCTGCCAACACTGATTCAGGCTTCTGTTTGCCAATCGAAAACGGCGGTTACCCGATTGCCGCTGCCATGAAAGGTCAAGCGCGAGCACAGGGTTTCCACCAGTTTTATGCCGCGTCCGCAAAAGCCGCTGTTGCAGTCCAACTCTTGCCGCCGCTGGCGCCAATCAAAACCACAACCGCTATCCACGACTTTAATCGTCAATTGTCCACCCCGCCTTGTGGGCTTATGCGCGAACAGGAAGCGTATCAGGCCTTGCCGCCGGCTTTGCAGGCGTTCCTCTTTTAACTGATAAAAACGCATAAATCCCTCGGGCGTATCCTTGATGGCTGAATCCAGTTCCAATAGGCCGTGATCCAGCGCATTGGCGAACAATTCACTGACAATCAAAAAGATCGCTTGACGGTGTTGCTGCAAACCCTGGATTTCCATCAAGGCATTTACCATGATCGGAATCGGATTAACGACAGCCAGGGTGTCGATACCAAACTCCATCATGTTTTTCCAGTGCAATGCCTGTACAGTGCGTTTCGCTTGTTGCGCACTATTGTCGCGCCAGGGTACGTTCTCGACATCGCAAATGATTTTGACGATAGTAATATCGTCTTTCTGGCTCAAGCCCTGGCTATACTCGGCAAGACGGCTTTGCAGACTCTCAAGGCCTTTACCCGGATGGCCGCTGATCGCCTCGATCACGCGCTCGCTACCGAAGCACTCGCCATGGCCATTCTCGGCATCGAATACGCCATCGGTCAGCAAGTACAGATAATGATGGCGGCTAACACTATAGTTTTGTTCTTCCAGTTCGATGTCTTCCTGAATGCCTAACGGGATGTTCTTGGATTTGATGGCCTTACAACTGCCATCGGCATGATTGACCAGAAAATGCTCGGGCAAGCCGCAAGTAATCAGATTCAAGGTTTTCGAATCGGGATACAACGCAACGGCGGTCGCCGCCAGAAACATGTTGGCCGGTAGCATTTTATGCAGTTTGCCGTTAATCTCTCGAACAATGTCGGGCAGGGTGAAACCTTTCTGAGTCATGCCGTAAAACACTTCCGCCGTGGGCGTGGCGGCAACCGATGCCGACAAACCATGGCCGGTAAAATCGCCCAGCAATAGATACAAATGATCGTCCGGCGTTTTCGCCACCAGCAATAAATCACCGTTAAACAAGGCCGTCGGCGATAAAACCGATTTGACCACATCGGTTTCCAGAAAGTGTCTTTTCAAGACATTGTCGAAAATTCTGACCGCGACTTCCTGTTCAATATCCATCCGCTGCTGGTAGTTCTGCAACTGTTCGCGTTGTTCGACCTCGTGCAGATGAAGCCGGCGTAATTTCAATGAAGACTGGATTTTGCTCAACAACAAACGGCCATTAACCGGACGGGTAATATAGCTATCGATGCCCGCCCCCTCGAAACGATCCAATAAGGCATCATCGATGTTGTCGCAGATCACAACGACCGGCAGGTAGCTTTTCATCGCGGCGCGAATGGCTTTTACTTCATCGCACGAACAAACCTGTGTGCCGAGAACCAACAGATCAAGAGTACCGGCCAGCGTATACTCAAGGATCTGATTTACCGAATCCGCAAGACGGCAATGGTAGCCTGCCGAAGACAGCATGCCTTGCACACTTTCCTGGCAAGAATGCTCGTTTTCAACCAGCACGATGCTGGCGGATTCTTGCGGAAGCGGGTTCTGGTTAATCATGGCGGATCTGTTAAAAGGCTCGTTGTAAGTGATCAAACCGCGACACTTGCTGTTACCGTATAATTTGGCTGATAGTGAACATCCACGTATCCATTAATTCTCATGTCCATACTGTTTTTTCGATTACGAGGCGTACCAGAGGATGAAGCCGACGACATCCGCGAATTGCTGAACGTCAACGGCATCACCTTCTATGAAACATCGGCCGGCAACTGGGGCATTTCCCTGCCGGCCATTTGGCTGCATCATCCCGACGATTTGCCCAAGGCCCAAATACTTTTCGACGACTATCAGCAACAGCGCACCGTCACGCAACGGGCCTTGTATCTCGAATTAAAGCAACAAAACCGGCAAGCCGGCTTTTGGCGGCATAACCTGAAAAAACCGTTCCGCTTTCTCGGCTACTGCGGTCTTTTAAGCCTGATCCTTTATATTTCGATCAAGTGGCTGTTCGAGTTAGGTCTGTAAGCTATCCGGTCAATGCTACTGTAAAATAGTCAGCATTTTCTGGACATGTTCCGCCACTTCCACGCCCAAATCGGTCAGATAGCCGCCATCCTTCTGCGTGGTAAGACCTTTCGAAAATAGCCGATCGGCGGCCTCGATCAGTTGCGCATCGGCTTTGGTATGTACTTTGACCCCTTCCTGGTGCGAGGCCAAATTGAATAATGATAACAAATGAATTTCCGAGACGATTTCATCGCTTATACGCATTTCTTGCTCCATTTTGGAGAGTTAATAATTAATTTGGGCTCAGCGTTAAAGCCAGCCAACTGTATACGCGTTTAATCACCATGCCGGGATCATGCTGATACGCGTGGTTTTCGCCATTGATCCTGATTTGCCGATATACCGGATTGTCCTTGGCCAACATGCGGCGTTGACGGGCGGTATCCACCACCTCGGGTAAATCAAACTCGGCATACAGGTCGAGAAAAGGCAGTGCAATTTTCGGAATAAACTGGCCTATTTGGGCCTGCGGCAAATCGCTGTCCGGCAGCGGCAGACTGATGGCGGCCAGCGCCAGCAAGGCGTCAGGATCCAAGCTAATGCTATAAGCCGCCATGGCCGCCCCCATCCCATAACCAATAACGGCGATATTTTTAGCCCCCTTGCCGCGCAAAAACTCGACCGAAGCCCGGATGCGTTCACGGGCTTCGTCGAACAAAGGATAGTAATCCGCCGCGCCGGCCCCGATTTCACGCAAGGGCAACTGCACGGCCAACGTGGTCCAGTTATGCTGGGGCAACACGGTGCGCAAACCATGAATCAAAAATTGTTGATCGGGTTGCTCTCCCTGATCGTGCAACACAATGGCCGCATTGCTATTGTCGGATTTTTCCGCTTCGGTCAACAAACCTAAAAACTTTTGATCGCCCGCATTTAACCAGACGATCTGTCCCATGCCGAGATTCCGTTGCAGATTGGCGGCATAATCCAGTTCACGAGGCTGGTCGCCGGCCAAGGCCATCTGCGCCAGAACCGAGCATCCCCAAAAAACCAACAACCGCGCTATCACAACCCGGAACCGCCGCCGTAAAAACCGCTAAAGGTGTAGCGTTCGTGGATGTGCCGCAACAATACCATGATGACCGAAGCCACCGGCAATGCCAGCAAGATGCCCAAAAAGCCGAACAATTGCCCGCCGGCCAACACGGCAAATATCACCGCCACCGGATGTAGGCCGATTTTATTGCCCACCAACCAAGGGGTCAGCAGCATGCTTTCCAAGCTATGACCGACGGCAAAAACGATCAGCACCGACACTAAATGCATCGCATCCTGAAATTGCAGCAAAGCCGCCATGAAGGCCATGGTGATGCCGACGAAGGCCCCCATATACGGCACAAAACTGATCAAACCGGCAATCATACCTATCAATAGCGCCAAATCCAGCCCAATCGACAGTAAACCAACACTGTAGATCAGACCCAGGGCCAGCATCACATAAAACTGGCCGCGCAAAAACGCACCCAGCACGTCATCGGCTTCGGCGGCCAACATGCCGACGGTCGAGGCATAACGCCGCGGAAACAAGTCATGGACCCTAGCCACCAGGTCATCCCAATCCCGCAACAAATAAAACGTGATCACCGGAATCAACACCAAATTCATGACCCAACCAACGATGACGGCACCGGAATGCGATACCGATTTGATCAGGTTTTCGCTAACCGAAGAACCGTCTTGCCAGTAACTACGGATGTAGACTATCAATTGTTCGATCTTCAACGGTCTGATGCCCTTACCAAAATATTTCTGCAAGGTCGGAATCACCGATTTATTCAACCATTGTAAATACGAAGGCAGTTTATCGATGAACTCCCCGATTTGATATTCGATGGTCGGAATGATCACCAACATCAACGCCGTCGCCGTGACAATGATGCCCAGGAAAACCACGATGACCGCCCAGGTGCGGTTCAATCGGAAATTGCGGTATTTCAATATTTCCAGCCTATCGACCAGAGGATCGCCCAAATAAGCCAGAATCGCGGCAACCGCAAAAGGCATCAGTATGGGCGCCAATAAATACAACAACCATCCCAGGGCCAAGGCAAAAGCCAATACCAACCATTTTTGCGAATCGCTCATACCGATGACTATTTTACTTTATTAATGGAATAATGCGGTTTGACGGCAATTACATGAAATACGCATAAGCCGCCGCCGCGCTGACCAAGCCCAAGGCCGCGGCAACTATCCATAGCCATTTCCTGGTAACTTTTGGGCTAGGTTGTACAAACTCCACACCCTCGATACGGGCGTTAATTGCCTTGAATTTTCCACCCGCGTCTTGTCCTACCTGATAAAGCAGCACATCGCCCCGCACCGGCCTGCGCGCCATGCCTTTCAAGGCCGAGATGTGCACAAAAATATCTTTATCGCTGTCGTCCGGCTGGATAAACCCGAAACCTCTATCGTCTTTCCAGGTTTTTAAAACGCCCTTATGGACATTGTCTGCCATCGTATTTACCTCTGTCTTGCTGTGTTGTTGAAATATAACCCATCCTTGCCGGTTCCAAACTCCCTATGCGTGACAACGCGGGCCTTGATGAAAAACCCATTCGGTCACCGGCTGGCCGCCAATCAAATGCATATCAATAATTTTGTCCAGCCTTTCGCTGTCGACGGCATAATACCAGACCCCATCCGGTTGCACGCACAGCAGGGGACCTGCCGTGCAAACCCCGAAACAATGGACCTTGCCGCGCTTGATTACGATTTTGCCTTCCGTCAACCCCAACTGCTTCAACTTGGTTTTCAATTCCTCATATAAAGCCGGACCTTCGCCATGATGCGTACAGTTTTTGCCGGCACAAACCAATACATACCGGTCATAGGCCGCCATGGTGGGTTTTGCAATGTCGCTCATAATAAGATCCTCGATTGGCTGAATACTGGAATATCGGGGACAACACCGGATGATTTTTTCGGTTCGGGACGGGTGAAAGGGCGCGACACGCTCGGAATATACGAGGGTTGGAAGATAGGCTAAGCCATGACGGGAATCAATAGGCGCCCCTAACGGAATGCAGGAACGCCAATAGACTTAGATTTTTTTATCGATTAAAACTTTGTCATCAATCACCAGCTTGGACACCCCACCCAGCGACTGATGCAAGGTACATGAAGCGGTTTTAAAGTTGTCGCCTGCTTCGCCCACCCACTCCAGGGTGACATAGGTTTCCTTGTCGGTATCGGTCTTGGAAGGAAAAAAGACTTGCGAACCGGTTTTATTTTCGATCAATTTCGGGCATTTTTGATTCGCCATTTCCTGCATGGCGACGAGGGTTCGAATCTGCGAGGCCGCTTCTTTTTCTTCATTGGTTTGCTCCTTACTGGCGCCCACCAACAAAAAACCCACCACAAACACGCCGGCGACTGCGATCATCAATTTCTGTGTTTCACCCATGGTTGCTCTCCTCTGTTTTATAGTTATATTCGGCTAATCCGAAATGTCACGCTCTGGATTCTATGCCATGTTACACATATCAGCAATTGATGATTCCAAGACCGGCTGGAATCATCCAGGGTGTAAGGCTAAAAACTACTGCGGATCGACCTGCTCAATCCAATCGCCCAGATTATAATAGTTGCTGATACGCGCCACTTTACCATCACGAATTTCAAAAAACGCGCCGGCCGGTAAACGGTATCTTTGGCCGTTGGCTTCCGGCAAACCTTCGTCCGTATTCAGATATTCGCCCAACACCACGAATTCCGCCGCCGCACGGCTGCCGTCCTCGCTGGTCATGATCACCATGTCGACCAGTTGCTCCTTGTAATGGTGATTCATTTTTTTCATGAACTCGGCAAATGCGGCTTTACCCTGTTCGCGATCGCCCTGATTGATGTCGTGAATCACATCATCGGTCAACAAGTTCAGGAAAGTATCCATATCGCCGTTATTGAAGGCTTGATAGTATTTTTCAATAAGTTGTTTGGTTTGCTGCATGATTGCGCCCGTGGCTAAGGATTAAAAAGCCGGCAATTCTGCCAGAATCGGCATTTTTTTTCAGCTAAAATTCCACGCCTTGCTCGGCCTTGATCCCAACCTGAAAGGCATGCTTGATGGGCTTCATTTCCGTCACGGTATGCGCCGCCTCTATCACCTCGGGCGCGGCATTACGCCCGGTCAATACCAGATGCATCCAGGTTGGTTTCTGGTCCCGGATAAAATCGGCGATTTCCTGGCCGCTGATCCAACCGTACCCGCAGCAATAATTGATTTCATCCAGCAGCACCAGATCGAATTCCCGCGACAGGATTTTTTGTTTGCTGAATTCCCAAATCTCGCGACTGGTTTTGATGTCCTGCTCCGGATTTTTGGTGTTCCAGGTAAAACCGTCGCCCAAGGCATGCCATTCGATATTATCAAAGCGCTCGGCGGCCTTTTGTTCACCGGTTTGCCACTGGCCCTTGATAAACTGGATCACGCACACCTTCATCCCCCAGCCGGCGGCGCGAAACACCATGCCGAAGGCACTGGACGATTTGCCCTTGCCTTCGCCAGTATGCACCAATACCACGCCCTGCCTTCTGTCTCTATTTTTCATGAAAACCACTCGGATGCCGCGCGCGGCGCACTGGCGAAATACCAGTGATTATAGGAGGCGCGCAGATTTTTATAGCGTATGCCCTGGTCGCCGTTACAAACAAAAGCCGGCGCGAGGGAAGTTTTGCTTTCGCGGATAGAAAAATGAAACTCATGCCCGCGCATACCGGATGCTTCCTCGCGATAACCCAAGGCCGCCAGTTTGTTTTGCATACGAGACACGAACGGCAAAATATCGGCCATCGGCCAACTTCGGCCGTCGATGGCCAGCAGCGCCTCGCCCAACAGCATGGCCCCACCGCACTCGGCCAACACCGGCTTGCCGGATTCAACAAAGGCTTTCAGCGACGCCCAGGTTGCCGATCGGGCCAGTTGTTTGACATGCAACTCCGGGTAGCCTCCCGGCAACCATAGGGCATCGGCCTCCGGCACCGCTTCGCCGGCCAACGGCGAAAAATATTCCACGCCGGCTCCCTGCGCCATCAACCAATCCACATTGGCTGGATAAATGAAACAACAGGCCTGATCCTTGGCAATCGCCACCGTCTTCCCCTGCAATAATGCCGACGTATCCGCCCGGACCGTTTCGGTTCCTCGCCACTGGCTAAATACCGCCGATAATAGAGCGTCATCGACTTGCAACGCCGCCGCAAAATCCGGCAATTGCTCCATATCCGGCATTTTCAGGCCCAAATGCCTCTCCTCCAGAACGCAAGCTTGTTTACTCAACCAGGCAATCAATGGCGGCAAGCGGTATTCGGCCAGGGCTTCCCGTACCAGTTGGGCATGATGTTCGCTACCCAAACGATTGGCAATAATGCCGGCTATGCTGACGCCTTGTTGGCGGGCAAGGTCGCAAAATCCGCTGACCAACGGCACGATGGAACCGCTCATGCCCCTCGCATCGACCACCAAAATCACCGGCACTTGGAGTTGGGCGGCCAAATCGACACTGGAACCTGCCTGCCCTACCCCGGCACGGCCATCGAACATGCCCATCACGCCTTCGATCAAGCAACAATCCTCTTCCTCGGCCAAGCTATTCAGCAGACGCCGAGATTCGGTTATGCCCACCATCTGCGTATCGAGATTATAGGAAGGCCGCCCGCTGACGGCCGCATGCCACAGGGGATCGAGAAAATCCGGCCCGACTTTGAAGGCACGCGGCTTCAGGCCGCGGCTTTTCAAATATTGCAGCAACGCCAGCATGACCGTGGTTTTACCGCAACCGGAATGGGTACCGGCCAACAGCGCGAGTTTCATCATCTTCCGAGGCTTATTTGCGCAAAGTATTGTAGATTTTAAAACTCAAAATCAGAGAAGCCAGCAACAAGGTCACGGCATTGGCCGCGATAATGGCGGGGTTGGCAAGATAAATGCCGTAAATCAGCCACAACAACACGCCGCTGGTGAACAGGCTGTACATGCCCAACGATAAGGCATCGGTGTCTCGGGTTTTCAGAGTCAAAATGGCTTGCGGCAAAAACGATACCGTGGTCAGCGTGGCCGCCAAGTATCCGATCAAGTCGGGAATCATGTTCATGGGGTTAATCAGGGGAAAAATCGGTGGCCGATAAAATACAGCGTGGCAAACAAAAACAACTGCAGAAAAGTCAACAACCAGAAATAACCGATGAACATCATGATTTTCACCGGCTTTTCCTGTTCCTTGCGCCTGATCATCCACCAACTGCTTACCGTGGAAATCAGCATCACTACCAATAACGCAATAATCGCCGCATTCATCGGCTATCAACGCGGCGGCGGAGCCAGCACCTCGCGGGAGCCGTTGGTCTCGGCCGGGCTGACCACGCCGGCATTTTCCATGTCTTCGATGATGCGAGCCGCGCGGTTGTAGCCAATTTTGAAGCGGCGTTGCACGCTGGAAATCGAGGCTTTCCGGGATTCGGTCACAAAGGCCACGGCTTCGTCATACAGTGCATCGCTTTCGCTTTCTTCTCCCTCGGCACCAGCCACTTCGCCGCTATCGGTGCGTTCTTGGGTGATTTCGTCCAGATAATTGGTGGGGCCGGTTTTCTTCAGAAATTCCACCACTCTATGCACTTCATGATCGTCGACGAAGGCGCCATGAGCCCGCAACGGGATGCTGGTACCGGAAGGTAGAAACAACATGTCGCCGTTACCCAGCAAGGCTTCCGCCCCGCCCTGATCGATAATGGTACGGGAATCGATGCGAGAGGAAACCTGAAACGAAATCCGGGTCGGCACGTTGGCCTTGATCAAGCCGGTCAACACGTCCACCGAAGGCCGCTGGGTCGCCAACACCAAATGAATGCCGGCCGCCCTCGCCTTCTGCGCCAGACGCGCGATCAACTCTTCAACTTTTTTGCCCACCACCATCATCATATCGGCCAACTCGTCGATCACGATGACAATACTGGGCAGTGTGGTCAGCGTGGGATAGTCTTCCAAAGCCACCGGCGTTTCCGGCCTGAACAATGGATCGCGTATCGGTTTACCGGCGGCTTCGGCTTCCGTCACCGCATGGTTATAACCGGCCAGATTACGCACGCCGACCTTAGACATCAATTTATAGCGCCGCTCCATTTCCGCCACCGACCAGCGCAGGGCATTCTGGGCATCCTTCATATCGGTCACCACCGGCGTCAGCAAATGCGGAATGCCTTCGTACACCGACAACTCCAGCATTTTGGGGTCGATCATGATCATCCGCACATCATCCGGCTTGGATTTATATAACAAGCTCAAGATCATGGTATTGATGGCGACCGATTTACCGGAACCCGTGGTACCGGCCACCAACGCATGCGGCATTTTGCCCAGATCCGCCACCACCGGCGTACCGGAAATATCCTTGCCCATCGCAATGCTGAGCTTGGATTTTGCGCGTTCGAATTCGTCCGATACCAGCAAATCGCGCAACGACACCATTTCGCGTTCCTGATTGGGAATCTCCAACCCGATCACCGATTTGCCCTCGATGATTTCAACGATCCGTACGCTGGTCACCGACAAACCACGGGCTAAATCCTTTGCCAAGCTGCTGATCCGGCTGACCTTGACGCCGGCCGCCAAACGCAACTCAAAGCGCGTGATCACGGGACCGGGCAACACGGCTTCCACTTCGGCGGAAATACCATAATCCTGCAAAACGTCTTCGACTTGCCTGGAAATTTCTTCCAACTCCAGCTTGGAATAACGCTTGACCTTGATTTCGCGCTTATCCAGCAAGGTCAAGGGCGGCAAGGCATTCAGATAAATATCCGGCCCAAAATCCTCCACCGGCTTGCTGTCTTTTTTACGCTGCGGCTTGACGGCTGCCGCCGGTTTTTCCATCGGAGCCGATTTTAGAATTTGTAAGCTAGGCTTTTTGGGCTTTTCCTCGTCAAGCGCTTCAGGTGCCCGGGCCTTTTTAACGGCCAACGGACGTTGCGCTCTTTCGGCACGTTGTCGCGCGGGAGCCTCAATCGCTTTCCGCCCCAGTACGGCAAAAACACCGATGGCGCATTTGCCGACGACATTCATCGCCCCCAACCAGGACATACCGGTCAACATGGTCACGCCGGTCATAAAAATCGCCAGCAATAACAGGGTAGAACCGGAATTTCCCAGCAAATGCACCAACACATCGCCGATTTCCCGGCCCAGAATACCACCGGGACTTTCCGGCAAATCGACCTTGGTTCTGAGGAAATGCAAATGTAAAAACAAAATCGCCGAGCCGGAAATCATGGTGGCGATGAAGCCGCCGCTCCGCATCAACAACAACCAGCGGCCGGTTTTAGATTGATCCGATGAGAACAACATGTAGCCATAGCCCAAAACCATGATAGGAATCAGATAAGCCATCAAGCCGAAAAAGTACAGAATAAAATTGGACAACCAGGCGCCGAACAAGCCGCAGGCGTTGTTGATGGCTTGATATGACGTGCTATGACTCCAGCCCGGATCGTTCGAATCGAAAGTCAACAGCGCGATCAAAAGAAACAGTCCGCAGCAGGAAAAACCCAATAATGCAATTTCGCGAAAACCTCTCGCGCTTCTTTCTTCCACAACAGCTACCATAACTTTATGCTCTCGAAAATAAAGCGTAATAAAACATGATTATAGATGATAAATGGCAGATTTTACATTAGCCGGTGGGATTTGACGGCGCCAGCCCCACGTTGTAACGGTTTTATCGCTCCGCAATTGCCCGTATAATTTTGTTACCTCAACCTGCTTCATGGAGAACGCCTCAATGGCTGCCGCAAAACATTGCAAACTTTTAATCCTGGGTTCCGGACCCGCCGGCTACACCGCCGCCGTTTATGCCGCGCGCGCCAATCTGAGCCCGGTCATCATCACCGGCATGCAGCAAGGCGGACAATTGACCACCACCACCGAGGTGGATAACTGGCCAGGCGACGTCGATGGCGTGCAAGGCCCCGAACTGATGGACAGAATGCTACGCCACGCCGAACGTTTCGATACCGAAATCCTGTTCGATCACATTCATACCGCCGACCTGTCGAAACGCCCATTCACCTTAACCGGCGACAGCGGAATTTACACCTGCGACGCCTTGATCATCGCCACCGGCGCTTCCGCTAAATATCTCGGTTTGCAGTCCGAGGAAGATTTCAAGGGTAAAGGGGTATCGGCCTGCGCCACCTGCGACGGCTTTTTTTACCGCAATAAACCGGTCGCGGTGATTGGCGGCGGCAATACCGCCGTCGAGGAAGCCCTGTATCTGGCCAACATCGCCTCCGAAGTAATCGTGGTACATCGCCGCGACAAATTCCGTTCCGAGAAAATCTTGTCCGACAAACTGTTGGAAAAATCTCAAACCGCTAACGTGCGTATCGAATGGAATCATCAACTCGACGAAGTGCTGGGCGATGAAATGGGTGTCACCGGCATCCGCATCAAAAACACCCAGGACGGATCGAGCAAGGACATTGATGTGCATGGTGTTTTTATCGCCATCGGCCACACGCCTAACACCGACATTTTTGCCGGCCAATTGGAGATGGACCATGGCTATATCGTGGTCAACAGCGGCATCCACGGCAATGCCACCGCTACCAGTATACCCGGCGTATTTGCCGCCGGCGACGTAATGGACTCGCACTACAAACAAGCCATCACCTCCGCCGGCGCCGGCTGCATGGCGGCGCTGGATGCGGAAAAGTTTCTGGATGAACTTACGGCATAAAAACCAGTTCTCTGCTTTACTGCCCGTGCCTACCGCTAACAGGCGAAAAACAGCCTGTTAGCGGTTTCCTGGTCCAGCTCCCATCCATCTTATATTGGGTTCCTGAGTCTGAGCGCCATCGGCGTTTCGCAACTCCGTCGAGAAACTGTGATATTAGGCGATCTATGACAATAAATGTATCCAATCCAAGTAATTTGCCGTTGACTGAGCGGAATCGAAGTCAACCGTTCGCTTCGGCTACATCGGCTTTGCTCGGCACAAGTCCGCTCAGCGAACGACACATATATTTGACATTGGCAATGGGTACAAACTTTCTCAAAAATCACCTTATTTGCGGATTTACATTATAAAACCAACAAAAACATGGTAATTTCCTAGCCTTGATTTCCCAGCCATTCACACTGAGGTTCAACCATGGAAATCCTTAAGCTGGATCGAGAAGTCAATGCCGTGATCGATCATTACCACGCACGGCAAAGGCCTCATGTTATCGACTGATTATTAACTCCCCATACTTGCATGATGCCACGACTACTGCTCGCCATCCTGAATACGGCCCTGTTCATTGCATTGTCGTTAATGGCATCTATCGCTTATTCGGCTCCCAATTATTTCTTTACCAATAAAAAAGACACCGCCAGCTTTAGCGTGGCGCCCAATATTCTTCAAGATCATCGGGGTTTTATCTGGTTTGCCACATCCGAGGGACTAGTGCGTTTCGATGGTTATCAGAGCAAAACCTTCCAACACAATCCGGATATAGCCGACAGCCTGCCACACAATTATGTTTCCAGCCTGCTCGAGGATAAGCAACACGGATTATGGGCAAGCACCATGGATGGGTTGGCGTATTTTCAAGAGGAAACCAACACCTTCAAACGCTACACCCCACCCAGCCAACCCAATGATTCAGGCCAGAATCGCCAAATCCGCAAACTAATTGCCGATACCAATAACGGCATGTGGCTGGCAACGCGAGACGGTTTGCAACATTTTGATCCGGCTACGGGTCAATTTAAAATTTATCAACATGAGCCTGGTCGTGCCGACAGCCTGGGTAAAAACAACATCCAGACGCTTGTTCAGGATTCAACGGGCGGATTATGGGTTGCAACCTGGCCCAGCGGTTTGGATTACTTGCCCGCCGGTAGTTCGCAATTTGAGCATTATCAAATCGACAGCCGTGATCCCGACGCACTCGGCAACACCATAAAGTCCTTGTTAATCGACAGCCAACAGCGTTTATGGATAGGCACGGAAGACGGTGTATTTCTGTTACCCAGCGATCGTAATTGGGGCAAGCTAAAACGCATCAACCTGCCCATGTTGCCGGAAAATTGCCGAATTTATAACTTTTTCGAGTCCTCGGATGGGGGCATCTGGATTGCCTCATTCAACGGATTGATACGCTGGGACGATACTCGACAACACGCCGACTTTTACCAGCATCACGCCGAAGATGAAAACAGTCTGCCGGGAAATCTTGTCATGTCGGTGTTTCAAGATCGCTCGGAAACGCTCTGGGTTGCCAGCGCCGAGGGCCTCAGCCTGCTTGATTTAGCCAGCAGTGGTTTTAGCCGCCTCTTGCCAAAAACGTTCCTTGGCGCGGATGCCAACATCAACAATGCCATAAAATCGCTAGATACGGCGGGACCCGGGCAGTTATGGCTTGGCAGTTGGGATGGCTTGCAACTGATCAACACCGAGACACGTCAAGTGATTAAAAATCTGGGGGTTAATCATCCTCTCGGCGGCGAGGTGCCAAAGGGCCTGATTTTTAGTGTTTACCAACAGCCTAACGGCCCCGTTTGGCTGGGCACTCGAACCGGATTATTCCGTTTCGACCGAGAAAAGGGGCATTTTCAGTCGATTTCGCTCGGCGATTCGGCCAATAATTTCGTCAATAAAATCGTGCCTAGCGGCCATGGTACGCTCTGGCTCGGAACCGGTGGCGGCTTAATTGAATATGATCCCAAATCGGGCATCAAACGAATATTCCAGCATGATCCGCTCAATCCGGATAGCTTAAGCAACAATTCCGTGTCGCTGATACTGGTTGATCGTAGCGGCAAAGTCTGGCTCAGCGGCGCCAATACCACCGGTGGCGGCTTAAGCATCCTGAACCCGGACACCGGCAAAGTCCAAAGCATTCAAGCCGATCCAACCGACCCGAACAGCCTAAGGAGTACCGACATCATGGACTTCGTGGAAGACAGACATGGTTCGGTATGGATTGCTTCCGTCAACGGTATTAGCCAAGCCGTGGTGGAAAACGATGGCAGGATTAGTTTTCGCACCTTCAACCATGCGCACGGTCTAGCCAATGACAATGTTCGCTCACTGAATATCGACAAAACCGGCAAACTCTGGTTGATCGCCGGTTCCGTCGTCTCAAGCTTTGACCCATCGATTCAACGCTTCGAGAACTATTATCTTCCCGGCGACTTCCCCGGCAGGACTCAACCGGGCGGATCATTTTTCAACGATGACGATACGTTATTGTTGGCTATGAGTAACGGTTTGCTGGTGGTTGACACCCAAAAAATGCGGCAAAACCAGATACAACCATCGGTGGCCATAACCGACATCAGCGTATTCAATCATTCGCTATCCGACGGCTATAAATCCGAAGGCATGCATCTGGCCGGCAGTGTGACGGCACCCAAGGCCCTGACGCTGTCCTGGCGTGAGTCGGTATTCTCGCTGAGTTTTTCCGCGCTGCATTTCGCCAATCCCGAACGCAATCAGTTCGCCTACAAACTGGAAGGCTTCGACCACGACTGGGTAAAGACCGATAGTAGCAATCGCGTGGCAACCTACACCAACCTCACGCCCGGCGAATACCTGTTTCGGGTCAAGGCCAGCAACAACTACGGCGTTTGGAATGAAGCCGGCGTCAGCCTACCCATCACCATCACTCCGCCCTACTGGCAGACAACCTGGTTCAGAGTGCTTGCCCTCGGCATGATCTGCGGTTTATTGCTATCCATCTATGTTTGGCGGGTCCGCCAACTTAAAAACGCGCAAGCCAAACTGGAACAGCTAGTTTTCCAACGCACGGTCGAGCTGGAAGACATGCATAAACAAGCGTTGGCGGCGGCGGAAATTAAAAGCACCTTTTTAGCCAACATGAGCCATGAAATTCGTACACCGATGAACGCCATCATTGGCATGACTCATTTGGTTCTGGAGGCGGACTTAACGCCTAAACAGCGTAATTACTTGAATAAAATCAGCTCTTCGGCCAAATGGTTGCTGGGCATACTGAACGACATTTTAGACTTTTCCAAAATCGAAGCCGGCAAACTCACGCTGGAATACACCGAATTCAGTCTTGATACGGTCATACAGTACTTGGCCGACGTATCGTCGCAGCTGCTAAATGAGAAACCATTACGGCTAAGCTTTGATATTGAGCCGGATGTTCCCACCGAATTGATCGGCGATCCGCTTCGCCTCGGACAGGTATTGCTCAATCTGTTGAGCAATGCCATTAAATTTACCGAATCCGGAGGCGTGACGGTACGCGTGCGGCGATTAAGCGCCGACGAAAAACAAGCACATTTACGCTTCAGCGTTATCGATACCGGCATCGGTTTAAATCAAGAGCAGCAAAGCAAATTATTCCAAGCATTCAATCAGGGTGATAATTCGACCACACGCAAATACGGCGGCACCGGACTGGGACTGGTGATCAGCAAGAGCCTGGTCGAAGCCATGGGCGGCACGATCGGCATTGAAAACAATAACGGACAACCGGGCACGACCTTCTATTTCACTGTGGCGCTCGGCGCGAGGACAGCGGCCAAACCCAATCCACTCGCTCCGCAAACCATTTTCCCGGACCATTACCCAGCACTAAGCCATGCCTATTTATTGTTGGTGGAAGATAATCCCATTAATCAAGAATTGATGCTGGACATACTCGCCAGCAAGGGTATCCGGGTCGATCTCGCCACCAACGGCGTCGAAGCCATAGAAATGGTTGGCGGGAACAGCTATTCGGCCGTGCTGATGGACTGTCTGATGCCGGTGATGGATGGCTTTGAAGCCAGCCGCATCATCCGTTCCGACCCACGCTTTGCCGATCTACCGATCATCGCCATGACCGCCAACGTGATGGCAAAAGATCGCGAACGCTGTCTTGCTAGCGGAATGAGCGATCATATCGGCAAGCCTATTGCCTGGGATCAGTTCTTCCAGACACTGGCACGCTGGATCAAACCGCAAACACCGCTTGATTTAACCGAGACCGGCGCGAAAGCAGTCTCCGTTTGGCGGGAACTTCCTGTTTTGCCTGGAGTAAACCTAGATATCGCGAAACAACACACCGGCAATAACCTTGTGTTGTACCGCAAAATGTTGACCGTGTTTCGTTCCGGGCATGCCGACGACGCCAAATTAATCAAGGCCGCTTATCAAGCGGGAGATCATGAAGCAGCTATTTATCTTGCGCATAAACTCAAGGGTAGCGCCAGCTCGGTGGCAAACGATCGGCTGACAGGCTTGGCCGCGGAGTTGGAACAAGCACTGATGCGGCAAGATACTCATGCGCTGGAAGCTCTGCTGGAAGACATCGGTGCGGTTTTGACGGAAATGATCAATGCGATTGACCAAGTCGCGCTAACCGGTCAAACACCGTTTTCCGTCCCCAATCCTGCTAATATCGAGGAACCGGCTGGGCGGTTGATGCCGGAGACGGATGCCGAAAGTTAACGATGGGATCGGCTGTTAAGGATTTTTTGGTGGTCGTTCATATATCGCCGGTGCAGGAGGGGCTTTAGCCGCGACCCAAGGATTTCGTCAAAAATAAGTTCCCGATATTCGAATGTCCTGTAGGGGCGAATTCATTCGCCCTGGGCGATTAAAATCGCCCCTACAAACAATTCAGGGAAATTATTTCCAACCAAATCCTAAGGCGATTCATGACAATAAATGCACCCAATCCAAACAATTTGCCGTTGATTAAGCAGACTCGTGCCGAGCGAAGCCGAAGCACAAGTCGCTCCACTATAAAATGACCGGAAACAAAATCGCCGATTGCCCTTACAATGTTGCCGGATTCGATTCCCATAACCCGACAGTACTGATTCCGCCGACAGCATTGCATGCAACTCACCCTGCTTGATCCCAACCAGCCCGAACAAGCGTTTCCGGCGCTACGCAAGGCATTAAATGATCCCAACGGCCTGTTGGCAATCGGCGGCTGCCTGTCTCCGCAACGCATTACCAACGCTTACAGACACGGCATTTTCCCCTGGTTCAATCCCGGCGAACCTATCTTGTGGTGGTCGCCGGACCCTCGCCTGGTATTGTTCCCGGACAAACTGAAGGTTTCCCGCAGTCTTAACAAAACCCTGCGCAAGCAACTGTTTGAGATTCGTTTCGATGACGCCTTTGCCGACGTCATCAATGCCTGCGGCGCCCCTCGCCATGATCAAGGCGGCACCTGGATTACCGAGGATATGAAGCGAGCCTATCAGCACTTACACCGACGCGGTATCGCCCACAGCGTCGAAGCTTGGCGGGACGGCGAATTAGTCGGCGGACTGTATGGCATCGGCATCGGCCAGGTGTTTTTCGGCGAATCCATGTTTCATAAACAAACCGACGCCTCCAAGGTGGTGTTCGTGCATCTGGTCAGGCAACTGACAGCCTGGGGCTACCAACTGATCGATTGCCAGGTCAGCAGCGAACACCTGATTAGCCTCGGCGCGGAGGACATTCCGCGCGGCAAGTTTGCCGATTTGCTTAACCGGCTTTGCCAACAACAACCCGATCCACGGGCATGGCAAGCATGATTTCAGTGCCTTTATGGCTGACCGCTAAACAAGACTGTAGTTATCTGGATGACAGGTTATCCCAATCCGCCGTGATAGATCCGGATTTCACGATGGATACCCTGCTCTATTCGCGCCTGATAGAGCAAGGCTTTCGCCGTAGCGGCGATCAGGTGTACAAGCCGCACTGCAATGGCTGCCAAGCCTGCGTGCCGACCCGGATTCCGGTCGCGGCCTTTCGAGCCAACCGCAAACAACGCCGTTGCGCCCGGCGCAATGCCGAAACCCAAATCGTCGTCAAAACGCCGGAATTCAACGAGCGCCATTTTGATTTATATCGGCGTTACCAAATCGCCCGTCATGACAAAACCTCGGAAAATGAAATCAGCCGCGAGGACTATTTGCATTTTTTAACTAGTTCCTGGTGCGACACCTGGTTTGTGGAATTTTTGATCGAGGGACGACTGGCCGCAATAGCCGTGGTCGACGCACTGGATAATGCCCTGTCGGCGGTTTACACCTTTTTCGACCCGGCCTTTGACCACTTCAGCCCTGGAGTGTTGGCGGTGTTGTGGCAAATCGACTCGGCCCGGCAACTCGGGCTGGATTACGTTTATCTGGGCTTTTGGGTAAAAGACTGTCGTAAAATGCGTTATAAAATTGAATACCAACCACTCGAAGGCCTGATCGGCCGACAGTGGCAACCGATTTCCGAACCATCTTAATCAAAGAGGACAATACCCGTGCCCAAAGCCAACGAACTCAAGCAAGGAACCGCCATCGAAATCAACGGCGAACCTTATGTGGTGAAAAAAATCGACGTGCGCAACCCCACCTCGCGCGGCGCCACCACCTTGTACAAAGTCCGCTTCACCCACATGAAGACCCGGCAAAAGCTGGATGAAACCTTCAAGAGCGACGACATGCTGAAGGCCGCCGATTGCTCGCGCTGCAACGTGCAATTTTCTTATCAGGACGGCGACACCTACCATTTCATGAACAGCGAAACCTACGAGCAGTACGCGCTGGCCGCGGAAGATTTGGAAGGTCAAACCGAGTATTTAAGCGACGGCCTGGAAAGCATCATCATGCTGCTGATGGACGACGCCCCGCTGGGCATCCAATTACCGACCACGATTACCCTACAAATCGTCGAAACCCCGCCGTCCATGAAAGGCTCCAGCGCCACCAAACGCACCAAAACCGCCAAACTCACTACCGGCCTGGAAGTACAGGTTCCGGAATACATCGAATCCGGCGAGATGATCAAGGTCAACACCGAAACCGGCGAGTTTTCCTCGCGGGCCTGATCGCTCGGCGCATCACCCTTCCAATATCTTCCCCGAATTCACATCACACGCTATTCCCCTCTGTGAAAAAGAGGGGTTAGAGGAGATTTTTGATACGCCTTTGATCCTCTTTATGCCCAGTGGATACTTTTTCAAAGAGGGAAGTTATTTGTAGCGAGATTCTGAACATAACCGGACAGATTCGCCCGATACCAACCATCGCAGTCATCTGAAAAATCGTGAGCCAAGCAATGGATCAATTAACCGATTTAAAAGCCATCCTGCACTCGAAGCGGGCCAACATCTACTACCTGGAAAAATGCCGGGTGATACAGAAAGATGGTCGCGTACTCTATCTGACGGAAGCCAAGGACGAAAACCTGTACAGGAACATTCCCATTGCCAACACCACGGTGATTCTGCTGGGTACCGGCACCTCGATTACCCAAGCCGCCATGCGCATGTTGGCCAGCGCCGGCGTATTGGTCGGTTTTTGTGGCGGCGGAGGTACGCCCTTGTTTAGCGGCTGCGAAATCGAATGGCTGACGCCGCAAAGCGAATACCGCCCCACGGAATACGTGCAAGGCTGGTTGAAATTCTGGTTCGATGATGCCCAGCGCCTGGTAATCGCTAAAGCCTTTCAACGCGCCCGTGTCGATTACATCCGCCGGGTTTGGGCCAAGGATCGCGAATTGAAAGCCGAAAACATCTTCAGTGACGACAGCGCCATAGCCGCCGCCCTGGACAATTACGCCGCCAATATCGAAAGCGCCGAAAAAACCGGCGACCTGCTGCAACGCGAAGCCTTGCTGACCAAACAACTCTATCGCTACACAGCCAAAGCCACCCAACACGGCGATTTCAGCCGCGACCACGACGCCACCGACCTCGCCAACGGCTTTTTGAACCACGGCAACTATCTGGCCTACGGCCTGGCGGCCACGACCTTGTGGGTACTGGGCATCCCGCACGGCTTCGCGGTGATGCACGGCAAAACCCGCCGTGGCGCGCTGGTGTTCGACGTTGCCGACTTGGTCAAGGACGCCATCGTCCTGCCCTGGGCCTTTGTCTGCGCCAAGGAAAAAATGAGCGAACAAGAATTTCGCCAGCCAATCCTGCAAAAGTTTACCGACCACAAGGCGCTGGATTTCATGTTCGAGCAGGTCAAGCAGCAAGCTCTCAATCCTCCTGGCAATGTAGGGGCGAATTCATTCGCCCAAGGCGATTAAAATCGCCCCTACAAAGGTCTGCATAGCTTGGATCAAATTCCCAAAACATACACGGACGCCCAACCATGATGGTCACCTTCGTCAGTCAATGCCAGAAAAAAGCCCTGGCCCGCACCCGCCGCGTCCTCGACGCCTTCGCCAACCGCATCGGCGACAACACCTGGCAGACCGTCATCACCGAAGAAGGCCTGATCGCCGTCAAAACCCTGCTGCGCAAAACCGCTACCAAGAATACGGCCGTGGCTTGCCATTGGATCAGGGCGCGGAGTCGGAGCGAGTTGGTTTGGATAGTCGGCAATCACAGACGTTTCAATGCCGAGAGCATCGTCCCGGTCAATAGCACCCAAAAGAGCGTGCTCAATAGTCATTGGGAAAACAATTGGACCTATCTGCCCGCCATCAAAGCCTTGGTGGCTATCGCTGCTTTGCTGCATGACTGGGGAAAAGCCACGGCCTTGTTTCAAAGCAAGCTAAAGGCCAGTAGCAATAAAGGCGATCCGCTCCGCCACGAATGGATTTCCTGCTTGCTGCTGAACGCCTTGGTTCGGCAGGCGGGAGACTGTGACGAGGCCTGGCTACGTCTGTTAAGCGAAGGCGCGTGGGACGAACAGGCCTTGAAAAAGACGACGGCTGAAAACAATAAAAATCCGTTGGAAGACTTGCCGCCGATGGCGCAACTGGTCGGCTGGTTGATTGTGTCGCATCACCGTTTGCCTGGACGGCACAAACCAAACGACGAATCAGGGCAGAAACGGGAAAACCTATCGCGTATGCTCAAAAGCCTGAATGCGGACTGGGGTTACCAAAATCCGCAAGACGACGACCAGCGCCTGAAAGCCTGTTTCGAATTCCCCGAAGGTTTACTCTCTCAATCCGAACCCTGGCTGAAACAACTGAAAAAATGGTCGGCCAAATTGTTGCAGGCTCAGCCGCAAATCCAGCCCTTGCTGGAAAACGGCACTTACCGTTTATTGCTGCACCATGCCCGTTTGTGCCTGATGCTGGGCGACCATTATTATTCGTCCTGCCAAGCCGACGCCGATTGGAAATCGGCAATTGACTTATATGCCAATACCGACAGCCAGCAGAGGCTTAAGCAAAAACTGGACGAGCATTTGGTACGCGTCGGCGATCAGGCCTTGAAAATTAGTCAGACCTTGTCGCGCTTCACTAATGAAATGGATTTTGCTTACGACATCAAAAGCCTCAAGCAAAAAAGTCCGCCAGGGTTTGAGTGGCAGGATAAGGCGGTGGATGGCATCGCCCGCTTCAAATCGCAAAATCAAGCCTTGCAGGATCGGGGATATGGTTGGTTCGTGGTAAACATGGCCAGCACCGGTTGCGGCAAGACCATCGCCAACGCCAAAATCATGCGGGCGCTGTCGGACGACGGCGATAGTCTGCGTTACATCCTGGCGCTGGGTTTACGTACCTTAACCCTGCAAACCGGCAACGAATACCGCAACCGTCTTGGCTTGGGCAACGAGGACTTGGCGGTATTGATCGGTTCGGCGGCGATCAAGGAGTTGTACGACAAAGCCGCGCGCGAAAAAGACCAGCCGCCCGGCTACGAGAACATCGGTTCCGAATCCAGGGAACAGTTGTTATCGGAGGATTTGGACTACGGCAACATGCCGAGCGCCGAATTTCTCGACGTGTTGTTTCCCAAACACCAGCCGAAACTGGCCGAAAAACACAAAGCCTTTCTCTACAAACCGGTGTTGGCCTGCACCATAGACCACATCATTGCCGCCACCGAAACCCGGCGCGGCGGCAAATACATTTTGCCTTGTCTGCGGCTGCTGTCGTCCGACTTGGTGATCGACGAAGTGGACGATTTCGACGGCGCAGATTTGATCGCCATCGGCCGGCTGATTCATTTGGCCGGCATGTTGGGCCGCAAAGTGATGATCTCTTCGGCCACGATACCGCCCAATCTGGCCGAAGGCTTTTTCAACGTTTATCAGGCCGGTTGGCAATTGCATAGTCATTTCAAAAACGCCCATCCGCTGCTGGCGTGTGCCTGGATCGACGAATTCAGTGTTCAAGTCGAACGTCTGGATAATGCCGATTCGGACAACCGTTGCCGGCAGTATCGACTCGCTCACCGGCAATTCGTCGGCAAGCGGGTTGCTCATTTGCAAAAGCAAATCGTCAAACGTAAGGCGACGATTATTCGTTGCGACGAACTGCCGACGCTTAAAAACGATCCGGCGGCGCAACGACAGCAGTTCTTCGACAAAATCAAGCAATCTGCCGAACAGCTGCACACCCATCATCACTCCATTGACGCCAAAACCGGTAAGCGGGTGTCTTTCGGCGTGGTGCGGATGGCGAACATACCGCCCTGCGTAGCCTTGACTCAATACCTGCTGCAAACCGAGTGGAGCGACGGCTTCGCGCCGAAAATCATGGCTTACCACAGCCGGCAAGTGCTGTTGTTGCGGCATGAACAGGAAAAGCATCTGGATGAAATTCTGCAACGCAAGGAAAAACTCGGCGAAGTGCCGACGGCATTCGAGGATACGATAATTCGCCGGCATTTGGACTCAACCGAGGCTAGTGACGTGTTGTTTATCCTGGTGGCGACGCCGGTGGAAGAAGTCGGCCGCGATCATGATTTTGATTGGGCGATTATCGAACCTTCGTCCTTCCGTTCCATCATTCAATTGGCGGGCCGGGTGCTGCGCCATCGCCGCGTGACTGGCGACATCGAACACGCCAATATCGCGGTGATGCAATACAACCTGAAAGCGTTACGGCAAAGCAATGGGCCGGCATATTGCCGGCCGGGTTACGAAAATGCCAAAAGCTTGCGACTGACTACCCACGACCTATGCGAATTGGTGGACGAAGCCGTTTTGACCGAGGTCGTCAACGCCATTCCGCGCATTCAACAGCCGGAAACCTTGCAACCCAAACAACGCCTTGCCGACCTGGAGCACGAAGCGTTACATAAAAGCCTGACCGACTATTCTCAAAAAGGCCCGCAAGCCATGCAAGCCTGGTTGAACGAAAACTGGTGGCTGACCGCCGTGCCGCAACAGATCAACCGCTTCCGGGCCGGAAAACCGGAACTTTCGTTGTTTTTGGTCTGGCGGGACGGCAAACCAGTATTTTGCGAAAAGGACGAACGCGGCGAGTTCATTGCCCGCCAAGATGTGCACAACATTGTCCTTGCGGAGACATTGCCGGCCGATGCTCGGGCCAAATTATGGTTGGCGAGAGACTACCAAAGCGTGTTACGCCAACATGCCGAGGCCAATGCCGACGATGTCGGCGTGGAACAAAGCGTGCAATCAACGTCCGAGCGTTACGGCGAAATCATGCTTTGCCCCGACAGCGATAGGCCTTGGTTTTATTCGGACCAACTCGGTTTGTTTCAAGAAATGAATTAACAGAAAACGTAGGGTGGATAAGCAAAGCGCCATCCACCCTACCAAAACCAATAGGAGGCTACCGTCAATGAATGAATCGATCTCGACGTTTTTTGCCGACCGCAAAGCGGTTTGGCTAAAAACGAAATTGAAAGCCATGGAGGATGCGGACGCGCAAGCCGCCATCCAGCAAGAAGCCGACGACAAATTTTCCCTGCCGACTTGGCTACCGGATGCCGCCAGGCGAGCGGCCTGGCTGTCGATGGTCAGTCATCCCGGCAAATTCAGCCACCCCAGTGCCAAAACCAGTGCCATCATCGCCGACAGTCGCCAAGCCAACGATGGTTATCTGCGCACCGGCAATGTCGCTTACGAACTGGACGTGTCTGCAAAAACTGCGGCGGCGATGGACGTTTATAAGTTTTTGAGTTTGCCGCTGGACGACGGGCAAACGGTGTTGCAACATCTTGAACAGGATAGCGCTCAGGCCAAGCAACTTTTGAACGTGCCGACCGCCAGTTACGACAGCCTGCGTTCCGGCTTCCTTGCCGTCAAGCAGAACGATGGTGTTAATAAAACCGACGGTCTGGTCAAGCAAGTGTATTTCCCGGTCGAAGCCGATTATCACTTGCTGTCCATTCTGACACCAGCCGGCTTGCTGACCCAAACCAAAAGCCGCATCGACGCGATGCGCTTTTCCGAAGCAACCAAACAAGCCAAGGACAGCCGCCGGAAAAACGAACACCATGCCGACGGTTTCGACGATATGCTGGGTTTGACCGTTATCTTGTACGGCGGCACCAAACCGCAAAACATCAGCGTATTGAACAACCAGAATGCCGGCCGGGCGTATTTGTTGAGCAGCGTGCCACCGATGTTCGAGTCGCGGCAGGCGCGCTTGCCGACTCGGCATTTCTTCAGAAACTCGCTGTCGGCCCGACGTTTTCAAGACAGTTTCCAAACGCTGGACAGGCTAATGCACAGCGGCGTCAACAATGTTCATGTCCGCGAAGGCATACGCAATACCCTCAAATACCTGATCGACTCGGTATTGCGGCAAGCCTTTGCGATTCGCGCCAGCGCTCACGGTTGGTCGCAAGCCGAACATTACCAAGGCTTGCCGCTTGCTCAAAGGATTTGGTTGGACGACGCAAATCTCGATCAACGCGAGCAAAACGAAGATTGGCTGGATGAAGTAGCCAGCGATTTCGCCCGTTGGATCATTAACACCTACGAATACCTATGCAAGGACAGCCGTACCAAACTGGGCGACGACGAGTTCCGCGAGTTGGTCACGCTGGCGGAACAAGCCGTCGCCGCCGACAAGGAGTTTTTCAAATGACCCGACGTTTTCTGTTAATTCCGCGTTTGCAAATCCACAACGCCAACGCGATGAGCAGCCCTTACACCATCGGCTTTCCGGCCATGACCGCTTGGCTGGGCGGCATCCACGCCTTGCAACGCTATTTGCATCAACACGGTTTGACCGACGCCGAACTGATCAGCGTGGCGGTTAGCTGCCATCGCTTCGATTTGCAAACCTACAAAGGGCAAGGCGATTTCGTGCATTCCATCGTCGGCACCGCCAATCCTTTGGACAAGGACGGCAGCCGACCGGCCTTCGTCGAAGAAGCTCGTTGCCATTTGGAGGTATCGCTGTTGGTCGAGTTGCAAGGCTACGATACCGACGAACAGGAACGCTTCGAAGCCCTGGTCAACCAACAACTGCGCCGGATGAAATGGGCCGGTGGTGACGTGTTGGGAGTTGCGGATGTAAAGACATATACCGTCGACGAAGACGACGAACAAAGCGTCAGGAAATTGCTCAACCGCCTGATGCTCGGTTACGTGCTGATCGAACGCCGCGAATTGCTGGTGCAAGCCATGCGCGACGAAGGCCAGGACGCGTTGGACGCCTTGCTGGGCTATTTGAAAGTAATGCACCGTAGCGGTCAGGACGTCGAAAACGGCAAAGTCACTTGGAGCAGTCAACGTAAGGCGCCGGGTTGGCTGGTGCCGATTGCGGTGGGTTTTCAGGGTATCTCCGAATTGGGCCAAGCCGCTAACCAGCGCGACAGCCAGACCCCGCACCGCTTCGCCGAAAGCGTGGTCACGCTGGGCGAATTCAAGATGCCGTACCGCATTAGCAACCTGGACGACGTGCTTTGGCAATGCCGCGTCGATACCGAACGAAATCTTTACCTTTGCCAAACCCTATCCACATCAGAACTCATTGGAGACTAAGACATGGCAGTAAAAAACGACGCAACCGTACTGGCTTTCGAAAAAAAACTGGTGCCTTCCGATGGTTATCTATACGGCACCGTATGGGATGAGCGACATCAGAATGCCCCGTTGCCATTAAAAATCAACGCAAAGTCCGTGCGGGGCACGGTATCGCATCGAATGAAAAAAACTTCGGATCAAGACTTGCTGAAGTTAAACATGGATATTGCTAATCCCAATCCCCAAACCGTCGATGCCTGTGCGCTAAGCGAACACCAGAACACTCTCAAACTCAGTTTCAGCTTGAAAGTGCTGGGCGGCGTGGAAAAACCGTCCGCCTGCAACGGACCGAACTTCAATGCGACCTATCCCGGCGTCGCCCGAGCTTACATCGAACAAGAAGGCTTTACCGAGCTTGCCAAACGTTACGCTATTAATATCGCCAATGGTCGATACTTTTGGCGCAACCGGGTTGGGGCGGAAAAAATCGAAGTCGCGGTCGATACCGGCGACGGCGACAAACTGGTGTTCGACGCCAAGCAGTTTTCACTGCGCGACTTCAGCGCCGACCATTCCGATCTGCAAAAACTGGCCGGCAAAATCGCCGATGCCTTGTGCGGGCGTTTGCCCTACTTGCTGATTAGTGTCGAAGCCTATGCCTTGGTCGGCAAGGCGCAGGAGGTTTATCCCAGCGAAGAATTGATTCTCGGCAACGGCAAGGGCGACAAAAGCAAAATCCTGTACGCGGTCAACGGCGTCGCGGCGCTGCATTCGCAAAAGATCGGCAATGCCTTGCGCACCATCGACACCTGGTATCCGGGCCACGACGATGCCGCCGTCGGCATCGGCCCGATTGCCATCGAACCCTACGGCGCGGTCACCAATCTGGGCAAAGCCTTTCGTACCCCGAAAGACAAAGCCGATTTTTACACCCTGTTCGACCGCTTCGCACTGGGTGAAAAACTAGCGGAAAAAACCCAGGAACATTACGTAATGGCGGTGTTGATACGCGGCGGCGTCTTCGGCCAAAGCGGCAAGGAATAAGCCATGCGCTGCTATCAGGAAATCACCTTGCTGCCCAATCCCGAGGTCAATATCCATTTCCTCTGGTCCAAAGTCTTCCAGCAAATTCATCTAGGTTTAGTCGAAATGCAGGACGCGGAAAAACGGGTGCCGATTGGAGTGGGCTTTCCAGACTATAAGATCGGCGAAAAATATGGGGTGCTGGGCAGTAAATGCCGGCTGTTTGCTGCCGACGAAGCCACGCTGGTTCGATTCGATGCCGGAAAATGGTTGTCTCGCCTGAGCGACTACGTGCATTGCACCAGCATTCGCCCGGTGCCGGCGACGCTTGCAGGTCACGCTATTTACCGCCGCCTGCAACCCAAAACCAACAAGGAGCGTCTGGCGCGGCGCTATGCCAAGCGGCATCCGTTGAGTTATGACGAGGCCCTGCAACACTATAGCGGCATTGCACCGGCCAGCATTCCCACACCGTTTATCCGATTGACAAGTTTGAGCAGCGGGGAACAATTTTGTTTGTGGATCGATAAGATTTTGGTCACGGAAGCATCGAAAGCCGATTTCAGCAGTTATGGCCTAAGTCCCAAGGCCACAATTCCAGAATTTTGACCAAAATTTTTACGCTCTTTAAAAATTCAATAAAAATCATACAGTTGCATTAAGCGATTTTCGGGATGGGTAAATTGGCTTAAATCTTCCATAAACCGCTATGTAACTGGCTTCCAAGTTTTTTAAAATCAGTCCGCTGCCGCACAGGCAGCTTAGAAATGTACGACCTCGAACAAGTTAGCAACGAAATCGTCCGCTGCCGCACAGGCAGCTTAGAAAATTGGAGTTTCGCGACGAGCTTATTCGTCTGGGTCCGCTGCCGCACAGGCAGCTTAGAAAGGCGGGACGACAAATAATAGCGCGTCATTAGTGTCCGCTGCCGCACAGGCAGCTTAGAAAATTAATCCGCTGACATTGACGTTCATTTAGCAGTCCGCTGCCGCACAGGCAGCTTAGAAAAAGGCCAGTCGCGCTCTTTGGTCAGTACATCAGTCCGCTGCCGCACAGGCAGCTTAGAAACGTTTACTGTAAAACCAGCGGCATAAAATGGCTGTCCGCTGCCGCACAGGCAGCTTAGAAATGGATAAATCGTTATCCCAGTCGATTTCTAGTGTCCGCTGCCGCACAGGCAGCTTAGAAAAGCAATTCCGCGTATTGCGCGGTCGTAACATTGTCCGCTGCCGCACAGGCAGCTTAGAAATTACAAATGACGCGCCGACCAAATCTGGCTCAGTCCGCTGCCGCACAGGCAGCTTAGAAATCGTAAAGCCTTGCTGTTGTCTTATGCATGCCGTCCGCTGCCGCACAGGCAGCTTAGAAATGTAACGTACCCTCTCGGGCCTTCAACGCATTGTCCGCTGCCGCACAGGCAGCTTAGAAAGGCCATTCGACCGGATTGGATGAACGGCCATGGTCCGCTGCCGCACAGGCAGCTTAGAAATCGTTTTCCAAAAACCTTTTCAGCCCATTGAGGTCCGCTGCCGCACAGGCAGCTTAGAAAGTTATCCTGATTCGCTATCCATTGGCGCCGATGTCCGCTGCCGCACAGGCAGCTTAGAAAGTACACCCGAAGTTCTCCTGATTCGAACCGCTGTCCGCTGCCGCACAGGCAGCTTAGAAAGTTGTTTGCCATCGATACTCGCCCGGCAATGTGTCCGCTGCCGCACAGGCAGCTTAGAAAACGAGCAATGTATTTATAAGCGAACTCGGATAGTCCGCTGCCGCACAGGCAGCTTAGAAACAGGCCTTGGTCACTGGTTGAAATCATTGAAGGTCCGCTGCCGCACAGGCAGCTTAGAAACCCTCGCCGTCGACGTTTTGCGTCATGCGGTCGTCCGCTGCCGCACAGGCAGCTTAGAAAAAGCACGATGCCCTGGCCGACGCCATCTACCAGTCCGCTGCCGCACAGGCAGCTTAGAAATTTGCCGTGTTCTTGAAAATGGACCCCAACGCGTCCGCTGCCGCACAGGCAGCTTAGAAAGCTTGCCTTGGCTTGTCAGAAACGCATCCATCCGTCCGCTGCCGCACAGGCAGCTTAGAAAAGTTTCACCCGCCAAAGTCGGATTACGTCAACGTCCGCTGCCGCACAGGCAGCTTAGAAAACCCCAGGATGTTGCGCGATGTCCGCTAAAACGTCCGCTGCCGCACAGGCAGCTTAGAAAAACAAATACAAAATTTTGATCCCGTCCTCCAAGTCCGCTGCCGCACAGGCAGCTTAGAAAGACCGACGAACCGGATTACGGCCACATCAGCGGTCCGCTGCCGCACAGGCAGCTTAGAAATCGCTGATGATCAATCAGCCCAGCAACCGCCAGTCCGCTGCCGCACAGGCAGCTTAGCAAGTGAGTGTCGCAAGCTGGGCCGACTGGTCGCTGTCCGTTGCTGTGTCCGGTTCCTACGAATAAAATACTTCGGCTGATAATTAGGATCGGGAGGGCTACTGCCGGCACGCCGCCAGGTAACGTAAATATGGCCTTCACTGTCGCCGCCGGTCTTATCGATGGCAATCCAATTTTTGTCGCCGATGAATTGGTATGCCGGTTCGGACCATGTCACGCCTCTATTCCTCGGATTTAATGACCGAACCGCCATCAAGACTATAGCCGTAACCACCGTATTTGATAGCAGACGAAGTCGAACAATCGCCAGCCGACGACGATATTGGCCGGGTTGAGCGGATTGACGGCGATCGTCGGCTCGTTGCCCTTATCGCCGGCAATGTTTTGCTCGTTGGTATCGACGTTGACCTGATGACTGACATACGAACCAAACCTCGCGCCAGGAGAAGGCGCGGCCCGCACCCCGCTTGGCAGTATTATGGATGCCAATAAGACGCCATTAATGGTTTGTATTCGATTTACCCCAATCATAGCGCGACGCACTTTCTTCTGGCCCGACTGGTCACGAAAAGTCCCGCCAGTCCGCTAGCAAACAACCAGACTGCCGCCGGTAGCGGCACTACCGTAGTTTGAAAACTGAAGTTACCGATTCGGGTCTCGCTCAAGCGGGCATCTTCTGCCCCCAGATGGTCAAACCCCCAGCCATAGCCCAGATTGCCAGTCAACGTCAGATTATTGCCGGTCAAGTTGGTCGAAACATCGAATAATTCAAAGGCGTCGGCGTCAAAACCGATATGGTTGACTAGTAGCCAGCCGGAACGGCCTGGCGTGGCGGCTTCTAATTCCGGGTGATATTCCAGCGTCATATCGCCCATTACAATTCGGTTATTGGACCGATTCACATCGACGCGAAATCGTATTACCCCACCCAAGCCAATATTGCCGGTCGCGCTACCCAACAAGTCGCCAGGATTAAACTCGAATGTTGTAGGCCTATTCTCGCGCCCGGCCGGATTGGCGTCGATGTTTAACCCGTTAACCGCATATTGCAGACCGGTGGCCGGAATTTCGTTGGCTGCGTAATCGGACCAATCGGCGGGCGTATTGTCGTTTAGAAGCTGGCTTTGGGTTTTGCTTGCCGCGGAGGCACCAAAAAACTCCTCGACGTAAATAGAGGGGGCCGGGGTGTTATCCATGGTAACGCCGGCGGCCAAGGCATCGCGATCTATGTTGAGGATAAGCGACCCACCCGAGACGGTGGCCGCCTGCGCGTTCGTGAAAGCCAACGTGCCGGCCATCACAATAGCATTAAATATTTTCATGTTTCTTCCTTAAATGAATAATGAATTCGGTTTAAACGTTTTTTGAGCCTACCCGGATTTTCCCTGCTTATGCTTGCTGAACATGAGAAGCGATAGAGCCCAGGTTGAAAACCGAGTAATAAGTTAATGTCTGTCGCTACCTGTAACGGCTTAAATCAAGCGCAACAGGCAGCGTCGATCCATGCGTTATGCGGAAAATTTGGCCTTTCCACGAGTTACGCCCAGCAGGCCTAGTAAACCGCTACCGAACAACCAAACGGCTGCGGGTACTGGAACAGCTGCCGGTGCCAGGCTCAAATGGCCGACGACGAGATTTTGGTTGATCGACTGAACGCCCAAGAATGAACTCCAGGTCAGACCAAAAATGCTGCTGGCTGTAGTCGGACTCATGCCGCCGCCGAAAACCAAATCGCCGGACAGGCTTAACTGGCCGCTGCCATTGACGGATTCAATCGCATTGGTAAGTTGCAGGAAGGTGGTGTTTTTAAACGCGCTGTCATAGCTAACCAAGTTCCAGACGCCGCTGAATTTTTGCAGCTTGAAATCATAGGGATACAAATTCCCAAGGGCGCCAGTCATGGTTAAGGCGCCACTCAAGCCGATTTGTCCCGTTGCCGTGTCGCTGCTGTCCATGGTTGTGGCCTGCAAGGTGCGGTTGCCGGCGTAGCTGGTAGTGGTGATATTCGTATTGACCGGAAACAGCATATTGGTGGTTGAAGTGGTGCCGCCAGCCGTACTGGCATTGATGGCAGTCTCGTTATAGCTGGCATCAAAAAAATGGTTGACGGTCCAGCCACCCGTTGCGGTACTGAAGGCGGTGTTGTCGATGCTAATAGTGGCATTACCGGTCACCAGCGCGGCGCTGGCGGATGCGGGTGCCAGTAAGCCGGCCAATGAGCCGAATACCAGGACGCCGGCGCTTGCCAATTTAACAGTATGTTTTTTCAAACTTGTCATTTTTGTTCCTTCATTAATTACGGTTAAAGTTAATCTCCAAGGCACTGGCCTTGAAGGTAACCCGGCTGTCTTATTCCAAGACCCGTGGCTTTCCGGCTCCGCCTCGCGGCGGATGTGGCATGGTTGTCGTATCCATTCGACATCACTCTATGTCCTTGAGTGAGTGGTTCCCGCTCCATCCTGAATTTAATGCATTAGTACCTCACGCTTCCCGTGACATACACGGCCGGCCCGCTGTCGGGCGCAACCCGTCCGTCGAAATAGTCGTAAGCCGAAAAATAGTCGACCCCGGTAAGGTTTTTCGCGGTGGCGGCCAGTTTGAATGTCGCCGTTTCGTAGGCAACGGTGGCGTCAAAGCCGTGGTAAGCCTCGCTTTTGAATTGATTGTTGTTCGATAAAAATGCGCCGGCGCGCAGGTTGACGCCAAATCCCAGGCTAAGTCCCTTCAACTCCGGCATAGGCAATCGGTAATGCATCCATAAACGGGCGGAATTTTCCGGTACCAACGGCAGACGGTTGCCGGCCGGCACGCCGGACTTGTCGTCGATAAAGCGCGCTTCGGTATGGGCATAGCTGGCCAGAAAATTCAGTTCGTCCAGGGGCTGCCAGAGCAGATCGGCATCGAAACCGACCGAGCGTTGCTGTCCGGCCGCAACCGAGCGGCCTTGAATATCGGTGTTATCGGTGACGGCCACATGGGTTCTATCGATTTGGTAAATCGCCATCTGCCCGCTGAATTGCCCGGCAAAATCGAACTTAAAGCCGGTTTCGATTTGCCGCGATAACTCGGGAACCGGGGTATCGACAAAATTAATCAGCGGCTGGCCGCGCATGCCTTCGCTGTAACCGGAGAACCAGGAAATTTGCTCGGTCAGATCCACGACGACGCCAAAACGGGGCAACCACTTACTGGTATCGGTGGCGGTAATGTTGTCGGATACCGTATTTTTGAAATCGATATTGACGGTGCCCAAGCGCATGCTGGACAGCAGATGCAGACGTTTATACAAAGTGGTTTGCAGCTGGGCATATCCACCGTAGGTTATGTTGTCAACAAAACGATTGCTCACTCCCGGCCCCGGCCTACGATATGCGCTGGAAAAATCCGGCGCGGCCAAATCGACCATGCCTACGCCGAATCCAGCCGGCCCCACATCGCCATCAATGTATCCCTGATCATTGAGCTCGCTATGGTCGGCACCGAACAAAACGGTATTTTCGGTGGGCCCGAAATCGAATTTGCCGACGGCGTATCCGGCAAAGCTGCGTTCCTCCTGTTGCTGTGCCAGTTCGGCATTCACCAAGGCCCAGGTCGAGGCAAACAGCGGCCGGTCGGCGGTAAACCCATCACGACCGAATAGGGTTTGCGCGTGTTCGATAAATTCCGAATAGGAATATCGCGCCTTGACCGTTACGCTCCAGCGCTCGTTAATTCTGTGATCCAGGCTAACCCAAACCGCGTCGGTCGCCGAATGGCTATCCGGAAGATTGTCCGGCCCAATCAGGGTTTGCCGGGGAATACGAAAGCTGCCGGCCACGGTGCCGGTGGCCGGTAGCCCCTGATAGTCAGGCTGTTGCCAGCGGGACAGCTTGGCCCGCAGGGTAAATCGGGTCTTGTCGTTATCGGTCAGCGTCAATGCCGGATTAAGGTTATAGCGCTGGGTTTCGATGCCATCGATCGTACTGCCGGAATCCGTATATTCGCCGCTGATACGGAACAAGGCGTTTTCAGCCAAAGGCTGATTAAAATCGAAAAACGGTTGATAAAAACTGTCACCGCCGATTTTGATGCCAAGCTCGCCGAAGGCCTTGGCCCGTGGTTGTTTGGACAGCAAATTGATAACACCACCCGCCTGTGCGCCGGACCCTCCGCCGTACAATACCGCGCTGGCTCCCTTCAGCACTTCGATGCCTTCCAGATTGACCAGGCTTTCCCTATCGCCGGTGTTGTAATACTGGGTGAAGCCGTCCAACAGTTGTTCGGTTTTGAAGCCGCGTATCAGCGTGCCTTCGACGTTGGGCGTAAACCAGATGTTGCGAGGCACTACACTACTGGCGTTGTATAAGCTTTCACTGACCGTGACATTTTGTTGATCCTCGATCAACGAGCGTTTGAAGGCCTGGACCGATTGCGGAATCTGCATGAGCGGCGTGTCGGTTCGAGTAGCGGAGGCCATGGCAGCCACCCGGTAATTACTGAAGTCGAGGGGGCTGATGTCTGTCGGATTATCGTCAGTCACACGTTCGCCGCTGGCCGCTCGGCCGACCACTGTCATCGCTTCCAGCACGGCGGGATAGTGTTCCGGCATTCCTTGCCGAACTTGCTCGCCTTGCAGCAGCATCACGGTCCGTTGATCCAGGAAACGGTAGCCGAGCCCGCTGTCTTTCAGCAAAGATTGCAAGGCTTGTTCCGGCGTCATCGCCCCTATTAGATGCCCGGCCTCGAACCCGCGGACTAAATCCGCCGAAAAGACCAGTTCCAAATGCGCATCCGCCGCAAATTGCAGCAAGGCATTGTTCAGCGATTGGGCCGGTATGTCGTAATAGCCGATGATTTCCAAGGCATAAACCGACTGGCTAATCATCAGCCCGCCCATTAACACTACCGCCACGATTGTCAACGACAACATCAGACCATGCTTGAAGCCTTGACGATAACGGCGCGGCGAAAATCCTCCGTATTTGGGCGATCCGCAATCCGGTTTTAATCCGTGACGGCCGAGATTGATGACGATGTTTTTCAAAGGCTTCCCTGTCAGGCAGTAACAATTACACTCATTAACTGTTAAGCCGTTCGAGCAGCCCAATCGACTACCAAAAAATAGAATTATTTTTTTGCTGAAAAATTTATCCTTTTGATTCATGCGCTAAGTCCTTTGATGATGGGATATTATCCGCCGATAATTTTGGCAAACCCTCGCCGTCCGGACACGACAATCCATCGCCCAGACAATCTCGGCGACAACGGAGCGGAGCAGCGGCGTTGATGGTTACCGAAATACAAATGGCATGACGAGACCCTCCCCGTAACGTCCAATGCGGGTGCATTGCCGGGTTAACCACCGTGGGGAAAATTCGGGAAACTTGAGTTCTAATCCATTAGAAAAGAAAGGTCTTTAGCGATGCAAGACCAGCCACCAGGCGCCGAGTCTAGTCTGTTTTAAACCCAAGACTTGTTGCACGGTGCCGAGCGTGCTGTCCGGATGATCCAGCGAAAAAACCCCGCTGACGCGAAGTTGTTGTAAATCGTTGCCGGCAACAAAAATACGGCCGCTCCGGTATCGGTTAAGTTCGGTTACCAGTTCGCCCAACGGGCGATCGTTAACCACCAGCCTATGATCTTGCCAGGCACTGGTCTGCTCCAGCCCGACAGGCTCGGGTTGTTGTAACGCCGTACCGACACGATGCCGCAATCGATGCCCTTGCTCGACCTTGACGTCTCGAAATTGCGGCGGAAATTGTTCGGCCTTGTCAATCCGCGCGGAAACGGCGTGCTCCTGTACTATCACGCCACTTTCGTCCGGACTCAGGTTATAAACCTCGAAAACGGTTCCCAACGCACGCACAGTCAAATCATCGACCGCAACTTCGAACGGACGGCTAGCGTCCTTGGCCACTGTAAAACGCACCTGGCCGTGATGCAAGGTAATCCGTCGGGTCGAGTCATCGAAATTAACCGACACCGCGCTGTTGGTATTTAGCAATAACTGGCTGCCGTCGGCTAGCCGAATCTCGCGAATTTCGCCGGTTTCGGTATGGTAATCGCTGAGCAAGTCGGCCCAAGGATGCGAGTGGTCGGGCATCACCAAAAGCGCCGCGAATAACCACGTTGCCGCTATCGCCAGCGAAACGGTAAACCAAGGTTTATCCGGTTTAAAGGCTGATCGCCGATTGGCGAGCCCCGAGCGTATGGCAACACCGGTATCGGCTCCCATCCTCTGCTTGATAGCATCGTTCCGGACCGGTGAAGCCATGGCCGATTCGTGTGCGACCATCACCATATCGTTGAATAAATCTTCGGCGGCGGCAAACGCTTCGGCATGCCGGTTATCCCGACTCAACCAGTCGGCGAATGCGAACATTTCACCCTCGCCGAGATTATCGGCGCGCAAGCGGACGAGCCAGTCGATTGCCTGCTGTTGCGGGTCCGGCAAACTGAGTTCGTCTTCGGAAATTGACATGTCACCACTCCAAACGGAAGCAATTAGTTATTAAAACGCGCGACCCGCTGAAATCAACGTTTTCAGCCGAAAAAGCCGTCACTCCCGCCGAAATCATTGATCCAGCCGTTGCGCGCAATGCGTTAGCGCGCGCGTCAGATGCTTGCCAACCATGGAAATCGATATACCCAGCCTTTGCCCAATTTCCGAATATTTCAGGCCTTCGATGCCATGCATCAGAAATACACTACGGCAATCCGGCGGCAACTCATCCAGCGCCGTCCGTAACATTGCCATGCGCTGGTGTTGAGATAGGATTTGTTCTGGTCCCGCCGACTTGGCGGGCGTGATGTCGACCCAAGCCTCAATGCCGTCATCAACCAGATAGCGGCTCCTGACGGCGGCTTTACGCTGATAATCGATCGCCAATTGCATGGCAATATGAAAGGCTAAAGCCCGCGCGTTATCGGGGGGATTTTCCTGGCCGCGTTGATAAAGCCGCAGATAGGTCTCATGCGTCAGATCGGCCGCGGTTTCGGGACATTTCAGACGAGCGGTTAAAAAGCGCCGCAAATCGTTGGCCAACGATTCGCTCCATAGCGCGGCGCATTCGGCGGTATTCAGTCCATTTATCATGTGCTTTGCAGTCTATCCTTGGTTTATGCCCGAAGCATGCCGGCAACGATCCAAGTATCAGTGTTGCCGGGAATCAGTAATTTTTAACTTAACGCCATCATCCAACACTTTCATGCTAACATAGCGGCTTTTTAATCAAGGGCTAAATTATGGCAAAAGAAGATCAAATTGAAATGGATGGTAAGGTTATCGACACCCTACCCAACACCATGTTTCGTGTCGAACTGGAAAACGGGCATATCGTCACCGCTCATATCTCCGGCAAAATGCGCAAACATTACATCCGCATCCTGACCGGCGACAAGGTAAGAGTAGAAATGACGCCTTACGATCTGACCAAGGGCCGCATCACATTCCGCAACCGCTAATCCCGTCGCACGGGATTGCGGTTGCCGAACCACTCCTAAACCATCTGATTTAATTCCGAAACGACGAGTTGCTTGCTTTCGATACCAAACGCCAGCTCTCCATTTTCGACGAAAATCCGCACGTGACCGCCGTTCACTAAACGACCGAACAACAGGTCTTCCGCCAGCGGTTTTTTGACCTTTTCCTGAATCAGCCGCGCCATGGGCCTCGCACCCATTTTTTCGTCGTAGCCGCGCTCGGCCAACCAAATTCTGGCGTCGGACTCCAGCGTCAACGTCACATTCTTATCCGCCAGAACGGCTTCCAGCTCGAATATAAATTTATCGACCACACTGCCAATCACGCTCATATCCAACGACTTGAATTGAACGATGGCATCCAGCCGATTTCTAAATTCCGGCGAAAAACCGCGCTCGATCACTTTAAGACTGTCTGTGACATGGCTTTGCTGGGTAAAACCAATCGAAGCCCGGCTACCCTCCTCCGCGCCGGCATTGGTGGTCATGATCAGAATAATATTGCGAAAATCGGCTTTACGGCCGTTGTTATCGGTCAAGGTGCCGTGATCCATCACCTGCAACAACAGATTAAACACGTCCGGATGGGCTTTTTCCAACTCGTCCAGCAACAGCACCGCGTGCGGATGCTTAGTCACCGCCTCGGTCAGCAATCCGCCTTGATCGAAACCGACATACCCCGGAGGCGCGCCAATCAAGCGCGATACCGTATGCCGTTCCATGTATTCGGACATATCGAAACGGATCAGCTCAATATCCATCACTTTAGCCAATTGCCGAGTCACTTCGGTTTTGCCGACACCGGTCGGACCGGCGAACAAGAACGAACCAATGGTTTTTGTGGTATCGCGTAAACCGGCCCGCGACAATTTGATCGCCGAAGCCAGTTCGGCAATCGCCTCATCCTGGCCGAATACCAACATTTTTAGATTCTTTTCAAGACTGGCCAGTTTGTCCTTGTCGCTGGACGACACCGACTGCGCCGGCACCCTGGCGATCTTGGCGATAATTTCCTCGATTTCGTGGGTATCGATGGTCTCCTTGCGCGCGTCACCCACAAACAGACGTTGGCGCGCGCCGGCTTCGTCGATCACATCGATAGCCTTATCCGGCAAATGCCGGTCGGTAATGTAACGCGCCGACAATTCTACCGCGACTCGCAAGGCTTCCTGGGTATATTTCAAGCCATGATGCTCTTCGAAGCGCGATTTAAGGCCTTTCAGGATTTGCACGGTATCCTCGATCGACGGCTCCACCACATCGATTTTTTGGAATCGCCGGGCTAGGGCATGATCTTTTTCGAAGATGCCGCGATATTCCTGATAGGTAGTGGAACCGATGCAGCGCAACTGCCCGGAAGCCAAAACCGGCTTAATCAGATTCGAGGCATCCATCACCCCGCCGGAAGCGGAACCGGCGCCGATGATAGTATGAATCTCGTCAATAAACAGGATCGAATTGGGTTCTTTCTTGAGCTGGGCGACCAGGGATTTCAGACGTTTTTCGAAATCGCCGCGGTATTTGGTTCCGGCCACCAAAGCGCCCATATCCAGCGAATAAATGACATTATTCAACAAAATATCCGGCACCTGTTCCTCGACGATGCGCTTGGCCAAGCCTTCGGCAATCGCGGTTTTACCGACGCCGGCTTCACCGACCAATAACGGATTATTTTTTCGCCTGCGGCACAAGACCTGAATGGTTCTCTCTACTTCCAGTTCGCGGCCGATCAGCGGATCGATATTGCCCTTCAAGGCCTCTTCATTCAGATTGGTGGCATATTTCTCCAGCGGACTAGCCGTAGCATCGCTGATACCTCGCTCGCTGTCGGTATCCTCGCTAATATCGGCCTTTTGCTGCTCGATTTTCGACACACCATGGGCCAGATAATTAACCACATCCAGCCGGGTAATATCCTGCTTATTCAACAAATAAACCGCATGCGAATCTTGCTCGCTAAACAAGGCCACAAACAGATTGGCACCGGTCACTTCCTTTTTATCGGAAGCTTGCACATGGAAAACCGCGCGTTGCAATACCCGCTGAAAACCCAATGTCGGTTGCGTTTCTCGCTGTATGCCTTCCGGAATCAGCGATATGGTTTCATCAATGAAACGGGTCAGCTCGGCCCGCAATGCATTCACATTGCATCCGCAGGCAATCAATATTGGAATAGTGGTGACGTTGTCCAGTAACGCCAACAACAGATGCTCAACGGTAATGAATTCATGCCGTTTGGCGTGAGCATTTGTAAACGCGGCATTCAATGTCACTTCAAGTTCTTTGCTTAGCATGGCTTACCTCTCACGCCTCTTCCATCGTGCACATCAACGGATGATGATGCTCCCTGGAATATTCATTAACAATATGTACCTTGGTTTCGGCCACATCTTTGGTGTAGGTGCCGCACACCCCCACGCCCTGCGTATGCACTTGCAGCATCACTTGCGTAGCTCTTTCCTGACTCATATTAAAAAAATGGGTGAGTATTTCGACCACAAAATCCATGGGTGTAAAATCATCGTTCAGCAAGATGACTTTAAACAACGGCGGTCTTTTCAGCCTCGGTTTCGCATGCTGAACAGCAATTTCGCCGTCGGAATCTTTCAAGGGATCAAAATCAGTCATGTTCCATATTAGCCTATGTATCACAGAGTTCTAAAATAGCGTCTTCATTGCCAAATTTCAATCTTTACCCACATAAAAAACAATTCGCGTAAAATAAGCAGCTTTATCGTCTTTCCGGGAAGTCATGGTTTGGAAACCACATGTCACCGTTGCCGCTGTCATTGAAAAAGACGGCCATTTTTTACTGGTTGAAGAGACAACGGACAATGGCCTTGCGTTCAATCAACCCGCCGGCCATCTTGAACCGGGCGAAGATCTGATTAGCGCCGTCAAACGCGAAGTAGAAGAAGAAACCGCCTGGCAATTCGAACCGGAAGCGATAGTGGCGATACAGCTTTGGCGCCGAACGCCCGACCACCCCAGTTTCGTCCGCTTTTGTTTTACCGGCAATGTGCATAATCATAACCCAAACCGAAAACTCGATGCGGACATCGTAGCAACTCATTGGTTGAGCCGCGATCAAATTACAACCCAACAGTCCCATTTGCGCAGCCCCTTGGTGTTGATCTGCGTCGACGAATACCTTAAAGGCCGGCGCTATCCACTTTCAATTTTACAGTCCTATCTCGATCTAGCATGAGCAAACACATCATCGTCGGCATGTCCGGCGGCGTCGATTCTTCCGTCACTGCTTTAGCCCTGCAAGAACAAGGCCATAAAGTCACGGGTTTGTTCATGAAAAACTGGGAGGAAGACGACGGCACCGAATATTGTACGGCAATGCAAGATTTGGCCGATGCGCAGCAGGTTTGCGACACACTGGGCATCGAATTAAAGACCGTCAACTTCGCCGCCGAATACTGGGACGAAGTGTTTGAAGTGTTTTTGTCGGAGTTTAAAGCCGGCCGCACCCCCAATCCCGACATTCTTTGTAACAAACATGTCAAATTTAGGGCATTTTTGAACTACGCGATCGAAGACCTGGGCGCCGAATACATCGCCACCGGCCACTACGCCCGAGTGCGCGAACAAGACGGCGAGTTTCAATTATTGAAAGGCCTGGATCCCAACAAGGAACAAAGTTATTTCTTATATGCGATGGGCCAAAAAGCCTTGTCACGCACCCTGTTCCCCATTGGCCATCTGCACAAACCGGAAATCCGGGCAATGGCGGACAGAGCAGGTTTCGCCAACAGCCGCAAGAAAGACAGCACCGGCATCTGCTTCATCGGCGAACGCAAATTCAAGGAATTCCTCCAACGCTACCTGCCCCACCAACCCGGCGAAATGCGCACGCCCGAGGGCAAATACATAGCCCAACACCACGGCCTGATGTACTACACACTGGGCCAACGCCAAGGCTTAGGGATTGGTGGCGTCAAGGACGCACCGGATGAACCCTGGTTCGTACTGGAAAAAGACCTGGACAATAACGTTTTGATCGTTGGCCAGGGCCACGACCACCCGTTGATGCTGCACAACACCCTGGAAGCCGGGCAATTGGACTGGTGCGGCAGCCAACCCTTGACCGAAACCATCCGCTGCGCCGCCAAGACCCGCTACCGCCAGCCCGATCAGGATTGCGTCGTCGAACCGATGGACGGAGGCTTGCGCGTTAAGGTCAGCTTCGATGAACAGCAACGGGCGATTACACCGGGGCAATCGGTGGTGTTTTATCAGAGCGAGGTTTGTTTGGGTGGTGGGATAATTGAGGCCAAGTACAATGAAAATTAACAAGTTAACACTAGAAAATTTTCGTTGTTTTGCAAAATATGAACTCAGTCTTTCTGATCGCATTACCTTGCTAATAGGCAATAATGGCGCTGGTAAAACGGCTATTTTAGACGCTCTTGCTTCAACCATTAGTGAATTTCTAGACGGGTTTCCCAGTGATGGCAATATATTAGAAAAAGATAAACGACCAGCCCAAGTAGACGATATTCGCCACGAATTTATAACATTAGGTCAAGATACAAAAAAAGAACGTAGCGCTTACACCTTATTGAGTGCTGAAGGCATAGTCGATAATGAAGAAATCAGCTGGTTTTTCTCCATAAAACTACATAGCTCTTTTAAGCAAACGGATACATCGGCATCAATTCGAAACATTGCCCATCGATATTTCAACAAAATAACTGAAATAGACACCTATTTACCCATAATTGCATATTATGGAACGGGGCGATTATGGAAGAAAATCGATGATAAAGAATTGGAAACACTGAGCCCGGATTCCCGCTTAGCTGGCTATAGAAGCTGTCTAAACCCAGCCTCCGATTTAGAGCAATTATTCCGCTGGTTTAAAACCCAAGAAATTATCGCCTTACAAAAACAAGAAAAACGTCATACATTGGAAGCGGTAAGGAATGCCATCGTCGAAATGATTCCCGAAGCCAAACGCGCTTGGTGGAATTTCGAATGGGATCAGATGTTCATCGAAACAACGATTCAAGACACCCCCCAATCCATCCCCTTCCACCTACTCAGTGACGGCTACCGCAACATGATAGGCATGGTCGCCGACATCGCCTACCGCATGGCGACACTGAATCCGCAACTGGAAGCCGAGGTCATCAAGCAAACCGAAGGCATAGTCTTGATTGACGAAATTGACCTGCATTTGCACCCGAAATGGCAACGGGAAGTCGTTGGCCGCTTATTAGAAACCTTCCCGAAAGTGCAATTCGTCGCCAGCAGCCATTCGCCGTTTATTATCCAGTCGCTATATGGCCGTGAAGATTGTTTACTTTGGGATTTGGAGAAAGAAGCGCCATTATCTATTGAAAGCAAAAGTATCGAAGATATTGCCGAAAATCAGCAAGGCGTGGAAATCCCTCAGCAAAGCCAACGTTTCCTGGCAATGGAAAAAACCGCCGAGGAATATTACCGGGTATTAAAACAAATTCCTCCGGCTAGTGACGATGAAAAGCAACGTTTAAAACAACGCCTCGATGAGTTATTATTGCCATTTAGCGACGATCCGGCATTTCAGGCGTTTTTAAAGATGGAACGAGAAGCAGCTCTTCCCACTGACGAATTGAAATAGCATGCGTCCAGTTTTCCGTGAAGATACTCCAGTCGATACTAGGGGTAATAAAATACTATTCAAGCATTACCGAGATGCAGCCCCCATTTTAAAAGATAGGTTGGGTAAATATTGTTCATACTGTGAGTTGAAGTTTCCACAAACACATGTTGAACATATTCAACCCAAAAGTCTGGAACCGCAATTAGAAAATGCCTGGAATAACTTCCTGCTTGCTTGCCCGATGTGTAACGGCATTAAAAACGACTCAAATATTAATAGCAGCAACTTAAATGACTTTTTCTGGCCGGAAAAAGACAATACCTTTATACCGTTCGTCTACGAGAAAGATCGTGCGCCGCAAATTTGCAGCCAATTGAGTGACAATCTAAAAGCGATTGCTGAAAGAACGCTGCTATTAACCGGACTGGACAGAGAACCTACGCATCCGAAATTCAATATCAGAACCGACGAACGCTGGCACGAACGCAACACGGCGTGGGGAAAAGCAGAGCGAGCGAAATTCAACCTGCAACGACACCCCACAAATGCCATGCGCGAGCAAATTATCGATACCGCCACCAGCACCGGCTTCTGGTCAATTTGGATGACGGTATTCCAAGACGACGTCGACATGCGCCGTCGTTTAATCGAAGCTTTCCCCGGCACTTGCTCCAGCAGTTTCGATGCCGATACCCAACCAATTTCACGCCCCGGCGGTCAGATTTAATCTAACCGCCAAAGCCAAACCATTTTTAGTTTTAGAAATTTAGGAAACACACATGAGCCATTCCGCCCTCACCGCCCTCACCGCCATCTCCCCCATCGACGGCCGCTATGCCAACAAAGTCGACGCCTTGCGCCCCATTTTCAGCGAATACGGCCTGATCCGTTATCGGGTCGAAGTGGAAGTACGCTGGCTACAGACCTTGGCCGCCGAAGCCAAGATTGTCGAAGTGCCGGCCATGTCGGCCGATGCGATTGCGGTATTGAACGGCATCGTCAGCAATTTCTCCGAAGCCGACGCCCAGGCGGTCAAAGACATCGAAAAGACCACCAATCACGACGTCAAGGCAGTCGAGTATTTCCTGAAGGAAAAGATCAAACACAACGCCGAACTGCATGCCGTCAACGAGTTCATCCACTTTGCCTGCACCTCGGAAGACATCAACAACCTGTCGTATGCACTGATGCTGAAGGAAGGCCGCGGCCTGATCCTGACGGAAATCGACGCCACCATAGACGCCATAAAGCAACTGGCCTTGGACAGCGCCGAGCAACCCATGTTGTCGCGCACCCATGGCCAGTCGGCGACCCCAACCACGGTCGGCAAGGAATTCGCCAACGTCGTCGCCCGCATGCAGCGTCAGCGCGAACAACTTGCCAAGGTCGAACTGCTGGGCAAGATCAACGGCGCGGTCGGCAATTACAACGCTCACAGCGTCGCCTACCCTGACGTCGACTGGGCGCAGTTTGCGCAAAACTTCGTCGAATCACTGGGCCTGACTTTCAACCCCTACACCATTCAGATCGAACCGCATGACTACATGGCCGAATTTTTCCACGCCCTGTCGCGTTTCAACACCATCTTGTTGGACTTCGACCGCGACGTTTGGGGCTATATCTCGCTGGGTTATTTCAAGCAAAAAACCATCGCCGGCGAAGTCGGTTCTTCGACCATGCCTCACAAGGTCAACCCGATCGACTTCGAAAACTCCGAAGGTAACCTGGGGCTGGCCAATGCCATCTTCGGCTTTCTGGCCGATAAACTGCCGGTCTCGCGTTGGCAGCGCGACTTGACCGACTCCACCGTGTTGCGCAACATCGGCGTCGGTATCGCCCACACCAGCATCGCCATCCAATCGACCCTGAAAGGCATTTCCAAACTGGAAATCAACCCGACGCTGATCGATCAAGACTTGGATCAAAACTGGGAAGTATTGGCCGAGCCGATTCAAACCGTGATGCGCCGTTACGGCATCGAAAAGCCTTACGAGAAACTCAAGGAACTGACCCGCGGCCAACGCGTCACCGGCGACGGCATGCGCGCCTTCGTCGAAAAACTGGAAATTCCGTCCGAAGCCAAGGCCGAACTGCTGGTGCTGACCCCGCACAGCTACACCGGCTACGCGGCTCAATTAGCCAAGAAAATCGGCTAAAAATCAGGACCGGGTTTTTGCTCAATTTCATCTGGATATTCTTCTTCCTGAGCGCCTTCGCCACTGCCGTCTTCAAGCTGCTGGTGCTGGGCGACACCCAGGTGTTTTCCGAATTGATGACGGCCATGTTCAGCCTGTCCAAGACCGCATTCGAGATTTCGCTGGGACTGAGCGGCGTGCTGGCCTTGTGGCTGGGCATCATGAAAATCGGCGAACATAGCGGTTTCATTGATCTATTGACCAAGGCGTTGAATCCGCTGTTCAGCCGGCTGATGCCGGAGATACCCAAGGATCATCCGGCGCTGGGCGCGATGGTGATGAACATCGCCGCCAACATGCTGGGGCTGGACAACGCCGCGACGCCGATGGGCATCAAGGCCATGCAGGAAATGCAGACCTTGAATCCGCAGCCCGAGCGGGCCAGCGATGCGCAGATATTGTTTTTGGTGATCAATACCTCGTCGGTGACGCTGTTTCCGGTGACGATCTTCGCTTACCGGGCTCAGCTCGGCGCGGCCAATCCGACCGACGTGTTCATCCCAATATTGATCGCCACCTACATGTCGACGCTGACCGGCTTGCTGGCGGTCGCCGCCGTGCAGAAGATCAATCTGTTGGACAAGGTGGTACTGGCTTATCTGGGCGGTATTACTGCCGTGGTCGGCGGCATACTGGCTTATTTCGCCGGGCTGGATCAGGCGGAAATGTTGCAACAATCGGCCTTGGTCAGCCACGTGATTTTGTTCAGTCTGGTTGTTTCCTTCATCGCCGCCGCAGCCTACAAACAGCTGAACGCTTACGAGTTGTTCGTCGAAGGCGCCAAACACGGTTTTCAGACGGCGATCACCATCATTCCCTATCTGGTGGCGATGCTGGTGGCATTCGGGGTGTTCCGGGCCAGCGGGTCGCTGGAATTGATCACCGACGGCGTGAGGTTGCTGGTCAATTATGCCGGCATCGACAACCGTTTCATCGACGGCTTGCCGACCGCATTGATGAAGCCGTTCAGCGGCAGCGGCGCGCGGGCGATGATGATAGACACCATGCAGACCCACGGCGCCGATTCGTTCGCAGGCCGCTTGGCATCGGTGGTGCAAGGCAGTACCGAGACCACGTTTTATGTGCTGGCGGTGTATTTCGGCGCGGTGAACATAAAACAGATACGCCATGCCGCCGCCTGCGGCGTCATCGCCGACCTCGGCGGAATTATTTCCGCGATTTTGGTGACTTATTGGTTTTTTGGTTAATTTTTCCGGTGGACGATGCATGACGCTATGCTTATGCACCCTACGCTTTATTGATTCTACATTTCAAACAACATGCAAATCCATTTAAAGACCCTGGGCTGCCGGCTGAACGAAGCAGAATTGGAAACCTGGGCGCAAGCCTTTCAGGCCCAAGGCCACGCTATCACCCGTAATTTGAGCGACGCGCAACTGGTGATCATCAATTCCTGCGCGGTGACCCAGGACGCGGTAAAAAAATCCAAGCAAATGATACGCCGCATCCACCGCGACAATCCGCAAGCCAAACTGGTGGTCAGCGGCTGTTACGCGACGCTGAATGAGGAAGAAGCCGCGCAATTGATGGGCGTGGACTTGATCGTCGGCAACAAGGACAAGAACCAATTGGTCGAAAAAACCCTGGCCGAGCTGAATCTGGACAGCATGCCGGCGATGTCGACTGAACCCGGCGAAGTCTCGCTGTTCAGCCGCGGCCGCCAACGCGCCTTCGTCAAAGTCCAGGACGGCTGCCGTTACCGTTGCACCTTCTGCATCGTCACCGTCGCTCGCGGCGAGGAAAGCAGCCGGCCTATTCAAGCTGTTATCGACGAAATCAACAATCTGCACAGCCAAGGCATCAACGAAGCCATCATCACCGGCGTGCATCTGGGCGGTTATGGCAGCGACATCGACAGCAATCTGGTCGAGCTGATTAGCGAAATTCTGGATAAAACCCAGATTCCACGCCTGCGCATGGGCTCCTTGGAACCTTGGGAATTGCCGGACGGTTTCTTCGAGTTATTCAAAAATCCACGATTGATGCCGCATCTGCATCTGCCCTTGCAAAGCGGTAGCGACAGCGTGTTGAAACGCATGGCCAGACGCTGCAAGACCGAAGAGTTCAGCCAGATCGTCGATCTAGCCCGAAAAACCATCCCGCATTTCAACATCACCACCGACATCATCGTCGGCTTTCCCGGCGAGACGGAACAGGAATGGCAGGAAAGTTATGACTACATCAAAGCTATAGGTTTCGGCCACATCCATATCTTCAGCTATTCGCCGCGCGAAGGCACCGCAGCGGCTGCATTTCCCAACCCAGTCAGCCAGGAAATCAAGAAACAGCGTAGCAAGCAATTGCATGAACTGGCGGAAACCATGAAGCAGGCATTTATCGCCGAAAACATCGGCACACGAGTCAATGTGCTATGGGAAGGTCAAACGGAAAAATTGGACAACGGCCAAATGCGCTATTTCGGCTATACCCCGAATTATTTGCGAGTGGCTTGCGATGTGACAAGCGGAACCGAACTGGAAAACCGGACGCTACCGGCCAAATTGCTTCGAGCCGATTCAGGGTTTATCGCCGTTGATCGGATAGACTAAAAAACAAACCGATCACGAAATCCGCGCATAAAAAAGCCGCGAAGCCAATAAAACTGCGCGGCTTTTAGTTTTCTAACCGAATGACCGTTTAGTACGGATTGGGATTAATCGGGCCGTAGCCTTCGTCTTTCAGTTCTTCAAATTTCAGTACATCGTCTTCCGACACATTACCGTCATTGACTAAATAGTTACGGTTGGAAAGATAGGCATCCCGGAAAAACTGATAACGGTCAAGTGCTCCTTCGGTCGCTACCTTTTCCATTCCCAACAAATCGGCTCGGGTATCGATTGCTTTTACAGCGCCGCCGCCTATCGATACGGCCGCGCCTATCCATTCCGGATTCAGATAGATACCCGCATAGGTCAATGGATTCATGGCCGCATCGCCAATCAACCCGGTGAGCCCGCGCGGCGAACTAGGCCCGAAAAAAGGCAGTACCAGATAAGGACCGGTCGGCAGGCCCCAAACACCCAGCGTCTGGTCGAAATCTTCATTGTGCTTAGGCAGATCAATCATGCTACCGACATCGACCAACCCAGCCACGCCAGCGGTAGTGTTAACCAAAAAGCGGGCGGCATCCATACCGGACAGTAAAAACTTACCTTGCAAGGCATTATTGGTACAAACGCCAATATCATTGATATTACTAAAAAAGTTTGTCACACCTTGATCGACAAAGTCCGGCGTGATCCATTGATAACCCTTGGCGACCGGTTTCATCACATAATCGTCGACGCCGTCGTTAAACGACTGCATACTCCGGTTCCAGCTTTCCCAAGGATCCTTGGGATCCGCCGTTTGAACTGTTGCGCACCCACTCAACAAAGCCATCACGCCGACAGCGGCGAACAAACCTGTTTTCCTGACTTGCATAAGTTTTACCTCATCACCTGATTATTGTTTAAAGCTGCCTAAAACTCACGTAACATACCATACAAACGACTTTCGCAATCATCCCAAAACATGGAAATCCGCCATAATCCGCTCGGCAACCGCTTTAGGGGCTATTTACCCGTCATCATAGACATAGAAACCGCCGGCTTCAACGCCAAAAAGAATCCACTGCTGGAAATAGCCGCCATTATTGTTGAACAAGATGATGAAGGCTGGTTAGGCATTACCGAAAAGCACCACTGCAACATCATTCCTTTCAAAAATTCGGAACTCGATCAGGCGGCGTTAAAATTTACCGGCATCGACCCTTACCACCCATTCCGGATGGCGATCGATGAAAAGGAAGCCTTGAATCAACTGTTTAAACCTATCAAGGCAGCGGTCAAACGCAACGAATGCAAGAGGGCAATTTTAGTCGGCCACAATCCGGCATTTGATATAAATTTTCTGAATGCCGCCATCGAGCGTACCCAGAACAAACGCAGCCCGTTTCACCCCTTCAGCAGTTTCGATACCGCGACCTTGGGCGGACTGGTATTTGGTCAAACCGTGCTGGCCAAGATTGCCGAAGCCGCCGGACTGGAATGGGATAATCAGCGTGCCCACTCGGCGCTATATGACGCCGAACAGACCGCCGAATTATTTTGCATCATCTACAATCGTTGGAAGAAACTATTGGCCTTCGAAGCCCCATAACAGGCACGCCCGAGCGTACCTTAGGCAAGCCAAATTTTATTGCGCCGCAGCGAGCATGGTTTGCAGTTCGCCTTTATTAAACAAGTCGATCACGATATCGCAACCACCGACCAATTCGGCCTTGATGTATAGCTGCGGATAGGTCGGCCAATTGGAATATTCCTTCAAGGCTTCGCGCAACTCCGGTTCTTCAAAGATATTGATCGCCCGGTAACTGGCATCACAGGCTTGCAACACCTGTACGACCTTGCTGGAAAAACCGCACTGCGGAAAATCAGGGGTGCCCTTCATATACAAAACCACCGGCTGACTGGCAAGTTGTTCCTGAATTCTTTCGACTACGCTCATGATTAACACTCAATCCAAAATTAATGATTGAGAAATTTTAGCAAGAATACGGTTGTTTTAATACCGGCAAGGCGTTGAATCTTTATTTGGCTGGTGCAGGCTGACAGAACTTTAAACAAATCAAAAACAAACTTTCCCAGCTATCGCCGCTTAACTGACCCTTGATTTGTTGATCCGCATCGGCACTAGCCTCGAGCACGGATTGCAATTTAGCAATAGTCAGTCGCCGAATGGCATCTTGCACTAATTGCTTGCGCTTATCCCAGATTTGATATTTTTTGAACACGGCCTCTTGATGAGTCCCCTGCTTAAGCTCCGCCTTGATATTAAGCAAAACTCTAGTTTCGCGACTCAGCGCCCACAACACGACCGCGGACGCGATCCCTTCCGCTTTTAGGCCATTTAGAATTTTAACGGCCCGATTAAGCTTGCCGGCCAGCAAGGCATCCATCAACTTGAACACATCGAATCGGGCACTATCGGCCACGGCATCTTCAATTAGGGCCTTACCTATTTTTGCTTGCCCATGAAGAATATACAGTTTTTCAATTTCTTGGGCGGCGGCTAACAAATTGCCTTCTATTCGAGCCGCCAAACTTTTAACCGCATCCGGCTCCAGTCGCATGCCCTTGCGTTCGGCCCTGCGTTGCAACCAATTCAGCAAATCCTGTCCCTGCAGGGGCCAAACCTGCACAACAGTACCGGCATGATCGATAGCCTGAAACCACTGCGATTTTTGGGCCGCCGAATCCAGCTTGCCGGCCGTGATTAACAAAATGGTTTCCGCCGGCAAATGTTGGCAATACTGGATCAAGGCCTTAGCGCCTTCAGCGCCCGGCTTGGCGGAAGGCAATCGCAGATCAATCAGCTTTTTTTCGGCAAAAATCGATAGGGAATCGGCTTCTAGCGCCAGTTGCGGCCATTCATTTCCCTGCTCTATGCCGATGACCTCGCGCACCGAATAATCGGCTTGCCTTGCCGCGAACCGTATCGCGTCCGCTGCTTCCCCCAGTTGCAAGGGTTCATCGCCGCTGATCAAATAAACCGGCTGTAATCCGTTCTTTAGCGTGGTTTCCAGTTGATCCGGCTTAACACGCATGTCTACTTTTTCTGACTTTCAATCGCGACCTGCGCCCTGGACATCAACATCCTGGCCGCTTGCCGATAAATTTCCTTAGTAATCAAGACTTCTTCGTTTTCCTTCGCCAGAACCGCAGTCTGGTCATTGAAGTACTCGCGGCTTAATTCTATGGTTTGCTCGTCCAGCAGCGGATTCTCCTTGTTATCATAAAATTGAAAACGCAAGTAGTAGTTTATCTCCACTTCGCTGGACTTACCGGTTTGACCTATCGACAACACCCGCCGGCGTATCTCTTCCTTCAACACCTTGATCACGATACCGGCCTCGTTGGGCGAGGTGGCAATTTTGCCGTCCGAGGCTCTCAACATGGTTTGCATTTCAGTATTCAGCGGCGAAGAAACCCCGAACAAATAAATATTCTTCAGTGCGGCAGGCAACGCAATCGAACCACGCAAATGGTAGCCGCAAGCCGTCGAAAAGCTTAAGGCCAGAATCAGAAGGATGTTATACGCCTTATTCATGTGAGAGATTCTCAATCAACCGATTAAACAACGATATTCACCAATTTTTGCGGCACTACGATCAGCTTCTTGACCGGCTTGCCTTCGATATAGCGCTGCACGTTTTCGTCGGCCAATGCCAGCACCTCAATGTCCTGCTTGGATGCATTCGCCGCCACCGACAACTTGCCCCGCAACTTGCCGTTGACCTGCACCACCATCTCGATCGCATCCTTCAGCAAGGCGGACTCGTCGACCAGCGGCCAAGCCGCGACGACGATGTCGTCGTTGTGCCCCAATTCATTCCACAATTGTTGCGAAACATGCGGAATAATCGGAGCCAGCATCAAGACGATGGCTTCCAACACTTCCTGGCGCACCGCCCGACCATTGGCACTGTCATCCTCGAACTTATTCAAGGCGTTGACCAGCTCCATGTTGGCGGCGATTGCGGTATTGAAAGTATGACGGCGAGCCATGTCGTCGGTGACTTTTTGCAAGGCCTGATGCAACTGGCGGCGTAGCGCTTTTTGATCGTCGCTGCACGAGGCCTTATCCAAGGCCTCCATCGGCAAACCGGCTTCGACATGCAGATGTACCTGCCGCCACAAACGCCGCAGGAAGCGGAATGCCCCTTCGACGCCGGCATCGTTCCATTCCAAGGATTGATCGGGCGGCGAAGTGAACATGGTATACAAACGCACGGTGTCGGCGCCGTACTTGTCGATCAACAGCTGCGGATCGACACCGTTGTTCTTGGATTTGGACATTTTTTCGATCGCTCCCACCGTAACCGGCGAGCCGTCTTCCAGCAGCTTCGCCCCGACGATCTTGCCCTTGGCGTCGCGCTCGACATCGATTTGAGTCAAATTGTAATAACGCTTGTGGCCGTGTTCATCGAATTGATAGAAAGTCTCGGCCACCACCATGCCCTGGGTCAGCAGGTTTTTGAACGGCTCGTCGCAAACCAACAGTCCTTCATCGCGCAGCAATTTGGTATAGAAGCGCGCATAGAGCAAATGCAAAATCGCATGTTCGATACCGCCGATGTAATGGTCGACCGGCAGCCAATAATTGGCACGTTGATCGAGCATGGCAGTGCCACAATCCTTGCTGGCGTAGCGGGCAAAATACCAGGACGATTCCATGAAGGTATCGAAAGTATCGGTCTCGCGCCGGGCCGGCTTGCCGCATTTCGGGCAGGTCGTGTGCGGAAAAGTCGGATGCGCCGCCAGCGGCGATTGCGAGCCATCCAGCACCACGTCACGAGGCAAAGTCACCGGCAACTGATCGTCCGGCACCGGCACGGTGCCACAATCGTCGCAGTAAATCACCGGAATCGGCGCGCCCCAATAACGCTGGCGTGACACGCCCCAGTCGCGCAATCTAAAGTTGGTTTTGCGTTCGCCCTTACCCATGCCTGCCAGTTTGGCGGCAATGGCATCGAAAGCCTGTTTGAAATTCAAACCGTCGAATTCGCCGGAGTTAAGCAACACTCCTTTGTCGGTGAAGGCCTTCTCGGCAACGCTGTCATCGGCACCATCGGCGGAAGCGATCACTTCCTTGATGGCAATGCCGTATCGCTTGGCAAATTCGTAATCGCGCTGATCGTGAGCCGGCACCGACATCACCGCACCGGTACCGTAGCTCATCAACACGAAGTTGGCGATCCACACCGGCACCGATTCGCCGGTCAGAGGATGGATGGCCGTGTAACCGGAAGCGATGCCGCGTTTTTCCATGGTTTCCATCGCCGCTTCGGAAGTTTCCATCAGCTTGCAGGATTCGATGAAGGCGGCTATCTCGGCATTGGTTTCGGCAGCCTTCAACGCCAGCGGATGTTCGGCGGCGACGGCGACATAAGTCACGCCCATCACGGTGTCGGGGCGAGTGGTGTAAATACGAATAGCCTTATCGAAACCGTCGACGGCGAAGTCCATCTCCACGCCTTCGGAGCGGCCTATCCAGTTGGCCTGCATGGTGCGCACCTGTTCCGGCCAGCCGGGAAGTTTGTCCAGCGAAGTCAGCAGCTCGTCGGCATAAGCGGTGATTTTCAAAAACCACTGCGAGATTTCTTTTTTCTCGACCTGGGTATCGCAGCGCCAGCAGCAACCGTCGATGACCTGTTCGTTGGCCAGTACGGTTTGGTCGTGCGGGCACCAGTTGACCGGCGCGGTTTTTTTGTAAACCAGACCTTTTTCCAGCAAGCGCAGGAAAAACCATTGCTCCCAACGATAATAGTCAGGGTCGCAGGTCGCCAGTTCCCGGCTCCAGTCGTAACCGAAGCCGAGGCGCTTGAGCTGTTCGCGCATGTAATCGATGTTCGAATAGGTCCAGTCGGCCGGATGCACCTTGTTCTGCATCGCCGCGTTTTCCGCCGGCAGGCCGAAGGCGTCCCAGCCCATGGGTTGCAACACGTGCTTACCTTGCATGCGTTGGAAGCGGCTGATGACGTCGCCGATGGTGTAATTGCGGACGTGGCCCATGTGCAGCTTGCCACTGGGGTACGGAAACATCGACAGACAGTAGTATTTTTCCTTACCAGTGTCTTCGCGGGCGGTAAACACACCCGATTTTTCCCAGTCGGCCTGTACCTTTTGCTCGATAAGCTGCGGTTTGTAATGCTCTTCCATCCTGCTCGTCTTTTCGTGTAAAAAGGCGCTAGAATACCTTACGGGCGCTTAAATCTAAAGCCTGAAATCATTAAACACAAGGAGAAGCCATGGGCGAAAACAAACTGATCAAAGCATACGACGACCTGATGGGACATCTGTATGAAGCAATGGACGACACCCTGCACACCGTTGCCGAGGCCCTGGACATTGCCAAGGAAAAAACCAGCGCGCTGGGAGGACACACTCAAGAAGAAATCAACAAAATCGCCGATTATGTGATGCGCGACGTCGAACATGTCGCCACTTCGCCATCGCAACAGCACGACAACAATTCCTTGTCTGAGTGGCTGAAATTCGACATCGACCTGATCGAGAACTTTGCCCTCCAAGCCTTCATGGACATCGCCGACAAGACCAAAGTCAAGCTGGCCGCGCTGGAAATGGAAGCCAAACAATACCATCCTTATAAAAGCGGCGACATAACCAGCCCCGGCACCTTTACCTGCGACGGTTGCGGCAAACAAATTGCCTTCAAATCGACCAGCGTGATTCCGGAATGCCCTGCCTGCAACGGCACCGCCTTTACACGCTGTTGATATTGCAGGTATTAACCTTATAATGCAGGCTTTTATTTTTTAGTATCGAGGCGATTATGCGCAGGGTGATTTTCAATCAAAAAGGCGGCGTAGGCAAATCCACCATCACGTGCAATTTGGCGGCGATTAGCGCGGTGGAAGGCAAAAAAACCCTGGTAATCGACCTGGATGTACAAGGCAATTCCACCCAATATTTGCTCGGTGCAAAAATCACCGATTCCGACAAAACCATCGCCCATTTTTTTAAGGACAGCCTGGGACTGGAGTTATTCGGCGGCGGCAAGGAAGGCTTGGACAGCGCTATCCACGAAACGCCGTTTCCCAATCTGTATGTGCTACCCTCGCATCCCGATTTGGAAGGCCTGCAAAGCCGCCTGGAATCCCGGCATAAGATTTACAAACTGAAAGAGGCGCTGGAACGTTTGGAAGGCTTCGATTACATCTACATCGACACGCCACCCATCTTGAATTTTTACAGCCTGTCGGCCTTGATCGCGGCGGAAAAATGCTTGATTCCGTTCGACTGCGACACCTTCGCGCGCGAAGCCCTGTACACCTTGATGCGCTCGATCGCCGAGGTCAAGGCCGATCACAACCCCAATCTGGAAGTGGAAGGCGTGGTGGTCAATCAATATCAGAAACAGGCCAATCTGCCACGCCAACTGGTCGACGATTTAATTGCCGAAGGCTTGCCGGTACTGGAAACCAAAATCTCCACATCGGTAAAAGTCAGGGAATCGCACACCGACGCCAAGCCGCTGGTGCATTACGCGCCTTCGCACAAATTGACCGAAGAATACCGGGCCTTGCATGTGGAGATTCACAAATAAGGCGGAATTTAACAATATCGGCATTTCGTCGGGACGCTCTAACTTGGCCGGCCTGACGAATGTAGACAATGTTGCCTAGCTACCGGGGCGACAAAAAAACCGCGCGGGTGAACACTCTTTCCATGGATCAAAAGACATACCAAGCTGATGTGCGCTTGGCCTCGGCCAGCAATTCCAATATCGATGTGTCACAAGAACCACAACCCGAGCATGCGCCAGTAATCCTTGAAATTCGATCCAGATCGTCGACGCCATCATCGATAAGCGCTTGAATTTGCAGTCGGGTGGTTCCGCTACAATAGCAAACTAGCTCTTCAGCCTTATCCGGCCTCACATCATTCATATCGCATCCTTATTAGCCATCAACTTTTTTCATCGTTTTGTCTGTTCAAAGCCCGGTTAATTCCAGCGGCCACGGTCATTGAAATCAGGCCGCGCCCGGAACGGGATGTTACGGACGCGCAGCCTACAGCCGCTATCCTGCTCGATTATTTTTCAGCAAGTCTCGAATTTCCGTCAATAATTTTTCTTCGTTGCTAGGCTCCGGTGGAGCGGCCGGCGCTTCCTCAACCTTTTTCTTGAAGGAATACAATAATTTGATAATCAAAAAGATGGCCGCGGCTATGATCGTAAAATCAATCAGTGTTTGAATAAATTTTCCATAGCTGATTACCACGGCCGGCATGTCAACCCCGGCGGCATTTTTCGATGCATTCTGGATTGTGACGGCCAAATCCGAAAAATCGACACCACCCAAAATCACACCGATCGGAGGCATAATCACATCGGCTACCAGCGATGACACAATCTTACCGAAGGCACCGCCAATAATGACACCGACAGCCATGTCGACGACATTGCCTTTCATGGCAAATTCTTTGAATTCTTGCAGCATTCCCATCACACGCTCCCGTTAAGTTAGTTGATCGTATTCAAGCAGTAGCCAATAACCTGGCAGAGAAAAAGTATCGCATGGGACAGCCAAGCAACACCATCCCCATTCGCAGCCATTTTTTCATTGATGAAAATATTCGACTAAATTTCGTTCTACAATCGTTTGCAACAGACAGTAGCTTGACCACTATAATTCAGCAAAAGAGCGTGGGGATAAAATCATGTCCGAATCCAGCACCAATGTGACTATCGTTGTCGCCGTGATCGGCGTCATCGGTTCCATCACCGTAGCCTTGATCAGCCATTGGGATAAGTTGAATCCGCCGCCGGCTAAAGATGCACCCATCCCACAACCCATCGTGCTGATCGGCAATACCAGCGACCCCGCCATAGCATCCATCACGAAACCCCAGCCAGCGCCACCCAAACCGGTTATCAACATCGCCGGCAACTGGTATAACCCTGCCGCGCCGGCCGCCGGCGGCTCTTACATTACCCAGCAAAGTGAACATTTTGAATTTCAAGGTTGGGGCCTCCTGCCGCAAGGCATCGGCTTCCAAACCGAAGGCAACGGTTCCCTGATCGATCAACAGGTAAATTATAGTTACGTCGCTCAATACCAAAACGGCTGGACCTCCCAAGGTAACTGTAGCGGCACGGTGTCGGCCAACGGCGTGCAAATGACCACGACCTGTACCGACAATATCATGGGTACCTTTGTCTCCACCGGAGTCAAAAAATGAACCTAAAACGCCTGGCATTTCACCATCGGGCTGTTATTTGGGGCCGCCGGTTGAAGCGTTCGGTAATCGGCATAACTGCCACAACCATCCTGCTATCCAGCCCCAGTGACTCTGCCACATGGCTGGTGGGTGCGCAACATGAACTAAAATTACCCAGCCAAGCCGCCAAACTGGCCGGCGACGGAGACATCGTACTGATTGCCGCCGGCAGCTATGCGGGTGACGTAGCCAGCTGGCGGCAAAATCGGCTGGTTTTGCGCGGCATGGGCGGACGCCCTCACCTTAAAGCCCAGGGCAATGCGGCCGAAGACAAGGCCATTTGGGTATTCAAAGGCCAGGACATCCGGGTCGAAGATATCGAATTTTCCGGCACGGCGGTTCGGGCTTTGAACGGCGCCGGCATTCGCTTCGAAGGCACCCATTTGACCGTGATTAACTGTCATTTCCACCATAACCAGATGGGCATTCTGACCGGCGCCAACCCGGCCAGCGACATCCTGATTGATGGCTCGGAATTTAACGACAACAGCGTGGACTACCGGCTTTACGGCAAACTAGGCCATAACATTTACATCGGCAACATCCGCCGCTTTACCCTGCGCCATTCCTATGTCCACGATGCCGACACCGGCCATAACGTCAAATCCCGCGCCCAACAAAACTACTTGCTCTACAACCGGATCGGCGACGAACATCACGCATCCAGTTATCTGGTGGACTTTCCCGATGGCGGACAAGCCTTTGTAATAGGCAACCAGTTGCGGCAGAGCCCCCAATCGGAGAATTCGACCATGCTGTCCTTCGCCGGCGAACACAATCAGAATCAGCCGCTACAGACATTGTATTTGGTTAATAACACCTTTGTGGATGATCGTCCCACCGGTATTTTCGTCAACAATCACGCCACCACTACCCCGGCGATACTGATTAATAACCTGTTGATAGGCCACGCCAGCCGCATGGAAGGCCTCAACCAACAGCAACACAACATTGCCTCCGACAAAATGCAATTTTACAATCCGGATCAATATGACTACCGGCTATCGGCCGGCGCGCGGGCGATCGACCAAGGTATTGAACTGGGATTGGCAGTCAATGGTTTCAACCTAGCTCCCGAATTTCAGTATCGTCATCCCTTGGGCGTGGAAATACGCCGGCGCCAGGGGCCAATTGATGTCGGCGCCTATGAATTTGATCATGGCCATTAGCGGTGCGGACTCATCAATGCCCTTCTCACTTCAGGCGAAATAACGACTTGCGGGACGTACCTTCAAATTAGCTGAAGCTGCTTGCTAATCAGGGATTGGAATGGCCGCACTAGTTTTCACTGTAACCGGCGTTTTGTAGCTGGACTAATTCGCTGCTGTTTTGATCCGCGCCGGAAGGCAGTCGGGATTTGGCATTGAATATCCAGTGGGCAATATCCCGCCAGATCAAAGGTGCCTGCAAATCGCGTAACAGCATGTGGTAGCCGTTATCATAATAGGCGATAGTCTTGTTCTCGGGCTGCTCGGCCAGCATCGTGCCAATAAACAATCTGGTCGGTTCGGGCGGTACAATTTGGTCTTTCTTACCGTATAGCAACAAGGTATCCGTCTGCAGTTTTTCCGCCGAGTTCAACGCGCTATCCATCAGGTTAGTCAGACCGTAGAGGGCGTCAACCCGCGTCTGCTTGATCACCAGCGGATCGCGGCCGAGCGCTCTGAGCATTTCTATATTATCCGACGGCATAATCTCCAGTCCCTGGCCGGTCAAAGTCAGCCAAGGCAGGGTATACGATAAGGTCCACAGCAACGAGGTCTGATACCAGGGCATGGTTTGCCGACCCCAAACCGCCGGCGCGGACAAAATAATGCCCGCCACCTCCGGTTTTTGCGAACGGGTCATCGCATCGAGGATAATAGCACCACCCATGCTTTCACCCAGCAAATACACCGGTACGCCGGGATGCTGGGCTTTGATCAGCGAGGTAAACTTGGCCAAATCCCGTGCATAGGTGTCGCTGCCGGCCCAGATGCCGGTATTCGGGCTTGCGCCGAAACCGCGCTGATCATAGGCATAGCACGATATTTGCTGTTGTTGCAAATATTCGGCGGTTGAACTAAAAAACCGGCGATAATCATTGAATCCATGCAGGGCAATCACGATGGCCTTGGGACTGGACGCTGGCCAACTGCTGAACGGTAGTTCCGCGCCATCCGCCGTGATAAAGGCGCTATCGGTCAAGCGGTCGATGCCGGTCATCGGGCCGGAACCCATCATCACCGGCGCGCAGCCGGTTAACAGCAAGCATAGTGAAAACAATACCACCGCAGAACGGGGTTTATTTGCGAGGATGATCATGCGAGATATCAATGACATAAGCGAACGGCATGCCGAGGTCAATGGTTTGAATTTCAGGGAGGCGACCGCGTTATCCCAGATAGAGACAATCAGTCGACTCGCCGGCGAAGTGTGGCGGCACCATTATATGCCGATAATCGGCTCGAAACAGGTCGAATATATGCTGGACCGTTTCCAAAGCGTCGACGCCATCGATAGCCAGATCGAAGCCGGCTTGCTTTATTATTTAATGCTGCGGGGAAATCAACCGCTGGCTTATTTCGCGGTGCTGCCGTCCACCGAACAAAAATCGCTACATATCAGCAAGCTCTATGTCGACCCATCCCAGCAACATAAGGGCTTGGGAAAACGGACCCTCGCCTTCATAGAGCATCAATGCCGTCGGCGGGATTTGGATCAACTTTGGCTGACCGTTAACCGCCACAATCACGCCGCCATCGGCTTTTATCTGCGCAATGGCTTCGTCAATACCGGCTCGTTGGTGCAAGACATCGGCGCCGGATTTGTGATGGACGACTTCAGAATGGATAAGAGCCTATGCTGAAATCCTCGCCTTGCAAAGCCAGTCTTCCAAGCTAACCACGCCGTCATCTAATCCGGGAATTAATCCTCCAGCACATATTCGGCCGAATGCATCGTTCCTTCCAGAATGGTCAGCAAGCGTTGCGGACTGATCAGACACCCCGCCTCCGATTGTCGCGGCATGATCTCTATCGTCACACCCTGCATCGCCTTTTTATTCAAAGTTTGATAGATAAAATACTCGATTGAGTCGGCGCTGGGCTTCAGATTTTGCCATTCGGCGACCGCCGCCTCGTCGGCAAAGCGCTTGAACGGCCAGACCGGCAAGCTTTCCCGGCCGTTAATCTCGCGCGTAATCCACTGAGGGCCGTCTTTCAAGCCCCAGACTTCATCCGTTTCCAGAATGCGATACAGGAAATATTCCAGCAACTCTTCATCCGTCATGGTAGGTACCGCGACATATTCGTCTTCGTAAGGTTCGTAGCGCATAGTAAAGTTTCCGGATTGATTGGAAAATCATTTTCTAGCAAAAAACACACCATGCCTTGTATTTCAGGCCTTCCCTCCCTCGGAACCCGACTATTGCCGAAAATCGCAATGACAACCTAGCCTTTCGAAGGCAAAGCCCCATGTCGCTTACCCGACAAATGTAAAGTCAGCCCGTGAAGCAAGACAAAAATGTAAGCTACAATGATCCAGCCGCCATTCAACCCATCCCTTGCTCATGATCGCTGTCGACAACTTGATTTTTGAATACCCCGGCCTGCGGGCTTTGGACGACGTTTCATTCCGAGTCGCGCCCGGCAGCATCACCGCGCTGGTCGGCCCCAACGGCGCCGGCAAAACCACGTTGCTGCGCTGCATGGCGGCCTTGGAACAGCCGGTCAGCGGCGCCATTAACATTGCCGGCATAGACGTCTTGGAGCATCCGCGCGAATGCCATCGCATCATCGGCTATTTATCGGATTTTTTCGGGCTGTATCAACGCTTGACGGTATACCAATGCCTACATTATGTGGCTCGGACCCAAGGTATAGACGACGGCGGTTGCGATGCGGCCATCATCGACGTCGGCCGCCGCCTGCATATCGATGACCGGCTGCAAATGCGCCCCGGCGAACTGTCGCGCGGCCTGCGCCAACGAGTGGCGATCGCCCAGGCCATCATCCACAAGCCCAAACTGATTCTGTTGGACGAACCGGCTTCCGGCTTGGACCCGGAAGCACGGCATGAACTGGCGGAGTTGTTTCTGGATTTGCAACGCCAGGGCATGACGCTGCTGGTATCCTCGCACATTCTGGCCGAACTGGAAGCCTATTGCACCGACATGTTGGTGCTGCGGCAGGGCCGCATCGTGGAGCAGGTAGCGATTAAAAGCAGCACTCAACACAAACCGTTCAAACTATTGTTGGCCCATCCGGTGGCTAATCTGGCCGGCGTATTGCAACAACTTAGCCAAATCAGCCTAATAAAAACCGAACACGATAGCCTGGCACTGGTGCAAATCCCGGACGACGTCCAACAGCAGTACGAGACCTTGAAAGCCCTGCTGGCCCTGGGCTTACCGGTCTGTGAATTCGCGCCCGCCGCCAGCAATCTGCAAGACGCCTATCTGCAAACCATCAGGCAACCGTCATGAATCTGAATCCGGAATTTCAACGCCAGCTTTATCTGGAATGCTCGCAAGCCCGCTTGATCGGCGTGCCGACGGTGCTGGGGATTATTTTTACTTTTAGTTATTTCATTGACGGCTATCGTCTGGGCAGCGCCACCGCAAGCGCGTCGCTGACATTGTTCATGCTGATCACACTGTTATGGGGCGCTCGGCAAACGGCCGATAGCATCGTCGAGGAATACCGGGATAGAACCTGGGACACCCAACGCCTGTCGGCCCTGGGAGCATGGGAAATGGCCTGGGGCAAACTGTTCGGTAGCACGATCATGGTCTGGTACAGCGGCGCGATTTGCCTATTGGTTTATAGCCTGGCAACCGACAACCCGTCCGCCCTGCCCCAATTGCTGTTTTACAGTATTTGCGCCGCTTTGCTGGTACAAAGCGGCAGCCTGTTGCTGGGCTTGCTGGCGGTGCAGCGCGGACAAAGCAAAAGCGGCTCGATTTTTATCATAGCCGTGATCGGTTTTTTGTCGATTGCGCCCTGGTTAACGGAAGTATCGAGCTTATCGGCTTACGCATTGCCGCTATCGACGACAGTCTGGTACGACACGGTTTTTAACAGCAACCAGTTCCATCAAATTAGCCTGCTGTTGGCGCTGTTTTGGTGCGGCGTCGGTAATTTCCGTTTGATGACGCTGGAACTGGGCATGCGCACCGTACCGTGGGTATGGCTGGGTTTCAGCCTGTTCTTGATGGTGTATCTGGGCGGACTGATTCCCAGCTCGTCCTATTCGTTTTCGCTGGCTGCCTTCATGGTTTGTAGCGGTCTGACCTATCTCGGCGTGGTGGTCGAGCGCAACGACGCCATGCGCATCAAACGCTTGATCACCTACTTTTCACAGCGCAACTGGCGCAGGGGTAGCGAAGAAATGCCGATCTGGTGGCTGACGTTTGTATTGACCATACCCGCGGCTTTTGCTTTAAGCTTTTCCGAACATCCGCTGCGCGAATTCAGTCTTCGCTTTCATTTCTATCCCGTTGCCATCCTATTGATTCTGTTACGCGATTGCGCGATTTATATTTATTTTTGTTACGGCAAAAATCCGCAACGCGCATTCAGCCTGACCTTATTGACCGGTGTTCTGCTGTACGGCATCATTCCCGGCATTTTTAATGCCGTCGGACAAAACGGGCTGGCCGCGTTGTTTTTTCCGCTGTGGGCGGAATCGGCCGGCGGCGCCCTGATATGCGCGGCATTACAGGCCGGGTTGATCCTGAATTTAGTGTATCAACGCTGGAAAATCAGCACCTGAGAACGTGTCTGCCGGTTAACACATGCAAAGAAAATCCGTTACCGATCAAAGTCATCGAATGTCTCCCTGGCGGGAAAAGCTGAATGAAGTGATATTCGGCTCGGAAACCAAGGCCGGACGCAATTTCGACCTGGCGCTGATCGCCCTGATTTTCCTAAGCGCATTAGTGGTCATGCTGGATAGTGTCGAGGATTTTCATAACCGCCACGCACAATGGCTGAATATCCTGGAGTGGTCGTTTACGCTGTTGTTCAGCCTGGAATATTTGCTGCGCCTGGTCTCCGTGCGCCAGCCCTGGTTATATGTCCGCGGCTTTTACGGCATCGTCGATTTATTGGCTATCCTGCCCAGTTACATCGGTCTGCTGTTTCCTGGCGCGCAATACACCATGGTCGTGCGCATCTTGCGTCTTTTACGCATATTCCGCATCCTGAAGCTGTCGGTTTATTTGAACGAAGCCAACCTATTGATGACGGCGCTGGCCAATTCGCGCCGGAAAATCATGGTGTTTCTGTTCACCGTGCTGATGCTGGTCGTCATTTGCGGCGCCTTGATGTACGTCATCGAAGGCAAGGAAGCCGGCTTTACCTCGATACCGCGCAGCATGTACTGGGCCATCGTGACCTTGACCACGGTCGGTTACGGCGATATTGCCCCGATCACGCCATTGGGACAAATTGCCGCGTCCCTGATCATGATCATGGGTTACGGCATCATTGCGGTGCCGACCGGCATCTATGGGGCCGAGTTGATTAAAACCGTCAAACAACCGGTCATCAGAAACGATGCCTGTCCGGACTGCGGATCGATAGGCCACGATGCCGATGCGGACTTTTGTAAATATTGCGGCCATCCTCTCGAGGATGGCTAACAGTAGTTGTGGATTGACCGACTCCCGCCAAGGCGGGAGCGGCGTTGTTTGACTTCCGCTGGCTCTGTTATGCCGAGGCCTTAGCGCCCCGCACGATAGCGGTTTTCTGATTCAGCAGGGGTAAGCATCCTGAATATGACGCTTATAAAAGCGGTTTTTGGAGCGAGCATTGATAAATGCCTGAAATGTCTGCTCCGGTACGTGGCAAAACTCCCTGGCGGGATCATGCCTGAACGAAACCCGCATTTTATGGGTTTTTTCATCATAGCCGACTACATCAATAGTGCTGGATTTAATCGATTGCATTTTCATGGCGACCTACCTCGCTCCATCTCTGAACACAGCGCTTAGTCGAAGCCGGTTACGGATAGTTCAATCCGCAAGGACATTAGCTTGGCGCTCACCGCCGCCGAACAAACATTTTAATTTAGCGAGGCAAATTATTGCCGCCACCGGCAAGCCCGAACGCTAAGTTTGCCGAATGTTGGCGCGCCTATCCCCACAGCGGCTATTCATGGGGATTTTGTTTACATCCCCTAAAACTCCTTAACCTGTTTTTACCCAACTTTACCCTTCCAAGCCTGTATTTACAGGCCTTCGGGCCGTTATATTGCTCACGCATCAATGTGGCCCGCAACTCGGCCACCCGTTACGGCGGCTTGACCGATAGTCAGTGCCGCGCATCAAATACCCAATATGAGGAAACCACCATGAGCATCAATAGCATAGGGAGTAGTAACTCCGCAGCCATGCATGGCATGCAGTCCATGCAACGGCCCGACCCGGCAAAAATGGCCGACGACCTGTTTTCGAAACTGGATAGCAAAAACCAAGGCTATCTGGAGAAAGCCGACCTGGAAACCGCGCTGAACAAAATCGGCAACTCCGGCGGTGGCGCCAGTTCGGCCGACGAGATGTTTGCCAAGTTGGATAGCGACGGCGATGGCAAAGTCACCAAACAGGACATGTCGGCCACATTCGAGCAAATCGCCTCCGAACTGGATGGTCCATTTCCGCGGATGAGGCTGAACGGCCAAGGAGATATGCCGCCTCCACCACCTCAAGACGGCGAAAAAGCGGATGAGGGTTTTACCCAGGAACAATTGACCGCCATGGCTGAAGATAATGACTCGACCTCTAGCAAAAAAACCGATCTATTCAGTCAATTGGCAAACAACTTCGATGCGGCCGATAGCAATGGTGATGGTAAAGTCACCCACGATGAAGCCATGGCATTCGAACAAGCCAACTCGTCGAACTCCGGCAGCCAAGACGGCGATACTTCCAATAGCCGGTCGGCTAATGCCAGCGACATGCAATTTATGAAAAAGATGATGGAGCTGATGCATGCCTACGGCGGCAGCACCAACCAAACCACGAGTTTTTCGACTTCGGCATAATCAGGGATTATTGCGGTTCAGCAATTTAGCACCTCGTTTGTATTGATTGTTTGGAACAAAGTAATCAAACTAAGTCTAACGGCTTTATCTATACCTTTCTCGCTTCAAATTTCGGCACCTCAGCCCCCTCGCCCTGTGAGAGAGGGTTGGGGTGAGAGGGGATCAATAAACCGAAATTTGAAATGTGATGACTATAATGATCAAAGTACCGGGAGCCGGCCAGGAATATTCTGGTGACCGGCACCATGATCGCTCCCTCCCCTGTCTCTTCTGGCCAGGGGAACAATCCGTCGCCTCGCGACTTTCACGGCAACCCGAGGACATCGATATGAACGAAGACACTTTCAATATGGAAATCAGGAAATATCTGAAAACAGTGGGCATCACCTCGCAACGCGAAATCGAACATGCTGTTTTCAAAGCGATTGAAGTTGGCCAATTAACCGGTTCGGAAACCCTCAATATCAAAATGACGCTCGAAGTTCCGGGAATCGGCATTTGCCACTGTATAGACGGAAAAATAGCTCTCGAATAAACCTTAGGTTCCGTTAACGAGGGTTTTCCCGATTAACAATGGAGAGCGCATCATGACTAGCCAAAACTTCTCCGAGAACATGCTGCAATGGGTTTGTCTGCAATGCGGCTATAACATGATCGGCGAAATGCCGGATGTTTGCCCGTTTTGCGGCGCCAGCCACGATAGATTCATGGCTTGGGACGCAGCCGAAAAAACCTATTGCGTCACATCCCACGCGGTAAACGATACGGTCAGCCAATTGCTTTCGGTGCCGAAACTGGGACTGGAGCATGCGGCGTATCGGGTCGAAACCGAGACGGGTGCAGTCTGGATCGATTCGCCGTCGGCTTTCAACCGCGATTTGGCGCCGGTAGCGGCCATTTTCTTCACCCATCACCATTTTCTGGGCGCATCCAATCAATATCGGCGCCTTTGGGATGCGGAAGTCTGGTTACACGAACTGGATGCCAAGCATCGGTTGGTGGCGGCGTTCGATATAGACCGGCGCTTTAGCGACGACTTCACCGCCCATGGTCTGGAGGCTTACCATGTCGACGGCCACACGCCGGGTTTTACCTTTTACATTTACCAAGATGTACTGTTCATCTGCGACTATGTATTTCTGGCCGAAGCCGGCATGCATTTCAATCCCTACGGGCCGGAGCAGACAACCCGACAACAGGCGCGGCGGATTTATCAGATCGTTAGCACTAAATCCTTGAAAACGGTCTGCGGCTACAACTACATCGCCTCTTTTGCCGACTGGCTGCCTCAATTCGAACGGCTAGTGCATGGCCATTGAGGCCCCATCATGCCGTCAAGCGCCGGAACACATCAACAGGGCCATACCGAGCAGGATAAGCTGATAGTGTATTACGACGGCGCCTGCCCTAAATGCATACGCGACCGCGAGACTTACCAAAAACTGGCGGGTTCTTCGGCCGAACAGGTTTGCTGGTTCGACATCACCGGCCAGGAAAACCGATTGCGGGAACAGGGTATCGACCCGCAAAAGGCTTTGTCCGAATTACACGTCCGCGAAGCCAATGGCCGGATTGTTTCGGAACTGGATGCCTACATCCTGTTGATGAACAACGTACCAGTGCTAAAACCGCTGGCTTGGCTGATCGGTCTGCCGCTGATTCGGCCGTTGCTGGCCCATCTCTATCATTGGCTGGTCAACCGCCGTTTACGAAAAAGAGGGTTGGTTTGATCAAATCGGACCACTTCATTTGAAAATAAAGCGGCAAAACAGCCCCCAGGCGAGAGCCGTGCTTGTGCGTGAAGTGTGTGATTAGTGGCCTATTTTATCCATCCCGGCTTTTAGCTTATCCCGTTGTTCGGCGTTTAACAGCTTGAAAATAGCGTTATCCAGCCGATTTTTTTGCAAGGCGATGTCTTTATGGATTTCAAGCGATTGTTCGATCAGGGTCTTGGCTTTGTCTTCGCTATAGTCGTCGGAAAAGCTTAACCGATGCAATTGCTCTTTGATAGCCCGCTCCTTATCAAACTTGTCGCTTATCGCGCCCTGTTGGGCCTTGAACAGATTTTTGATTTCCCGTTGTTGGTCCTCGCTCAAACCGATGTTATACAAAAGCGGCGGCAACTGATCGCCGTCGCCCACCAAATGATGCATGGGCGGCTTTCCGAATTCGCCGTGTGGCGGCTGGTCATGCATGGGCGGATTAGCCATTGCCAAGCCGGGCAACAGGGTGAATATCAAGATTAATTTACGCATCGGGAATCCTCGCTAGGTAATGGTTACGGATAATCGACGTTGGGTATATCCAGCGTCGGAATCAGTATCACCGTTGAGAAGGTAAAGCGCCGTTAGCACGATGTAAATTTAGGTAAAACCCGCCACTGGCGTCTGGTCAGCGCTCCCGGCCAAGGTTAAGATGGCGGCTAATTAACAGCGGGGTAAACGCAGTGACCAGCATTTTGATCATTGATGACGACGTCGAACTGGCCGGCTTATTCAAGGACTATCTGGAACGGGAAGGATTTAGCGTAACCACCGCCCACGATGGCTTGACCGGCCTGAATTTGGCGTTATCGGATCAGTATGCGCTGGCAGTGCTCGACATTATGTTGCCGGATATCAAAGGCACGGAAATTTTGGCGCGCATCCGCCAGCAAAGCCAGATGCCGATAATGATGTTTACCGCCAAGGGCGACGATGTCGACCGCATTATCGGCCTGGAAGCCGGCGCCGATGATTATGTCCCCAAACCCTGCACGCCGCGCGAATTGGTGGCGCGGATCAGAGCCATATTACGGCGCATCGAAACGGTCAACGATAAAGACTTACAGGATGGACCGATTTGCGCCGGACCGTTGCAAATCTGGAGCGGCAAGCGCAGGGCATCCTGGTTCGACCGGGAGCTGGAGCTAACCAGCACCGAATTCGAATTACTGGAAACCTTGGCGATCAACGTCGGCCATGTCGTCAGCAAGAACGAATTGTCGGAAAAAGGTTTGGGCAGGCCGTTGGCGCGTTTTGACCGCAGCATTGATGTACATATGAGCAGCATTCGGCAAAAGTTGGGCCACCAAAGCGATGGCCGCTCATACATTCAGACCGTGCGCGGCAAGGGCTATCAATTGGTTAGTGATTAATCGTGGGCCGCCTGTTCTGGAAATTCTTTTTCGCATTCTGGCTTGCCTTGCTGACCGCCGGTATCGGCGTCGGCACGGCTATTCACACACTCGATGACCAGCAACGCGTGGAAACTCGGATTGACCGCCATGCCGGCATGTTCGTCACCGCTGCCGCGAATGTTTTGCAATATGGCGGCTTGGCGGCCTTGCGCGACTTTATCGGCGCCACGCACGACAAGCCGTTGCCGCCGGTCTACGCCGTCGACGATGAAGACCGGGACATTCTGCAACGCACGCTAGAGCCGGAAGTATTAAGCCACGCCCGCGCCTTGTATCTGCAACAAGCCGATACCGACGCGGTGCGCCTGATTTCGGCGACGGACGGCCATCGCTATCTATTATTCGTGGCGGCGCCGGAACATGGATTCGGCGGACTTGCGCCGCCGGCACTGGATGACGGCCGGGATGGTCCGCCGCCCCATCAACAACGGCACGGCCCGCCGAAACCGCCGTCGCCGTTACTGCCCATCGTAGCCGGATTATTGGCCAGCCTGTTATTCAGCGCCCTATTGGCTTGGTATTTCGCCAAGCCTATCCGCGGTTTACGCAACGCCTTTGCCGCCGTTTCCCAAGGCAATCTGTCAACGCGAGTCGCGCAAGCCATGGGTAAACGCCATGACGAACTGGCCGACCTCGGACGCGATTTCGACCATATGGCGGCGCAACTCGACAGCCTGATCAGTGCCCAACAACGCCTGCTGCATGACGTGTCGCACGAACTGCGCTCGCCGCTGGCCAGAATGCAGGCGGCTATCGGTATCGCGCAACAACAGCCGGATAAAATAGCGGAGACTTTGTGGCGCATCGAACGCGAGTCCCAGCGCATCAGCGATCTGGTCGGTGAATTGTTGGTGCTTTCGCGGCTGGAAGCCGGCGTCGATAAAAGCGAAACCGCCGACATAGACCTAAGCGGTTTATTGCTGGACATCGTCGAGGATGCCCGGTTCGAAGCCGAACAACGCCAAATTAAAATCCATTACCGGGGCTTGGAGGACGTCATGGTCAAGGGACGCGGCGAACTCCTGCATCGCGCCGTCGAAAACGTGCTGCGCAATGCGGTGCAGCATTGTCATCATGGCGGCGAAGTCAAGGTTGCGGCGATGTTCGACGCCACCGGCCGGCAACTACAAATGAGTGTGGACGACCAAGGGCCCGGCGTGAACGAAGCGGATTTGACCGCGATTTTTCAGCCGTTTTTTCGTAGCGGCCAGCCAAACAGGCCCAACAGTGTCGGCTTGGGCCTGACCATCGCCCATCGGGCGCTAGCGGCGCTCGGTGGAACGATCCAGGCATCCAATCGGCCCGAAGGCGGCCTGCGGATCAAGATCATGGTTCCATTCCCAGCGACAACCTAAAAAATCGCCATCGCATCGCCATAGCTGAAAAAACGGTAGCGCAGCTCTATCGCGTGCGCATAGGCATTCATCACCGTATCGTAGCCGGCAAAGGCCGAAATCAGCATCAGCAGGGTGGACTCCGGTAGATGAAAATTGGTCAACATCGCATCGACCGTGTTGAAGCGGTAACCCGGCGTGATGAACAGTTGAGTATCGCCGCATCCGGCCCGCAACTGGCCGGAAACCGATGCCGACTCCAATGCCCGCACCGCCGTGGTGCCGATTGCCACCACTCGCCCGCCTCGGGCTTTGGTTTCCCTGACCGCATCGACGCAATTTTCCGATACCTGGAAAAACTCCTTGTGCATCACATGCTGATTCAAATCCTCGACCCGCACCGGCTGAAAGGTACCGCTGCCGACATGCAAGGTTACAAAACAGGTTTGGATGCCTTTGCGCTCCAAGGCCTGCATGATAGGCTGATCGAAATGCAGGCCGGCGGTGGGCGCGGCGACCGCGCCGGCCTGTTTGGCAAACACGGTTTGATAACGATCCAAATCGTCACGATCGTCCGGCCTGTCGATATAAGGCGGTAACGGCATGTGGCCGACCCGAGCCAACAAGTCCAGCAGGGTCAGTTCGGTTTCGAACCGTAAGCGGAACAAATCATGCTCCCGGCCCAAAACCCGGCATTGCACGCCATTTTCCAGTTGCAACATGGCATCGGCCTTGGGCGATTTACTGGCCCTGACATGCGCCAAAGCCTGGCGTTCATCTTCGATGCGCTCGATCAAAATTTCGATCTTGCCCCCGGTCGATTTACTGGCAAACAAACGGGCCGGGATGACTTTGGTATCGTTAAACACCAACAAATCCTTTGGATCCAGCATGTCGATAAAGTCGCTGAACTTGCCGTCATGCAACACGCCGGTTTGCCGGTTTAATTGCAACAGCCGGCTGGCGCTTCGTTGCGCCAAAGGTTTTTGCGCAATCAATTCGGCCGGCAGATGATAGTTGAAGTCGCTTTTTTTCATAAAAAATTGGAATGATACCAGCCATAATCGAACGATTTTCGATCCCTGACATACCCAAGCCCACGCTAACACTCATTGGCTCTGACGTTCTCAAAGGATGTAGGGTCGAATTCATTCGACACATCCGCAAACCAATGATCGAATGAATTCGACCCTACCAGCCTAGCGGCTTGCCGAAAACAATCTAAATCAACGGGCTGGGTATGCCTTTGCAGATTCTATGACAAGAACGAAACAGCCAAATTAATCCGCTATCAGTTCCTTTCACAAATTAATCAAACTTTTTTGACAAACTCCGATTTCAGCTTCATTGCGCCAATACCGTCGATTTTGCAATCGATGTCATGGTCGCCATCGACTAAACGGATATTTTTGACTTTGGTGCCGACTTTGACCACCAAGGACGAGCCTTTCACTTTCAGGTCCTTGATTACGGTAATGGTATCGCCGTCTTGCAGCAGATTACCGTTGGCATCCTTGATCACGCGCTCATCGTCCGAGCCGGCGGCTTGCGCATCCGCGCTCCATTCGTGGGTACATTCCGGACACATGTACAGGCTTCCATCAAGATAAGTATATTCGGAGCCGCATTTCGGGCATTTAGGCAGATTACTCATGACTGTTTTCTATGTAGTGAGTTGAGTTAAAGGAAGTTAAAAGAATTTGGTCGTCGACACCGGCGGTTCTATCGATATTGCTCTTCGAGCACGGCCAGGCGAACTCGACTTGAGATGGGGCGACGCATTTGTATCACAGGCCCCAGGATTTGCAGCAACCGCAGCTCGGAACCGGCAAGGCTGGGAAAATCGGGATGGATGGAAACCAGTTCATAATCGACATCGGTGCCCGATTGCGACAAGACCCGGTACCTGAACAAATTTAGCCGTTCCGCGCCGGGCTTGAACACCACGACCGGATCGCTGGGCTGAATCGGTGCGTCGGGATCGATCAACAATTGATCGCCGGGGCGAAATTCCGGTTGAAAGGCTTCATCGCTTAAACCTAATTTCAAGGCAAACAAGCGGGAGCCGGATTCGGCAAAAGGCAAGGAATAGTCCATGGTCACCCATTTGCCGCTGGGAGACTGCACAGTCTGGCTCTGCAAAAATGCCTGGACCAATTCGCAATCACGGGTTGCAAACAGCGGTACACAGCCGGCATTTGCCATCGACAACGGCCGAGAAACCGGAAGAGGCGTACCAAACAACAGCGTATCGAAATCAACCCCCAGTTCCCTGGCGATATGAGGCAAAAACGTACTTTTTCTGATTTTGCCCGATTCCAGGCTTTGAATGGTTTGTTGGGCGGCGCCAACTCGTAGCGCCAACTCATCCTGACTTAACCCCAAACGCTCTCGGTAATGTCTAACCCGTGCCCCCATAGTCAACAATCGTTCCTCGGATATTTCCGGGTTCGGACCTTTGATCGGTGTCTCAGACAAAATGTTGGCTGTTTTTTTCATACCTGCGGGTTAATGAATCAGTATTCACTATTTTAACAGTAAATTGGCCACGACAACGCCATCGTCGGAAAAAGCCCCGGTTCGATACCTTCTCAACCGATAAGGCAATACGCCCGAGCTCCTGCCCTATCCGTTGGATTCTACCTTCAACAACCCAAGTTTAACGACGTCCGCGTTTACCCTTTAAACCTTTATCCAATTCCACATAAATGGTCTTGCCTTCGAAGTCGCGCCCATTCAAACCGGCAATAGCCGCGCGCGCCTCGTGTCCTTCCATATCAATCGTCGCAAAGCCGCGCAGTTGTCCGGTAAAAAAATCCTGATTGACCTTCATCCCAAAAACTTTACCGTAAGCGGCAAATAGGTTGTATAAACCCGACTCGGTGGCGGTATTTGGCAAACCTCGAACTACAAGCGTCAACATGGTGGAACTCCAATCAAAAGTAACAAACTTGGATATTGGGCATGACATTCCACCAACTGTAAGAACCTGAAAGCAAAAACCGCCCCTAAAACCAGACCGCAACAACGGCTTGATTCAGGATTAGCGCCACAGCAATAACCATTAAAACAACACTATACTAGACTTTTTACTATTTTAATAGTAAAAAGTGGTCGAGCGACCTAAACCAATTAACACTACGCCGGCCGGGTTATCCCACTCAAAACCAACGGCCACGACCTATTCCGAGGAGAACTGATGGACAATTCAGCAATACAAGGTTCCGATTCCATGACCGCTTCCAGCCGGTTTAAATCACGTTGGCATTCGGACATGCTTGCCGGCTTCCTGGTGTTTCTGATCGCATTGCCCTTATGCCTGGGCGTGGCCGTCGCATCCGGCTTCCCCGCCATGGCCGGGATTATCAGCGCCATCATCGGCGGCCTCCTGGTATCCCGCATCAATGGCTCCCATTTAAGCATTACCGGTCCCGCGGCCGGGTTGATCGTCGTCATCTTCACTTCGGTGCAGACTTTAGGCCAAGGCGACATGCTGGCCGGCTATCGTTATACCCTGGCCGCGATCGTGGTTTCCGGTTTATTGCAAATCGTCCTGGGCCGTTATCAAACCGGACGGCTGGCGGCTTTTTTCCCGGCATCGGTGGTGCATGGCATGCTGGCGGCTATCGGCATTATCATCATGATCAAACAACTGCCGGTGATGCTGGGAATCCAAGTCGCAAGTTCGCCTAACATGTTGATGGGTATCCTGGGGCTCCTGCACGCACAAGCGTATTTCGTTCCCAAAATCGGCCTGGTCGCCTTATTGGCGTTATGCATTCTGATCGGCTGGCCCAAACTGCAGCATCCCATGCTTAAACGAATCCCCGCGCCGCTGCTGGTCATCATCTCCGGCATGGGCTTGGGCCACCTGTTCGACTTAAGACACTTCAGCCCCGATGCTTTGTTCAATCTGCCCAATACCATCAACATCGACGGCCCGTTTTTGGTATCGATACCCGATAGCCTGATGGCCAGCTTTTACTTTCCCGATTTTGCCCAAGTCGCCAGCCTGGCGTTCTGGGAAAGCGTAATTTCAATCACCTTGATCGGCAGCCTGGAAACCCTGCTGTGTAGCGCCGCCGTTGACAAACTGGACCCGGAAAAACGCTATTCCGATCTGAACAAAGACTTGCAAGCCATCGGCATCGGCAACACCCTGGCCGGCATGGTCGGCGGCCTGCCGATGATAGTCGAGATCATCCGCAGTTCGGCCAATATCGAGTATGGCGCGCGCAGCGGCTGGTCGAATTTCTTTCACGGCGGCTTCTTGCTGTTATTCGTGCTCCTGTTTCCGCGCATTATCGACAACATTCCGCTGGCCTCGCTTGCCGCGCTATTGGTCTATACCGGTTACCGATTGGCTTCCCCGCAGGCCTTTGCCAAGACCCTGGACCTGGGCCGGGAACAGTTGGCGATATTTGTCATCACTATCGTCAGCATCCTGGCCAGCAATCTGCTGGCCGGCGTCATGCTGGGTATCGTCGCCAAATTGCTGATTCACCTACTGCGCGGCGTTCCGTTGAAAAATATCATCTCCATCTCCTACCGCCTGCAACGCACGCAAAACGACACCGTGCTGATCAAGGTCAGCGGCTCGGCCATTTTCTCCAACTTCATTGCATTGAAAAGCCAATTGGCAACCTTGAAACATGGCAAAACGGTAATATTTGATTTGAGCGACGTTTACCTGATTGACCACACGGTGATGGAATTCATCGCCGACTATCGGGACGATTACATCGAACGCGGCGGCCGCTGCGAAATTAAAGGCCTCGGCCAGCACGAAGCTTACGCCGACCACGAATTAGCGGCTCGCATCAACAAAGCGTAGGGTTTAGATGAATCCTGGCATCTTCCGCTAGCAATAACCGCCAGCTACCGCGATACCCCGTGGACGGGAAGAATCCAGTCCACGGAGACGCGAGCACAAGTAGTCCCCATGGCTTCCGACTTCCGGCTTTCAGCCAAACTCAACCAACATGGTTATCCCGGCTATCCGCATGGACTCGCCGATAAAAACGACATTTTACGGCCGTCCCAAGGTCAATATTGGCTTGTCGCGCGGGATTGATGCCTGGCCAAAAATATTCCTTGACCAACACCCATCCGCGAGTTAAAACCACACACGAAGTCACATTTTTAAGCATGGGGTGAAACAGCGACTAGACTGTTCCATGGAATAGCGAGCTCGTCCTATCCAGCGCCACTTTTCGGAAACCCGACTGGCTCATTTCCCGGTTCCCGGCGACGCACTGAAAATCCTGCTTGCCTACCTTAGCTAAATCGATATAACCGGCCCGCAATCGTTTCTCCCGTCCTCGCCCCAAGCAGGGAAACCCCGTAAAGGCCATGAATGAGATCAAACACGTCCAGGTGGTGCCGTAGGTTCCGGAATTGATCAAGCTCACCGGCGCATTCGACACTTTGGTGATACCGGCTCGCAACGAGGAATAACCGCGATGAGTTTCGATAAAGACATGCAAGAAGCATTGACCACCTTCACCATCGAAAGCAGCGAATTACTGGTGGATATGGAAGCCGGTCTGATGGCGCTGGAAACTCTCGAGGATCCGGCGGAGACGATCAACGCCATCTTCCGCGCCGCGCATACCATCAAGGGCTCATCCGGCGTATTCGGACTCGACCACATCGTCCGTTTTACCCATGTCCTGGAAAGTGTGCTCGATAAGCTGCGTGACGGCAAACTGGGCATCTGTTCCGAATTGATTGCAGCCCTGTTGCCCTGTTGCGATCACCTCAATCTTTTGGTTCGAGAGATTGCCGACGGCCGGCTCGAAGAAAATCCGGAATACAGCGCAATAGGCCGGCAACTGTTGCAAGCGCTATTGCCTTATCTGGAACCCGTGGCGGCGGCCGAAACCCGTGTCAGCACCGTGCCGGATACTAGTGAACGCGTGCAAAACCTGGGCGGCAACAAGATCGAATCCGGTAACTGGCATCTGTTCCTGCAATTTCACCCGAACTGCCTCCGCGACGGCATGGACCCGCTATCGTTTATCCGTTATCTGACCACCATTGGCGAAATCGTTCATCTGACCACCTTCAGCCACACCATGCCGGAGGCCGAGCAGATGGACGCGGAAAGCAACTATCTGGGTTTTGAGATCGTGCTGAAAAGCAATGCCGATAAAGCCACCATCGACGGCGCCTTCGACTTTGTCCGCGACGGCAGCCACATTCACATCTTGCCGCTGGAAAATCGCATCCCCTACTACGTCGAACTGATCGAGTCGTTAACGGAAGACAACGCCCAACTCGGCGAACTACTGATCAAAAGCGGCGTGATCACCCAACGCGAACTGGAAGACGGCCTTAAGGCCCAAACCGATCGGATCGAAGCCCAACAGCCATCTCAACGCATCGGCGAAATCCTGGTCGAGAAGCAAGTCGTACAACAACCTATCGTCAGTGCCGCGCTGGAAAAGCAAAAACAGCTTAAGGATAACAAAGCCCGCGAAAACCAAAGCATCCGGGTCGACGCCGAACGCCTGGACAAATTGATAGACCTGATCGGCGAACTGGTGATTTCCACCGCCGCCGCCAGCCTGCGCGGCATGAAAACCGGCGACGTCACCCTGCAGGAAGCCAATGCCAACGTCATCAGTCTGGTCGAGGAAGTCAGGGACAGCGCGTTGCAACTGCGGATGGTGCCGATAGGCACCACCTTCAGCCGTTTCCAGCGCGTGGTACGCGATGTCAGCAAGGAGCTGGGCAAGGACATCAAGCTGGAGATCAGCGGCGCCGAAACCGAAGTCGATAAATCGGTGGTCGAAAAAATCGGCGATCCGTTGATGCATCTGGTGCGCAACGCGATGGATCACGGCATCGAACGCGCCGAAGTCCGCGCCGAACGCGGCAAACCCGTGCAAGGCACCTTGCGGCTCAACGCTTATCACAGTTCCGGTAACATCGTGATCGAAGTCGGCGACGACGGCGGCGGATTGGACCGCGATAAAATCATTGCCAAGGCGGTCGAACGCGAACTGATACCAGCGGGAGCAACCCTCAGCGACCAGGAAATTTACGCGCTGATCTTCGAACCCGGCTTCTCCACCGCCGACCAGGTGTCCAGCTTGTCTGGACGTGGGGTCGGCATGGACGTGGTCAAACGCAACATCACCGAATTGCGCGGCATTATTCATGTCGACAGCCAGCCCGGCCAAGGCACCACGCTACGCATCCATCTGCCGCTGACGCTGGCGATCATCGACGGCTTTTTGGTCGGCGTCGGCGATACCTCGTATGTGATTCCGCTGGATAGAGTCGTGGAATGCGTGGAGCTGCCGGTCGACGACAACCGAGACTATATGGAACTGCGCGGCGAAGTGCTGCCCTTCATCCGCTTGCGGCAATTATTTCATAAGTCAGGCCCTGTCTCGCGCCGGCAAAACATCATCGTGGTTGAACATCTAGACCTTAAAGCCGGACTGGTGGTCGACAGGCTGATGGGCGAGTTGCAGACCGTGATCAAGCCGCTGGGCAAACTGTTCGGCCATGTGCAGGGCTTGGGCGGCTCCACCATCCTCGGCAGCGGCGAAGTCGCGCTGATTATCGATGTCCCCACCATGCTGCGGCAACAGGCGCAAGGTTCGGTTACCGGATAACCAACATCGGGGCGGATTTGTCCGTCATTAGAATAATACAAGGCTGAAATATATGAGGTTAACCCGGCATTTGTCGGGCTTGTCAGTTATCTACCGGGAGAACAACATGTTTAAGAATATGAAAATAGGAATGCGGCTCGGCTTGGGTTTTAGCATAGTGCTGCTGTTGATGGTGGTTTTGATTTATGAAGGCCTGAGCGGCATGGCGGCCCAGGACGCCAAGATGAATAAAATCGTTAACAATAACGATGTTAAAACGGCGTTGCTGAATACCATGTCCGATAGCATCCATATTGTCACCCGCCAAATTCGCAACATCATTTTGGTGACGAACGAAGCCGACATTCCATTGGAAAAGGAAAAACTGGATAAAGCGCGCGCAACCTACGACAAGGCCCGTGAAGAGCTGGAAAAATTTCCGGGCAGTGAAAAAGGCAAGGCATTACGCAAAGCCATCGATGACGCAGCCCTAGCGGGTCGAGATGTCAATAACAAGGTCATAGAATTGGGCATGGCCAACAAAAATACCGAAGCCACCGATTTACTGCTGACCAAGGCCGGCCCGGCCGTGGCTAAATGGCAAGCGGCCCTGGAAGAGCACGTGCAGCATCAGCAAGAAAACAATGAAGAGGATGTCAAGGCAGCAGAGGAAGCTTATGGCGAGGCGCGAAATCTGATGTTAATGTTGGGTGGAATCGCCATATTGATGGGATTGGGGATTGCCTTCTGGGTAACCCGTTCCATCACCCAACCGTTGAGCCTGGCGATGGATACCGCCCAGAAAATGGCCGATGGCGATCTGACATCCAATATTCAGGTCAACAGCAGCGATGAAACCGGCCAGTTGCTGACCGCGATGAGAAACATGGCACTGACGCTGCAAAATCTGCAGAAGGAACTGCAACGCCTGACCGGCGCCTCCAAGCAAGGCCATTTGTCAGAACGCGGCAAGCCGGAACAGTTCAAGGGCGCCTATGCCGAGGTGGTCGGTGGTGTCAACGATATGCTGGACGCGATTCTGCTGCCGATAGGCGAAGGCAACCGGATTCTGGCGCAAATCTCCAACGGCAAGATTGATGAGTTGATCGCTCAGACTTACCAGGGCGACCATGAAAAAATGAAACTGGCGGTCAACAATGTCGCAACCACACTGCAAGGCCTGCAAAAAGAACTGCAGCGTCTGACCGTGGCCTCCAGGGAAGGACAGCTTTCCGAACGCGGTAAGCCGGAACAATTCAAGGGTGCTTATGCCGAGGTCATAGTCGGTGTCAACGACATGCTGGATGCGATTTTGCTGCCTATCGGCGAAGGCAACCGGATTCTGAGCCTGATTTGCGGCGGCAATCTACGCCAGAAAGTCGACATCGCCTGCAAGGGCGATCACGACAAGATGAAACAGGCCGTCAACGGCGTGCATGGCTGGCTGTCCGACCTGATCGCCTACGTCACCAAGCTGGCCAACGGCGACATGACGGCGGAAATGGCGAAAGCCTCCGGCGACGACCAAATCCACGAATGGCTAATGCTGCTGAAACGCAACATCCAGGCTTTGGTGACTGATGCCAATATGCTATCGAAAGCCGCCGTGGAAGGCCGTCTGGCCACCCGCGCCGATGCCACCAAGCACCAAGGCGACTTCCGTAAAATCGTCGAAGGCGTCAACGACACGCTGGATGCTGTTATCGGGCCGTTGAACGTGGCGGCCAATTACGTCGACAACATTTCCAAGGGCGCCATTCCCGCCATAATCACCGATACTTACAACGGTGATTTCAATATCTTGAAAAACAATCTGAACACCTGTATCGATGCGGTCAACGCACTGGTGGCCGATGCCAACCTACTGTCCAAAGCCGCGATCGAAGGCCGCTTGGCGACTCGCGCCGATGCCACCAAACATCAAGGCGACTTCAGGAAAATCGTCGAAGGCGTCAACGACACGCTGGATGCGGTGATCGGGCCGTTGAACGTGGCGGCCAATTACGTGGATAATATTTCCAAGGGCAATATCCCCGCCAAAATCACCGACACCTACAACGGCGATTTCAATATCCTGAAAAACAACCTCAACACCTGTATCGATGCGGTCAACGCGCTGGTGGCCGATGCCAATGTGCTGGCGAAAGCTGCGGTGGAAGGCCGCTTGGCCACCCGCGCCGATGCCACCCAGCATCAAGGCGATTTCAGGAAAATCGTCGAAGGGGTTAATAATACACTGGATGCGGTAATTGGGCCGTTGAACGTGGCGGCCGATTATGTCGACAAGATTTCCAAGGGCAATATCCCCGCCAAAATCACCGACACCTATAACGGCGATTTCAATATCCTGAAAAACAACCTCAACACCTGTATCGATGCGGTCAACGCGCTGGTGGCCGATGCCAATGTGCTGGCGAAAGCGGCGGTGGAAGGCCGCTTGGCGACTCGCGCCGATGCCACCCAGCATCAGGGCGATTTCAGGAAAATCGTCGAAGGGGTTAACAATACTCTGGATGCGGTAATCGGGCCGTTGAACGTGGCGGCCGATTATGTCGACAAGATTTCCAAGGGCAATATCCCCGCCAAAATCACCGACACCTACAACGGCGATTTCAATATCCTGAAAAACAACCTCAATACCTGTATCGATGCGGTCAACGCGCTGGTGGCCGATGCCAATGTGCTGGCGAAAGCGGCGGTGGAAGGCCGCCTGGCGACTCGCGCCGATGCCACCCAGCATCAAGGCGACTTCAAGAAAATCGTCGAAGGGGTTAACGGTACGCTTGATGCGGTGATCGGACCTCTGAACGTGGCGGCCGATTATGTGGATCGTATCGCCAAGGGCGACACGCCACCCAAGATTACCAACGCTTATAATGGCGACTTCAACGCCATCAAGAACAATCTGAATCTGGCGATCGACGCCATCAATCAGCAAGCGGCGACGGCCCAAGCCATCGCCGGGGGCGACTTGTCGGTCAAGGTCAACGTCCGTTCGGAAAACGACTTGGTCGCCAAGAGCCTTGAGCTGGTGCTGATCAACCTGAAAACCGTCATAGCCGATACCGATAACCTGATCAATGCCGCCGGGGAAGGCCGTCTGGATGTCCGCGCCGACGCCGCCAAACATCAAGGCGATTTCCGCAAACTGGTGCAAGGCATCAATCAAATCCTGGACGGCATCGTGCTGCCGGTCAGCGAAGCGGTTCAGGTGCTGACATTGGTCGAACAAGGCGATTTGACCCGCACCGTCAAGGGTAACTATAAAGGCCAGCTCGGCGACTTCAAGGACACCGTCAACAACACCGTCGCCAAACTGTCGGAAACCATCGCCAAGGTCATCAGCGCCGCCGATGAACTGGGCAATGCTTCCGAACAGATCAGTTCTACCTCGCAATCCTTGTCGCAAGCCTCCAGCGAACAGGCGGCCAGCGTCGAGGAAACCAGCGCCAGCATCGAGCAGATGGCGGCCAGTATCAATCAGAATACCGAAAATGCCAAAGTCACCGACGGCATGGCCGGCAAGGCCGCCAAGGAAGCGGCCGAAGGTGGCGTCGCCGTCAAGCAGACGGTTAGTGCCATGAAGGACATCGCCAACAAGATCGGCATCATCGACGACATCGCCTACCAAACCAACATGTTGGCGCTCAACGCCGCGATCGAGGCTGCGCGGGCCGGCGAACACGGCAAGGGCTTCGCGGTGGTGGCGGCGGAAGTGCGCAAACTGGCGGAACGCAGCCAGGTGGCGGCGCAGGAAATCGGCCAACTGGCGGAAACCAGCGTCAACACCGCCGAAAGTGCCGGCGAATTGCTGGATGCCATCGTGCCCAGTATCGCCAAAACTTCGGATCTGGTGCAGGAAATCGCCGCCGCTTCGCAGGAACAATCGGCCGGCGTCAGTCAGGTCAACACCGCGATGAACCAAATGAATCAGATCACCCAGCAAAATGCATCGGCCAGCGAAGAGCTTGCCTCCACCGCCGAGGAGATGACCGGCCAGGCCGAACAACTGCAAAGTCTGATGAGTTTTTTCAAGATCAACCAAGGCGAATCCAAAATCGTGCGCTCCGCGCCGAAAAGCGGCAGGAAGGCCGAAAAAACCAAGCAGGCCGCGCAAGCCCATCGCGGCGAGGACGCCCTCGAAGCCGGCCTCGATCTGAGCCATTTCGAACGTTTTTAGGAGGACATCATGGCAGCCATCGCAACAACCGATCAATTGCCGGCGGTTCTGCCGGAAAGTTCGCTGGCCGGGGCCGGCCAGTACCTCACCTTCGTCCTGGGCGGCGAGGTCTATGCGCTGGGGATTTTGAACATTAAGGAAATCATCGATTACGGCAACCTGACCGAAGTGCCGATGATGCCGGCCTTCGTGCGCGGCGTCATCAACCTGCGCGGCAGCGTGGTGCCGGTGGTGGATTTGTCGGCGCGCTTCGGCAAGGGTAGCACCCAGATTGCCAAGCGCACCGGTATCGTCATCGTCGAAACAGGTGTTCAATCCGACGACAACCAACAGGACATCGGCATCATCGTCGATGCGGTGAATGAAGTGATCGACATCGGCCAACAAGACATCGAACCGCCGCCCAGTTTCGGCACCGGCATCCGGCCCGAATTCATCAACGGCATGGCCAAACGCAACGGCCGCTTCATCATCCTGCTCAACGTCAACCGGGTGTTGTCGGTCGAGGAAATGGCCGATCTCAGCAAAGCCGCTTCCGATACCAGTCGCGCGCCGGCATTGGAGCATAGCGGCGAGTGATTCCACATTGCCCAAGATTGTAAAAGCGGACAACAGTCGGATACTAAACGCAGGCCGCGCTTCAAAATCATTCCGCTCGAATTCGAGCGGAATGCATAACCCTTTTAGAGCGCCGGCGGTTTCCTTAACTTTACCTTTGGCTTCTTCGATTCGATCTTCCATTTTTGAAAAACCAAGCCGTTGCAAACAGGCGGCTTGGTCAAAACTACGTCACATCTAAGCACTCGACGGAGGCTAAACCGGATGCGCCTACCCCTCACCTGGCTTCTAACCCTATCGATCCAACTTCTGTCGAGTTCGGTGCATGCCATAAGCGGCGACTTGGAACTCAGCAGCCTCGCCCAGCAAGGCAAACACCACGAATTGATCGAGGCTTTGGAGCCTTCGATCCGGGGAGGCGAAGATGTCTCCAGTTTTCAGTTGATGATGCTCGGCGGCGCCTACTACGAGGTTGGCAAATACCGTCAGGCGCTGGCAACAGTGGAACGGCTGGAGAAACGGCTACAGGCGGGAGATAGCTCGGCATTTGGCGCGGATTTGTCCGTCTATCCGGCCATCATTCGGGCTGCAGTTGCTCTTGACCAGGGCCTGCTTGAAGAGGCGATACACCAAGCCAATACCGCCGCCGGAAACTTGAAACCAAACCAGCCCTTTTACCGCTCCCAACTGATCATGACCGGTGGCACCCTCGGCGTTGCCCAAGCTCTGGCGGGGGCCGATAGCGAAGCGCGACAGCAGCTGGAACGAATTCGGGCCGTTAATCTGGATACCAGCAATCTAGGGCCGGAAAAATACACGGCAATGGCTCGTATCCAGATCGCGTTGAAGGACTTTGCCTCGGCGCTGGCCAGTATTTCCGATCCCGGCGCGGCCGTCAGCCCGACGTTAACGGCATTCTACGACCCAACCTTCCAGAACTTGCCGCGCTTCTTCATGCGCTGCAAGAGCCTCCTTGAAACGGGACGGGGTTCGGAGGCTAAGCTTGGTTACGATGAGTTATTGAAACATCCTCAAATCAACCAGTACGGCACCCTATACTGGGTCGTGCTCTATGATCGCGCCCGTATCGCCATCACGGAAAACGACCTGCCCGCCGCGATTGATCTGCTGCAACGCGCAATCGAAGTCATCGAGCAACGCCGATCATCGATCAGTACCGAAGCCGGACGCATCGGATTCGTGGGCGACAAGCAGGCGGTCTATGCTCAACTGGTCAGCCTCCTGCTGCGACAAGGTCTCGACCGGCAGGGATTCGATGTCGCCGAACGTGCCAAATCCCGCGCGTTGGTTGACCTGCTGGCATCGAAAAGCGAGTTTGCAATCCGCGATGCCGATCCTGGACAAGCGCGTCGGGTTTTAGCGGAGATTGACTCCCTGGATCAGGTTACCCAGCAGAAACTGGTAAGTCCGGTCGGACCGGACACTCCGGAGATTCGCTCGCTGGCCGTTGCTCGGCAGCAATTGGCCGCGACCTCGCCCCGTCTAGCCTCGTTGGTCAGCGTGGGTATCACCCCTATCGGCCAGGTGGCAACCATGCTGTCGGCTGAAGAATCCCTGGTCGAATACTACTACTCGGGAACCGATCTCCATGCTTTCGTACTCAAGAACGGCAAACTACACGCCGTGACGCTGGATAAAGGCCGGATTGAAACGGAGATACAGGCGCTACGCAACGCCATCGGACAACCGGATAGCGACAAGTGGCAAAGCCATGCCGAACGCCTGTATCAGCATCTGTGGCAACCTATCGACAAAATACTGTCGGGGACCAGCCGCATCATTATCGTTCCTCACGGAGCTCTTCATTACTTGCCTTTTTCAGTACTGCGGGGAGCGGATGGCAAAATGCTGGTCGAGCGTTACGGCCTGAGTGTTCTTCCCAGCGCGTCCGTATTGCAATTCCTGTCACCGATGCCGGCCGATAGCGCTGCTTCGATGCTTGTGCTGGGTAACCCCGACCTTAGCAACCCTGCCCTGGACCTCAAAT